>DASYAY010000051.1:0-70891 GCA_036501065.1 Chthoniobacter sp. | reverse complement strand
AACCCACTGCCATGTCACCCATGTGAAGAAAAGCAGGTGTCACCTATGTCCTGACAAGGATCTGTCACCTATGTGCTGAAACACACCTTACCCCTGGAAGGCGACTCCGGCACACCCTCCGGGGTGCATCCGTTGTGTGGGTGTCGCTTCCGGGGGTGTTACCCCCGGCTACAGTCCGTCAGCCCTTCGGGCTGGGCCGCAACTTACTTTTTAGACGCCCTCTAAGATCGCGTCTGGGCGAAATTGTCGCTCGTGGGATGATGGAATCGCCAGAAGAGCGAAGCCAAGAGACGTGCGCGGAGTAGTTCCTTCTCGGCACAATCAAAGGCCGATAACGGACGCGTGAATTGGGCAGCCAGGAGTCGCACAAACTGCTTTACACTCGCCTTGCGACCGAGCCAGCGCACTTGCAAGCCATAGCGTGCTGCCAGGCGAAACGCGCATGCGGTGAAAATGAAATCGCGGGCATGGGCCTGGCGCTGATAAATGAAGTTGAAGCGGACACGGCGGCAGATGTGGCCGCGGCGAACTTGGGAGATCGCCCAATCGTAATCCTCCATCGTGACGAGATCTTCGTCGAAGGGCACTTCCTCCCAGAGGCTTCGGCGCAGGAGGCCAAAGCTGTTCGAGTAGATCGAGCCAATCTTCACTCCCTTGCGTTGGAGTTCGTCCCACGTGATGGCGTCGCTGTAGTAAGAGTCGGTATCCCAGGGGCCGCTCGCACAGGCCACGCGGGAATCGTCCAAGGCCGCACTTAGTTGCGCGAGGGCGTCCGGTGATTTGAGGACGGTGTGCGAACTCAGAACCAGCACTCGTTCTGCGGGACAATGGGCGAGCCCAAAGTTCAAGACGCGGGCGTGATGGTACGGCTCCCACCAATGGATGATATGAGCGCCGGCGGCTTCGAGAATCCCGGGCGAGGCATCCGTGCTCCCCGTATCGACGCCGACGATGCAGTCCGGTTGCAGGGTCTGCGACTTCAACGCCTCGAGGACCGCCGGCAGTGTTTCGGCGGAATTCTTGAACCGAATCAGTACGCCGAGCGGAAGACGAGCCGGCTGAATGTCGTCACGGTGCGGCATGATTTCGAAAAGTTTGTGGACTGTCCTATTGCAAGCCAACATTCACCCGTACCGGAACGGCATCGGAATTCACGGCGTGGCCACCTTCGTTGGCTGCGATCGTGCGCACGAATGTTTCGAAGACGAGTCCGGCGTACTTGGACAGGGATTCCAGCGAAGAAGTCGGCACATAGACGATGTCTCGCGGTTCGAGTTTGATGTCAGGCTGTTTGCCCGTGACGATGGCATTGAAATCGACGACGGCGATCTCCGGTTGACTCAGGGAGCCGCGGACGATGGCGACGTGCGAAAGTTGCGCTCCCGCGCCAGGACCACCGGCGCTGCTGATGGCGGAAATCAATGTAACCTGATCCATGAAGCCGACGGGCTTTGGCGACCGCACGGCGCCGAGCACTTGCACTTCCTTCGATAAGGCCGAGGGGAGATAGATATAGTCGTCCGGCTGGAGATAGATGTTTTGCGACATATCTCCGCCGCGTAACAAGGCATTGAAATCGATGGCGATGGGACGGCCGCCACGAATGAGGAAGCTATGATGAAGGTCAGCGAGTTCCTCGGTGGTTCCGGAGAAGCGCGACGTGAATAGACCGCCCGCTCGCGAGATGGCTTCGACCACAGTCATCGGAGCGGTGAGCGGGACGTTGCCGGGGTTGTTCAATCGCCCAAGCACCCAGACGTGCTTGCTGCCGACCGTTTGCACATTGATGGCCACGTCTGGTTTGCGGACATAAGTCAGCAGTTGTTTCTCGAGCAGCGTCTTGGTTTCCGCGAGCGTCATTCCCCAAACGTTGAGACCCGGGAGCAGGTAAAAGTAGATCTTTCCGTCGGCGCCCACCGTCGTTGTCGCACGGGTCGTCGGGTCGCCAATGATTTCCAAATCAAGCACGTCTCCCGGCCCCAACTTAAAGACATCCTTCGGCTGGCTTCGCCAGGCCGGATTGATCGGATCGCCGGCGGTGGTCTTGGAAAAATTGGCGGAGCCGGCTGCCGCCGATTTACCCGCTTTGAAATGTGGACTACCGGAATGGCAGCCGGTCTGCCAGAGGAGGCTGAGACAGAGGGCGGCGCAGGGGAAGAGGTGAAGTTTCATCGGACACTTGGAAGGATGGGTGTGGTGATCAGGGGACCGACGTTACCCGTGGCCCAGCCGGATGCGGCGGCCTGGACGAAGGTTCGCAAGGCGACGTCCACCAATTCCTCGGCGCGCGCCCACGGTTTGTCGGAAACAAAAATGATGTCCTTGGGTTGCAGGGCAAAATCGGCTGCGCCGGCTTTGAGCACCTTGCGGACATTGACGACGAATGTTTTCGGATGATCGAGAGAGCCGCGAATCACGAGGACCCTTTCCAGATAAGCATTCGAGGTAAAGCCGCCTCGCACCGTGACCATGCTGACGACGGTCGCGTCGGGCGTGAAACCCTGGGTCCCCGGCGAACCCACGGCACCCATAACGTAGATTTCATTGGTATTCGCCGAAGGGAAGTAAAGATAGTCCTCCGGTTCGAGCTGGAGGTTTTGCGACAAGTCACCTTTCTGGAAGAGGCGCTCGAAATCGACCGGCATCCGGCGTCCCTGGCGGCAAAGAAAGGCGCGCGGAAGATCTGCAAGCTCGACCGTATTCTTTTCGAAAAGGCCGGTTTCCAATCCGCGGGAACGCGCCACGGCTTCCAAAATGGTCATTGGCCGATCGAGAGTGAAAGCGCCTTTGTCGATGACCTTGCCGAGGATGTAGTAGCGTTTGCTGGTCAACGTGCCCGGGGTGATGATGGTGTGGGCGTTGCGATAGAATTTTCCAAGTTCGGCATCGAGCGCCGCCCGGAGTTCGTCAATGGTCAATCCTGCAGCATGAATGGTATGAGCCTCGCGGTAATTGATGTTTCCATCCGGCTGTATGGGCACTTCCGCGTGGGTCGATTCCGTTTGGCCGAATACCGAGATATTGAGAGTGTCGCCCGCGCCGAGGGTGAGGCGCTGCTGCCAGGAGGCAAGCGGGTGGGTGGGCGCCGGTTCGGCAGCATGAAGCTGTATGGCGCCGAGAGCGGACACGCAAAGGAGGGCCGCCCACTTGCCTATCCAACTCGAGACCGCCGTCGCGCGACGCTGATTGAAGACGGTTCCGACGAAACGGCAACGGCTGTTGCGGATCGTTTCGAGGTGCTGGCGTAACTCCGAGGACGGCGATAACTCGCTGCTCACCCAAAGGAGATTGGGCATGGCCTCAGCAAGAAGGATGACATCCGGGTCGACGCTGTACGGCAGCTCAACCAGGACGACGAGCGAACGGACCGAGCGCCAGGCGGCCAGGGCTGCAATCCATTGATGGCGGAGTTTAGCGGCCCACGGCGTTTGGTCTTCCGCGGTGAACAACCGGACGGTCCCGCCCACGCTTTCTGCGCCGGCAAAGACAGCACGTGGATCGGCGAGCAGTTCCTGAAGCGGGCGGCAGGGTGTCTCCTGCGGCAAATCGCCGGCCGATGGAGGACGATTGGCCACGACCAGCACATTGTGCCCGCGCCACGCGGCGGCACTTGCCAGCCGATAGAGTAGCGTCGAACAGCCGGCGCCGGGACCGCTGGCGGTCACGCCAAGGACCACAGCGCCACCGGGATTTGTCCGAAGGCTCGGTTCCAAGGAAGTCCAGCTTCGGAACGACCATTGCCGCACTTCATCTGCGGCCACGCCGTCGAGTGGCGGAACTTGCAGGACGACCGGCAGCTTCGTCACCCGCGACAAGTCGCGAGCGGTCTTGATGCGTTCGTCGAGAAGTTCGCGAATGAGAACCAGAGCGATGGCGCCAAATGTCCCCATCATCCCGAGCGCCACGGCGAGGAGAGCTATTTTGGGCCAGCGGCTTTTCGTGCT
This sequence comes from Chthoniobacter sp., assembly GCA_036501065.1. Lineage (GTDB taxonomy): Bacteria > Verrucomicrobiota > Verrucomicrobiia > Chthoniobacterales > Chthoniobacteraceae > Chthoniobacter. The sequence continues at coordinate 66,947 of DASYAY010000051.1, read as the reverse complement.
CACGTCATCCACTGTCGGCGTTGAAAAGACCCGGTAATAGCCGGGGGCATTTTCGACGTACATTTGCGCCTCACGCTGGCGGCTGCCGAGGATGGTGCGAGCCGTCTCGAGCGACTGCTGGCGGGCCTTCATCTGTTCGAGTTGAACGCTCTTCTCGGGCAAGGCCGATAGCTTCTCCTGCAGGTCATCGCGGACACGGGCGAGCTTTTCCAATTGATGCGACAAGGTTTCTTTCTGCGCCTTGAGTTCCACGATCTCGAGATAGAGACTGGTCCCCGCAGTGCCTTCCGCCAGTTGCGCGGTGTCGAGCGGGTGGGCCAAAGCTTCCGCCATCTCCTTTTCGATGGCTTCGACCTTGCCGCGCTGTTCGGCGATTGCGGGGTTGGCCTCCGTGTATCGAACCAGCATGCCATCCAACTCGACGCGCGCGTCGTGCAGTTTCGCGGCCAGCGGGTTATGGCGTGCCAGTTCCTTCTCCAGCGACGCGAGTTTCAAATCAATCGTCTCGAAGTCGATTCGCATCGATTCGTATTTCAAGGTAAGATCGCCGACCTGCCGGAGATAGGCGTCGGTTTGCTTGTCTGCGCTGACGATTTTCGAATCCCGTGAATATCGGAGGATATCCCGCGACATCCCGCTCAACTCTTTGTCGATGGATGTCAATTGCTCGGTAAGTATTTGGTTGACCTTGGTGGCGTCCTGAGTTTGGAGGTCGCGGATCAGGCTCACGACGGCATTTCCATAGACCGCGAGGAGATCAGCGGTCGCCTGGCGCGAGATCCAACCTTGATACTCCACGCGGATGACATCGGTGTTCTTTTCGGGAGTAACGACCAGCTTGGCGGCGAGGACCGATGGAGATATCGACGGATGGCTTTGCTCGCTTACCTGCTTGAGCAACGCCGGGGAGTGCAAAATCGAAATGAGGGTTCCGACGGAAAGTGGTTTCGGTTTGAAAGACTCACCCGTTTCGCCGGCCTGGAAGCTGTTTGGCAATTCCTGCCGAATCAGGCTCGTTGTCCCGGGATAGAGGTTTTGAAAATGCAGCAAGCCGAGGCCGAAACCGATGGCCGCACAAAGGACACCGGCGAGAGCAACGAGGGGAAGGCGGAGGAGCAACGCACCCAGCAGCCGCCAGGGATCGAAGGGAAGAACGGCTTGGGCGGCCGGCGCAGCGGCCTCGGCGGCCGGCGCCTCGTTACGCGGCTCGGCAGGTGAAACATATGGCGCCGGGAGGGTCAAAGCCGGGGCTTTGCCGCGCTTCTCGTTGAGGGTTCGGAAGCTGAGTCCTTTGTTGAGTTTCATGGTGCAGAAATGAGACAATGCCGCGCCTCGTCACCGAGCATGGCGTCGATGGCCTCCACGGATAACACCTCCTCTTCGCTGACCCAGGCCAGCTCAATGGCCAGCTTGGCGAGGCGGTTCAATTCGCGCGGTATGCCACGCGACTTATAGAAAAGAAAGGCCAGGGCATTTTCGGAAAAGACGGAACCGTTTTCGTGGCCCGCGATCCGCAAGCGGTGGGAGAGATAGTCATAACTCTCGGCCTCACTGAGCGCTCTCAGATGATAACGCAGTCCGACTCGCTGCCAGAGACTCGGGACCGAAGCAATCACTTGCTGCAATTCCGGCTGTCCCGTGAAGACCAGCGTGAGCCCGGAACGGCCGCGACCGTTGAGATTGGTGAGAGCTTTGAGTTGGCGCAACGTCTCGATTTCGAAGTCCTGTGCCTCGTCGAAGATCGCCAGGCAGTGACGGCCACTCTGGGCGAGCCGGTCGAGCGACGCACCGAGCAAACGCCAGCGTGCGAGGGGGCCAAGTGCCGAAGCATCCTCTTCACCGAGGGCGAGGAGCAGTTCCGCGACGATGTCGTCGAACCCGAACTGCACGTGTTCAAACCTGGCGACGCAATAACGCGAGGGATCGAGTTGCTCCTCGAAAACGGCGCAGGTGAGAGTCTTGCCGCAGCCGATCTCTCCGGTGAGGAGGCCGACATTCATGGTCTGTTCGGCGGCAAGATATTGCAGCCGATGAAGCGCTTCCGCATGGGACTGACTGGGATAGAAAAAGCGCGAGTCCCAGACCGCCTCGAAAGGACGTTCGTTGAGTTGCCAGTAGCTTAGGAGATCCACGCGGTGCTTTCCAGTTTTCGCCGGCTGACGGCGGCGGTTGTGCCTTGCTGAAGGGCGCGTTGATAGACGCGCCACGTCGCCTGCGCACATTTGTGCCAGGAAAAGCGTGCCGCCCTTTGCAAGCCGGCCTCCACGAGATAGGCGCGCCAGAAGCGGTTTGTCGTCAGGCGTTCCAATTCGAAGGCCATCGCCGGGACATCTTCGGGATCGACGATGGCGGCGGCATCGGCCACGACCTCCGCGAGCGCGCCGCGATGCGTCGTGAGCACCGGACATCCACAGGCCATTGCTTCGATTGGCGGAAGGCCAAAGCCCTCGTAGAGCGAGGGATAGACCATCGCACCGGCGGCGCGGTAGAGGGCGGGCAATTCGTCGTCGGAAATGAAGCCGGTAAAGCGAATGTCATCGGCAAACGGCGAACGCCGGGCGGCTTCGTGAATCGCTTCGGCCCCGTGCCAGTCGCTGCCGCCGAGTGCCAGCAGCCAGGGAGATTGGGTGGCCGTCTTGAAGCGATTGAACGCCTCAATGAGACGCACGTGATTCTTCCCCGGATGTTCCAGGCGCGAAACGTAGAGGAAGAACGGCCGGTCCAGATGATGACGCTGAACCGCGGCTGCGGCCGTTTCCTCATCGTCGGAGGGATGAAAGCGGTCGTGGTCGAGGCCATTGTGGACGACCGAAATTTGCTCGGACGGGATGCGAAAAAAACGGGTGATGTCCCGAGCGGTGACGGAACTGATGGCGATGATTTCATCCTGCCGCGCGGCGAGGATACGAGCTACCGTGCGGCCATAGAACGTCCGCTTCCGGTCGTATTTCCCAACGACGTGAAATGGCGCGAGGTCGTGGATGGTCGCCACCGTTGGGCAGGCGTTCGACCAGACCATGCGGCGGTAGCTCGGCACGTGCAGCACGTCGAGGCCCAGTGCGCGAACGCGCCGGGGCAGTTGCGTTTGGTGCCAGAGGATATTGTGGACCGGGGGACGGTGCTCCTCATTCACGACTTCGATGTGGGCGCGGCCCTTTGCGAAAGCAAAAAGCGGAAGATCTTCCGCGAGGACGAAGAGCGTCAACTCCGGGCCGTCCGGCAGATCGAGCAATGCCTTCGTCAGCGCGAAGACGTACTGGGCGACGCCCGTTTTTCCCCGCTGAACGACGCTGGTGCTGAGCCCCACCTTCATACCGCTCCTCCGAGAAGAAAGCTTTCGAGTTTGGCGAGGCGCACGACGCGCTGGACGGGTTCGCTCGGATTGACAAACCGGAGATCCTTGCCGTGCTGCCGTGCCATTCGCCGCAGGCGAACCATGAAGCCGAGACCGGCGCTGTCCAGGAAGCGAACGTTTTCCAGATCGATGGACATCTCCTCGTCCAGTTGCGTGCGGGCGTTCAAGAGGATGGCCGTGCGATCCCACACACCGTCGATCGTTGAGGCGGTGACGTCGCCGCTCCAGCCGAGGTGAGATTTTTGTTCAGGACGATGAAATTGCACAGGCGCCTTGCGCTCGCTGTCGATTTGCACGGCGCGCGCCCGGGCCTGCTCCAGATCCGTCGCGATGACAAAAAGCGCGGACAGTTTCATGAGTTCCAACCCGCGAAGAAGGGAAGGTGAAGGAGCCACGAGGATGAGTTCCGCATCCTTTTCCCGCAGAAGCCTTCGCAGCCGAATGAGTGCGCCCACGCCGGTACTGTCGATGAACCCGACGTGCGAGGCGTCGGCGAGCAGCGTCCGGCTCGAAGCGCCGAGCGACTCCCAGAGCTCCGCGCTGCTCGCCACGAATGCGGCGTCGAACCGGTCCGGCAGCGAGAGTTCGGAGGTTTCGCTCTGGACGAGCGACGAAATCAGAACCGGCTGGGAGGGTCCGCCGGGCCGCATCATTTGCCACTGGCGAAGGAGGCCCCAGCCGAATACCCAGAAATCCTTGACGTAACGTTGGAAGAGACGGCGTGGTTCCTGGAGGAGGCGGAAGAGCCATTCCAGACCGCAACTCCGCATCCACTTAGGTGCGCGGGCCATTTCTCCGGCGAGGAAATCGATCGTCGCTCCGACTCCGGCGCATACCGGCACTCCAAGATTGCGGAAATTCATGGCGATCCACTTTTCCTGTTTCGGACAACCGAACGAAACGAAGAGCAGGTCGGGCCGGGCGGCGCGGATGCGGGCGCAAATCTTCTCGTGGTCCATTTCATGAAGCGGCGCGAAGTCCGGAGAATCCGATCCGACGACATTGAGTGTGGGATGCTGCTGGCGAATGTTCTCGATGGCCCGCGCCGTGACGTCCGCGCGGCCGCCGAGGAAATAAACGCGGTAACCCTGGCGCGCGGCGAGAGCGATGAGAATAGGCACCAGGTCCGAGCCGGCGACGCGCTCGGGGAGGCGATTGCCCAGCCAACGCGAGGCCCAAACTAATGGCGTGCCGTCACACAGCACGAGGTGCGCGTCGAAAAGGATGCGGCGCAGTTCTTCGTCTTCGAGGGCCTGAACGGTGAAATCCACATTCGCCGTGGCCAGGTAGTGCGGCTTGCCCGAAGCGACCATTCCCTCGATCAATTCGACGGCCTCGTCCATCGTCACGCTGTCGAATGGAACGCCGAGGATGGCGATTCCGGAGCGGGGAGGATTGGTCGTTGGTGGTGGTGCGATGGTCATTGGCGGGCACTGTCGGAAGTAGCGTTTCGTGAACCAACGTCATCGCGGGAAACCCTGTAATCCTACGTAGGATTACCCCAGCGTGCGGCTGGCCCTGTTTGGAACGTTTCCGGCTCATTGTCCGGGGGTGGCAGCCAAAGACATTTTCAAACTACTCGTCGTCCTCGCGCTTTTTGCCGGATTCGCGCCGGCTGCCGGGCTGTGGATGCGTGGGCGGGCGAAAGCGCAGGCCGTCGTGTTTGCCATGATTTGTTTCATGACCATCGGCGGTCTGTTCGGGCCGGCGGAGTGGGGGCTGACGCTCAACTCGGTGGAGTGGTATCGAGGCCACGCCAAGGGATATTCCTTTTACTTCAACGAAGTGCTGGCTCTGGCGCTGTCCATTTCACTCTGGCGCGAGTCGCCCAGGACCTTTCGGTGGTGTCCGCCGGGCCTGTGGCTGTATCTGCTCTATTGCGCGCTGTCGTTCATCTCCATCGTCAATGCCCCCGTCCCCGCCTACGTGTGCATGGCGGCGCTCAAATGGGTGAAAGCCGCGCTCCTCTTCATCGCCGCCTATAACTTCGTTCGCCGGGAGGAACACCTCGCCTATTCCCTGCGGGTGATGGCGATCGCCTTGTGCTGGGAGTTGCTCATCGTGCTGAAGTTCAAATACCTGGATCACGTCTACCAGGTGCGCGGCACGTTTGAGCATCAGAACCCTCTCGCCATGTACGCGGCGATGGCGGGCCTGCTCTTTCTTGCCGCTGGAATGGGGACGAATGTATCGCGCGGCAATTTCCTCCTTTTTGCATTTGTGGCTTGCGCCGGAATCGTTCAAAGCACCCTTTCCCGGGCTGGCCTCATCGTCTTCGCGCTGGGCACGGGCGCGGTCGTGATTTTGAGCCTTCTCGACAAGCCGACGAAGCGCCGGTTGGTCACGGTCGGCGCGCTCGGAGCCGTGGGGCTCATTGGGTTTGCCCTCGCCGTTCACACGATCGTCGCGCGCTTTCATGATGAAGGCAACGAGGCCAGCGGCGAGACTCGTCACCTGATGAACGCTGCGTCGAAGGCTATGGTCCAGGCGCATCCGCTGGGCATCGGCTGGAATAACTATGCGCATGTTATCAATCCCCCGTTTTCCTATGGGGACGTCATTGATGATTGGGAGCGTGAACGCGGCCACAAAGTCGATGCGGACTACGCGAAGGGCGTGGTCGAGAGCCACTATTACCTGCTGCTTTCCGAGACCGGTTGGCAGGGGCTGGGCAGCTATCTTTTGTTCATCGGAGTTTTCCTCTGGTGGAACGTGCGGGCGATGTGGAGTTTCCGAAATCATCTCTTCGGCTGCGTGAGTCTGGGCATCTTCGCGGGATGCGCTTGCAATTATCTCCAAAGCACCCTGGAGCGTGTCCTCACCCAACCGCGCAATATGATGCTCTGGTTGCTCCTGCTCGGGATTGTATCCCGGCTGGAAACGTGGCGGCGGGAAAAGACCAAAGCTCCGGCGCCGGCGCGAGTGCCGCTGGGAAAGGAGCTGAAGTTTGCCGGACCCGCCCGTGAAAGAGCGCATCGTATTGATACCGGTGGAGTTTAATCGGCAATGACCCCCAATAGCGCTCTCGCCTTGCTCCTCGCGGAACTCGATGCCGATACGGTGAGGGAATTGATCGCGCAGTATCTCGGTGACACACCGGCGCAGATTGCCGTACTGCGCGAAGCCGCCGGGCAGGGAGATTTGCAGACGCTCGGGCGTACGGCGCATTCCATCGCCGGAAGTTCGGCTACCTTCGGGCTCGAAGAGCTTCGGGCAATCTGTCTCGCGCTGGAAGAAGCGGCGCTGGCCGGCGCGACCGCGCAAATTGCCACGGGGATTGAAGCCGTGGCCACAGCCTACGCCGCGGCGATTCCCGTATTGAAGCAGTTCAGCGGCCAGTAGCGGTTTCCAAGGGCGCCGTTTTCTTCGTTTGGCGGCCGAAACGTTCTTCGTAAACCTCGCTCAACCGCCGTCCGAGCATCGGCCACGAGAGCCGGTCGTTTGCCGTTTTCATGGCAATGGTTTCGATGTGAGCCCGTAGCGTCGCGTCCTGCAGGGCCTGGGCTGTTTCGCGAGCGAACTGCTCCGGGGTGTCTGCCAGCAGGATGTCGTTCCCGTGGCGGAGGTCGAGCCCTTGGGCGCCGATGGTGGTGGAAACGACCGGCGTTCCCATGGCCATCGACTCGACGATTTTCAACCGCGTGCCACCGCCAATGCGCAAGGGGACGATTTGCAACCAGGCGCGGCAATAGTACGGCCGCACGTCGGGAACGCTGCCGGTGACCGTGACTCCAGGTCGACCGCCATGGGCGAGGACTTCGGCCACGGGAGCCTTGCCAACGACGAGCACCTCGAGATCGGGAACGAGTTGCCGGAGGCGATCGTGCACTTCGCCAAAGTACCAACGCAGGGCGTCGATGTTCGGGTTGTAATCCATCGCGCCGCAGAACAGGACGGTCGGCTTTTCCGCCCGCTTTTCCTGAACCGTCCCCGGTTGGAAGTAATCGAGGTCGACGCCATTGGCGATGACTTCGATCGGCATGTCGCGATCGATGCGCTGCCGCAGGAACGTTTCGTCGTCGGGACCGCACACCACTTCCAACGCCGCGCGACGGGCGATTTTGCGCTCGAACCGCCACAGCTTCGCGTAGCTCTCGTAGCGAAGGAGCCGTTGCTGCAGCGGAAACTTCATGCGCGCGTGTTCCATCAATTGGAATTGCAAGTCGACGCGGCTGCGATCGACGACCAGCGTTTGCTCGCGATGCGCATCCACGAAATATTGCGCCAGGACCAGGTCGCACGCGTGAACCACATCGTACTGGCATCGCTTTAGGCGGCGGGCCAGTGCCTCGGCGACATGGGGCAGGGTCCAGTGTGCGACGTTCGCCGGCAGGGGATTCCAGAGCCGCCCCCCGAGCAGTCGCTGCCACGGCGGGTGCTGAAATGGCACAAACTCCACTTCGTGGCAGAAGGATTCGAAGACCGCCCGGTGCTCCATGTTTTCGCCGTTTTCCGAAAGCGCCAGCAGATCAACTTCATGATCGCGGGCCAGCGCCCGCAGGAGGTGGAACGTTCGCTGGAAAGTACCTCGGTCGAGCGGAAAAGGAATATAGGGATAAAAGACGAGAATCTTCATGGCAGTTCGTCGGTGTTAGTTGAAACGTCGCCAATCCCGGGCGTAAGCCTCGACACGTCGTGTGAAATCGGCGGTTGGATCGGCGGTGGATTCCCACAGAAGGAGCGAAAGATTTCGCAAGAGGCGCTCCCGCGGATAGCGCCGGGCTTCGGGTCGTAATGCCGCGGTCAACCCGGCGGTCTTCCAGTGAACCAGCCGATTGCGCCACGCTGATGTTTCGGGGCATTTGTCCACCGGACTTTGAGCGTACTCGCGTGGGCTGGCAAAATGCACGTGCAGTCTGCGCTCTTCGAGCCAGAGCCAGAGCGTGCCGCCCAGGGCGCGCAGTTCCCCAAGCCGCTGCATCAAGTCAGCCCGGCTTTCGGCGCAACGAAACGGATGCAATTTGAAGGAAACACCGTCGGCATGGTGACGCCGGATCACTTCCAGCCAGGGCATTTCGTGGTCTGCCGGCAACTGTGCCAGACGGCGCGAACGTTCGCGGCAACTGTGGTGGTACTGGCCGAAGGCCGTGAGCACGACGTCACCAAATGCCAGTTGCGCCTTGGCGAGATTCCGCCCCACGAAATCGGCGTCGTCCGCGTTGAAATCCGACCGTTGCAGCCGCTCGAGCGCAAAAAGCAAACCGGAACAACGATTCATCAGCAAACGGGTAGCCTCGTGCAGTGGAATCTTTTCCGCATGGCGGAGATGCTCGCACCCATCGAGCAAGTCCGGCCCGCCGACGAGTCGCTGATGGCCCAGAACGAGATCGTAGTAAAACATGGACACCGGACTGCGGCGGAGCCGCGCTGTCGAAAGGATTTTGAATTCCACTTCCAAGCCCGCCGTGTGGCTGAGGCGTTCCCCCAATTCATGCAACGCGGTTCTGTAGCGTCGCTCGCTGAAAAATACCGGGCCCCGAATGAGCACGTAAAACTCGAGATCATTGTAGGGGCGATCGCCCGCCGGGGTGCGCAAGACGCCACCTTCGCCGCGGCCGTAGCCGCCGCCGAGCAGCAGGCCTTCGAGACGATGCGCCGGGACGATCGACTGAATGGACTCGGCGATCCGGTCGCAAAGCTCGAGCAGTTCGTGTTCGAGGGCATCGCTGCCGTCGATGGTGAAGCGCCGGTTCATTCGTGAAAATCGGGAAGGCGTACAGGACGCCAGTTGGCCACCGTCTCGCGCAAATATTCCTCGATCTGCGGGATGATGTGGGTCTCGGCAAATTTTTCGCGCACCTCAGCCTGTCCGCGGGCAGCCATCGCTGCCCGCAACTCGGATTCGCGATTGAGCGTCATGATCTGACTGGCCAGCGAGGTGGCATCCCCAGCGGGATAAGTGAGTGCGTTTTCCTGGTGGCGGAAAAGTTCGACGCTCCCACCGGTGGTGGTGCCAATCACCGGGAGGCCACTGGCCATCGCTTCCAACGGAGTCAGGGCGAAAGGTTCCTCCCATTCCGAAGTGAAGAGCAAGGCGTCGTGCTCGCGATAGACTTGCGGCATTTCCGCTGCGGTGGCGGAACGAAACTCAACGCTCAGGCGCTCGCGTTCTGCAAAGCTGCGGAGCTTTGCCTCGTACTCGGCGTCGCCACGCCCATAAAGATGAAGCACGCCGGCAAACTTGTCGCGGACCAACGCCATCGCCTTCAGCGCGGTGAGCGCGCCTTTGTCTTCAGAAAGCCGGCCGACGTAGAGGAGCTTTTGCAGAGGGGCGCTCGCCGGGCGGGGAGCGCCTTGGAAACGCGTGGTGTCCACGGGACAATGAATCACCGCGCCGTGGTTTACAGCGTAGCCCTTGCTGGCGGTGATGTCGCGCAACGCGGCGCTGCAAAAGTAAATGCGCGAAAAATCCATGTGGCGAAGAGGATTCGTCGGCGCTTCCAGTTGCCAGCGTTCACGCCGTCCGAGCGTATTCCACGCCGTGCGCAGCGCGCGATGCGTGAAAGGCGGATCCTGCTGATTCCACCAGCGCAGCCAGACGTCGCCGACGAGACTGCGCGCGATCCAGTGATCCGATACGTCGAAGACCGTGGGCACCCCCAGGCGCTGCAACGTGAAGATGATGGACTTGGAAATCCCGCCCAAGTTCCAGACATGGACCACGTCCGGGCAATGCCTGGCCACGGCCGCGCGCACGCGCCGATTATTATGAGACTCCAGCGCTCGCAATTTTCGAATGCCGAGCCAGGGATGGCCATAAAAGCCATGGATTTGCAAGGAACGTTCGACGTCCGGTTCGTTGCCCACGGGCGTGTCGGCGCCGACGCCGTGATCCGAGGTGAGCACTTGCACGGTGTGCCCACGGGCCCGCAAAGCCTTCACCACCACTTCACAGCGCAGTTCGTAGCCACCGATGTAATGGGGCGGATAGAGATTGGTGACGACGAGGATTTTCACAACAGGTCAGTTGTTACGGATCATTTTGGCGGCCGTCGCGCGAGCCTTGATCCACCAATCTTCACCGGTGGCCATGAGATAGGCGGGTAACTCGCTGCTTCGGCGAAAGCTCCACGGCAGCGGAGGAATCCGGTAACCGGACGCCTCGGCCCAATCGATCAAATCCAGCACGTGGTGATGGCAATACCAAAGATGCTTGCGCCAGCGTTTCCATGGTTTGGGATTTGCCCCGAAGTGGGCGATGTGCGCCGCCGGATCCTCGTTCAGGCGGATTTTCGCGATGGGCGGTGCGGCATCGGAGAAGGCGAGCAGCGAGGTGAGGACCGATTCATCCGTCATGAAATAAGCGGGAGAACTTTTGTCCACCGGCCCGACGTCCGTCGGCGGAATGACTTTGGCGATTTGCGCCTGCCATTCGCGGACGAATCCCAGATGCCGTCGGTGCAGGACAAAGGCGTTGGCCACGCACGTGGTCTCCAAGTTTGCGGTTGGGGATTGGCCGACGTCGTGACGCCACTGTTCGGCGACGGCGCGCGGCAAGCCACCGCGGGCCTCTCCTGCGGCGTAGTGATTGCGCCAGACCCAGGCGTTTTCCCACGGTTCACGCAACCGGATCTGGAATTCGCCATTGCTGGGGAACAGATATTCGCGGACGTCGCCGATCACGAAACAGTCCGCGTCGAGCCAGGCGACGTAGTCGGTGTCCGCGCTGAGCAAGGCCTCTGCTTTGCGGTTGGTCACGCTGCGGGGATCTTTGTCGGTCAGGGAGAGGACACGCGTGTCGGTAAACTGGGTCAGAAGCGCGACGTCCTCGTCGGTGAAACCGGTTTGCAGGAAGTGGAGTGGTGTCCCGGGGAGGTTGCGCGCCACACTCGCGACGAGCAGGTAGGCACCCCAGAGAAAATTCTGATCGCAGGCGGAAACAATGGTAAGTGAAGGGTTCATATTGGTTGTGCCGGATTTCGGTGGTAGTGGGACCAGCCGCCACGGAACCCGACGGTTTTTCCGAGACGCTGGGCGGCGCGCACGGACAGAGCGTGCGGCCATTCGTTGATGCGGCCCTGGCGCCAGCACCAGGTGAGATCGCGAGCCGCGTCGCGCAATAATGGGAAGAACAGCCCAGGCCCAAAATCGCCCAGCCCCGGCGAGCGAGCCGCTTTCGTGGCCGCGCTGGCGAAGGAATCCCCACGAGCGCGTTTATAGGCCTGCGCGAGGGTGTAGTTGTGGGAGTGCATGACGACGGAATTCTCGCAGTAGGCGACGCCGTACCTCTGCGCCTTGCACCAGCGCGTGTATTCATCATCCTCCGCGTATTGCAGGTCCTCGCGAAAACCGCGTTGTGCCCAGATGTCCTTTCGCAGTCCGCTGCTGACCATGCTGAAGAAGTGATCCCAGGCGGCGGATTCGCGCTGCGGACCGAAGCAGCGATCGTAATCGCAGGCGAAAACGGCGTGGCAATCGGGCCGCGGAATTTGGCGGCCGAAGGCGGCGCCGGTCGACGGGTCGGAGAGCGCCTCCGCGAGCGGACGCAGCCACCCCGCGCCTTGCGGCGTCGCATCAGCATTGAGGAAAATGCAAATCTCCGAACTCGCCAGACGCATTCCCTGGTTCATGACGCGGCTGGGATTGTATTCGTGCGGCTGAATCTGGACGAAGTGGGCGGGGCGCGCCGCCCGAATGAGATCCACCGAGCCGTCCGTTGAGCCGGAGTCGATGACGATGAGTTCCCAATGGGTCCAGTCCTGGGCGAGCAGTGCGGGCAAGGTCTCGCGCAAGGCCCAGGCCTCGTTGAAGGAGCGCATGATGATGCTGACCAATGGATCGCTCATGCCAGCCTCCTCCGCGGATGAATGCGCACCCAATACCCAGCGATCTTGGCGCGCTCCGTTTCCGTGAGCACACACTTCCAAAAGCCGGCAAATGCGATCGCGATGGCCAGCGTGCTCTCGATCGCCACGACGCCAAAGTTCAAGGTTCCATGGTGCCATGGCAGGAAACGCAGAGTGCACAATGCCGCAGCCATGGGCAGACATCCGAAGAATGTCGGCAGCAGCACGGCGCGGGCGAGTTGCCAGGGGCTCAGGCCGGCATCGCGCGCGCACCATGGCCACATGAATCCCCAGCCGATGACCAGCGACGGGATGATCGAGCCCACGGCGACGCAGACGACCTTTTTGAAAACCAGGATCAAGCCGATACTGCACACCAGATTGCCGATAGTTTCGGCCAGGCCGAGCCACATCAGCCTCCGCTCATGGCCGCACATCACGAAGATTCGTTTGCTGACGTTGTGGGTCATGATGCTGGTGAAATACCAGGCGAGAAGCACTTGGCCGGTCCAGTAGCCGTCGGGGTTGGGCTGCGCTTCCCCCGTGAGGAGTTTCATCAATTCCGCCATGTAAAACGCGCAGAGCAGATAAAGCGGCGCGGCGATCATCACGCTCAGCCGCGTGCCTTCGACGAGCAGTTCGCGCAACGCGTCATGATGGCCTTTGGCGCGGAGATGGGCGGCCGCGGGCGAGAGCGCCTCCTGCAACTGCCGGGTGAACATGCTGAAGATATCGCTGACTTTCGAGCCGGTGACGTAAATCGCCACGGCGGAAACGGCGAGGGTCGTGCCGATGACCAGTTGATCGGTTTTGCCGAGGACGATGTTTGTCGCGGTGATGAGGTAGGCCCAGATCGAGAATTGCATCGTCTGGCGGACCTTGCCCCACTGGAAGAGCCTCGGGCTGATGCGCACCTGCGGAAGAAGTGCCCGCGCGACGATCGCACAAGCGAGATCGGGACCGATGGTCGTCGCCAGGGCAATGAGGAGGATGACATGGAGACCCCAGCCAAAATGCAGGGCCGCCGCCAGGAGCGCGGCGTTGACCACAACGCCGATCGTGATGATGTGGTTGACCGTGCTGATGCGCTGCAGGCCGCGAAGGATTTCCGGAAAAATTCCAAGCGGAAAACCGACCGCCAAGCCGCCGAGGAAAATGAGAAATACACCCCGGTAGTGATGCTCGTCGCCCGGGGCAATTTTGAATGTGCCGAGCAGGGCATCCGCACCGAACCACCCGAGGAGCAGGACGATTGCGCCGACGCCGAGAAAGAAGGTGATGATCGTGCTCAGGACGCGGCTCAGTTCTTCCCAGTCTTCGCTCACGGCGAGTTCGGCGACACGCTTCTGGGCGGCGAAGCCCAGGCCGAAATCGACGAGCACGCCATAGCCGAAGACACTCCAAAGCAGCGACCAGAATCCGAAGTCGGATTTGCTCAAGCCGCTGTAGAGCATGCGGAAAGTCACCAGGCCGAGGATGAGCCGGACGATGGTCCGCAGATAACTCGAAGCGGAGGTGCGCCACAAAGTGCCTTTGACGTTCATGACTGTCTCCTTCCGTAGCGCCGGGCGGCATGTTCCTCCGCAGCCTGGTAGACCCCTTCGAGCCGCTCACCGATCACTTCCCAGTCGTAGTTGCGCATGGCCTCGGCACGCCCGGCCCGGCCGAGTTCGGCAGCGAAACCGGGAGCCCCCCGAAGACGGAGCATTCCGCGCGAAAGACGATCCGCGGCGTCGCTCGAGTTGGGATCGAAGAGGAGCCCGGTGCGCGCATCCGAAACCAGAGTCTTCAAGCCACCGACCGCGCTGGCGATGACGGGGCGGCCCGCGCTCCACGCTTCCAGGACAACGATGCCGAAAGGTTCATGCATGGAAGGCAGCGCGAAAACGTCGCAGGCGTGAAAAGCGTTCACCAGATCCGGATCATCGTTGCGCAGACCGGGAAGAATCTTGACCGCATCCTCGAGTTGGTGTTCGCGAATACGCGCCCGGAGCCTGGAGGCGTATTCGGGCTGGGTCTCAGGGCCGATGATGCACAACTGCGCTTCCCCCGCGCCCGCTCTCAGCCGCGCAAATGCGTCGACGAGCAGCAGTTGATTTTTCTGCGCATCGATCCGGCTGATGTTGAGCACGAGGAAGGTGCTTGGGGAAATTCCGTGCTTGCGGCGGAAGCCCGGGCCGTCTCCGTTGGCGAACTTCGCGGTGTCTACTCCGTTCGGCAGATAGACGACGCGATCATGCTGCAATTCGCCCTGGGCCTTCTCCATTTCGCTCTGGCCGACGCACACCACTTGATCGGCTTCCTCGAGCACGCGCCGCGAGCCGAAGAGCGCCCCGAATGGTTTGCCCCACTCGGTCTTGTTTGCGATGGGCCGGAGCATCGTTTCGAGTTCTGCGGCCGGCACATCGAACACTCCTCCGTGAAGGGAAACGACGAGTGGTTTGCGGCGGAGACGTGCCACGGTGCGAACTTCGCCGCCCAGACGCTTCAAGGCGTGCGCGTGGAACAGCCGCACGTTGGGAATCCGCAAGAGATTGGCGAACAACGAAAGCGAGAGCAGATTCCCGCCCTTTTTGTCCATGGAAAGCCGGTCCGCCGCGGTCAACCCGAAGAAGGGATAGCAGTGCGTGTAGCGATGGACGGGGATTCCACCGACGACGCTGGCGCGTTGCGTCGCGAGAGCCATCGAGGTGTGAATCTCGGGTTGCCAGCCGGCGTGCTGCTGCTGGCGCGAAATTTCCTGGATCACGGTCTCCGTGCCTCCCCATTCCTCCGCGACGAAACGACGGGGAACATGGATGATCCGATCATTGCACCGGCGCGGCGGGATGGTCTCCGTAATTGGATTCAAAGTGCAGGTCGCTGTGTTCATGCGGCATGGGCGGTAACCGCCGTCTCGTTGGCTTCCAGCGTCCGCGCCCGGAGCGCCTCGACGGCGCGCACCAAGCCCTGTTCCAGATCGTCGAGCCGTACGGGTTTCGGAATGTAGTCGTCCATGCCGGCGGCGAGGCAACGTTCGCGGTCGCCCTTGAGGGCATTCGCGGTCAGGGCGATGACCCAGGGTTGCGCGCCGGGCAGCGGCATCTGGCGCAGTCGTTCCGTGGCTTCAAAGCCGTTGAGGTCCGGCATCTGCACGTCCATGAGCACGACGTCGTACGGACGCTGACGGAGCGCGGCCAGCGCCTCGCTGCCGCTCGACACGACGTCCGCGCGACATCCCAGTTTTTGCAACATCTTCCGGGCGACCGCCTGGTTCACGGCATTGTCTTCGGCGAGCAGGATGGTCGGTGCGCTCTCGATTCGCGAGCGGGTGGGCGCGGCCACCAGCGACTGCGCCGGAACTCTTTCCGTGGGGTCTCCGAGCATTTCCCGAATAGCTTCCAGAAGCTGCGCGGGCTTTGTCGGTTTCAGGAGCATTCGTGTGTGGCCGATCGCTTCGATCGCATGGCGAAGTTCGGAATGTCCCAGCGAACTGAGAAAGAGGAATGGCAAAGTGGAGGTTGCATGCCGATGACGCCAGACACTGGCGACATCCAAACCGGTCATTCCCGGCATCTGCATATCCAGCAGACAGACGTCGAAGTGCTCGCCGGATTGAAGAAGTTTGACGGCTTCGGCTCCGCTGGCGGCTTCCAGTGTCTGGACCCCCCAGCGATGGAGATGGAAGAGGAGGATGCGGCGGTTGGTGGCACTGTCATCGACCACCAGCATCCGACGCCCGGCGACCTCCGCGGGAGGCGCCGAGCACTTTTCGCAGATGATCTCCGCAACGACCGGCACGCGGATGGTGAAGTAAAATGTCGCGCCCTTGCCCTCTTCGCTTTCGACCCACATGCGGCCGCCCATGATTTCGGCGAGCCGTTTGCTGATGACCAGACCGAGTCCAGTGCCGCCGTAGCGGCGCGAAGTCGACGAGTCGACCTGGCTGAAGCTTTGGAAGAGCCGGGACATTTTCTCGGTGGGGATGCCGATGCCGGAATCGCGAACGGAAAAGAGAAGCTCCAGTGTTTCGTCCGCACAGGCAGAGGAATCCGGATCCGGAGAGGTGCCTTCGTAAACTGCGGAGCCATTCGTCGTCTCTCCGCCAATTCTCGCCTGAATTTCGATCTCACCGCGCTCCGTGAATTTGACGGCATTGGAGACGAGATTGCTCAGCACTTGGCGGAGCCGGGTCGCGTCACCGGCGACGCGCGAGGGAATGGAGGGATCGATGCAGAAAAGGAGATCCACGTTCTTGGCCGAGGCTGGCCGGCCAAAAAGATCGACCACTTCCTCCACGACCTGGCTGACGTCAAACGCCTGACGCTCGACTTCCATTTTGCCCGATTCGATCTTCGAGAAATCGAGGATCGCGTTGATGATTTCCAGCAACGTCTCCCCCGAGCTGCGAATGGTTTCGGTATATTCGATCTGTTCCCGATTCAGCGGCGTTTCGAGCAGGATGCCTGTCATGCCGATGACGCCGTTCATCGGCGTGCGAATTTCGTGGCTCATCATGGCCAGAAAATCGCTCTTGGCCCGATTGGCTTCTTCCGCGGCGGCTTTGGCGCGCTCGAGTTCCAGCTCCGCTTGTTTTCGCTCGGTGATGTCGGAAATGACGCCCTGCAATAATCCGGGCTCGCCGTCTTTCGCGGGCAAGGAACGCGCTTCGGCCGAGCACCAGATCGTCCGCCCATCGCGGGCGAGGAATCGGAATATGTGCCGGAAGCGGCGGTGCTCGGCCACGGCATTGCACTCCTCTTCAAAGACCGCTTCCCGATCGTCGGGGTGAATGCTGTTCCGGTAGAGCGCGGGATCGGCTTTCCATTCCTCGACGGTGTAACCGAGCAACCTCTCAATTTGTGGGCTGACGAAGTACCAGCGTCCGGTGGCCCCGGGTTCGGCAATGTAAGTCACTGTGGGCAACTGCTCGATAAGCATCTGGTGGCGCATGCCGATGTCATTCAGTTCCCGGTGGATGCGATAGCGGTGAGAGAAAACCACCACCGCCCCAAAGGGCAGCCCCAGGATGAAGAGGACGGCCCCGGCTGCTTCGAGCGTGGTGAGCCAGATCTTGGAACGCCACTCTTCGCCGGACATTTCCAGGACCAGCACTTCGTGCACGGGTGCGATTTGCCCGATGGGCGCATAAGCGATGAGAAACGTTCCCGCGCCATCCTGGATCGGTCCTTCCATCGAGGCCGCCCCAGTATGAAGAGTAGATTGGAACGCCGCGTTGAGCGCGTCCTCCTTGTAAAACTGGCCCGGGCCGAAATGCGCGGGCGCCTTTGCCGCTCTTGCATCGAGCAGGTAAATCGCCTGCCCGTTCGGCAGGATGCGCAGGAGATCCACGGCCAGCAAACGGCTGTCGGTCGCGCGCAGGGCCTGGAGTTGTTTGTGCAATTGCTGGTAGGCGAGGCGCTCCGTGTCTGACGGACCGCCTTCGAGACTGCGGGCTCCCACATGGTCCATCACTGCGGCGCAGGCCGTCACCCGGCGAATGAAGCCGGCCCGCATGGTCCGGTCCCGGTCGCGCCAGGTCATGGCTCCCGTGCCGAGGGCGACACCGAGGACGACGAGAGTCCCAACGAGGACGTGGAGATGCAGCCGGTTCATACAGTTGCCGCCGGCGACAGCGCTGCTTCGGCCTCCAGTTTCATTAGTTGATAAATGTGCGGAATGGCCGTGATCTCCTCCGGGATTTCCGGCTGATTGGTCATGAGCGTCGCGTAACTTTGCGGGTCGGTCGGATGATACCCGTGCATCGCCCGGATGGGTCGCTCCCCCATGTGGCTCGGGACGATGAGCACTCCTTCGCGCATGAGAAAAATGAGTTCGCCGAAGGCCCGGTCCGGAAAGAGGGCGTGCATTTGATCCAGTTCCGAATCGGGAATGATGCGGCCCTGCGGGACGCGCTCCAGAGCGGCGGCGATTTGCTCGCGCACGCCATCGCGCAGGAACCAAAACCGCGCCATGGTGGAGTCGTAGACCACGGCGTAGTCGACGCCCATCTTCAGGCCGAGCGCATCAATCGTCGTGCGCAGGTCGAGGTGTTCATCGCAGTTGGCCATGCCGTGATCGCTGAAGATATAGAGTGCGATTTCGCGGTAGTGCCGGCGGGCGGTGGCCATCACCTGGCCGATCCATTGTTCGTAGACGCGCAATTTTGCCGGGACTTCCGGGGAATCGTTGCCGACGCGGTGCAACAAACCATCGAGACCCGCCCAATATTGAAAGGCAAAATCGATGCGCTCCTTTTCGAGGTCGGCGATGAGCGCGTCGCGGTTCGTTTCCTCCGATTGCGCCGGATCGGTGACGAAATAGGGAACGTCGTTTTCGACCAGGAAATCGAAGATGTTCGAGCCGGCATTCATGCCGCCGGGCTGGAGCGGGCTCTTCTTCTCCGTGAAGTCGAAGAGCGAGATGTAGCGGAAAGGAATGTTGTAGAGATCGAAGTAACCGCGGAAGCCGAGCCGCGCTTTGACGCACTTCGTGAGCAGTCGGCGGACGATGCGGCGACCGGTGAGCCACGTCGGCAGCCACCGAAGATGGCGCAACATGCGGAAAGGCGAGTTCTCCGGATCGTAGATGAAATAGCACCAGTTCCGATGTTCGACCGGCCACCGCCCCGAGAGAATCGACGGCACGCAGGTCGAACTGTAGCCGAAGACCGAGTCAAGCCGCTTGCGCTGCGGGGCAAATTCGCGGGCAAAGGGATCGTTCCGGACGATCTCCCAGCCGCAGGCGTCAACCATGATGAATAGTGAGAGGCGGTCTTTCATGAAACGGTGTGAGCAGCGAGGAGTCGCTTGACCTCGTCGAGGAGTTGGCTGGGGCTGAAAGGTTTCGTCAGGAAGACTTCGACGCCGATCCGGGTGGCTTCCACCTGCGCCAGGAGGTGGCCTTTGGCCGTGAGCATAATGATGGGGACATCGGCCAGAGCGGTTGTCTGCCTCATGACCTGCAGCGTGGCCAGGCCGTCGAGACCAGGCATCATGAGATCGATAATGATCAATTGAGGCGGATGCTGGGTGGCCCACTCGATGGCCGATTCTCCACTGCGGCAGGTCGCCGCGGTAAAGCCGCCCTTCTTGAGGGATGCATCGATGAGGCGCAGCATGAAAGGTTCGTCGTCGACGATGAGAATCGGTGAGCTCATGGCTTGTCGTGGCTGAGAAGGATGAAGGTCTGGTCGTCCCGCGGCTGTTGGCCGCGTCGAAAACGGGCGAGTTCCTCGGCGAGTGCGAGCTTCAGAGCTCCCGCGCTTTGCCCGACGTGGCGACGGGCCGCAAACCATTGGCTCAAGCGTTCCTCGGTGAACATTTCGCCTTCGGGATTGGCCAGTTCGGTGATGCCATCGGTATAGAGGAGGGCGCGGGCGCCACGCTCCAGCGGCACGAGTTCGGCGAAATACCCCACCTCGGGCAGAACTCCGAGTGGCGGTCCGGAAGCTTCGATGCGTTGAATTGCCCCATCCCGTGGATCGGCGATGAGCAGGGGACAATGTCCCGCGCTGGCCGCCAGCAGCCGGCATCCGGGCCGGTCGAGGTAGGCAACCAAGGCCGTGGCAAACATGTCCACGCGTGAAAAATCATCGTAGAGGATCCGGTTCACCGCGGAGAGGAGCATCGCGGGATTGGAAAAATTCTGGGGCAGCGAGCGCACCACACTGCGGAGGATCGCCGCGAGGAGTGCCGCGGGAATTCCCTTGCCCATGACGTCGGCAATCACGAAGAGCACCCCGGCGTCGTCGACCTGAATGACATCGAGAAAATCGCCGCCGACGTCCCGGGCGCTTTCACAGCCGATGGCGATGGAGAACGAGGTGACACTCGGGATTCGCGTCGGGAGCAGTGAGCGCTGGATGCCGGCCGCGATGTCCAATTCGCGACGCATGACCTGGGTCTGCATCCGCTCCTGGAGGAAGCGGTCGTTGGCGATTTGGATCGCGAGGAAATCCGCCAGCGTGTGCAGGAGGTTGATCTGCGCGGCACGAAACGGGGTGTCGCGGCCGATGCGCGCCAGCGTGAGAGTGCCGAGCAATTGGTCGTTGAGCGCGAGCGGATGGCAGACGCCGATGCGCAAGCCGGTCACGCGGCTGAGCGCGTCTTCCTTGGCGAGGGGATGAGCGGCATCGAACCAGGCGTCCTGGCGCGTGCGGGCCGCTTCGGCCTCGCGCGAGGTGGTGTCCTTCAGGCGCACTTCCGGGAATTCCGCCGTTGGAGCGGTGTGCTGCACGCGCAAGGTGCCGCGTTCACTGTCAAAGAGGCGCAGCACGATGAACTCCGCTTCGGCGTGGACCAGAGCGTCGCGCAAGAGTCGGTCGGCAAAGCTGCTCAGGTCCTGCGAGGAAGCAAGCTGGGTGCTGTAACGAAAGATCGAAGTGAGCGTTTCGTAGCTGTAGCTCAGCTCCTCGGTCATGCCGTCGAGCATTTGCTCGAGGTCCACGAGTTGGGCCCGGAGAGCCGGCTCCGAAGCGGGCTCGCTCACCGCGGTCTTCGCGTTCAGGCGATGTGCCTTGGTGAGGATCAGGCAGTTCTCGCTTCGCGAGCGCAGGTAGACTGCTTGATCCACCAACGCCTGGATGAGGAAAAGCCCACGGCCGCCTTCACAATCGTCGTCCGGCAATTCGGCTTGTTCCGGAAACTCGAATCCCGGGGTGTGATCGCAAATGCGCAATTCCACTTCCCGCCAGCCCACGGTGGCATCGATCCGGATGGGAAGATCGCGGGCGTCACCGGCGGAATGTTCGACGGCATTGTTGGCCGCTTCGACCAGGGCCAACTCCAATCCGGCGACCATCTCGTCGGACAAGCCGCGGGCGGTGAGGAAAGCGCGCACCTGGAGGGAAGCCATGCGCACGGCGGCGAGATCGCACTCACATTCGAGGCGCAGACTCGGCAGCACACCGCCTTTGGCTTCAAGGTTTTGCATCGTCAGCATTGGTCAGCGGGTGACGATTTCGAACGTCCGATGCAGCCGCGTGAGTTCGAGGAGTTGCAGGCAGGTCTGGCTCGGATTGACGAGGCGCATTTGTCCGCCACGGCCACGCAGCGTCTTGTGAAGGGCGATCAAGGCGCCAAGGCCGCTGCTATCGACAAAGGCCGTCTCGGAGAGATCGATCTCCAGGCATTGATGAGCGGGCTTCAGCGCACCGCGAATCTGGTCGCGAATGTTGGTCGCAGCGGCGCCACTCAGTTCTTTCAACTCGGTCACTTGCAGAGTTTCGTTGTTTTCGATGGCCAGATTCATAGTTCGAGGATGGTTCACGGTGCGGGTTGAAAGTTTCGTTGGAAAAGACGGCGCAGGATTTGCAGGTCGAGCTTCCGCCCCAGTTGCGCGGCGTAAAAGCTGGCATGGGCGCGAGCTTCATCGCCGAATGCCTCGGCACACCCTTCCGCGTCCGCGAGCGAGACGAGGCCGACGGGTGCGGCCAGCCAAAGTTGTTCGAATTCGGTGGTCAACTCCGCGGCCTGCTCCCGCGTAATGGGCCGGTTTCCGACCCACGAAAAATCGCCGCGGACGATGCTCCACAGTTGCGGCCAGCGGCGCCAGAGTCCGCGAAAACTGGGGAATTCATCGTATTCGATTTCGCGAATCGTATCGAGCGTTCCAGCGCCCTGCGGAAGGATGGCGCGATGCGTGGCACGGAAGGCGACGCCCTTTCGGCGGCTCCGCCACCAAGCCAGCGGGACCACGGGTGAAGTCAGCACGCCAAGCGCCAGGGCGAGGATTCGGCCCGGCAGACCGCTGCGGCTGCGCGGTGCTTTCGGCCGTTGCAACGGAGAAAGAAGAAAAGCGTCCGGCACCTCGAGATAAGAATCGGTCTCGTAATTCAGCAAACCGGCGCCCCAAGCGAGCGAATGTTCGACGTGAGTCAATGCGCCGACATAGGTGCGCGGCGCCACCCAACTTTCGCGCACGACCGCCTCGTGATCGATCAAGACTTCGTCCTCGATCCAGGCCTCGGGACCGACTCGGGAGCCGGCACGAATCCAGGCGCCTTCGCCGATCCAACAAGGACCTTCGAGGACAGCGCCGTTTTCGATTCGTGCGCGCAGACCGACCCACACACCCGGTGAGATTTCGTGTACCCCGAGGCGATGGGCGTGGCCATCGGGCAGCCACTTTTGCAGGGCGGCAAACCAATCGGCCGGCTTCTGCAGCGGGGACCTTTCGGCGAGGATTCCAGAGCCATCGGCAACCAGGATATCCTGGTCCTTCGGCATCCACTCCCAGTCGTCCACCGGACGGTATTTGGCCCGGGCTTCTTCGATCGTCAGTTGTCGCTTTTCGGGAACGACCCGCGCGGAGACTCCCCAGCGTTCGCCGTAGCCAATCGCCCGGCGAATTTCCTCCGGCCGATCCGAGGCCAGGATGGTGATGCGCCTTGCTCCGGCGATCGCCAGGGCCGTCAAGGCGTGGCTGAGCAAGTTCGGTCCCAAGGCCGGCGTGAGGGCCACCGGGGCCGTCCGGGAAAAGAACGGCAGTGCGCTGGAACGATCTGGGCAAATGACGATCGCGTGCATGCTAGGCGCCCTTTCCAAAAAGAATCGCCGGCACAGTCTTGGCCAGCAGCCAGAGGTCCTTCCAAAACGACTGACTTTCGATATAGCGGACGTCGAGTCCGACCTGCTCCTCGAAATCGATTCGGTTGCGGTCGCCGATTTCCCAAAGCCCGCCACTGCGCTCGCCGACCTGCCACAGGCAAGTGATGCCCGGGATGGCGTTGAACCGGCGCCGGTGCCGTTGGTCGTAAAGCTCCACCTCGCGCTTTACCGGCGGCCGGGGCCCCACGAGCGACATCTCGCCTTTGAGCACGTTCAGAAACTGCGGCAATTCGTCGAGGGATGTCTTGCGCAGAAACTTCCCGACCTTCGTAATGCGCGGGTCATCCTTCATCTTGAAGGTGATGCCTTCGGCTTTTTCGTTGAGTTTCAGCAGTCCCTGCAACCCGGCCTCGGCGTCGGGCACCATCGAGCGAAACTTCAGCATTTTGAATTCGCGGCCGTGCAGGCCATAGCGGGTCTGGCGGAAGAAGACGGGGCCGCCGTCGAGCTTCACCAGCAGGGCGACGAGCGCGAAGACCGGCGCCAGGAGGACGGTCATCACCGAGGCGATGACGATGTCGAAGGTGCGCTTGAGACCATGGGCGAATCCCGTCACGGCCTTCCACGCGATTCGTTTCCAGCGCGTGTGCAGATTCAGGCGCCACCGGCCGACTGGAGTCTGCGCAGCCAGAAAACGGCTGACGACACGATCCTGTCGTTCGAATTCATGATGGGCGGTGGTCATCTTCACTGAGTCTTCAGAGAGCAGGTCGCGCGCGGACACTTTGGGTAAAACTGCGTAATCGAATCGCGGGAAAACCCTCCGCGTTAGTCCGCCATCGCCATGGCCGGGACCGCGACGCCCCGGCGGCCGCCGATGACCCGGGAAAACATTTCTTCGAGGCTGGCGATGTAGACTTGGAAGTCGTAGCGCTCACTCACCAAGCGCAATCCGGCTTCGCCCATGCGGCGTGCCTGGGCCTTGTTCTGCAGCAGTTCGTCGATCCTACCGGCAAACGCCGTGCGATCCATCCACGGAACGAGGTAGCCGTTTTTGCCATCGAGAAGCCAATCTTTGATACCGCCGGCATCGAAAGCCACGACGGGCAGCGCATAGCGCATCACCTCGAGGCCGATGGTCGCGATCGGTTCGGGCCAGACCGAACTGAGGGCCACCACGCTGCATTCACGGTAGTAGTTTTTCAACTCTTCTTGCGGAACGAAACCCTTGAAATGTACGCGGTCGGCCAGCCCCAGGCGCTGCGACAACTGCTCGCACTTTGCCCGATGATTCCCATCCCCAAGGATGATGCACTCGAAGGGCGTCTTCACTTTGGCGAGCGCCTCGAGCAGAACGTCCACCCCTTTGCCGCGAATGATCTGGCCGGCGTAAATGATGAGGTTCCGCTCGCTGAAATTGCTCCGCAAATTCGGGTCGCCTTCGCGCGGCACCGGCGCGTGAATTTCAATGCGCGCCGGGTCGAAGCCGTTGTTGATCAATTCATCGCGCATGTAGGTGGTCACCACCACCATCCGGTCGAACCGCTGGTTCAGGGCGATCTCCCGCTTTTTATCGGCAAAGCTCACGAGTTTGAGCGGAAATCCGCTGCCGGGATTGCGCACGACCGAGGCCAGGCACGGGAAGATGCAAGCCGGCGACGCCGCTCGCGTGCAAATCTCCCGCGTGAAGTAGTTATATTTGTAACTGCGCATGCAGTAGATGTCGTGATCGTGGACCATTCGGACGAGCGGCCGGCCGCTCGCCACCAGTGCGGCGAGCACATCCAGGTCGGAGGTCTTGTGGACGTAAATGACGTCGGGCGAAAATTCTTCCAGGGCCTCGGCCACGGCGACCGCGCCCGTCTTGCCTTCCAGGGGAAACCGATTGGGAAAGGTCTTCTCCCAAGCCGCCTCATTGCGACCGGTCGAAGGCCCGTGAAGGATGGCCAGTTCATGTCCCAGGAGACCGAGTTCGGTCGCGGTGATGTGCGCATTCGCCTCGGCGCCGGCCAAAGCACCGAAACGTTCGTGGACATAAAGGATCTTCATACCTTCCTTGATCGCCATTTTCACACCAGCCCGATTGCGGGAAACTACGTAATCATCCGGGGAGGATTCCCGCGAACCGGGATCAGGGCGAGACCGCGACGTGGCGACCTTTGCCGAAGGAGGAGCCTCCAGCTTTTACAAGCACCCCATTTCGCACATCGGCTCAAGAAGGCCGGGACGTCAGTTTTCCGCCTTCTTCACGAGGTCATTTTCCGAACCCGTCGCCCCGGCCTTTCGGCGAATTACTTCACGAGGATGCTCTCGAGGACTTTGCCATCGACGTTTTCCATCTTCAATCCGAGCAGAGCGGCGATCGTTGGTGCGACGTCGAGGTTGTTGATGCTGCCGAGTTCGGCATGCGGCCGGATGCCGGCGCCCCAGGCGACGAAGGTGGCGTGCATGCCGGGTTGGTTCGGATCATAGCCGTGGGTTCCGCGCACGTCATCGGTCTTGGGCGTGACGACGAGGTCGCCGGCGAGGGTGTCCGAGAAAGAATAGCCGCTCTTCGCGGAGAGGACGACGTCGGGCATGTGCGGGTCCTGCCTGGGATCAGCCATCCCGTATTTGGCGAAATCCTTGGGTGTGATGATCACGTCCACGCCTTCGACGGGTTTGAACAGCGCCGCCAGACGCTGGATGGTGGCGTCGCGATGCGCCGGATTCAGGGCGTAAAGGAAACAAGCGCCGCCCTGGCCGAGGCAGCGCACTTCACCGCCGCTGACTTTGTTCTTTTCGTCGGTCTGCACGAGACCTTCCTTTCGCAGGAGCACATTCGGCTGGATCATCTGGCGGTAGGGAAAGAAGCCGTGATCGGCGGAGACGATGAGGGTGGCTTTCCCGGGAAAGCTCTTTTGTAACTCGGTCCAGACATCGCGCACACATTGGTCGGCAAATTTGACCGCTGCGTAAGCCTCGGGCGACTGTGGGCCGTGGGCGTGCTCGACGTGATCGACTTCGACGAGGTGGAGGAGCGCGAGGTTGGGGCGGTGTGTGCGGATGACATGGTTCAGCATTTGCACATACATCTTGTCTCGTGATTCGCCGTCGCCGGATTTGCACCATGCGCCCTGCTTCTCAATGGGAATGCCCGCCTCCTTGCATTCGCTGAGCAAGGAAGGTGTGCCGTATTTTTGGAAAAGCTCGTCGGTGAAGACATCCGGCACCGTCCAGTCGAGGGTGGTGGCGCCACGGCTGGCCGGCCAGATGATGGCTGCGGTCTTGAGTTCTGCGGCCTTGGCGAGGTCATAGATGGTGGGCGTCTTCACGATCTCGTCCTTGTTGAAGATCGGATCGGTGATGAGGGTCACCGCCTGGCCTTTGGTGCGGTCGAAGTAGTTATTGCCGATAACTCCGTGCTTCCCGGGATTGACGCCGGTAACGAGTGTGGTGTGGTTCGGCCAGGTCACCGTCGGCATGGAGCATTTCATGTCGCTCGCCCGGACGCCCTCGGCGGCAAGTTGGCGGATGGTTGGCATCTCGGCCTTTGGATCGTCTAGGTAGTAGTGAGCCAGGCCATCCACGCTGATGAGAACGACGATGCGATCGGAGGCGGGTTCGATGGCGAAGGCGGTAACAGCCAGCGCGAGGCTGGCGGCGAAGAGGAGGAGGGATTTTTTCATGCGAATCGGGGGAAAGTGAGAGGCCGCCACAGTAATCACCGGAGGGGCAGTTCCGTTAGATGCGACGGTCCATTCTTCGTGGACCCTCTCGCTGCCTTGTGTTGGCGTAGCTCGTGGTAGCCCTCTTGGTTTGAAGGGTGAAGGCTCATACGAGATGGGTGATCAACCAGTAAGCGGCCGCACTGACGATCGCTGCGCAGGGCAGCGTGATGATCCACGAGAGGACGATGCCGAGCATCACTTTCGGCTTGGCCTGACCGGTGGTGAGGCCAATGCCAAACAAGGAACCCACGGCGACGTGCGTGGTGGAAACGGGCAAACCGAGGGCGCTGGCGGCGATGACCAACAGGCCGGTGCAAAAGTTTGCCGAGAAACCCTGGCCGTGGTTCATCGCAGTGATCTTCCGGCTCATGGTCTCGGCGATTTTCCGCGAGTGGATCAAGCCACCGATGACCATCATGACTGCTACGGCGAGAAATCCGAGCCGGATGTCCAGGGCTTTCATGACTAAAAGCATGGCTACCATCTTCGGAGTGTCGTTGAGCGAACGGGCAAAACAAACGACGCCCGCGCTGAGAAAATGGGCGGCATCCATCACCAGTTGCGATCGGAGACCGACAAAGGATCCGGCATAACGTTCCGCGCACGCGCCAGTGTCGGCGACGAGCACAGAATACTCGGCGGTGGTTTGCTGCCGGCCGAGGATCGAGCCGGGTTGCGGCATGGCGACGATGCGTTCCTCGCTCCCCACGCACACGCACCACTCCTTGGTAATTCCGAACCGTAATCGAATAAAACGAAGGACGAGATAGATGCCGGCGCCAAGGGCAATGGCGAGCACCGGGCTGAGCAGCAAGGGAATGAGAAAGCTTTTTTCCAAGGCCGCGAGGTTCACTTGTGCGCCGACTGCGACCCAGCCGGCGCCGACGAGTGCGCCGGTGAGGCCGTGCGTGGTGGAGATCGGAAAGCCGGTGACGGTCGCCAAAATCACGGTGAGCGCGGCGCCCAGCACGACCGCGAGCAGAAAATACTCGGAGTTGACCAAGGCATCCGGCACCAGGCCTTTGCCGGAGAATTTCCGAAGCAACGATTGCGCGAGGAAGATGGAGGTGATCGAACCGGCAAAGGTCGTGATCGTCGCCCAGGCGAGCGCCGTGCGGTAGCTGGCCGCGCCGCTGCCATAGAGGGAAGCGACGCCCTTGAAGTTGTCATTCGCGCCATTCGAATAAGCGAGGAAACAGGCCGCTAAAAAGAGTAGTAGAAGCATGGAGGGAAATGACGGATTTGGTCCTTGAGATTACCTTCCCGGATTCATTTGGCGAATACACGTTGGTCCCCGGCAGGTGGCGCTAACTCCCGAGCGGCGAGAATTGCCTTCGACCCCGATAGTTGGCGAGGCGAGTGGCCCGATAAGTAAGCTGGCAAGTTGCGTAAAAAAGCCTTGTGGAACCGATCATTATCCGTGACAGGAGAAAGCATCATTCCTCCATGAGCCACTTTTGGGAACAAAGACTCGGTGCCATTCGCGAACAAGTCCTGCTGATGTCGGGCTTGACGGAGCGTAATCTGGCCCTGGCGATGCGCGCGCTCATGGAGCGCGACGACAAGCTTTGCGCCGAGGTCGAAGCCCAGGACACGCCGATTGATCAGCTCGAAATTCATATCGACGAAATGGTCATCACCTACATGGCGACGCATGGTCCGACGGCGCGGGATTGCCGGATGATGCTGGTGGCGTCGAAGATTTCGAGTAATCTCGAGCGCATCGCCGATGAGGCCACGAAGATTGCACGACGGGCCCATGAGTTAAACGGCGAACCTCTGTTGAAACCGCTGATTGATATTCCAATCATGGGAGATATTGCCCAGGAAATGCTGAGGGATAGCATTACGGCGTTTGCCGATGGAAACGACGAACTGGCGGTGGAAGTGATCGCCCGCGACCGTTCGGTAGATAGCATTTACAAGCAGTTGGAACGCGAACTTACGAGTTACATGCGGGAAAGTTCCAAAGCGGTCGCCCGCGCGTTGAATCTCATGACTATTGCGCGAGCCATCGAACGTGTGGCGGACCACGCCACCAATATCGCGGAGGAGGTCTTTTATTTCCATAAGGGGCGGGATATCCGCCATGAACCGGAATTTAAAGAGGGCCACGGAGGGCAGGCGGAAGATCAGGAGTAAGTGAGGTGGCGCCGGGCGTACAGGTTAGGCTTTAAAGCGCTGCGTCTCTGTGCCTCTGCGTTTGAATATCGCCGTCTCGCATCGGGACGCGTTTTACTTCTTCAGCATGCCCGTTTGGTAAGACAGGATCGAGAGGCGGAGGATGTATTCGTAGCGAGCATTGGTTTCATCGATCTGGGCGGAAGTCAGGGCGAGCTGGGCCTGGGTCAATTCCACGATGCCGCTGGTCCCCGCATGGTAGCGGGCGGTGGCGAGGTCGAGGCTGCGTTGGGCTTGCTCGCGCAGCTTGTCGGTGATGGCCATGTTTTTGTAGGCATTGTTGGCGGAGAGCCAGGCAATACGGACGTCCCGCTCGACGTCGTTCATGGCGTCGTGGACGGTGGCTGCACTGGCTTGCGCGCGTAGTTCCGCCTCCTTCCTCTTGGCAATGAAGAGCTTGCCATTGAAGATCGGCCAATTCACCTCCACGCCGCCGGCGGCATAGTTCTCGTTAGTGGCATTGTCGTGATAGGGCAGCTCGCCACCGACGACATCCAGGGTAACTCGGGGATAACTCAGGGCGCGTTCCGCTTTGGCGAATCTTACCGCGCTTTCATGGTCGAGGTTGAGGCCGAGGAGGTCCGGCCGATTGCGAAAGGCAGTGGTGATGAGATCGGAAACATTGGCCGGTGGCTGCCGCGAACCCGACTCGTCGGCGAGCCGATATTCGGTGACGCTGGTTTCGTCGAGCAGCGCCGCGAGGGTGGCGTAAGCGGAATCGAGATCGTTTTCCGTGCGCGAGAGCAGGAGTTCAGCCTGCTGGAGATTGACGTCGGCAAAACTGACATCGAGGGAGGATCGCAATTCGTTCTGCGCGAGGTTCTGGACCTGGTCGCGGACGACGCGCCGTTCACGAACGGTGCTTTGCGCGACTTGCACCAGTGCGCGGCTGCGCAAGGCATCGAAGTAGGCTTTGTCCACCTCGAGGAGGACTTGTTCCCTGGTCGCGTCGACGTTTTGATCCTGGGATTTGGCGTGGGCATTCGAACTCGCCACGAGATTCGAGGTGCGTCCGAAATCGGTGAGGAGCTGGGTAATGAAGACGCCCGCGCCGCCGCGGTCGACGACCGAGGATACCTGGACGCTCTGCGATATCTCCCGGGTATTCTCGCGTGCCGTGTCCACCCCGGCGACGTTCAGGAGCACATTCGGATAATAGGCTGATTTCGCCTGAACGACAGTCTGCCAAGTAGCGAGAGCCAACAGGCGCGCGGTGGTGATTTTTGGATGTTTCTTGAGGGCGATCTCGTGGGCCTCGCCCAGGGTCAAGGCGCGAGGCGCGGCGTCGGGCGGTGGCGCGGCGACGGACGGTGGCGGCGCGCTGTCGTCGCTGAACCGGACTTTCGAGGTGCGCAGCTTGGGCAGAGCTCTCTTGGGAGCGGGCGTTGGCGAGGGTGCCGCGGCGAAGGCCACGCTCAACCCCACCCATGAGGCTACGACAATGATCGGAAATGGACGGTACCTCATGGAGTCGCGAGCGGCTCCTCGATGCTGGACTCTTCCGTGGCCGGCGGGGGAGTCGAGGGTGGGGACGATGACTTGCGCCGGCCGGCGAGCAGACACGCGGTAGGAACCACAAACAAGGTGAACATGGCGGAGAAAGCCAGCCCGCCGATAATGGCGCGGGCCAGCGGAGCGTAGGCTTCACTGCCAGTGCCCAGCTTCAGGGCCATTGGGAGCAGGCCGATCAAGGTGGCGAGCGAAGTCATGAGGATCGGGCGCAAACGGACCCGGCAGGCAGTTACAATTGCGGAGTGCAATTCTTCGCCGTCCCGTTCCAACTGCCGGACGAATTGGACAATGAGGATGCTATCGGAGACGACGATCCCGACCATCATCACGATACCCATGAGAGACATCACGTTCATGGTGGTGCCTGTCACCCACAGCGCCACGAGCACACCGGTGAGCCCGGTGGGCACGGCAAGGAGAATGAGGAACGGATCGAGGAACGATCGGAACTGCGCGACCAGCACGAGATAGACGAGGATGATGGACAGGATCAGACCGTAGCCAAAGGTCCGGAACGATGAGTTCATGCTTTCCACACTGCCGCGGATATCGATGCTCGCGCCGTCGGGGATTTTGGTCCGGGCGATGATCTCGTGAACTTTTTTCATGACACGCCCGACATCTTCCTTCGCCGGCGCGACATAGAGATGAATAACCCGGCGGATCTGGTAATGCGCAATCTCGGTGGGACCGGTGATGTGCTCCAGATCGGTGACGACATCGAGGCGCGTGGCCTGGCTCATGCCGGGCGCGCGGATGGGGATGGCGCGCAGGGCGTCGAAATCCTTCACGTAATTCTCGGGATATTGGACGGTGAGAAAGTAATCATTGCCGCTCTTGGGATCGGTCCAGAAAGAGGGTGCGATCATGGCATTGGAAAGCAGCGCCGTGTCCATGTTTTCGACCACGTCCTTGGCGGTGCTGCCAAGCTCGGAGATACGCTTCCGATCCAGGTGGATGCGGATGGCGGGATAATCCATATCCTGCGGGATGAGGGTGTCGCTGACTTCGGGGAGCGCGCTCAATTGCTGGGCGATGTCCGTGGCAGTCTGGTGTGTCGCCTTGAGATTGGAGCCGCTCACCTGGATATCGATCGGGGCGGGTTGGCCGAGGTTCAAGACAGCGTCCACCAGGCCGCCCGATTGGAAATAGGCGCTTACTTCCGGAACCTCCTTGTGGATCCGTTTGCGAACCCGGTCCATGTATTCGTAACTGCCGATGCGATGCTTTTCCTTGAGGCTGACCTGGACGATGGCGGTGTGCTGGGCGGTATTGGCGTTGTAGATCGCGGAAAAATCCGGGGTGATGCCGATATTGGAAACGATGAGGTCGAGATCGTTCTTTTCGACTTCCTGCCGGCAGATGTTCTCCACCTTTTCCACATACTTTTCGCTCACCTCCAAGCGGGTGCCGGATTGGGCCTTGAGATTAATGTAGAATTGGCCGGGATCGGTCCGCGGGAAATAGGCGACGCCGAGGAGTGGGTAGAGTGAGAGGCTGAAGAGGAAGATTCCGGTGCAGCCCAACACCGTCGCCACGGGACGAATGAGGGATTTCTTGAGCAGACCTTCGTACCCATCGAGGAAGGCGGCGAAGCGGCGATTGAACCAGGCATGAAAGCCTTTGGCGTCGCCATGACTGTGGTCATGGGCAGTCTTGATGAGATTGGCGCAGAAGAGCGGAACGACCGCCATGGCCACGAGATAGGAAGCGAGGAGAGATAGCACCACCGCCGAGGCCAGCGCCATGAAGAGATAGCGGCTGGCTCCGTAAAGAAAGACGACGGGGAAGAAGACCACGCCGGTGGTCAGGGTGGCAGCGAGCACCGGCAGCGCGACTTCCTGTCCGCCTTGCTCTGCGGCGACTTCGGGCGACTCGCCCATCTCGAGGTGACGGAAGATATTCTCGAGGACGACCACGGAGTTATCGATCAACCGGGAGAAAGCCAGGGCGAGCCCGCCGAGAATCATGGTATTGACCGTGCCGCCGACCAGGGCCATGCCGATGAAAGTGGCGAGGGCGGAGAGGGGAATGGAGAGGAAGACCGCGGCGGTGGCACGCATACTCCCGAGGAAGAGCAGAATCATGATACCTGTGAGGACGAGGCCGATGGCGCCCTCGTGGAGCAGATTCTCCACGGCATTTTTCACGAACCGCGATTGGTCGAACACGACCTGGGTGACCAATTGTTTCGGGACATCGACGAGTTTCTTCAAGGTGCTGCGGATACCGTTGACGATGGCGATGGTATTGGCATCGCCCCCTTGTTTCAGGACTGGTTGATAGGCCGAGCGCTGTCCGTCCACGCGCACGATGTTATACTGGATCTGGGAGGCGTCCTTGGCCTGGGCCACGTCGCCGACCAGCACCGAGGATTGGCCGACCGTTTTCAGCGGGATGTCGGCGATATCCGGCACATGCTCCACTTCGCTGTTCGCGTAGATGTTATAGTCGAAGGGGCCGACGCGCACGTCGCCCGCGGGGAGAATGGCATTGTTGTCGTTGATCGAGCGGACGACGTCCATCAAGCTGAGTTGGTGCGCCTCAAGCTTCAAGGGGTCCACATAGACCATGATCTGGCGGTAACGTCCGCCGAAAGGCTGCGGGAGCGCGGCGCCCGGCACGACGGCGCACTGGGTGCGCACCTTGTAGTGGCCGACATCGCGCAGCTCGGACTCGTTCATCCCCTCGCCTTTCAACGTGATCAAGCACACCGGCTGGCTGGAGGCGTCGAACTTGAGCACGACTGGCGGCAGCGTGCCGGGCGGCAGCCGGCGCATCTCGGCCATGGCAAGATTGCCGACAGTGCTGACCGCGGAATCCGCGCTCGCGCCGGGCTGGAAATAGATCTTGATCAAGCTGGTGCCGGGAAGGGAGCGGGACTCGATGCGATCGATGCCGCCGGCCAGCGTGAGAAAGCGCTCGAGGCGGGCGGTGAGATCATTTTCGATCTGTTCCGGCGGCATGCCGGGATAAAACGTAGCCACAACGACGACCGGGATTTTGATCTCCGGAAAGAGATCGACCGGCATGCGGAAAAGACACGTCGCGCCAATCACTACCGTCATCAGACAAATGACGATGATAAGATAGGGATAGCGAATAGCGAAGCGGGACATGGAGGGGACTTAGAGCGAGGTAACGGCCTGGCGGAGTTTCTCGAGGGAGAATTCCGGAGAGCGGCAAAGGTCGATAACGTGGCGTTCGTGAGCGCGGAGCTTGGCGACGACGGCGGGGATCTGTCCGGCGAGTTCCTCGGGGATGCTGAGCACGCCGTGCATATCGGCCTGCAAAAGATCGCCGGAGCGGATGGAAAGCCCGGCAATATTCACCGGCTGGCCAAAGTCGACGATGTGGGCGTAGGCGTGGGACACGGCCATGCCGCCCGCGAAGAGTTGAAAGCCCATCTCTTCGATCGCGGGGACATCGCGCACGACGCCATTGGTAATCCCGCCGGCGCAACCCAGGGCCTTGAGGATATTGGCGTGGATTTCGCCGAGAATCGTGCCCGTGCCGGGCCGGCTATCGATATCTTCGATAACCACGACGCGGGGCTCGGGAATGGTGAGGATGTAATTCCACCAATCGGTGCGATCCTCATAAGTGCGGCCGCGCACCGGCGGCCGGGAACAATGAATGCGGGCGGTTACTGCATGGCCGACGAGCGAGGTCCTGCCCGCGGTGATGCGGTGAATGGCCGGGCTGGTGAATCCCTCATTGCGCAAGCGTTCGTCGAGGAACTCGATGGCATTCGAGACGGAGCAGGTGTCGAGGGACTGGAGCGCCGACAGTAATTCGGGTGCCATTCTCAATTGACCTGCGGTGGCTGGACGACCTTCGGGAGCACGCTCTCGCCCGGACTGACGTGGGCGCGACTGCCGACCAGGACCATCTCATTTTCTGTGGCGCCGCTGACGATCTCGATCTTGCTCGGCATTTCTAGGCCGAGTTTGACCTGACGCTCCTCCACCAGATTCTTCGAGTTGACGACGTAGACGCTGGAACCGCCGGCGGCGCGCTCGACCGATTGTACCGGCACAAAGAGCGCCTGCTTGCGCTGGTCGATCTTCATGACCGCCGTGCCGTAGACGCCGGGAATGAGGCTGAGATCGGCATTCGGCACGTCGACCTCTGCATCCATCGTGCGCGTGGCTGTCTCCACTTTGCGCGTGAAACGCGTGATGGCGCCGTGGATGACGCGGTTGAGCGACGGGATGTTGATGTCGACGGGATCGCCGATCTGGATGTGAGAGACGAAAGAAAGCGACACCGGGAAGACGACACGCAATTTGTCGTTCTGCGAGAGGCGCACCACGGGCGAGGAGCCGGAACTGGTTCCCGCCTGGATGAGCGAGCCGAGATCGGCGTGGCGCTTGGTGATGACGCCGGCAAACGGCGCGGTGATGCGGGAGTAATCGACCATCGTTTGGAAGCGCTTCACTTCGGACTCAGCGACTTTCGATTGTTCCTTGGCAGCATCGAGGGCGGCCGCGGTGCCGCGATCCTGGACACGCGCCGAGTCGAGCTCCTGCGCGGCGATGAGATGCGGCTGGGCGTGATCGGTATTGGTCAGGCGGGTGAACTTGAGATGAGCCTCCTCGTAAGCGGCGCTGGCCTTCTCCAACTCGGCATAGCTGCACCGTTCTTGTGCCACGGCATGCTCGAGCTCGATCTTCAACTCGGGGATGTCGAGTGAGGCGATCAATTCGCCTTCCTTCACCACGTCACCGACGTCGACTTTCATGTTGTCGACGTAGCCGGTGACTTTGGAATGCAGCTCGATCTCCTGGTAGGGCCGCAGCTCGGCGTCGAAGGAGACTTCGCGATAGCCATCCTCACGGGTGACGGCGGAGACGGGCACCGTGGGCGGTTCGGCACGGGCGAGGGAGAGAGGCAGGAGGCAGGCGGCGACTCCCAAGACCGGCCACCGGCAACGCTTGGGGGCCAATAACGACGAAATGGTAAGCATGTAGTGTGCGTGCATGATTCCGGAACGGGTGAAGTCTTTGCATAAAATTCACATATTTGTAACAAACAAAGCCAGCGCAAACAGCGTGTTTACGGGTAGTGAAGGCGCCGACCGTACCTGGACTGGGTGTGTCGGCGGGCGGTGGACCCGGTAGACCAGGAAACGACGCGCGCGGGCTGATTTCGGACTGATTTACAGATAAAACTCAGATAATTGCGACTCATCAGCCATTCTTGATCGCGACTTTTCATTCTGAGAGCGGAAAGCCAGCACCCTCGCCGTGGCACCGTGAAGCACGCGCCATACCTCTTTCTCGTTGCATTCCCGCAGAATGCTGTTTTATTCACATATAATTCACACAGTTGTAACTTTTGAAAGCCTCCTCCTTATGAAAATCCGGGTGAAAACGCCATTGATCCTGCTGACTGTGCTCCTGGCTGCCACCGCCGCCTCGAGCCAGGCCAATCCCCACTTTTTCCCACGTCTCCGGTCGCTCTTTGTCGGATTGGACGAATCCAGAGTGCCGGCGGGGGCGAAGAACGCGCTGCAGGAGGCCAAGATCGATTTTCAGCGGGCGCGTCTCGCGGAACCACCCCACTTCGCCGCCTACATGGGCGAAACCTCCGACCCGAGGGGGAAGGTTTACCAGGGACAGGGCTACCAGATCACCGAGGTGCATGAGGAAGCCGTGAACATTTGGTATGACGGCCCGAAGACCACTTTGGACAAGAGCGTCACGGGCGGCAGACCGTACCAATACAGCGAAGTAAATCGGGAGGGCCAATCGTAGTCCGGTCACAGATCGGAGCCACCCGTGGCGCAACAATTTTTCTAGTTAACAACCTACAATCCAAATGATGAACCCATTGACGTTATTCGTGAGCGGCATCGGCTGTTGGCTCGCTGCCGGCATTTTATTCCGTGTCTGCGTGGCGGTGCGGCAGTGGCAGTAGCGGGGCAGCATGGCCAAAGATCATTCATTCCCCTGGAACTGGCGGCTGCTGCTTGCCCTGCCGGCGTTGCTCTTCTTTTGCAGTTGCGCATCGGCGCCACGGACCGAGACCGTGCTGGAGCCAGTGCGCCCCGCCCCCGTCATTCCGGCCGCCCATGGGCCGGGTTACCTGGTGGTATACACGGCGATCATCGAGCCTGACATCAACCCCGACACGATGTTCTACCCGCACACCGGGTATGCCATCTACGATAGCCAGGGCGTCTATTATCAGACGGTGCGCAACCACGTCGGCCGGTGGGATGAAACTCCTTACACCGTGTCCCTGCCGCCTGGCCGCTACATGCTGAAAGCGGAATCCCAGTATGATGGCGATGTGCA
This sequence comes from Chthoniobacter sp., assembly GCA_036501065.1. Classification (GTDB taxonomy): domain Bacteria; phylum Verrucomicrobiota; class Verrucomicrobiia; order Chthoniobacterales; family Chthoniobacteraceae; genus Chthoniobacter. The sequence goes on along the minus strand of DASYAY010000051.1, from coordinate 30,572 downwards.
GGTGCCGGTAATCATCGAGGGCGGCAAAACCACCGTCGTCGACCTCCAGCATCGGGACCATCGCGTGGCCCGCTCCTGAATGATTCCCCCCCCGGCCTCGTGAACGACCTCGACGATATCAACTCCGGCCGGCGGCATCGGCACAACGCCCCGTGAACCTCCGATGATCGCCTTCCTCCTGCTCCTCGCGGCCATCGGGTCCACGGTCTTTTTCAGCCTGCTCGTGATTCACGATATCGCCTCGAGAATACGCGCCCGTGGTAGTCCCAAATTGGACATCGGCGATGTCGTTGTTTATCGGAAGCAAAAGGTATCCTCTCATCCCAGCCCCCACGCTTACGACGTCCGACTCTGCGGCCCCGGCGAGACCTACCAGTATTGCATCGACAAATATTGGACGGTGGAAAACGTGCTCCGCGATGGGCGGATTGTGGTAACCACGCGCACTCACAAGCATCACTACCTCCTTCCCGATGATCCCAATTTGCGCAAGGCCGGGCTGATCGTGCGTCTGCGGAATTGGAAGCGCTTTCCGGAATTGTCTGCGGCGGCTTGAGGGCGGCGTCTCTTGCGCAGGATGCAGGACGACTTCAAGTCCGTCTTTCGCTACCACGTTTCACCAACGCCTGACTCACGTCGACCTGGTGGAAGAGGGGCGAATAACTCACCGATTTCGTGCCTGAAGATCGGGGTTGGAGCGGGTGACGCGATTCGAACGCGCGACATCTTCCTTGGCAAGGAAGTGCTCTACCAACTGAGCTACACCCGCAGCGGAGGAAGCGGAAAATAGGAGAGGTTCTGCCGGATGCAAGGGTTTTCTTTGTCGAATAAAGCCGACGGTGGACTTTTTCGGAGGGATGGTTGAATCTTGGCGCCCGGCGGCGCCCCAGGCGACCCCGTTCGGAGCACCATGCCCTCGGCGCTCCGCTTCCATCTGAACTATGTCCCAACCTATCTGGATTCTCGGAGCCAGCGGCTACGTCGGCAGCGCTTATCAGCGGCTGCTGGAGTCGCGTGGCATTTCCTTTCGTGCCCTGCCGCGCAACGTTCTCAATTACTACAGCCTCCCTGAACTGACCATCGCCCTCCGCGAGGCCCGACCGGCGTTTCTGGTCAATTGTGCGGGTTACACGGGCAAGCCGAATGTCGATGCCTGCGAATTGCACAAAACCGAGTGTCTCCTCGGCAACTCCGTCCTTCCAGGGGTGCTGCGCGAGGCTTGCGAGGCCACCGGCACCCCGTGGGGACACATTTCCTCGGGCTGCATTTTCACCGGGCGACGCGCCGATGGCGCCGGCTTTCGCGAGACCGATCCGGCGAACTTTTCCTTCCGGACGAACAACTGCTCCTTCTATAGCGGCTGCAAGGCGCTCGGGGAGGAAGTGCTTGTGGACGCGAAGGACTGCTTCGTCTGGCGGCTGCGCATTCCGTTCAACGAAGTCGATTCGCCCCGCAATTATCTCACGAAGCTCATGCGCTACGACCGCCTGCTCGAGGCGGAAAACTCGCTCTCGCAGCTCGACGAGTTCGTGCGCGCCACCTGGGAATGCTGGGAGAAGCGCGTGCCCTTTGGCATCTACAACGTGACCAATCCCGGCTCGGTCACCACCCACGAGGTGGTCGAGATTATCAAGCAAAGCGGCGTCTCGAAAAAGGAGTTCGTCTTCTTCAAGGACGAGACGGATTTCATGGCCAAGGCTGCGAAGACCCCGCGCTCGAACTGCGTGCTCGACAGCTCGAAGTTGCTCGCTTCCGGCATCGTCATGAGCCACGTCCGCGACGCCATCGCCAAGGCGCTGAAGAACTGGAAGGCGGCCTGATCATGCGACTGCTCGTTACCGGCGGCGCCGGGTTCATCGGCTCGAACTTCGTCCTCCAGCAGCTCACCGAGCGCACGGACGTCGAGCGCCTGGTCAATCTCGACCTGCTCACCTACGCGGGTAACCCGGAGAATCTGCGGCCGGTCGAGAAGGACTCACGCCACGTCTTCGTCCAGGGCGATATCGGCGACAGCGACCTCGTCGCGAAATTGCTCACCGAACACGAGATCGACGCCCTGCTCAATTTCGCCGCGGAATCGCATGTCGACCGCTCCATCGATGGTCCTGAAGCCTTCGTGCAAACCAATGTCGTCGGCACCCTTCGGCTGCTCCAGACGGCTCGTGCCTATTGGGCCGGGCTCGCTCCGGAAATAAAAAGCCGGTTCCGCTTTCTCCACGTATCGACCGATGAAGTCTATGGATCGTTGCGCCCGCAGGACCCGGCGTTCACCGAGGAGACTCCGTTTGCGCCAAACAGCCCGTACGCCGCGAGCAAGGCGGGCAGCGATCACTTGGTTCGCGCCTTTCATCACACTTACGGATTGCCGGTATTGACGACGAATTGCTCGAACAATTACGGCCCGTTGCAGTTTCCGGAAAAGCTCATCCCGCTCATGATCCAGAATGCGCTCGAAGGTCGCGCCCTGCCGATCTATGGCGACGGCATGAACGTGCGCGACTGGCTCTACGTGCGCGACCATTGCACGGCCATTCGCCTGGTGCTCGACCGCGGTCAGCTTGGTGAGACTTACAATGTCGGCGGCTTGAACGAGCAGCCGAATCTCGTCGTGGTGGATACCCTTTGCGCGTTACTCGACGAACTGCGGCCACGCGCGGATGGCGCCTCCTACACGAAGCTGAAGACTTTCGTCACCGACCGTCCCGGCCACGATCGCCGCTACGCCATCGATTGCGCGAAGATCACGCGTGAGCTCGGCTGGAAGCCCGCGGAATCTTTTGCCACCGGTCTGCGCAAGACGGTCGCGTGGTATCTGGCCAACCAGGATTGGTGCGCGGATATCAGCAGCGGCAAGTACCGGCGCGAACGCCTCGGCGTGCTCGCCTAGCTCTCATGAAACGCAAAGGCATCATCCTCGCCGGTGGGTCCGGCACCCGGCTTTATCCGGTCACTCGCGCGGTGAGCAAGCAGCTCATGCCGGTTTACGACAAGCCGATGATCTACTATCCGCTGTCGGTCCTGATGATGGCCGATGTGCGGGATATCCTCATCATTTCCACGCCGCACGATCTGCCGCAATTCCGCCGCCTGTTTGGCGATGGCCGCCAGTTCGGACTGGAGATTTCCTACGCTGAACAGCCCAAGCCCGAAGGCCTCGCCCAGGCGTTTCTCATCGGAGCCGAATTTCTCGCGGGACATCCGGCCTGCCTGGTGCTCGGGGACAATCTTTTTTACGGGCACGACTTTCAGAAAACCCTCCGCACCGCGACCGGGCGCACGGAAGGGGCGACCATTTTCGGCTATTATGTTTCCAATCCAGAAGCCTATGGCGTGGTCGAATTCGACGCCGCTGGGAAGGCCATTTCCCTGGAGGAAAAACCGAAGGCGCCGAAATCGAAATTTGCCGTGCCGGGCCTTTATTTTTACGACTCCCAAGTCGTGGATCTGGCGCGTGGTCTGAAGCCGTCAGCGCGTGGCGAATTGGAAATCACCGACTTGAATCGAGTCTATCTCGAGCGTGGACAATTGCACGTCGAGACCCTGGGACGCGGTCTGGCCTGGCTGGATACCGGGACTCACGATTCGTTGCTCGAGGCTGCCGATTTCGTACGCGCCATCCAGAATCGCCAGGGCCTGAAGATCGCCTGTATCGAGGAAATCTCGCTGCTCAAAGGCTGGATCACCAAGGAACAATTGCGCGCGCTGATCGTGGACCTGGGAAAAACGTCCTACGCCGATTATTTGCGCGGGCTGGTGGAGGGATAAGACGCTCACGGAGCGGGTCTTCCCCAATCAGCCGTCATTCTGAGCGGAGCGAAGAATCTCTGTTCTTCGTGGGCGGAGGCGGAGGCGGAGGCCTGAACGTATGCTCCACACCGCCGCTGCCCTCGGATATCAGAGATTCTTCGCTTCGCTCAGAATGACTTCGAAGAGAGAGCGTTTATTACCTACGAAATCTTCGCCGCGATCGCCGCGCCGACTTGCGTGAGCAAATCTGTTTCCGGCTTTGGCCAGTCGTAAGCCGTCACCTTCCCGATTCCCAATACCCCCCGCAATTCGCCGTTGACCATCATTGGCACTGCGACGGTGCCTTCCATGCCCGTGATTTTTGCTCCGGGTTTGGCCTGTCCCGAGGTGTCGGTCTGCAAATTGCAAATCGTCACTGCTTCGAGTCGTTGCGCGGCGAGGCCGGCGATGCCTTTGCCGATCGGCACCGTTTCGACAATCTGCGCCACAGGCGGCGGAATGTTCTTTTGTGCCGCCAGTTTGAGCACGCCATCACGCAAGAGGTGCACCGTGCCGGCCTGACAGCCAAAATGGGTGAGCGCCGCGTCGAGCACCTTGGCGATATCACCAGTGGCGACGGCGGATTCGAGATCGGAAGGAAGGGGCGGGGTCATAGTGAGGAGAAACATCCAACATCCAACACCCAACGTCCAACATCCAATGGGCCGATTTGAAAGCGGCGTCTGGAATCGGGGGGCACGGTGCGATTCGGAGAACCAGAAACCCGCGCGCTAGCGAGCACTCGAATCGGCGATTGCGCGGAGGGCGCGCTATTTCCCCGCGCGGTTCGGATACGCTGGTTTCGGCGGGGGCTCGGGCGGGTTTTTCTCCAGCGATTGGAGCATCACGGCGACGGCGCGCTCGAGTTGTGGGTCGTGGCCTTGGGCCAACTCTGAGGGATCGTCGAGCACGGAGATGTCCGGGTCGACGCCATGGCCTTCGATGATCCATTTCCCGCTCCTGTCGTAGATGCCGAACGTCGGCACGGTCACATGGCCGCCGTCGATCAGGCTCGGAGCACCGGTCATCCCGATGAGGCCGCCCCATGTGCGCGTGCCGATGATCGGTCCGAGCTTGCTCTCGCGGAAGAGCCAGGGAAAGCAATCGCCGCCGGACCCGCTCCAGCCGTTGGTGAGGATGGACTGAGGCCCAGGATGCGCCACGAACGGAGTGGTCCAGTCGGGGCCGTCGCGGACCCCATAGTAGTTGAGCACCTTGCGTCCGAGCAGTTCGACAAACCGGTCCGGGATTTGGCCGCCGGAATTCCAGCGTTCGTCAATGATCAGCGCGTCCTTGGTGTATTGAGCGCGGAACTGCCGGTACAATTCGCTCTGGCCGTCCTGCCCGGTATTCTTCACGTAGATATAACCAACGCGTCCGCCGCTCGCGGACTCGACGTGCTGCCGATTGGCCTCGATCCAGGCCTTGTGCCGCAGCGCCGTTTCGCTGCCCAGCGCTTTCACCAGGACGGTGTGCGCGCCGTTGGAGTTGGGCTTGTCGTTCACCGTCAGTTGCACCGGCTTGTCGGCGAGGCCTTGGAAAGCTGCCCACGGATCCTCCCGCACATCGAGTGGGCGCCCATTCACGGCGAGCAGCCAGTCGCCTTCTTTCACATTCACACCAGCCTCATGCAAGGGCGAGCGCTCGCTGTCCCAGGGCGCGGCCGTGACGATGTGGCTGATTCGATAAGCGCCCTGCTCGAGCGCGAAATCACAGCCGAGATAACCGACCGCGCGCGTCGGGGCTTCTTCGATATCGCCTCCGCCGCGATAGGTGTGGGAGCAGTTCAATTCGCCGAGCAGTTCGCCGAGGATGTGATTCACGTCGCTGCGCGTCACGGCGTCATCGATCAGTTTGCCATAGCGTTCGCGCATCTTCGGCCAGTTCACTCCGTGCATGTGCGGGTCGTAGAAGAAGTCGCGTTCGATGCGCCAGGCGTCGTTGAAAATCTGATGCCACTCGGCCACGGGATCGATCAGGGCCTCGAGGCTGCCCACGGGCAGGGGATGCTCGATATGCTGATTTTCCATCGCGTTGACGACGCCCCATTCGTTGCCGTGCTTGACCAACAGTTTCTGGCGATCGGCGGAGAGCTCGGCGCCGCCACAATCGTCGAGGATCATCTTCTCCTCGCGCTTCTCGATGTCCCAGTAGGAGAGCGGCGCCTGGCCTTTGCGGGAGCCGGCCCGCGGTGGCCAGCGGAAGATCACGCGGCCCGGTGTCGCCATGAGGTGATCGAAGTGTCCGCCGCCTACCGGCAGCACCACCCCACGCGCTTCGAGATCTTCGAAATCGATGTTCAGCGGTTTCGGCTTCACCGGGAATTGCCGGGCCAGGCGCATCCCGGGGCGCGGTTCGCTGGCTGGGTTGCTCTCTCCCGATGGCTTTTGCTCGTTCAGCGCCAGGTCTTCCTGCGGCTTGTCCTTTTTCGGTTCGCTCCGCTTGGGCTCGTCCGGCTTGCTGTCCTTCGGCGGTTCGTTCTTTTTTTCCGCGGGCTTCTCGGGCGCGGGCAAATCTTTGCGCACGGGTTCTTCGTCGTCGCGTGGAGCCAGCGGCGAAGGCACGTCCTTGCGCAGCGGGAGCGCCACGAGGCTTTCGCCGTTGGTATAGATCCAGGTGTCGTCCAGTTCGCTGTAGAGCGGCTCGAAAACACGCTTCGACCGGTAGTAGAGATAGCGTCCGCCCGGATCGAAGACGGGGAGATCATCGTCGTAGAAGCCACTCGTCGCCGCCTGCTCCCGATGTTCGCGCGTATCGTAAATGACGATGGCACTTTGCCGATTCTTTCGGTCGCCGGCGTAAGCAAACCATCGGCTGTCCGCCGACCAACTCACCGCGAAACGCGCCAGTTCGCCCTCGTAAGCCCATAATTGCCGGCCGACTTCGCACACCTCCTTGGTCTCCATATCGTAGAGATGGATCCGCATCGTTTGGTCGATGAAGACGATCTTTTTCGCGTCGGGCGACCACTGCGGGTGGTAACGATAACCGGGTCCAAGATGAGTGAGTTGCTGCTCGCCATCCGGGCGATCCGCGGGGCGCAGTGTCAGTTCGTATTCGCCGCTGTGGTCGCTGAAATAGGCGATCCATTTTCCATCCGGCGACCACGCTGGATAGCGCTCGGCCACACCGCTCGACTCGGTGAGATTGCGCACGATGCCATGTTCCGCCGGCACGCTGAAAATGTCGCCGCGGGCCTCGAAAAGCACACGTTTGCCAGTGGGCGAAATCGTCGCCTCGTGGAGCAACCCGGCGACGTTCTGAATCCGCGGACGCAGCGTCGCCCGGTCCGTGGCCACTTTGATGTTCACTTCGTGGACCTGTTCGCCCGCGAGATCGAGGAGGTAAAGATGGCCGTCGTTTTCGAACACGAGATCGTCCGGGCCGATGCTCGGAAAGTGCACGTCCGATTCCGAGAAGTGGGTGACCTGGCGGGTTTGTTTCGTCCGCGTGTCGTAGGCCCAGATGTTGTCGCGCTGATGCTCGTCCCGGTCGGAGAGGAAATAGAGCGTGTCCCCATGCCACATGGGCTGCGTGTCATTCGCGTCGTTGTGGGTCACGTTCTCGGCCGTTTTCTTTTCCAGATCGAAGAGCCAGATATCCGGCGCCATCCCGCCGCGGTAGCGCTTCCACGTCGCGAAATCCGTCGAGACGGGCGTGAAGGCCAGCGTCCGCCCGTCCGGAGAAATGGCGCCGAATTCTCCGTAAGCCACCGGCAATTTTTCCGGCAGGCCACCATGCGCGGACACTTTGTAAAGCTGCGCCACCCGATCGGTGAAGCTGGTCATGTGTGAGGCGTAAAGAAGCGACTGGCCGTCCGGATACCAGCCCAGGAGACGTTCCGTTCCACCATGGTGCGTGATGCGCCGTGGCTCCCCGCCTCCGACCGGCATGATGTACAAATCCGCATTGCCGTCGTAATTCCCGGTAAACGCGAGTTCGCTACCGTCGGGAGAGAAGCGGGGAAATTGTTCGAGCCCGCGCGGGGCGCTCAATCGAAGTGCCGTGCCGCCATTCTTCGGGGCGATCCAAATGTTGCCGCCGTAGACAAAAGCGATCTCCCTTTTTGAGACCGCCGGCATCTGGAGCATGCGCGCATCGATTTGTGCCGGAACGGAGACCTCCTCGGCGTGGAGCGTGGCAGTGGTGAGGAAACAGACGAGGCCGAGACGAAGCGAGAGGTTCATGGGTTCGCGGGGAGGGTTTTACTTCTGGGTGCCACCCGGCAGCAGGGCGGAGTGGCAATGAGAACACGAATTGGAAAAAGAGCGAGCCCGGCTGCAGGCAAGCCGCCCAAGCCTCAAGCCTGTGAAGGCTCGAGAGAGGCCGCGCATCGCATATTGAACGCCCTCTCTTTTCGACGTCATGCTGAGCTTGCGAAGCATCTCTGAATTCCTGTGGGCGGAGGCGGTGCGGAGCATTTGGCGCTCAAGTGCCATCGCCCTCGCCGCACCGTCTCCGGGCGACCTCTGCGCCTTTGGAAATTCCTATTTCTTGAAAGGCGCGCCATCCGCCTTGCCGCCGGCTTCCAAGTAGGCCAGCAGATCGAGAATCTCCTGCTTGCTCAACATGTTCACCAGACCGGGTGGCATCGGAGAAATCTTCGAAAACTCGCGCGACTTCACGTCCGCCTTGCGGACTGTCTGTGTCTCCGACGTCAGCATGCTCGGGCGAACCACAATCTTGTCATCTGTTTCCGAAATAATCCGCCCCACCACCGTATTCCCATCCTTCATTTGCAGCTCGGTGTTGGCGTATTGGTCGGAAATGACTTTCGAGGGCTCGAGAATCGACTCGAGAATGTCGTGCCTCGAGAAGCGGCTGGAAACGGCCGTCAACTCCGGACCGACCGAACCGCCTTCGTCGCCCATGCGATGGCACATCAGGCATTGCACCGCAAAGACCGCATCCTGGCCGTCGGCGAAATTGCGACTGTGCCCGACTTTGTCGAGATCGCCTTCCAGGTCCGCCATTTTCCAATCCTGCACGTAGTTCCGCTTCTTCTTCGAAGTTTTCAGTTTCGGCATCGGCTCGATCCATGAATCCAGGACTGGCTGGAAGGATGCGACTTCTGCGGCGGGAATGTTCGACATCGCCGCACGGCGAATCTTCACGAGGAAGTTGTTGAAACTCGCGCCGTCGCTATAGCCACGGCCGGCTTCCGCAAACCAGCGAAGCTCATTGTCTGGATGATGCGAGGGATCCCGCTTCGCCCACCAACTGAAATACTGGCGCCGCATTTCTGGCGTCCATCCATTCGAGATGGTCCGAAGTGCGACCGCATAGTTGAGCTGCTCTTCCTGCGTGGGTGCAGCCGCGAGGAGTCGGAGCGTTCTGCTGATCGCGTCCGGAGCATCCAGCGCGAGCAGAATCTGGCAGAGCTCGCGATTCAGCGAAATCGTCTTCGCAGGATAGAGCGGACTGAGCTCCGCGATCAACGGGCCTGTGACCTGCGGATCGGTTTTGCCTTGGCGCGCGAGCGAAACTTCGATCACGCGTAGCTTCTCGAGTTGCTGTGCCTCGCTCGGCAATTGCGACATCGGGAACTTCGCCAGTGCCTTGATCAGGTCCGCCTGGGATTCCGTGCCGCCGAGTCGGGCCAGGGCGAGGAGCGCGGTCAGCGCCGCTGTCGGATTTTTTTCCGCCAGTGCCCGGGCCTTCCACTGGTCAACAGGCTGGCTTTCGATGGCGATTCGCGCGCTGTAGCGGAGAAAACGGTCTGGGCTCGAGAGTTGCGGCCACGCCGTGTCCACTGCCTTGGCATCTTCATGCCCGTGGAATACTTCCAACCCATGGCGTAACGACCGCGCCTCGCTGCCCTTCGCATCGTGAAGGTTCGCCGGGGTGGTCGGCTCGGTGCCAGTATAGGTGATGCGGTAAAGTCCTCCGTTGATGTGCCTGCCGCCGGTCGTGAAATACATCGCGCCATCATCGCCGATCACGATCCCGGTCATGTTCAGCGGCGTCTTGCCACTGGTTTCGTGGAGCGATTTCGGCGCGAGGAAATTCTCCCAAGTGCCGCCGTAACTGGAGCCATTCGGTGTCAGATGCACGGCGATCAGCCGGCCGTACGTCCAGTCCTCGATATAAAACGCCTTCTGGTATTTCGCCGGGAATTTGGCGCCGTCGCCAAAGGTCACGCCGGTCGGGCAGCCAATCCCGATCGTCACTGTCGCTGGCAAGCTGTCCGGATAGTACTCCGGCCATTTTCCCGCGCCCTCGCGGAAGCCGTGATCCGCCCCGCTGATCGCATGAAAAACCCGAATCGGCCGATACCACGGCGTGCCCCAGTCCCATTCCATATCGCTGTCGAAACCGAAAAGTTCCCCGTCGTGGTTGAACGCCACGCAATAGGTGTTGCGCTCGCCGCTGGCATAAAGTTCGCAGTGGCTTCCGTCCGGGTCCATGCGCACCACGAAACCGCCTGGCGGCTTGCGTCCGGCGCCGAAGCCATTGCCATCTTCCGCCCGCGGCAACACCAGATCGTCCGCGTAATGGCGATGCGGTGAAGTTGGCAGGATGTCATCGGGCACATCCACGAAATTTCCGCAGACGATGTTCAGGTGCTTCTTGTCCGGATTCAGGAGAATCGCGTGCGCGCCGTGATCGCCGCCGCCGCCCTTCCATTCGCGCAACAATTCGATCTGGTCGTAATCGTCATCGCCATGAGTGGAACGACAACGCCATAGGCCAAAGACTTCATGGCCGTCCGGGGCATTGCCGCGACCGTTGATGTAGAGGCTGTCGAAGGCGAAGAGCATTCCCATGACCTCGCTCAGCGGAATCTTGAGAATCTCCGCTTTCTCCACCTGTCCGTCTTTGATCGTCAGCCGCGAAATGGGATCCTTCCGCTCCGCTCCGAGCAGTAGCCGCCCCTTCGGATCCTTGGCCATCGAAATCCACGAGCCTTCCGTCTTTGGGTCCGCCGTTCGCAGGAGTTCCACTTTGAATCCGGGCAACGTGTCCAGCACTTCGGGTTTGGCGGGTTCACCGTGGACGGTCAATGGGCTGACGCTGGCGCAGGCCAGGCCGGCGGCCACAAAGGTCAGAATGCGACGGGAGGATTTCATCATGGTAATCTTTTCGGATGGCTGGAGACTGCCATTCACATTCTGATCGGCCTCCCGCTTCTTAGTATATATCGTTACGCCATGCGCCCCCCGACAGCCCCCGCAACCTTGCTCAACCCTCTTCTTGCCCCGCAATCCTCGGATATGACCCTCGCCATGAGATCCATTGGATATTGGATGTTGGGCGTTGGGTGTTGGATGTTTTTCCCCGTCCTCGCCATGACCACCGCCGCCCTGGGCGCCGACGCGCCCCTTCAGCTTCACCTCCGATCCCGCACCAATTCCGAGGCGCAGGAGAAAACCGAGTCTTGGGATCCGAAAAAGACCGTCCTCATCATCTGCGATATGTGGGATCAGCACTGGTGCAAATCGGCAGCCCGACGTGTCGCCGAGATGGCCGGCCCGCTCAACGAGGCCGTCAAGAGTGCCCGCGCTCGTGGAGTATTCATCATCCATGCGCCGAGCACCTGCATGGATTTCTACAAGGACACCCCCCAGCGCAAGCGCGCCCAGTCCGCGCCCTTTGCCAAAACGCCTCTTCCTCTGGTCACCACCGAGCGTTGGGGCACGGCGTGGTCCTGGCCCGACGGCCAACGCGAAGGGGTTTTGCCGATCGACGATTCCGACATGGGTTGCTCGTGCAGCGGACAGAAATGTGAGATTCGCTCACCGTGGACCCGCGAGATCGCGGGCATTGAAATCGCCGAGGCCGACGCCATCACCGACAATGGCCAGGAAGTCTGGAACCTCCTCACCGAGCGCGGCATCGACAACGTCATCCTCTGCGGCGTCCATCTCAATATGTGCGTGCTCGGCCGCCCGTTTGGCATCCGCCAGATGGTCCGTCTCGGCAAGAACGTCGCCCTCATGCGCGATATGACCGACACCATGTACAACCCGGAGCGCCCGCCCGGTGTGAGCCATTTCGCCGGCACCACCCTCGTGGTCGAACACGTGGAGAAATACTGGTGTCCCTCCTTCACCAGTGCCGATCTCACCGGCAAACCGCCCTTCCGCTTTCACGGCGACATCCAGCCCTGACCGGCGCTACTTCGCGGGCGTCGCCGGCACCGGTCCCTTCTCGAAATCCGTCGGATTCACCCATCCAGCCGGCGGCTTCTCTCCCGCCATGAACCGTTCATAAAACCCGACATCGCCTTTGATCGCGAACGGATACTGGTCGAACATCGCGCCTTGTCCATTCACTCGCGGATCGGCCTGTGCTTTCAGCTCCGACAGTAGTTGTTCCCGCATCTCCGATTGCATCGACGTGCTCTGCGCCGTCTGCGCGAGGTTGTTCAAGCAATCCCGGTCGTGCTTCAAATCGTAAAACTCCTCGCTCGGCCGCATGCCGAAACACCGCGCCCAAAAAATGTCCTTTGGATCCTTGCGATGCGCTTCGAGGATGAATGTTTTCGTCGGGCTGCCGTCACAGTCGAGATAGCCCGTCTCCGGGTTTCCCGCCGGCCAGCGGCTCGGCTCGAAATTTTGCAGATAAACGAAATCGCCCTTGATGATCCCGCGCACCGGATACCCCTCATCATGCGGCCGTCCCACGTCGTTGCGCTCGCGACCGATGATCACATGGTCGCGCGCCGGGTTTACCACGCCCGCTTTTTCCGAATGGAAGATCTCCGTCAGGCTGTGTCCCGTCGCTGGCGCCATCCCCGTCGCCGACCAATCCATTCCTGCTACATCAATGATCGTCGGAGCGAAATCCACGAAGCTCACGTAATCGTCCACCGTTCGCCCCGGATGCGCGATTCCATTCGCCCACATCGCGGCCAGCGGCAGGTGGTTCGGCAACTCGCCCGTGTTCCCTTTGCTCCGCGGAAACGGCATCCCGTTGTCGCTCGTCACCATCACCAGCGTATTGGCCAGGAGGCCGCGCTTTTCCAGCTCCGCGAGCATGAGCCCGAGATGCTTGTCGAAATGCTCCACCTCGAAGGCGTAGTCGAGCATGTCGTTGCGGATCGTCTCATTGTCCGGCCAAATGCCGGGAACCCGATCGATATCCGTGATTTTCTTTCCACCCTTGGCCACACCGGAGCCATATTCGTAAGCCCGGTGCGGCTCGGCGCCGCCGTACCAGAAGCACCACGGTTTTCCCTTCGGTGCGGCATCGAGAAACGCTGCAAAATTCGCCGCGTAATCGTTGCTGGCGATGTCCGGAGTCGGCGGCGTCAACCGGTGCTCGTTGAAGAGAATCCCCGTCAGCAACCGCGGCTTCCCATTCGCATCGACCGCCACGCCGGGAGCCCAGCCTTTTTGCGTGTAGCCGACGAACCATCCGTGTTCCGTCAGCGCTTCGGCCCAGCTTTTGAATTCCTGCGGAAAATAGCAGACATGATTTGCCGCTTCCTTGAGCTGCCAGGGGTTGCGTCCGGTGATGATGCACGACCGTGACGGAGCGCACTTCGCTGTGGGTGTGTAGGCGTGGGTGAAGAGGATTCCCTGGCGCGCCACGCGATCGAAGGCCGGCGTCTTGATCCACGGCGTCCCATACGCGCCGGCATGCACGCTCCAGTCATCCGCGATGGCAAAGAGGATATTCGGAGGCTGCTTTTCGGCACCGCGAAGATCGACCGCGCCCAGAGTTGCGACAGCGGCGAGGACGAGGATCAAACCAGGCAAAGAATGACGAGGGCGGGACTTCATGGGGAGGGGAGAGAGTGTCGAGATCTCAGAGTAAGAACCAAACTTCTTTACACCTATGGGATTCGTTTTTTGAAATAATCGGGATGCCGACTGCCGTGGGCGACAGCCACGACCAGCGCGAATTCTTCGTCGGTAACGGAATGCGATGTAGTAGGGAAACCCCGGCAGGTTCACGCGCCGGTAGCCACCCGGCCGAAGCCGCCAAAGAAGCGGGTGCTGAACGATCGCGGCACAGGCACTCTCGACCTCGGCGCGAAATCTGGAGCCAAGGCCTACCGCACGGGCTTCGTAGTCTCCCGTGACACATTCGACCTCTGCAGCGGCCTCGGGGAGAAATTCCAGAACGAAACTCACCGGTCGGGAGCAATCTGCCGCAATTTGGCGAACACCTCTCCTGCTGGAATCGGCCTGGCCTCACCGGCCCTAAAACACGCGATGCGCCGGGCAATTTCCGCTTCCCACGCCGCTTCGGCGCCTGGCGCTGGTTCCAGATCTACGCTGTCCAGCAGTTGGCGGGCCAGCGCGAGGCGCTGCTCAGGCGGGAGTATGAGCGCCTCCTTAGCGACAACATCAAGGGTGGCTGGCATGACGCAAGAGTAGCGCTGCGGTTCAAAGTTGTCGAGTCGGCAAACGGAGTGCGTCCAACATATCCACCACGCTCCTGTCACAGGAAAAGATTCGCCCCCAAATTCCTTTGCCGGTGCGCGAGGGGGCACCGTAGTAGCAACCCGATTGATGCAGGACGCAATTCCGGACGTTTTATCACTCATCCGTTTTGAGACGATCGTCGGCCGCGAGGTGATCGCCGGACGGCTGCCATCATCCTTAACCGGGCCTGTCGCTCAATGGTTCGAGCAGGGGACTCATAATAATGATCGGCATTTTTAGCGAATCTCACTGAATCTTCCACAGTCCTCCCGAGCCGATGGTTACTTGATCCGCGGGCGATTGATTGTCTTTTTGAGTCCTCCCGAAAACTCCCAAATTTGCCGTCGGGTTACTTTTTCGAGTTACCACTCAGAAAGCGGATTACTGCACCCTTCTCGCAACGGCTCCGGGCCGTCCAGTGAGACGCAGGCGAGCACAACTTGGGAGACGGCTAAGCGCTGCACGTGTTTCGCGCTACCTGCGATCAGTGGAATTTCCCGGAGACTTCCCATCCTATGGCATTGGCTTTCGTGATCTCGCCAAAGCGAAAGAACACATTTGCCTGCCGAACCGCGCGTTCTTCTGCCCTCCAGAGCGTGATCTCGAATCCATCCTCCCGGATGGCGATCAGACGGAACCGCTCATAATGAAAATGGCTATCGTGGCCATAGCTGCTGCCCCCCGGAGATTGCAGACTGCTCTTTCCAGAAATGGTATAACCTTTTTCCACATCGTGGATGATCAACCGCAGGACGGAGTCGCGTCGCGTGGTGGGCACGCTTTCCCCGACCGTCGGAGGCGGTGGAGCGGGTGGTCTGATCGCCTCGGCATACCATTGAGTCGCTTTGCTTTCGCCACCGGTGAGCCCACCCCGGCTTGCCAGATACATGAAGGCAAGGTGGTATTTGGCATCTGCCAAACCCCTTTTGGCGGCCATCTGGAAAAGTTTTGCCGCGGGCCGATCCTGATGCTCTTGCAACAAATTTAATCCCAACTGATCAGCCGCTGACGGGCTGCCCGCCTTTGCGGACGCATACAGGTTAGTCCCGTCTGGGATGCCTTTGAGAATTTCCCCTGACACCTGCGGGATCTCGCCCTCGACAAAAGCGCACGGCGCAATCAAAAGAAAGACGAGTGTAGCGAACAGCCAGTTTCGTGCGTTTAAAGTTGCAAGCCAAAAGCGGATATGCCGGGGCACGAAGTCGGGAGAAAAACGGTGCGCAAAGGCCCGCAGCGAGAAGAGCAGCAAGAACCCGCAAGCTAAGGTCACCTCCGAGGCAAACAAGACGACGACCCAAGTCGGCCTGGCCGTAAATAGAAAGCTGAGGGCAAAATTGGCGGATTCGTAGAAGACGACTACCGGGAGCGCCAACAGCAATATTACCACGGTAATAAGCCTTGCAGTTGAGAACGATTGCATTTCGCTGATGGCGCTTTGCACAGACCCGAACTTAACCGTTCTGCCAGGATGCTGCTAAAATTTTCTAATCCTTTTCCTCATTGTTTCCTATGCCGGAACCACGCCGAGTTTCCGAAACTGAAACGTCGTTCTAATAATTGCGACCGTCTGGCAATGTCCCGCCGCCGTCTTGCTTGTCTTCTGACGAGCAGCAGTGTGAATAGTCCTCCCCCCAACCTCATGATCTCCGCCTTTCTCTCCCGGTTCACCCTTCTCCTGCCCGTCATTGCTCTTGGTTGGTCCAGTGCCAGTCTTGCACAGGAAACTTCCAAACCCTTGCGCGCCGGCATGGTGGGCCTCGACACCTCCCACGTCACGGGTTTCGTTTCAATCTTCAACAGCGCCAAAGACCCCGATCTCGCGCAACTCAAAGTCGTTGCCGGTTATCCGGGCGGCACCGATTTTCCGCCCAGCCGGGATCGTGTCGCCAAGTTTACCGAAACCCTCCGCGGCAAAGGCGTGGAGATTGTCGATAGCATTCCGGCTCTTCTCGAGAAGGTCGACGTCGTCCTGCTGGAGAGCGTTGACGGTCGCATCCACCTCAAGGAAGCACGCGAAATCTTCAAGTCGGGCAAACCCGTCTTCATCGACAAACCACTCGCCGGCTCGCTCGCCGACGCCATTGCCATCGCTGAACTGGCCAAGCAACACCACGTTCCGTGGTTCACGAGTTCCTCCATCCGCTTCGCCCCGGAACTCCGCAAGGCTCTGGGCAATCCCGAAGTCGGCGACATCCTCGGCGCCAACACCTGGGGACCGTGCAGTTATCAGGAAGGCACGCCGGATATGTTCTTCTACGGCATCCACGGCATCGAGGCACTCTTCACCCTCATGGGCACCGGTTGCGAGACGGTCACCCGCACGAAGGGCCCGGCGAACGATCAAGTCACCGGCGTCTGGAAAGGCGGACGTATTGGGACTTATCGCGGCTTGGTGAAAGGCAAGGAAGAGTTCGGTGCGGTGACCTTCGGGACGAAAGGCATCATGACTTCCGGGAAAGAGGCTGGCTACGAGCCGCTCTGCCGCGAGATCGTGAAGTTCTTCAAGACCGGCACGCCGCCGGTGAGCGCCGAGGAATCCATTGAAATCTTCACCTTTATGGAAGCCGCCGACGAGAGCCAGCGGCAGGGCGGCAAACCGGTCGCTCTCGCCGAGGTTCTGGCCAAGGCAAAAGCCGAAGCTCAAACCATCCTCCAGGCGCAGGGCAACTGATTCGCTCTCTCAAACGGTTTCTCTGGAACGGAATGGCGGCAGGTTTTCGCCTCTGGTCAGGAAATGTAACCAGAAGCTCGCGGTTGCTCTACCCTGTGTGCCACGGGAAAGAATGTCGGCGCCACTTACCAGGCGCCGTGCTCTCTTTTCCCATGCTTCCCCGCCTTCTTCGCCCTCGCTCCTGCCGCTTCGCTCTTGTCGTTGCGCTTTTCGCCACGTTGCCCTTGTTCCGCGCGCTTGCCGATCCAACGGCGGCCAAACCGGAGGAGCAAGTCTTCTTCAGCTTTGACGACGATTCCCTGCCGTGGCGCGATAACCTTCAACTGACCCTCGAGCGCCCGAAGAAGTACGAGGGCAACCCTGTTCTCAAACCGGGTCCGCAAGGCAGCGTGGATGGCAACGCCGCGTTGCTCTACGGGACGGTGATCAAGGAAGGCGACAAGTACCGCATGTGGTACATCGCCCAGCCTCAGCCCGATCCGAAATATCCGCACGACACGAATCCACCTTACCGCCCGGTGGCTTACGCGGAAAGCACCGATGGCAAACACTGGGAAAAGCCGAACTTGGGGTTCGTCGAGTTCTGCGGGAATAAGAACAACAACCTCGTTTCCATTGAGCCGGCCGACCATCCCTTCGCCCGGCCGGACGATTTCGTCAGCGTACTCCGTGACGAGGGCGATCCGGACCCGGCCCGGCGTTACAAGATGGTTTACATCGCCTATTTGCCTTTGCTCAAACACAGCACGGCGGTGCGTTGCGTGAGCCCCGACGGCCTGCGCTGGAAGCTGGCCAGCACCGATGAATTTACCAAGGGACATTTTGAAAACACCTCCCTGATCAAATTCAACGGGCTCTACTACGTCACCGGACAAAACCTTGGCCGGGCGGGAGGGCATTTATCGGACGGCCAGGATGCCGGCCGCGCGATGACCGCCTTTTTCTCCCCGGACTTCCAACACTTTTCCAATGGCCGCGCCCTTTGCTTTTTCCGCAGCGGTTACGAGCCGAAACCCGAAAGCGCTGGCCAGGAACTCCACATGGGCGCGGGTCTTTGGAATCGGGGCAATGTCGTCGTCGGCTTTTATGGCCGCTGGTATGGCGACCACATCAACGTCAGTGACCCGGCGAAAAAGAAAATCAGCTTCGTCTACGATCTCAAACTCGACCTCGGCTTGGTCGTCAGTAATGATGCGATTCACTACCGCGAACCGGTCCAGAATTTCATCATGGTCCCGCCTGGGGCCGACAACGAATGGGATGCCAAGGCGATCCTGCAGGCCCAGGCCTTCTGCAATACAGATACCGAAACCTACATCTGGTACAGCGACTGGTATACCCGCAACCCCGTCCATGTGGAACCAGTTCCCGGCCCACGCCTTCCCGTGCTTCATTCCATCGGTTTGCTGACCATGCGCCGGGATGGATTTGGTTACCTGAGTAAGCATCTCACGGAATTGCCGGAGAAAAATCCATTCGCCCGCAAAGACACCGAAGCCAGCGTGCTCAGCAAGCCCGTGACGCTGCCTTTCGATGCGAATCTGATTCTGAATATCGACCAAGTCACGGCCGACGCGCCATTTCAGGTCTCGTTGGTGGACGACGCCGAGCAGCCGCTGTCGGGCTTCGCGCCGGTCACGGTCAGTCAAAGCGGTGTTCGTGTCCCGGTTTCCATGGGCGAACACGGCATCCCAGCCGGCTTGAAATTCCGCATCAAAGTGCAATGGCCCAGTGGTTCGGCCAACCCACACTTTTATGCGCTCTACTTCCAGCCGAAATGACGCGCGCCCGCGAGAATTCGCCATTGTGCCGGTTAACGTCTTCGCTCCGGAAGCTATTGGATGTTGGATGTTGGGTGTTGGGTGTTGGATGTTTTTCCATCTGTCCCGCGCGCGCCGAGGTTCGCCTTCCGGCCCTGTTTTCCGATCACATGGTTCTCCAGGGCAAAGCCACGGCTCCAGTATGGGGTTGGGCCGCGCCGAGTGAAGAAATTGCCGTCACTGTCGGTCATCAAACGCAGAAGACTACGGCGGGCCCTGATGGCAAATGGACGGTGAAACTTCAAGGCCTGGCCGGTCCTGGACCGTCGACGCTCACGGTGAAAGGAAAGAACACTGTCACCATCCACGACGTGCTGATCGGCGAGGTCTGGCTCTGCTCGGGACAATCCAACATGGGTTTTTCCCTCGGGCGCTGCAACGGAGGTGACAAAGCCGCTGCGACTGCCGACTTCGCCCAGATTCGCTTCTTCGTGGTCGGCCAGGCCGGTGCATTGGAACCGCGCGACGATGTCTCGGGGAAGTGGGAGGTGTGCACGCCGGCAGTGGCTATCCGCACTTCCGCGGTGGCCTTCTTTTATGCGCGCGGCCTTCACCAGGAATTGAAAGTGCCGATTGGGATCATCCAATCCTCCGTCGGTGGGACGCCGATCGAAAATTGGATGAGCCATGAGGCACTCTCCACCGTTCCCGGCTGGCAGGAACGTGCCGACGCGAAAATGGCGTTGATGAAATCGCAGGCTGAGGACGCGAAGAAGTTCCCAGCAGAACGCGATCGCTGGGAAGCAGCCAATGGCGTGAAGCCGCCGGAAATCGCCGAATCGGCCAAACATTGGGCCGACGCCGATTTCGACGATCACGAGTGGAAAACCATTTCCCTCCCCGCCAAGTGGGCTGACTCCATGGCGATGAAACAGGGCGGCGTCTTTTGGTTGCGCAAGGAGGTGACTTTTCCCGAGTCCGCCGCTG
The DNA here is from genome assembly GCA_036501065.1 of Chthoniobacter sp. GTDB lineage: Bacteria > Verrucomicrobiota > Verrucomicrobiia > Chthoniobacterales > Chthoniobacteraceae > Chthoniobacter. Next base: position 10,992 of record DASYAY010000051.1, on the reverse strand, counting down.
GCAAACCGATTGCGGTCAACCTCAATTACATGCACGAGCAGGACAACACGACCTGGTTCAATGGCGTGGAGGTCGGGCATACGGGGGATCAGCCGCCCTATTTTTATATGGGCGCGCGCGAGTATCTGGTTCCGGCGAATTTGGTGAAGGCCGGACGCAATGTCATCGCCGTGCGCGTCGTCGCGGCCAATCCGCGCGCCGATCTCATGGGGCGTGGTGCCCGTGGCGACTACAATCTTCCGCTGGATCAAAAGAAGGTCGGCAACCAATGGCGCTGCCAGGTGGAAAGCGTCCTGCCGCCGCTCTCTCGGGAAACGTTGCAAACCCGGCCCAAGGTCAATGCAGCCGCACTCTTCGACACACCGGTCGTCCTTTTCAACGCCATGATCCATCCGCTCGTGCCCTACGGCATTCGCGGCGCCGTGTGGTACCAGGGCGAATCCAACACCGGCCATTCCGCAGATTACCATCAACTCTTTCCGCTGATGATCGAAGACTGGCGACGCCGCTGGGGCCAGGGCGATTTCCCATTCTATTATGTGCAGATCGCTAACTTTGGCGATTCACCCAAAGATCCCAATCAACCGAGCGGATGGGCGACAGTCCGGGACGCACAGACCAAGGTCTTGCAAACCGAACCGAACACCGGCATGGCCGTTACCATCGATGCGGATGACGGGCAAAACATGCATCCGAAGAACAAACAGCCCGTGGGCGACCGGTTGATCCGCGTCGCACTTGCCCGGACTTATGGCCGCACGCTGGAGGACAGCGGTCCGACTTTCGACTCGATGAAAGTCGAAGACGGCTCGGTTCGGGTTCATTTCCGCCACGCCGATGGTTTGATCAGCAAGGACGGCGCACCGAAGTGGTTTGCCGTTGCCGGGGCCGATGGAAAATTCGTTTGGGCTGAAGCCCACGTCGAGGGCGACTGCGTCCTCGTTCACTCATCCGAAGTGACTCACCCCGTCGCTGTCCGCTATTGCTGGGCTGATAATCCGGTGGGCTGCAATCTCTATAACTCGGCCGGTCTTCCTGCCGTGCCCTTCCGCACGGACAACTGACCGTAACTGTCTTCTTTCATGTTATCCCGTAGAACCCCTCGAACGGCATGCTTGTTCGCCTGCCTGGCGGTCACCCTCTCCTTCGCTCCCGCGGCGGAGCCTGCTTCTTCGCCGGGAGTCGGCTGCTTTATCAGCACCGGTGACAATCATTGGCTCGGCGAGTCTTTGCCCATCGATTCGAAGGCTTCGATTGAAGATAGCTTCGCGCTTTTGGGCCGCCTTGGGGAACACACCGTCACGAACAGCCGCATCGAGGCGCATGGCGGCACCGCTGGAATTTCCGTCGACACCGCGTTCAAGACGTCGGGCCTCGATAGCTGCACGCTGGTTCTCGACAACGTCGTCGTCACCGGGCCGAAGGGAGTGCCCTCGGGGGCGAATCACATCCAGGTCCGAGGCGCCAAAGGACGCCTGGAAATAAGTCACGCCGATTTGTCCGATATGTCACTATCCGCATCGGCAGGTGCGGGGATCGTTCTGAACGCTTCCGTGGTTCGTGGAAACAGCCCCTTTACCATTTCCGTGCCGGCGGGGTGTTCCTGGGTTGCAGACGGTAACTTATACGGCGACGGTAAATTCCAGATCGGCGACAACACCTACTTGACGAAAGATTTCGCGACCTACCAAGGTGCGACGAAACAGGAGGGTTCATCGCACATGATCGATGATGCCACGGAGGTTGGCAGCGATTCACCGAAGAAATCGCTGCCCGGCGCAGATCTCTCCCGCATTCCGTAGCGCTCCTACTTTACCTTCCCCGCACTCGGGCAAATCTCGCGCAGTTCGCAACCCGGGCAATCGGGTTTGCGTGCATAACAGCGGCGGCGGCCATGCCAAATCAGCCAATGGCTGAACAAAGCCCATTTTTCCTGCGGGACCAGCTTCATCAGATCCTGTTCGATTTTGATGGGATCGGTGTTCTTGGTCAGGCCGAGCCGGGCACTCAGGCGTTGGACATGCGTGTCCACGACCACGCCGACCTGGATGTCGAAGGCATTGCCCAGCACCACATTTGCCGTCTTGCGGCCGACCCCGGCGAGGGCGGTGAGCGCATCCATGGTTCGCGGCACTTCACCGTCGTGCAGTGCGACGAGATCTCGGCAACAGGCCCGAATATTTTTCGCTTTGGCCCGAAAGAATCCGGTCGTCCTGATGATTTCCTCGAGCTGTTCCTGCGGCAGAGCGGCGTAGTCCGAGGCGCTGCGGCAGACGCGAAATAGCTCCTTGGTCACGATGTTCACGCGCTTGTCGGTGCACTGCGCGGAAAGGATCGTGGCAATGAGCAGTTCGAGCGGATTGATGTAATCCAGCTCACAATGAGCGTCCGGATAAGTTTGCGCGAGGAGATCGCAGACCACCTTGGCGCGTTCGGCCCGCGTCACTTTTTCTTCGCCGGGGTGGGAGTGCCCGGAAGTGGTCCCAGGACTTTGAGGCGTTCCTTGGCCTCGGCCGCGTGCTCGGAAGTCGGATATTTATTCACCAGTTCGGCGTAAGCTTTGATGGCTTCGGTTTTTTGCCGCTTGCGAAAAGCCGTAACCTTCTCCGCCTGAAGTTCCGCGGCGGTCTTCTTTTTTTCGCAAGAAGTGATGCCAGGGAGAATGGCGAGTGCGAGCAGGAGGGGGAGCGTTTTCCGAAAAAGGGTGGGCAGTCGCATCCGCAGTGATTAGTGCTTGGCCGTGGCCGCCTTGGGAGCAACGGTAGGTTTCGCCCCCGCCGGGGTTTTTTGTCCGGGCGTGGGTTTCGGGGTGGGGGTTGGCATGGGATACTTGCCAGTGGACTGATCTTCGAGAAGTTGGGCGCCCCGCCACAGACCCTCGGCGGCGATTTTCGGCACGCCGGTGTAGAAGACCGAAATCTTGATGTAGTTATCGATGGCTTCCGGGATGCTGCCGGCGGACTTGTAAATATCGCCGATGAGGAGCATCGACTTCGCGCGCAGTTCGGCCGACGCCTTTTGCGCCTTGATGACTTCCTTGAGGTGGGCGCGCGCCTCTTCGTCCTTGCCTTTGTCGTGGAGGGCCACGGCGATCCCATAATTCACTTCGAGCATCTTCGGCGACCACGGGTAATCCTGCTCGAGTTCGGCAAAAAGCTTGGCGCCCTGCTCCTTCTTCGCCGGGTCACTGCTGGCCTGCAGAATTTTGCCCTCGCCGGCGAGGACGATGGCGCGGGCTTCCTGCATTTCGCGCGGCGCGCCTTTGGGATCGCCAGCGAATTTATAATCATTTGCGAGTTTCTCGTAGATCTTGAAGGCTACGTCCAGTTTCCCGCTTTCCGTCAGCGCCTGGCCGTAGAGGTCGAGGTCATCGGGGGCGAATTTGAGATCCGGCTTGTAGGCCTTGTTCATTTGCTCGATCGCCTTCTTCTTGTCCTTGCCGTAAGTATAAGCGGCGAGAGTGAAGAGAATCTTTGCCCGTGTGCCCGGCTTGCTGGCGAACTTTTGGGCAAGGTCTTCGAAGTATTTTTCAATGTCCTCTTCGCTCTTCAGCCTCACTCCTTGCTGCAGTCGCAGCACTTCCATGAGCGTGTTCAGTGCTTTGGCCACCTCCTGGCTTTCCGGGAATTCGGATATCAAACGCTCCGCCGCGATGGTGCTCTTCTCGATACCCTTCTTCCATTCCGTGCGTTTGGCTTCATCCAGCGCGAGGTAAGAGCCCTGGAGGTCGGTATAGGCCTTCCAGAGCGTGCTGATCTTGAGCAGCGCCTCGGGAGTGCTCGGATCTTTCGGGCGCCTCGTCACGAACTCCTCATACTTGGCAATGGCCTCGGGCCCCTTGCTTTGGGTGGTCAGGATTTGGGCGATGAAATCGTAAGCTTGGAAAAGCGACGGGCTGTTGGGGTAGTTCTTGATGAATTCCTCCATGACCGCGACGCAGTCATCGTACTTTTCCGCCTTGGACAGAATCTTCGCGCGTTCGAAATAGGTGAAAGGCGCCGGGGCGCTCTTCGGAAAATCGGTCGAGACCTTGAGGAAAGTCTTCTGCGCTTCGGCTGTTTGATTAGTCGCCGCCTGGGCCTTGCCGAGGGCAAAGAGGGCCAACGGAAGATATTGGCTCTTGGAAAAGTTCTTCAGAAATCCCTGTAACTCGGGCAGCGCCGCTTTCGGGTCGATTTCAGAAAGGATTTGCCCGATTTGAAAGGCCGCTTGTTCGGCTTGGGGAGTGCCGGGAAAGTGGTCGCGCACTTCCTTGAATCCCTTCACGGCTTCAGGGCGCTTCCCGGTCTCTTCGTCGATGGTTGCAAGATAGAATTGCGCGTCGACGGCGAGGTCCTTCGCAGGACTCTTGGCCAAAGTATCCTGCAGCGCCGTGGAAGCCTGGTCGTATTGCTTCAGGTCAATCTGCGCACGGGCCTTGGCCAGGACCATCGGCCCGAGGAGTTTGCCCTTCGGATAGCTTTTGATCCCATCGTCAAAATACTGGATGGCCTTGGCCGGCTGTTTCAACCGAATGAACATCGTCCCCATCGCCAGCGGGAGATTCTCCCCGAGCGGATCGTTGTGGGCCGCCGCCTCGAAGGTCTTGTAATGCTCCACCGCCTTGTCCGCGAGATCCTGTGAAGCATAACTCATCGCCACAAAATAGAGGGCTTGCTTGCGGTCGTTGGCATCCTCGAGCAAGTTCAGCTTCTCCATTTGATCGTAAAAGACGCGGGTCTCGTCCCACTTGCTTTCGCTGAAGAAGATGAGCCCCGTCCGGAGTTTCGCGGTCAGCGCTTCATCCTGGCGCTGGTTCAAATCCGCCAGCTTCTCGGTTTCCTTGTCCGCGACCCGCTTCCATTTCTGGAAGCCGTTCATGTCTTTGCCTTTCAAGGCATTGTTGCGTAAGTCCGTAAAATACGCGATCCGCTCCTTCTGCGCCTTGATCACCTGATCCTTGCTGGCCACGTTATGAAAGGCGTCCAGCGCCCGCCCGAACATCTCGATGCGTTTGGCTTTTTCCTCCGGGGCGGTCATGAAACCCGCCCGGGCCATGAGCAGTTCACCAATCTGAAATTGGGCGTCATTCATCAGCGCGATGTTCTGACGTTTCGCGAGGATGTCGCGCAGGTAACGATCTGCTTCGTCAAACTGTTGGTCGGCTACCGGATCCGGTGCTGTCGCCTTTTGTTTCGAGATGCTGGCGACGTTGGCCAGTGTCAGAGCGAGCAGATATTGGCTGTCCTCGATCGTGGGGCTTTGGGCGAACTTGGCGAGATTCCCCTTCAAGGCCTGAATGGCGGCGTCGTACTGATTCAACTGGGAGAGCGCCACGGCCTTGTAATAGGTCGCAGTCTCGGCCTCATCGCTGTTCGGGTATTTGGTGAGAAAGACGTCAAATTCCTTCACCGCCTGCTCGAAAGTCGTTTTGCGGGTCTGGTCTTCTGGCGGCATTTTCGAAGCCTTCTGGACGAGAACCTGAGGGGCCATGCTTAGGGCCAGTTGCAAAAGACCAGCATCATCGGGCGGCAGATTCTTGGTTTCGATCAACCGCTGGAAAGCCTTGGAGGCTTCATTGTATTCGCCAGCCAGATAATGGGCGCGACCGGCGTAAAAATTTGCCTGCGGGACACTCCCGACCTGAGGGTATTTATCGACCAATTCTTCGTACTTCATGGCCGCTTCGGAGTACTGCCCGGCATCAAAAAGCTGCCCGGCTTCTCTCATCAATTGCACGTCCAGGGTTTCAGCTTGGCCGGGAGCCGCCGGAGCTTGCGCAGCAAGGCGGCCGGTCTCTAAAAACGCACTTGCCAGACAGATGGTCGCAATGCGGAGAAATCGACGGTCAAACAGCATAGGGGGGAAACGAGAGAGAGAAAACATAACGAAGCAATTTTTTCCTGACCACCCCTTTTCTCAAGGAGCCCTTCGAAAAGCGCTTTTTTCCAGCGGCTTCAGGGCGTTCACTGCGGCCAATCATGTCCCATTTGCCGGCCGTCGTCACCTTTGCCTTGCCGCAGGAAAGCGGCGATTTTCGCCGGGCTTTGCGGTCACGGAGCGACTGGAAAGTGGGGGTGGAATACATCGGGGTCGGACCGGCGGTGGCCAAAGACCGCATCGGACGGCTGCTTGCAAAGCAAATTCCTGGCCTGATCATCTGCACGGGTTTCGCCGGTGGCCTCGACCCGCAATTGCAGACCGCTGATCTGGTCATTGCGGAAAATCTCTCCACGCCGGGATTGATCTCGCGAGTGCGGGGCTGCCTGAACCCAGGTGTAAGGTGCCACTTTGGCGGTGTAGCCAGTCGCACGGAACCGGTGGAATCCGTTGAGGCAAAAGCGGCTTTGTTTCAGGAAACTGGCGCGCTGGCGATCGACATGGAAAGCGAAACCGTGGCTGACGCCTGCCGGGCTGCGGGGGTCCCGTTGCTGGTTGTCCGGACAATCAGCGACCCGGCCGATGTGCCTTTGCCGGTCCCGTTTGCCCATTGGTTTGACGTCGCCGGGCAGCAGCCTCGCACCCTCGGCTTGCTGAAGTATCTCGCCACCCATCCCGAGCGGATCGTTCCATTCGCCGGGTTTGTGCGGGGCCTGGGACCGGCCCGTCGTGCCCTGGCGGATTTCCTCGTCCAGTTTTTGGGCCAGGCGCGTCCCGGGTCCGCCAGTGAGGCCGGCTGATCGAAGGTCCTTTATCGACACCGGAGCTTGCACAAGAACGCCCGCCGCGTTTTGGTTAGCGATTCTGCCGTGAAATACGCCTCCCTTATACCCGCCCTTTGCGCTGCCCTGCTTTTGCTGGGGAGTTGCTCCTCCGCACCCAAGCAGCAGCAGTTGGTCACCGGTCCGGAAATTCTTTCCCAAAGCCCCGCGCCGCCCGAGGTGAACCTCACCCAGATGATCGTGCCGCATGGCAAATACGGCCGGCACATCGAATTCCCGCTCCACGCCACCTACATCACCATTCACTCGACCGACAACCCGAACGCCACCGCGCTGCAGCACGCCCGCGGCATGGCCGCCGGAGCATTTCGCGGGAAGACGAAATGGAATCGCACTGGCTATATGACCTGGCATTTCACGGTCGATGACGTGCAAGCCATTCAATCGCTGCCGCTCAATATCCAGGGCGAGCATGCGGACCACGACGGCCCCGGGAACACCACCAGCATCGGCATCGAGATTTGCGAATTGCGCAACCCGGCTCGCCAGGCCAAAGCCATCGACCGGGCCGCCCGCCTCACCGCCTGGCTCATGCACGACCAGAATATCCCGCTCGATCACGTCGTGCCGCACTACCACTGGCCGCAATGGCACTTTCACGGCTATCAGAAGAATTGCCCGCGCATTCTGCTCGAGCATGGCAAGCCCGGCCCGAAGTGGGACGCCTTCCTCCAGAAGATCAACGGGTATTACCGCTGAGTCTCGAGCCCGCCTGCCGGACTGCGCGCTACTGGGAGGCCTTGACCAGGCGTGGATTGCGAGCCGTGATGGTTTGAAGAATGATCCGTGCTTCCGCCTCATCGATACCGGCCCCGAAGCGGAACGTCTTGTAGCCGTAGTCAAAGGCAATGAGCCCGCCACCGAAGCCCCAGAAAGCCATACCCGCTCGAAAGTCGAACGGATTGTAGACGAACGGGGCGAGACGGAGGTCGCGGATTTCTGAGAGGTCGTAGTGTTTGACCGGACCGTAGCCGAAGATCTGGCGGCCAATGCTGAGCGCAGAGGGCGAGATCGTAACGATCTCGCGGCCTTTGACCTGCCAAAGCCAGATCAAAAGGGCGAAACCACCTCCGAGCGTCCAGGCGGAGATCCAGATGAGGAGAAATCCTGCGGCGGCGGGATTTTTCTCGGCGGATTTCACGAACGCGATCGGTGCGGTGATCTCGCCCATCAACCAGCCGCACAGCCACAAAGTCAGGAAGGCGAGTATGAATATATTCCGCCGCGCCGGGATACAAATGGCCACGCCGTCGGGCAGTTCCGTGGTGGTGTGTCGCGGGCCGGGAGGTTTGACGAACATAGAGGAAAGGAGGCGGATCATGCAATGGCGCGGGTTTGGCGCAAGCCAGGAAGGTCGAAATCATGGTGGAAGAATCCGGCTGAGCCACATCCCCCTTTCTTCCCGGCGAAAGTGTGGCTTTGTATGAATCCGCATGATTCCCCACACTGAAACTCCCGAATTGCTCGCCCCTGCGGGCGACTGGGAGTGCGTGCGTGCGGCCGTGGCCAATGGCGCCGACGCCATCTATTTCGGTCTGCCGCGATTTAACGCGCGCTTGCGGGCGCACAATTTCACGGAAGAGGAACTGCCGGAAGTCGTGACGTTTTGTCATCGGCATGGGGTGAAGGCGTATGTGGCCTTCAATACCCTCGTCTTTACGGAAGAATTGGAGGCGGCAGGAGACTACCTGCGGCTGCTGAACCGATCCGGTGTGGATGCGCTGATCGTGCAAGATATCGGATTGGTGCGGCTGGCCGGGGAGATTGTGCCGGATCTGCCGATTCATGCGTCGACGCAGATGACGATCACTTCGCCCGAGGGGGCGGCATTTGCGCGGGAGTTGGGTGTTGAGCGGGTCGTCCTGGCGCGGGAACTTTCACTGCGTGAACTCGAAAAATTCCGCGTGAGTCCCAATTCCGCACTCGGTGTTCCGCATTCCCCAATTCCCCTGGAGGTGTTCGTCCATGGCGCGCTTTGTGTCGCTTATTCCGGCCAATGTCTAACCAGCGAATCGCTCGGCCAGCGCAGTGCGAATCGCGGTGAATGCGCGCAGGCCTGTCGCATGCCCTACGAATTGATCGTCGATGGAGCATTGCGCGATCTCGGGGACCGGCGGTATTTGCTTTCCCCGCAGGATCTGGCCGCGGTGGAGGAAATCCCGGCCTTGATCGAGGCGGGCGTCATTAGCTTCAAGGTCGAGGGCCGGCTCAAATCGCCTGAGTACGTGGCCGCGGTGTGTCAGGTTTATCGCAAAGCCATCGATGCGGCGTTGGCCGCGCGCGAGTTCCACCCCAGCAAGGCCGATCGCTACCAACTCGAGATGACCTTTTCGCGAGGGCTTTATTCCGGCTGGATGCATGGCGTGAATCACCAGGAACTAGTCTCCGCGCGCTTCGGCAAAAAGCGCGGCCCGCTCGCTGGACGCGTCGCCCGGGTGGGGCGCGATTATGTGGAGTTCGCACCGGAAGTCCCGCTGAAACCCGGCGACGGCCTGGTCTTCGACACCGGCGGTGACACCAATGCCGAGCAGGGTGGACGCATCTTCCAGATCAAGGGCCAGCGCCTGTTCTTTCAGCATGGGCACATCGATTTCGCGCAGATCAAGCTCGGCGACCGGGTGTGGAAAACGGACGACCCGGAGCTCGATAAACGGTTGCGGCAATCCTTCACCGGCCGCATCGAACCGCGACGCAGAGTGCCCATCGACCTTGGGGTGCGCGGGCGTGCTGGGCAGCCGCTGGAAGTGAGTGCCGGCGACGTCACGGTGAAATCGACGATGGCGCTGCAAGAGGCGCGAACCGCGCCGCTCACGCCGGAGAAATTGCGCGAGCATCTCGGACGTTTTGGCGACAGTAATTACGAACTCGGTGACCTGCGGTGCGAGATGGAAGGCGCGGTCATTCTTCCCATCGGCGAACTGAACCGGCTGCGTCGCGAACTGGTCTTTCAACTCGATGCCGCTCGGAAGGCCACCCGGCGTGAGTCGACGATCACCATCTCCGAAATCCTCGCGCACGTCCGCGGCTCGGTCGGAACGCCAGTGGGTCCGGCTCTTCGGGTCCTCTGCCGGACGATGGAGCAACTCGACGCGGCTGTGGAGTCGGAGGTCCCGGAAGTTTATGTGGATTTTGAAGATATTCGCCGGGGCAAGGATGCCGTGGCGCGAGTGCGGGAAGCAGGTCGTGGCACGAGGATTTTCCTCGCGACACCGCGAATCCAAAAGGCCGGCGAGCAAGGCTTCTTCAAACTCATCGAGAATGCCGCGCCGGATGGCGTGCTCATCCGCAACCTCGGCGCGATCGCCTACTTTGCCGACTGGAACCTGACCAGACCGAAGGACCAGCAACTGTCGCTGATTGGTGATTTCTCGCTGAACGTCGCCAACCCGTTGACGGCGGAGTATTTCATCCGCCAGGGGCTGCAACGCGTGACGATCAGCTACGACCTGAATATCGAGCAGGTGCTCGATATTCTGTCCGCGACGCCACCGCACTGGTGCGAACTCACCTTGCATCAGCACATGCCGATGTTTCACATGGAGCATTGCGTTTTCGCCGCCTTCCTCTCGAAGGGAAAGTCATTCCTCGATTGCGGGCGGCCTTGCGAAAAGCATCGCGTTCATTTGCGGGACCGCGTCGGCATGGAGCACCCGTTGCGTGCCGATGTCGGTTGCCGGAACACCCTTTTCAATGCCGTGCCGCAGACCGGCGCCCGCTTCTTCGCGCAACTCGAAAGCGCGGGACTGCGCAACTACCGCATCGAATTGCTCGAGGAGACCGCCGCCGAATCGTGCCGGATCATCCGCGCCTATCAAGGCCTCCTCGCGGGCGATCAAGACGGTGAAGACCTCTGGCGCTCGCTCAAAGCCCAATCGCAGCTTGGGGTCACCCGCGGGACTTACGAAGCTCGGGCGGCGCAGACGACCTAGGAAACTACGTCAACTCCGGTCCTGTGGTTTGTGCGAATACAAAACAACTGTCACCCTGAGCTTGTCGAAGGTCTCTCGCATCCGTGGGCGGAGATAGGAGCTCTTGCCTGCAGATGTGAACTATTGAGTGTCGTGAAATAGGGTGACTCGTTGCAGCCCGGAGGGCTGACTGGACCGTAGCCGGGGGTAACACCCCCGGAATACGCGCCCCCGCCACGGCTGCACCCCGGCAGGGGTGCCGGATCCAGAGCATCAGACCAAGGGATCCGGTCCGCCACCCCTCCGGGGTGAGTCCGATGGGACGAGCCTGATCCCCGGATGTTATCCGGGGCTACGGTCCTTCAGCCCTCCGGGCTGGGCGG
>DASYAY010000050.1:0-35270 GCA_036501065.1 Chthoniobacter sp. | reverse complement strand
TCCACCAACCCATCCTCAACCCAATGTGTAACCCATCCTCTGGCCAAAAACTGGAACCCATCCTCTGGCCAAATGTGTAACCCATCCTGTGGCACCGTGCCTCTCGCGTGCTGGTGGCGGCGTCCCGCCGAAAGGAACTTTCTCCCAATTCCCTTTTTCAGTGAGACGTTCTCGACGGTTGAACCTCGTTCCCAAGCTCCAGCTTGGGAACGCAAGCTGTCTTGGAAGCTCCAGCTTCCTTCCCGTCCGCACGAAGCTGGAGCTTCGCAGACAAGTGCGTTCCCAAGCTGGAGCTTGGGAACGAGGGCGGACAAGTGCGTTCCCAACGAGAGCGAAAATCAACGTTATTTTTCCGCCCTAATGTGAGTCGCCCGGCGCCGAGACCGCGACCGACTTGATCCAGACCGAGCCATGCCCCGGCGCGGCGAGAAGGAGCAGGGCCACATCCTGATTTTCTCCCACGTCGTCCCAGCGGAATTTCATCGTCTGCCAGTCGCCCCCGGGTTTGACGGCAGCCAATCGGTAGCTGTGGGTGTCGCGCCGATCCAAGCGGAAGCACAGATCGACCTTTGGAAAGACCACGGCCGTCCAGTACCAAGTCGTGCCCGGCCCCCACGTGATCTCCCTGCTGAAAATGTTCGCCTTGTCGTTGAGCTTAAAATCCGGCGAGCCTTTATAAACCACCTGCACCATCAGGGCTCCGGAGGTTCTGGGCGTGCGAAATTTTTGCGAAAGCTCCGAGAATTGCGCGTTGCGCAGCTTGATTTCGATCAGTGGAGTGGACTTCGATCTCGCATCCCCCGGCGCCGGAGTGAAGGGCAGATTGGACGGGAGATTCGAAGGCGGCAGCGAGCTCCCCAGCGAACTGCCCGGCTTGGAATCATCCGTCGGGGAAATGGAACCATCCGGCTTGAGGTAAGCCACCTGGCCTTCGCCGAGCCATTTGGATTTTCCCTTGGCAAAATCGCCATTTTCCAGGCCATCGCCAAAGACACTCAGAGCGCTTCCGAGAACGAGGAAGCCCGACAACAGCAGCCCCGCAAATGAAAGTCGATAGTTCATGGTTGAATCCCACGCGCCGCTTTGGGTTTCACTGCTTTCTGGATCGATCGGCTCCGGGATGGTGCGAGTGAAGTGAACTTACGTAATAATGTCAATGAATGGCTGACGGGTCATCGGCCTAGCCGGAAGAGCGAAATCCGAGCGAAAAAATCGGCACTTCCGATGCAAATTTTTGTTGGTGAAATCGGTGCGAAAGGATATGCTGCGGAACATGATTTCGGCTGCCGCTCTTCTGCCACTTCTCGACCGATTTCGCGGCCAGTTGCGTCGGATGAATGACGACCACTACGGGACGCATAGACTGGCCCACTCGACAGACCGCAGCGCTATCTCTTCCCGCCGTTTTGGCCTGCTTTCGTAGCAATTCCGCAAATTCCGCGGGAGGTTATAAATTAGAATATGGGTACTTTTATACATACCCATAAGATCTGGTAAAATGTCGCCACCCTTCGGGATGCCTCGCCCTTCCCCGGTCCCGCGGAATTTGCGGAATTTGGGGATTTTGCTCCCACCGATTCGCGACTGGCTTCCCGTCCATAGGCCGCCGCGGCCGCCCGCTAAACGGGCAACCGGCCTGTTCCCATCGCGGGTGAAAGCTCCCTGGCGCCGGGCGGCGTCCCGAGAATTCATTTGGAGCCGCCATCCCCTGCGCTTAGATTCCCCGTCCACTTGTTATGGCTATTTCGTTTGCGAATCGTTTCAACGCCGACCTGTTCGACCAAAATTACGAGCGTTGGCGCAAGGACCCAGCTTCTGTTGACTCCACCTGGGCCGCTTTTTTCGAAGGCTTTGAACTCGGCTCGGTGCAGCCGAAAAATGGCGCGGCCGCCGCGCAGTACGGCACGCCGGTGCCGGTCACCGATTCGTCTCTGCAAACGCGCGTCGACGGGCTCGTCTACGCTTATCGCACCCTCGGCCATACCATTGCTAATGTCGACCCGCTGGCCCATGAGCGCCCGCAGAATCCGCTTTTGAGCCTGCGCGAATTGGGCTTTGGCGAAAAGGATCTCGATCTCCCGGTGAGTTCGAAATTCCTCCTCGGCGGCCAGCGCATGCGGCTGCGCGAGATGATTGCCCAGCTCGAGCGCATCTATTGCGGGCCGATCGGCACGGAGTTCATGCACATCCAGAATCCCCGTGTGCGCAACTGGCTGCGGGAGAAAATCGAAACCCGTGCGCCGGAGTCGACCGTGCCGTCGGAAGTGCAGCGCCGCATCCTTCGCCAGCTCGTGAAGGTGGAAAGTTTCGAACATTTCCTCCATTTGAAATACCAGGGGCAGAAACGCTTTTCGCTGGAAGGCGGCGAATCGCTCATCACCTCACTCTATGCCATTCTCGAGAACTGCGGGCCGCGGGGCGTCGAGGAAATCTGCCTGGGCATGGCCCACCGCGGACGCCTCAGCGTAATCGCGGAATTCATGCGCAAACCGTACCGCGTGATGTTCGCCGAGTTTTCGGAAAACTACATGCCGAACGCCGCGGGCGGCGACGGCGACGTCAAATATCATCTCGGCTACAACACCGTGCGAAAGCTGAAGACCGGGGAAGAAATCGAAGTGCGGCTTTCGGCCAATCCCAGCCATCTCGAAGCGGTCAATCCCGTGGTCATGGGCACGACCCGCGCCCGCCAGCGCCTCCGCCAGGACATCGACGAACGCAAGAAGGTGATCGCGGTGCTCATCCACGGCGATGCGGCTTTCGCCGGGCAGGGCATCATCGCGGAGACGCTGAACATGTCGCAGCTCCAGGGTTACCGGATCGGCGGCACGATCCACATCATCGTGAATAACCAGATCGGTTTCACCACGTTGCCCGCGGATGCCCGTTCGACCACCTACTGCACCGATGTGGCGAAGATGATCGAGGCCCCGATCTTTCACGTCAATGGCGATGACCCCCTCGCGGTGCGTTTCGTCTCGGAACTGGCCCTGGAATTCCGCCAGACCTTCAAGCGCGATGTCGTTATCGACATCAACTGCTATCGCCGGTACGGGCACAACGAAGCCGACGATCCCGTTTCCACGCAGCCGACCATGTATGCCGACATCACCACGCACCCGAGCGTGGGGACGCTCTTCGAGAAGAAGCTCGTCGGCGCCGGGGTCATCTCCCAGGAGGAAGCGGACGCCCTCGACAAGGAGATGGAAACGCGGCACGAGGAAGCGCTCAACATCGTCAAGACCGCGGAGAAGGATCAGCAGGTCAACAAGTTCAGCGGTTCCACCGCTGCCCGGCAGCCAGCTTATGATCACAATCCCGTGGATACCACCGTCTCGAAGGAAAACCTCGCGCGGATCGTGCGGGCGCTGACCACGGTGCCGGAGGGGTTCACCATCCAGCCGAAGCTGAAGAGTTTTCTCCTCGAAAAGCGCGCGAAAGCGTGGGCCAACGGCGGCCCTTTCGATTGGGCCTACGCCGAGGCGCTGGCCATGGGTTCGCTCTTGCTGGAAGGCATTCCTGTGAGGCTCAGCGGCCAGGACGCGCGCCGCGGCACCTTCAGCCAGCGCAATTCCTACCTCTACGACCAGAAGACCCGCGAGCGCTATTGCCCGCTCAAGAACATCGATCCGACCCAGGCCCAGGCGTGTATCTACAATTCGCTGCTCAGCGAGGCCGGCGTGCTCGGTTTCGACTACGGTTACTCGCTGAATTTCCCGAATTTGCTCTGCATGTGGGAAGCGCAATTCGGCGACTTCGCCAATGGCGCACAGGTCATCATCGACCAGTTCATCGCCTCGGCGGAATCGAAGTGGCAGCGTCCGAGCAGTATCGTCCTGTTGCTCCCGCACGGCTATGAAGGCCAGGGGCCGGAGCATTCCTCCGCACGTCTCGAGCGTTTCCTCCAACTCTGCGCCGAGGATAACCTGCAGGTCTGCAATCTCACCACGCCTGCGCAATACTTCCACGTGCTGCGCCGGCAGATGAAGCGGCCCTTCAAAAAGCCGCTCGTCATCATGACTCCGAAATCGATGCTGCGCCTGGAAGCGGCGGCGTCGAAGGTGGAGGATTTCACCAATGACCGGTTTCACGAAATCCTCCATGGGCCCTTGCTGGACAAGCCCGAGAAGATCAAGCGGTTGATCCTTTCCACCGGCAAAATCTACTACGACCTGCTGAAATTCCGGGACGAAAACAAGATCGCCACGACGGCTTTCATCCGCGTCGAACAGCTCTATCCCCTGGACGAAGCGCAGTTGAAAGCGGCCGTGGCCCAGTATCCCAACGCGCGCACGATCGTCTGGTGCCAGGAAGAATCCCAAAACATGGGCGCCTGGAATTACCTCGCCTGGCAACTGCGCCGCCTGCTCGAAACTTCCATCTGGTACGTCGGTCGCGGAGCCAGCGCCAGCCCGGCCGTAGGATCACTCGCCTTGCATCGCAAGGAACAGAAACTCGTCATTCAGGACGCCTTTACCCTCGGCTAAATGGAATTCGGATTGCGGAATGCGGAATGCGGAATGTAAGACATCGCTCCGCCTCCGCGCATTCTACATTCCGAATTCCGCATTCCGAATTCCCACTTTCTCTCATGCCTCTCGAAATCAAAATCCCCGCCGTCGGCGAATCGATCACCAGTGGCCTCCTTTCTGTCTGGCACAAGAACGACGGCGATGCCGTGCAAGCCGGGGAGGCATTGGTCACCCTCGAAACGGATAAAGTCTCGACCGAAATCACCGCGGAAAAGGCAGGCACTCTTCGGGTCAAAGTTCCGGCGGGCTCAGAAGTGAAGATCGGTGAAGTGATCGGCACGATCGATGAAGGCGCTGCCGCCGCGGCCAAACCAGCGGAGCAAGTGCCCGACGATAAATCCGATGCGCGCCAGACCCGCGAGCAGGTGGAGCCACCGGCCGCCACGCATCCCAAGACGCCAACCGTTTCGATCCCGAAGCAGGCTTCGGCGGAGGCGCCCACGCCCGCCACGCCGGCCGCTTCGTCCGCGCCCGCACCAAGCATCTCCGAAGCAGTCGCCGCGGCGAATTTTTCGCTCTCCTTCGCCTCGGAAAACATCGTTCCGGTGACCGAAGGCCGCAGCACCCGGAAGAAGCTCACCCCGTTGCGCCGCAAGATCGCGCAGCAGCTCGTGATGGCGCAGCATACCGCCGCCATTCTCACCACTTTCAACGAGTGCGACATGACCGCGGTCATGAAGCTGCGCTCCAGCCAGCAGGAAGCTTTCACCAAGGAACACGGCATCAAGCTCGGGTTCATGTCGTTTTTCATCAAGGCCGCAGTCAGCGCGCTCAAGGCCGTGCCGTCGGTCAATGGCCGCATGGACGGCGATGATTTCGTGCAGAATCACTATTTCGATGTCGGCGTCGCCGTGGGCACCGAGCGCGGGTTAATCGTGCCGGTGATTCGCGATGCGGATCAAAAGACTTTCGCCCAAATCGAACGCGACCTGGCCGATTACGCCGGCAAAGCGCGTGAAGGAAAGATCAAGATCGAGGACCTGCAAGGCGGTGTCTTCACCATCAGCAATGGTGGCATTTACGGCTCCTTGCTCAGCACGCCGATCCTCAATCCGCCCCAATCCGGCATCCTCGGCATGCACAAAATCCAGGAGCGCCCGGTCGCGGAAAAAGGGCAGGTCGTGGTTCGCCCGATGATGTATCTGGCGCTCAGCTACGATCACCGCGTGGTCGACGGCAAGGAAGCCGTCACGTTCCTCGTGCGGATCAAAGACTGCATCGAAAATCCCGCGCGGTTGTTGCTGGATTTGTAAGAGCAATCCGGCTGCGGCTGAAATCTGTGGCGTAGGAATAAAGTAATCCACGGCGCTCTTAATCTTACTCTTACTCCTAATCTTAATCCTCAATGCCGGGGATTAAGATTAGGAGTAAGATTAAGATTAAGAAACCCGCAGCGAACGCGCATGCTTTTGGCGCATTCGTCATTTCCCAAATGTCCCGATCCTTTCGTTCCCTCTGCGAGCGCGATTTCGAATGGCTCCTGGCCGCGCTGGCGGTCTGGCTCGTGATCGCCTATCTCGCGCTGCCGATGGTCTGGAAGCGGCATGAGAGACGGCATCCGGCGCTGGAGAACGCGCCGACCATCACGCATACCGGTTCGATGATTCCGGGCGATCCGATCAACCTTTCCTTCATCGGCCAGGAAGCGGACCTGGTCGGAGCGATGCTCGCCGCGGGCTGGCACCCAGCAGACGCCATTACGCTCCGGAGCAGTCTCCGCATCGCCGAGAGCACCCTCTTTCACCGCGCCTATCTCGACGCCCCGGTGAGCAATCTTTTCCTCTATGGACGCAAAGAAGACCTCGCCTTCGAAAGGCCCGCCGGGCCTGACGCCAGCAAGCGCCATCACGTGCGCTTTTGGAAGTCGCCGGAATTGGATGTGCAAAGGCGGCCCTGTTGGTTCGGCGCGGTGACGTTTGATCGCAGTGTCGGCTTCAGCCATACCACCGGCCAGATCACGCACCACATCGCGCCGGACCTGGATGCCGAACGGGATCACCTCGTCGAGGATCTTCAAAACGCCGGCCGGGTGGAGAGCCTGGAATGGCAGAACGACTTCCAGCCCACCGGCGAAGGGCGCAATGGTGGAGGCGATCATTGGCAGACGGACCGGCGGTTGGTGATCGTGGTGCTCAAGCCGGCCATCGGCAAGGGCAGCGCGGGAACTGCGCCTCCTGCCGAGGCCACTCCGGTCGAGGCTCCGAAATAGTAGTCCGGTTGCTACGTCTAAAATCGTGGCACAGGACGGAGTGGATCGAAGCGCCAGCGTTTTGGAGTGCGGTGCTGCTGCACCGCTTTCGGATCGAGTGTCGCAGAATTGGAATCGTCCCGAGTGCTGAAGTCTTCGTTTACCGACCGATCTTCGTTCGCATTGGCGGAGTCGCTCGAACCCCTGGCGTCACGCAAACGCCCATTTTGTGGGGGCGCCTCCGAAAGCGGCAGAGCACTGCCGCACTCCAAAACGCTGGCGCGCTCCGATCGAGCGGAGCACTCTCGGCGACCTTGAATTGCCTGCCAGCCTCTCAGTTCAATCCTGCATCCGCCATCTGTGCACGCAGTGCACTCAACGCGCGAGCCGGCTCAGTATTCACGTCTGTCCATTCCGGCTCGATGGCGAGCGTGCCGTCGTAGCCGGCGTTCTTCAACGCGCGCAGGTAGGGCCGCAAGTCGTAGTCGGTGGTGCCAGGAATCGCCCGGCTCTTGATCTCGGAAACGTGGATGTGCGCGAGGACCCCGGCAAAGCGCTCGATCTCCGTCGCCGGCTCGCCTTCGATATCCATGTGATAATTGTCCGCCAGCAAGCGCACATTGGGATGGCTCACGCTTTGGACAATGTCCGCGCCTTCCGCCAGGGACATGATGAAATTCGAATCCGTGCGGCAGACCGGCTCAATGACAATCGTCACCCCATGACGCTCCGCGAACGGCGCAAAACTGGCCACCGCACGAATGAATTGTTCGCGCGCTTTTTCCTTCGGAAAATCGTCCGATAACCGGCGGGAAGCGCCACTCCCCCAGACGATCTTCTTCACCCCCACCTCTTCGGCGCGGCGGAAAACGGATTCACCCCAGCGCTTCAGCCGGGCCTCGTCGATCACCGGCCCGACCGGCCGCAAATCCGCCGGCAACAGCCGGTTGGCCACGAGGACCGGCCGCCCCAGGGCACGGACGATGGCCAGGCGCTCGCGGAACACGGATTCATCGGCTTCGGGGACGAGCAGCGTCTGGACGTTCTCCTCGATGAAATCGAATTGGTCGTTGGGGAGCACGGGACCGTTTTTGATATCGATATAGAGGCCGAGTTGCATGGGCGGAAAAGAAGTGAACCGCGAGTGCAACCGCCCCGGCGCGCCGCGTCAACTTTAAGTTTGACTCACTCCCAGAGCGCGCCGAGACTCCGCCCCCTTTCTCTCTATGCGCCACACGATCTCTGTACTCGTCGAAAACAAGTTCGGCGTGCTTACACGCATCGCCGGAATGTTCAGTGGGCGCGGCTTCAATATCGACACATTGAACGTCGGCCCGACCCTCGATCCATCCACTTCGCGGATGACGATCGTCGTCACCGGCGATGACAACGTGCTCGAGCAGGTCACCAAACAGCTCAATAAACTCGTCGATGTAATTCATATCGACGACTTTCATGACGACGAAGTCGTGGAGCGCGAGTTGTTGCTCATGCGCGTGAAAGTGGACGCCGCCAATCGCACCGAAGTCATGCAGCTTTGCGACATTTTCCGCGCGAAGATCGTCGACGTGCAGCACGAAGTCCTCGGGATCGAAGTGACCGGAAACGAATCCAAGATCGAAAAATTCCTCATGCTGATGGGGAAATTCGGCATCTCGGAGCTCTCCCGCACCGGCCGCGTCGCCCTCGCGCGCAAAGCCAGCTAGGCCCCTCTCCGATCGCCGATCTTCCAACTCCGAACTCCCAACTCCTATCTCCCATGCCTTCCAAAATCTACACCGACAAAGACGCCGATCTTTCCATTTTCAAAGGTAAAACCCTTGCCGTGCTGGGCTTCGGCTCGCAAGGCCATGCCCACGCGCTGAACCTCAAGGAATCCGGCGCCAAGGTCATCATCGGCCTGTATCCCGGCAGCAAATCGATTCCCGTCGCCAAGGAAAAGGGCTTCGAGGTTTATGAAACCGGCGAAGCGGTCAAGAAGGCCGACGTCATTTTCGTGGCACTGCCCGACACCAAGCAGGCGGCGGCCTTTGAGAAGGACATCCTGCCCAATCTCAGCAAGGGCAAGACCCTCCTCTTCAGCCACGGCTTCTCCATCCATTTCAAGACCATCGTCCCACCGAAGAATGTGAACGTCATCATGGTCGCGCCGAAGGGACCGGGCCACATCGTTCGCCGCCAGTACACCGAAGGCAAAGGCGTGCCCGCGCTCATCGCCGTCTATCAGGGCGGCAAGGAAGCGAAGAAGATCGCCCTCGCCTGGGCCAAGGGCGTCGGTGGCACTCGCGCCGGGGTCATCGAAACCGATTTCAAGGAAGAGACCGAGACCGATCTTTTCGGCGAGCAGACCGTCCTCTGCGGCGGCTGCACCGCGCTCGTCCAGGCCGGATTCGAAGTCCTCGTCGAGGCCGGTTATTCGCCGGAGATGGCCTATTTCGAGTGCCTCCACGAACTGAAGTTGATCGTCGATCTCATGAACGAAAAGGGCATCGCCGGGATGCGTTTCTCGATCTCCGAGACGGCCAAGTGGGGCGATGTCACCGTCGGCCCGAAGATCATCGACGCCAGCGTGAAGAAGCGCATGAAAGCCGCTCTCAAGGACATCCAGACCGGCAAGTTCGCAAAGGAATGGGTCAAGGAATACAAGGGCGGTTACAAGAAGTACAACGCCCTCCTCAAGGCCGGCGAAAAACACGGCATCGAGAAGACCGGCGAGAAGCTCCGTTCGCTCATGCCCTGGATGCCGAAGCGCTCGATCAAGGGCGTGCAAGCCGCTTACTAAGCGTTCCCAATTCTGCCCGGCGGCCATTCAGCCGCCACTCTTTCAAGGAAGCGGTCCCGCAGTCGCGGGACCGCTTTCGTTTTTACTTCGAGAGCGATCGAGCCACTGCGGCATGTTGTTTGGGGCGATGACCCCAAGTGGCGTTGCTTTGGCGCGCCCATCAAGTGGTTGTCTTTCCTGATCCGAAACGGATAAACTCGCCGCGTGATGATGCTCCCGTGGCTTCCGCTTTTGGCTCAGATTCCGGCCCATTCCGCGGGGACGGACTCTTTCGATGCACGGGCGGGCGACATCATAGGAACGATCATCGGAAAGCTGCTGATATTCGGCATCGTCGTCGCCTTGATTGCTTTGGTTAGCCGAACGGCGAAGCCCAAGGCGCCCGCCCGGCAAACGTCAGGCCCCGCGGCACCCACCCAGCGGTCGACCTTTTGGTGGATTGCAGTTTCAATCGGCGGTGTCCTCGTCTTCGTCGTAATCGCATTCGTCATAGGGATCGGCGCCGGTATCCTCAGTCAATACAAACGCCCTTTTTCCAAGACCCGAACCGAAACCATTACTGGCAAAGCCGTCCCCTATACTATTGCCAAGCCCGCTGGTTGGTCAGCCCGGAGGGACATCAAGGGCTATGATGTCTTGCTCACTGACTCCAGTGGGTACGTGAGCGTCAGCGGCGATCCGCGGAACTATGGAAGCTCGGATTCCTTCGCGAAGGTCGCGCGCCAGCGCATTTCGTCGATCGGGCCAGGCGCGGTACTTGGGAATAATCAAATCTTCCAAATCGACGGTCACACGTGGGTTGGTTTCACGGCCCTCGCCCATTCGCAGAACCAAAACTTTTCCTATTTGTGCTACGTTTATTCGGGGCCGGAAGGTTCGGTGCAACTCACCGGTTGGGGACCGCAAAACGACTGGACGCGAGAAGGCCCAATCCTCGGCGAAGTCATGCGCTCGTTCCGATTCCCGCCGGTGGTGACCGCCGCGGCCAGACCTTGATGGGTTAGAAGTACGCTTCCAGCCAGTGCCCGCGTTCGCCCCAAAAGACGCACCAACGGCCGGCGGATTGGACAACGTCGAGGTGAAACTCGGCGGAGTCTGGATCGGCGTCGGCAGAGGCTGTTGTCGGATCGATATTCTGGTCCCGGGCAAATGCCGCAGCCCGATCGAGAAGCTCGCGACCGTAGGCCACGGTGCCCTACGGGTGCTTCGACTGATAAGCGCTATCGAGCAGGGTTTCGCCAATGATATCGGTGCAATCGCGGAGAAATTGCGCGCGGAACGCGTAGGCTTCGACGTAACCGCCCGGACTGCCATTCGTATAGCGAGGTAATCCGTCGCAGGGTGGAACCAGCCCCAGCACGCGAAAGCCGTGCATCCGGCCAAGAAACTCCTTTTCGGTCAGCGATTTGTCGACGCGCCTCTCGAATTGCGCACGAGCCCATTCCGTGGCCGCTTCATCCACTCCGATGGTTGGCGTTTGGAGCGTGTCGAACGCCGAATCCGTCATCTCCTTGAATCGCCGCACCTTGGCCTTGCGAAACCAACACCACCCTCCATGGAGCTTGCGCCAAAGGATTTCAAACTCCGCTTCTTTGCCGGGTTTTGCTTTTGGTCCAGGGTTCCAGTCCAAGCCCATGACTTTCGTCTATGGGAACGGGACGGCGTTGTCCAGACTGTGGTGAAGTGATCGCCCTCCGGAGGCTGTCTTCGGGGTCGGCACGGTCTTTGGACTGGCCGGATTGCGCTCTTGCCTCGTAAAGTCACCGCTCGTCGGTCACGAACCTCGCGAACCGTCACCAAGGAAAACTGCCAAGATTCCCCCAGCATCTGCGCTCTCTGCATTCATGAAGCCCCTGCATATTCTCCCCCTTTTATTTCTGATCGCGGCCATGCCGCTCCTTGGCGAGTCGGCCAAACCCGATCGCGTCGTCAATCTGTGGTCGGGCAAACCGCCTGGCGATTTCACCGCGCCCGGTCCGGAGACCCGCACGGCGCCAAAGCCGACGGATAAATTGCCCATCGAGCGGCTGACCAATGTGACCGAGCCGCGGCTGGAATTTTATTTGCCCGAGAAGAAGAACGGGAACGCGGTGATCATCGTTCCCGGCGGTGGCTTTGGCGTTCTCGCTTCCGAACATGAAGGTTCGGAGTTGGCCACGTGGTTTCGGGATCGCGGCTTTGTCGCCGCCGTGCTCGAACATCGCTGCCCGACGAACAAGCTGCCGAAGCCGTGGGAATATCCCGCGCAGGATACGCAACGCGCGGTGAGCCTGCTGCGTTCGAAGGCCGCCGAGTTCGGGATTCAACCGGATCACATCGGGCTTTTTGGATTCAGCGCCGGAGGGCAGGTCGCGCTCATCGCGACCACGAACGACGACAACCGCCTTTACCCTGCCGTGGACGATATCGACAAGGTAAGCTGCCGGCCGGATTTCCTCATGCTCTGCTACGCCTGGCACATCCTGGCGGACAATTCGCTGACCGAGCTGAAACCGGAAATTCACATCAGCGCGAAGACGCCGCCGACTTTCATCGCGCAAGCCAATGACGACAAAGGCTCCCTCGCCGAGGGCAGCACGCTCGCTTTTCTCGCCCTGCGCAAAGCCGGTGTTTCCGCGGAATTGCACATCTACTCCACGGGTGGGCACGGTTTTGGGATGCGGCCGAATGAAACGCAGGCGCCGGGCGATTGGCCTGGGCGACTCGAGCTCTGGTTGAAAGCGCGTAAGCTGCTGCCGTAATGGATATTCTTCGCCGGACGCGAATCACACAACCGTCGCCGGGTGTTTGCGCGAATCTGCAGGTGACCATGAAACCTGCGACCATTGTTGGCATTCTTCTGATCATCATCGGCGTGGTCGCGCTGGCCTACGGCGGCCTCCACTTTACGACGCATGAGCAGAAGCGCGTCGTCGATCTCGGACCGTTGAAGGTCGACGCCAATGTCGAGAAAGAGCACTCGGTGCCCATGCCGCCCATTCTCGGGATTGCGGCTCTGGCCGGCGGCGTGGTGCTGGTGATCGTGGGAGCAAGGAAGTAACGGCCTCTCCGTGCCGGGAGGCTCGGTCGCGGCAGCATTGCCAGAAGGTGCTCCTTTGCTTACTCCTTTGCTTCTGTCGTGAAAATACTGCTCATCTGGACCGTGGCACTGATGACTCCCGGCGTGGTCTCGGCGTCCAATCTGTCGCCGAGTGAGGCGGCCCTGCGACAGCAACTGGGCGGTGGAACGCCGGAGCCGATTCCGCTCTGGCTGGACAAGCCGCCGCGTTTCGCGGAAGGAGCGCCGGAGGAGACGGTCGATGCAACTTCCCATATCAAGAACGTCAGTGTGCCGACGATCAGCGCATATCTTCCCGGAGGAGAAACGAATCGCCGAATGGCCATTATCGTTTGTGCCGGCGGCGGATATGGAGCGCTCGATTGGAAGACGCATGTGGTCTACGCGGCTCGGGTCTTCAATGCCAAAGGCGTGGCGGTAATCGGGCTTAAGTACCGGCTGCGGCCGCCGAACGGCCGGACGAATGAGGACATCCAGCAGATCGCCTTGCTCGATGCGCAACGCGCCGTGCGATTCGTTCGCCAGCACGCCGCGGAATGGAACATCGATCCCCATCGCGTCGGCATCGTCGGCTATTCCGCGGGCGCGAATCTGGCCATGAACCTCGCCGCGCATTTCGATGCCGGAGACGCGTCCTCGACGGATCCGATCGAGCGGCAGAGTTGCCGCCCGGATTTTGCCGTGGGGCTGGCCACCTGGCACTGGCGGCAAAAGGAATCGCCCTTCCAATTTCGCCCCGATACTCCGCCGGTTTTTCTCGTTCACGCCTCCAATGACGGGATTACGGGCGGTGCGCCGATCGAGTTGCCGCGAGCGATTGAAGCGGATTTGAAGAAGCTGGGAGTGCCCGTGCATCTCGAGGTCTTCGACGAGGGCGGTCACGGCGTCGGCAATCTCATTCCGCAGCGCGTGGAGCATGGTTTTCCCCCAGCGAAGTGGCCGGAGTTGCTGTTGTCCTGGCTCGATACGGTTTTGATCAGACCCGATCGTCCCTGACGCACCGGGTTCCCTGCAGTGCCAACCTGAAAAGTTGCCACAAGCCGCGTAAATTCCGAGGCGAGGAAAAGGGACCACGGATTACGCGAATTTCACGGATTGAAGCCTTCGCTGCGAAATCAATCCGTGAAATCCGTGAAATCCGCGGTCCAATTCTTCCGATACTTCTCTGTCGTGTGTTTCGTGGACACCCCTTTGGTTGCGGCTTTGCCGCGCTGCGAAATTTTACGGAGTGAAAGGATGAGGTTGGGAAATCTCCCGCGAGCGTCTACTTTGCGGGCCTTTTGCCCAGGCTGCCATGAATCCCGCCTCCGATTTTCACACCCAACGAGCCGCGCGCCTGGCGCGCCTCGGGCTCAATGTGGCTGATTTCGACGAAAGATTTGCCCGCAGTTCCGGTCCCGGAGGCCAGCACGTGAATAAAGTCTCCACTGCGGTCACCTTGCGCCACGTGCCCAGCGGTGTTGCCGTGACGGTGCAGGATACGCGCTCGCAATCCATGAACCGGCAGCTCGCCTGGACGCGCCTGCTCGATGCGATCGAGACACGGCGCCGCGAAGAACGCGCCGCGCGCCGCGCCGAGATCGAGAAGAAGCGCCGGCAGAATTCGAAACGGCCGCGTGGGCTCAAGGAACGCATCCTTGAAAGCAAGCGGCGCCGTGCGCAGGTGAAGAAAATGCGGGGAAAGGATTGGTAGTCTTTCACCAGAATGCCGCACATCGGCGCTCGCCGCTCATTTCGCGCTTTGCTTAATTCCTTCTTATGACCACACCGACACCGAATTCGGACGGCGCCGCCGACACGCACAACAAGGCCCTCAAGATCAACCTCGACAACCGTTTCTACGGGACTCTCGCGGAGATCGGCGCCGGGCAGGAGGTGGTCCGCTGGTTTTTTCGCGTGGGCGGGGCGGCTGGGACCATCGCCAAAAGTATTTCTGCCTACGATATGAAGGTGAGCGATGCCATCTACGGCGGCACCGAACGTTACGTTTCGTGCCCCCGGCTCCAGTCGATGCTCGATCACGAATTCCAATTGAATATCGACCGTCTCTCGGACAGCCGCGGAGACACGACCTCATTTTTTGCCTTTGCCGATACGGTCACTGCGCGGAGCTACCGGGGCGGCAACGAGAGTCATGGTTGGATGGGCGTGAAATTTCAGGCGCACCCGCGGGACGAGCCTTCGCAGATCGTCCTGCATGTCCGCATGCTGGATACCGAGGCTTCGCTGCAACAGGAAGCTCTCGGCATTATCGGGGTCAATCTGCTTTATGGCGCCTTCTTCCTGCACCACGAGCCGGAGAAGCTCATGGAAAGCCTCCTCGACCGGCTGACCCCGCAGCGCATCGAGATCGATCTCATCGACTTCCGAGGCATTGAATTCCGCTATGTGGACAACCGGATCATGGCCATGAAACTCGTCCAACTCGGCCTCAGTGGCGCGGCCATGTTCGGACCGGATGGAACGGTGATTCAGCCCGCGGATGCCCTGCACAAAAAAGCGGTGTTGGTGGAGCGCGGCAGTTTCCGCCCCGTCACCCACGTCAATCTCGACATGCACAACGCCGCGCTGGCCAAGTTCTCCGCCGACCCGGCCGTCGCCGGCAAACCCATCCTCTCGCTCATGGAAATTACCATGCGCAATCTCCTCGCCGGAGGACAGGAAGTGGATCGGCGAGATTTTCTCGCCCGCGCCGACTTGCTCGCGGCGTGCGGCTTTCACGTCATCATCTCCGATTACTTCGAGTACTACCGGCTGGCTGCTTATCTCGCCTGGCGCACCCAGGAGCGAATCGGCATCGTGCTCGGCGCCGCCAGTCTCATCGAACTCTTCGACGAGAAATACTACACCGCGCTTCCGGGCGGCATCCTTGAAAGCTTCGGCCGGCTCTTCAAAAACGATCTCAAGGTTTTCGTTTATCCTTTGCGCAAGGAAAGCGGCGCCGAATTGGTCACGGTGGAGAATCTGCAAGTCGCACCGGAATTGCGCAAACTCTACGGCTACCTCGCGGACCGCGGCAGTTTCATCCAACTCGACAACTACCATCCCGACTATCTCTACATTTTTTCCCGGGACGTTCTCAAGCGGATCGGCACTCAGGACGACTCGTGGGAGAAAATGGTGCCCCCGCAGGTTTCGGAGATCATCAAGAAGCGCGGCTTCTTCGGCTTCTCGAAGCACCGGGCGGAGTGATGGGGAAAGTTGAGAGTTGAGGGTTGAGGGTTGAGAGCCATCGCTGGTGGGCGGAAGTCTTTTCCCATGCGCGAGAGTCAGGGGCGTCTTTAGATTCAAAACCCTCGGGCCGAGAACCTGCTATCAACTAGTGACTCTACTGCAAGAATCGCGATCGGACTGAGGCTCCCGCAGGCCGGAAGCCGGCTCTCAACTCTCAACTCTCAACCATCCACTTTCCCCAATGGCCTTCCTCGATTTCCATTTTTATTCTGAATCGCTCGCCCTGACCTGTGCCGCTCATGTGATCCTGCCGCAGGCGACGATCTCGCAAGTCGGCATGGCTGGAGGCAGGACACGGGACAAATATCCTACGCTCTATCTGCTGCACGGCTTGTCCGATGACCACACCATCTGGATGCGGCGCACTTCCATCGAACGGTATGCGGCGGAGCGAAATATCGCTGTCGTCATGCCAGCGGTGGCGCGCAGTTTTTACCAGGACATGGCCAGTGGCCCGAAATACTGGACCTTTCTCAGCGAAGAACTGCCGGCCCTGTGCCAGCAGTACTTTCCCTTGAGCGCCGCGCGAGAGGATAATTTCACCGCCGGACTTTCCATGGGTGGCTACGGAGCTTTGCGGCTTGCTCTTGCCAAACCGGACAAATTCGCCGCGGCGGCAAGTCTCAGCGGGGCACTGGATCTCGCGCGGCGTCTGCGGGACGCGGACAAGCCCTTCGCCCGGATCGATCGTCGCGAATGGGTGGGGATTTTCGGCCCGGAACTCAAGGCGCCGGCGGACGCCAATCTCTGGCTGCTCGCCTCAAAAGCCGCCTCGCCCGATCTGCAGCCCGCACTTTACCTGGCCTGCGGGACGGAAGACGAACTCGTCTCCGAAACGAGGACCTTCCGCCAGCATCTCGATGCCTTGGGTCTGCCGACCACCTATCACGAGGAGCCGGGTTCTCACGAATGGGGCTACTGGGACGCGCAAATCCAGCGAGTCCTCGCCTGGCTCCCGATCCGCAAGTAGATCCGCTGAAGCTGCGGCGACGGTTATTTGCTGATTTCTTTCTCAAATTTCGTAGTGTCGGAGGTTCTCTAAACACCATGAAACTCCGCACCCTCCTCGCTACCTTGGTTTCACTCTCCGGCCTGGCCCTCTTCGCCCACGCCGCACCCCTCACTGTCGGCTCCCCCGCACCTGCAATCAGTGGCGTCGATCAGGACGGCAAAACGATCAACTTCACGGAAGTCTACGCCAAGGGCCCGACCCTCGTTTACTTCTTCCCGAAAGCCGACACGCCCGGCTGCACCAAGCAGGGTTGCTCGATTCGCGATTCCTGGGCTGACCTGACGAAGGCCGGCATCCAGGTCATTGGCGTGAGCGAGGATACCGTCGCCGCCCAAAAGGCCTTCGCCGACAAATTCCATTTCCCGCACCTGCTCATCGCCGATCACGACGGCAAAGTGGCCGCGGCCTTCGGCACGGATTTCATCGCCAACAAGCCGCTCACCCAGCGCCAGTCGTTCCTCATCAAAGACGGCAAGGTTGCCTGGAATATGCTCAAAGGCACTTCGACTGAGACACACGCGCAAGACGTCCTCAAGGCCAACGCCGAGCTCTCGAAAAAGTAAGCCGGATTTCGAATGCGATCGGTTTGAATCTGTGATCGTGCAAACGGAAAAAAGCGGGCCTGCCGAACGCTGGCCGATAACAAACTCCTTGATTCCATGAGCAATATTCAAACCGGTCGCTGGCTCTTGTCCCGGCGCAGTTTTTTGCGCGGGGCAGGGGCCTGCCTGGCGCTGCCTCTGCTGGAATCCATGGGGTTGGGCGCGGAAGCCGCCGGAAAGACACGTCGATTCGTCTGCGTGGCCAATCCTTTCGGCATGATCCACGACGCCTTCTTCCCCGCGGATGTTGGCCTGGACGCGGCCTTGCCGGCGAACCTGAAACCGTTGGAGGAATGGCGCGGCAAATTCACGGTCTTCTCCAATCTCGATCACGGGCTGAGCGGCGGTCACGCTGCGACTCACGCGTTTCTCTCCGGCGTCCGCTCCGCGGAGGCCGCGGGCATGCCCAACGCCAACATCACCCTCGACCAATTTTGCGCTGAGCGCGTCGCGGGATTGACCCGGTTTTCGGTGCTGAATACTTCGGCGGGGAGCGATGCCGGCGGTGGTGTCGAGTTATGTTGGACGCGCTCGGGGGTCATGGTGCCGCCCAGTCAAAAAGTGAGCGAGGTTTTCCAAAAGCTCTTCGTCGATGACCCCGCGGATACCGCGGCACAACATAGCGCGCGTTATCAGCGACAAGGCTCCATCCTGGACGCCGTCAAGGAACAGGCCGAGGAGATGAACCGTCGCCTCAGCCGGGGCGACCAGCAGAAGATGGATCAGTATTTCACCTCGATCCGCGAGGTGGAGACGACTTTGCAGCAGGAGAATGCCTGGCTCTCCCGCCCGCGTCCGAAAGTGGACATGAAGGAGCCGCGCGACGGAACCGTGACGCAGCAATTGCCGATCCTTTTCGATCTGCTCACCCTCGCCTTGCAGACCGATTCCACGCGCGTGGCCACGATCGAAATTCCCGGGAGTTTCGATGCCACCGGCGTCGGCCTGAAAGCGGGCAGCTACCACGGCTATTCCCACCACGCCAAGGACCCAACGCTGATGGCGGGGATGCGGATGATCGAACATTACCAGCTCGAACATCTCGCCAGGTTCATGCGGAAGCTGGCGGACCTCGACCTTCTCGAGAGCACGCAAATCCTTTTCGGCAGTGGCATGAGCGACGGCAGCGCGCACACCAACAAGAATCTCCCGGTGATCGCGGCCGGTGGCGGCTTCAAGCACCAGACGCATCTTCGCCTGCCGGAGGAGCAGAACCGGAAAGTGCCGCTCGCCAATTTGTATCTCACCATGGCGCAGCGCTTCGGAGCGGAGACGGACAGCTTCGGCCATAGTAATGGAACGTTGAAGGAATTGGTCTGACGTGCGGCTGGCGGCATTTCTCCTCGTGCTCGCGGTATCGCCGGTCGCTCAGGCGAGCGACGTGAAGTCCTTTCTTTCCGATTACTGCCTCGATTGTCACGATCATCGGACAAAAAAGGGCGGCTTTTCCATGGAGGAACTGGAAGCGGTCACCGCCCCGAAAGACAGTAAGCAATGGCTGAAGATCCTCGAACAACTGGAGCGGAAGAATATGCCGCCGGCCGATGAGGATCAGCCGACTGCGGAGGTGCGGCGGGCGACGATGCTCGCTTTGGAGGACGGCTTGGTGTCCGGGGCGCGAAGCCGGGCGGAACATCGGCCGGCAGTGCTGCGTCGGCTGACGCGCATCGAATATCGCAATACCCTTCGCGACCTGCTGTGCCTGAACGAAAACAGCACCGATCCGACGCGCGAGTTTCCCGACGACACCCGCTCTCATGGATTTTCCAGCAATGGCGAAAAGCTGGTCACTTCCAGTTTTCTCCTTCGCCATTACGTGGAAGCGGCGGATCAGACCATTGCCGAGGCGATTCATTTCGAACCGAAGCCCGAGGTGAAGCATTGGGATTTGCTCCCGCCTTTTGATCGCACCCATTTCGGATTCGCCGGCGCGGAAGCGAACTACTACCGGAAAGTCGCCAAACAAGAGCAGCCATACCAAACGCTCAATGAGCGCATGGTGGGCATGCCGATGAGCGGCTTTCATCCGATCGATGAACTCCGTGACGGAGTTGCGGTGAGCGGCTGGTATTCCATTCGCATCCAGGCCGAAGCGAAATATCACGACGTGGATATCGATCCCAAGGATCCCGCCCTGGATCTTCGAAAGCATAAATTTCCGTCGCTCTGGGATCCGGTGGAACCGATCCGGCTTTCGCTCTCGACCGCCACCATGGCCGGCGTGAATCCCGCGAACCAGGAGGCCCGCGATTACGCAGCCACACACCACCAGGCCGGTCAGCGTGACCTGGCAATCTGGGACTTGCCGAACGATCAACAGAAATGGGTGGAGTGCCGGGTGTGGTTGAATCGCGGTGAATTCCCGCGGCTGGGTTTTCCCAACGGTCCCACCGACGCGAATTATCGAGTCTCGAATTTCTTTCGGGAGAACAAGGAACGTCTGCTGACGAAGGAGCAACTGGAGATTTACGAGAAAGACAAGCCGCTGAGCGGGGATAGCAATGTGTGGATGTGGTTCGAATCGCCGCGCATTCTCATCTCGAAGATCGAGATCAACGGGCCGCTGAACGACCTCTGGCCGCCGGTGAGCCATCGTGTCGTCTTCGGCGACGAACCGTATCGCCGTGACACCGCCGCCGAAGTCTTGCGCAAATTTGCCACGCGTGCCTGGCGGCGTCCGGCCAGTGCGGATGAAGTCGCGCCGATTGTCAATCTCGTGCGGGCGAATGAGAAGAGTGGGCTTTCCGCAGAGGCGGCGATCCAGGAGGGACTGAAGGCGATCCTTTGCTCGCCGGAATTCATTTACCGTGAAGAAAAAGGGGAAGCGCTTTCCGACTACGAACTGGCCTCGCGGCTTTCCTATTTTCTGACGTCGTCGATGCCCGATGAGCGTCTGCTCCAGCGCGCCGCCGCCGGCGAATTGCAGCGGCCGGGAGTTCTCCGCGAGGAAGCGTTGCGTTTGCTCCGGGGCTCGGGTTCGAACGCCTTCACCGAGGCCATGATGAGTGGGTGGCTGGCCATGTACAAACTCGGATCGATGGCCCCCGATGTCGGCAAATTCGCCTTTTACTACGACAACCATCTGGAGCCCGCGATGAAAACGGAGACGCGGCTTTTCTTTCGGCAATTACTCCGGACGAATGCCCCCATCGATCGATTCCTGAATTCTGATTACACGTTCGTGAATCGACAATTGGCCAAGCTCTACGGGATCAATACGCAATTTTATGAGGAAGCCTTGGGCAAGAACGTCGAAGGGCTGGACACCCGCGATCTCGTGCCGGACGCCGATGGCCACGCCCCTTCGATTGGGTTCGCCAAAGTGAAGCTCACCGATCCGCGGCGCGGCGGACTGCTCGGCCAGGCCAGCATTCTCACGCTGACGGCCAATGGCGTGGACACCTCGCCGGTGATTCGCGGCGTCTGGATCCTCGATAACATCCTCGGCGCGCCGCCTTCGCCGCCGCCGCCCAATGTGCCCACGATCGAACCCGATGCCCGCGGCACGAAGACGATTCGCGACCGCTTGGAAAAGCACCGGGCGTCGGCGACCTGCTACGCGTGTCATCATCAGATCGATCCGCCGGGATTCGCGCTGGAGGAATTCGATGCCGTGGGCCGGTTGCGCACCAGTTACGTGGATGGAAGCAACCGGCTGCCGTTGGATTCCGGCGGGCAACTGGGTGCCACGAAATTCAAAGATGTCAGCGGTTTCAAAGCCGCCCTGCTGGAACACCGCGAACAATTCGCGCGATGCCTGGTGGAGAAGCTCTTGATTCACGCTCTCGGGCGCGATCTCGAAATCACCGACCGTCCGGCCATCCGTCAGATCGTCGAAACTGCCGCGAAGGATAATTACCGGCTGCAGGATCTCGTGCTGCTCTGCGTCCAGAGCGACATCTTTCGCACCAAGTAGCCGCGAGCGAACTTTCAAAACACCACCGGCTGCCCTTCGGTCATCACGGAGATTTTGTCGGCCACGCCGTGCTCGCGAGCGCAAGCCAGCAGACGCGTGGGCGGTTCGTGCAGCGGTTCATAGCTGAGGCGGAAGGTGCCGTAGTGCATCGGCACCATGCGCTTGGCCCCGAGTTCGAGAAAGGCGCGCACCGCTTCTTCGGGATTCATGTGGACGTCACGGCCGGTGGGTGGGTCATACGCGCCGATCGGAAGTAGCGCGACATCGATCGGGTGGCGCTGGCCGATTTCCTTGAACCCTTCGAAATATGCGGTGTCGCCACAATGATAGATGGTGCGGCCACCCACTTCGATGAGGAAGCCGCCGAACCCGCGATGCGAATCGTGCAGCATCCGCGCCCCCCAGTGATGGCAGGGCGTCAGGGTGATCTTCAGCGGCCCGTGCTGGTAATCCTCCCAGTAGTGCAACTCGTGCACGCTGCGAAAACCGAGATCGTGCACCAGGTTCCCGACTTCGAACGGCACGACGATCGGC
This sequence comes from Chthoniobacter sp., assembly GCA_036501065.1. Taxonomy (GTDB): domain Bacteria; phylum Verrucomicrobiota; class Verrucomicrobiia; order Chthoniobacterales; family Chthoniobacteraceae; genus Chthoniobacter. The sequence goes on along the minus strand of DASYAY010000050.1, from coordinate 13,412 downwards.
TGGTCCGCCGCCACGCGCCGCAGGGACTTGCGATCGAGATGATCGAAATGGGCGTGCGTCACGAGCACCAGATCGATGGCTGGCAAGTCGTGCAATTCCAGCCCGGGATGTTTCATTCGTTTGAAAATCTTCAGCCACCGCGCCCAGTTCGGGTCGACGAGCAGATTGTGCTGCCGGGTTTGAATGAGAAAGGATGCGTGGCCGATCCAGGTCAGCCCGATTTCGCCGTCCTTGAGTTCCGGAAAATTCGGCTGCAGGTGCTTGCCGAGGCGCCGTTCGAAGAGCGACGGAATGAGAACCTCGGTCAAAAAATTCCGCCGCTGCCAGCCATGCTTCGGCTTCAGCCCGACTTTGCGGGCTCCTCCCGTGGGCGGATGTGCCTCCGTGCCATTGGTTTTGGTGGACTTCTTGATCTCCGCTTTGGGCTTGCGGATACGCTGAAATGGGTTGGCCACGGTGGGAAACACTAATCGCACCATGTCAGGACGCAAAGATTTCGTGCGCGCTTGTCAGCGCAATCCATGCCACCTCTAATCAGGGGGTGACCAAAGCCGACATCCGCCGCGAAATGCGCACCCGCCTCGCAGGGCTCGGTCCGGAGCGCACGGAAAAGTCGCAGGCCATTGTCGCGGCCGTGGCGGTTCGCCCGGGTGTCGTCGGTCGCGGACGAATGGCACTCTTCTCCCCGTTGCCCAGCGAACCGGACGTCGAGGGCATTTGGAAAATGGTGTCCGGGCCTTTCTGTTATCCACGCATCACCCGCGGTGAAATGGAATTCGTCGATGTCGGCTCGCTGGCAGACCTCACCATTTCCTCCTGGCATCCCAAGATTCGGGAATACGGTGACCTTGGAGCACGGGTTGTCGCTCCCGCCGAGATCGACGTCATCCTCGTCCCGGGACTCGCCTTTACCCGTCGCGGCGAGCGTCTTGGTCGAGGCGGCGGCTACTACGACCGCTACCTGGCGTCGCTTCCGGTGGGGACGCTGAAAATCGGTGTCTGTTTTGATTGCCAGATTGTCGCCACGCTCCCCATGGAACCGCACGATCAGACTGTGGATGACGTCGTCACCGAGTCGGGATTTCTTTCGGACTCGATCTGAAGTGCCGTCCCGACGGGACTTTGTTCTCTTTGAAAATGCGAAACCCAGCGCGAATTCCACAGCAAAGATTTAATCCGCGCAAACCGCGGACTCCGTGGTCAATAAATCCTGCCAATCAGGCCGACCGCACTGGGACGCGCATTTCGAATCGCGGGATGCGGGTAAAGACCACTTCGCCGTTCGTCCCGACGCCAAGGTAGGCGCCCTCGGCCACGCTGTCGCGGCCGATGGTGTGATAGCTGTTGTAGGAAAAATGTTCGCCAGGCTCGAGTCGCGGATATTCCCCGACGACGCCATCGCCTTCCACTACGATGCGCTGCCCTTCCGTGTCCGTGACCACCCACTTGCGACCTTTAATCGTCAAGGTCATGGCCGAGTCGTTGTGGATCGTGATGTAGTAAACGAAGGGATGGGGGCGATCCGGCGGCGCTTCGAGTTGGGGCATGTGGACGACACGATCCACCGTGACGTGCAGTCCTGGGAGTTCGGTGAAAGCGGACATTTAGGTTTCGAATTGGGGGTTTCTGATTTCAGATAGCAGGCCGCTTCGCCTCCTGCGTCTGCGACCAATCTGTCATCAATTCACAAACCGCAAACCGAAATTCCATGTATCCAGTAGGCCTCACGATTGCCGGTTCCGACAATAGCGCCGGCGCCGGCGCCCAGGCAGATCTCAAAACCATGAGCGCCTTGGGGGTCTACGGCATCACGGCCATTACTTGCGTGGTGGCCGAGGTGCCGGGCAAAGTCAGTGCTATTCAGGCGATCGAGCCGCGCATCGTCGCCGAACAGATCCGCCTGCTCTTCGAAGCTTTCCCGATCGCCGCTCTCAAAACCGGCATGCTTTATTCGGGTGAAATCATTGAGGCGGTTTGCCAGGCCTTGGGCGACGCTTTGCCCGGGACGAACCCGCGCCCCCCGATCGTCATCGATCCGGTGATGGTGGCTACCAGTGGAGATGCGCTCCTCCAGCACGACGCCATCGCGCTGTATCGCGAGCGGCTCTTTCCCCTCGCCACTCTCGTCACTCCCAATCTCGACGAAGTCCGCACTCTGCTTGGCCGGTCGATCGGTAATCTCCAGGAAATGGGGCTCGCGGGACAGGAACTTTCCGCCGCCTATGGGTGCGCATTTCTCATCAAGGGAGGCCACTTGCGCGTCGATCCCGCCATCGATTTGCTGTGCGCCCCGGACGGTTCGGTCCGTGAATTTTCCGCGCCGTTCGTACCGGGCATCTCCACGCATGGCACTGGTTGCACCTACGCGGCGGCGATCACCGCTGGCCTGGCCAAGGGTCTTACGCTCGAGGCCGCCGTGGGCGAGGCCAAAGAATTCCTGTCCCGTGCCATTGCAAATTTTCTTCGCTGGACCCACGGAAATCGCACGACGGATGCCTTGCACCATTTTGCGCCGCGAACGTAATCTCGTCACTTCGTCCATGAAAATCCTTGTCCTCGGCAGTGGCGGGCGCGAACACGCGCTCCTCTGGAAGCTCCAGCAGTCGCCTCGCGTCCGCGCGCTGTATTGCGCTCCGGGAAATGCGGGCACCGCGCAACTCGCCACGAACGTCCCGATTGGTCCGGGCCGGACAGGCGATGAGCAGCAGCAACTTGTCGAGTTCGCCCAACGGGAGGGGATCGATCTCACTGTCGTCGGTCCGGACGACGCGCTGGCTGCGGGCGTCGTCGATCTTTTTCAGAAGCACGGACTTCGCATTTTCGGCCCGACGCAAAACGCGGCGCGGTTGGAATCTTCGAAGATCTTCGCCAAGGAATTCATGCAGCGACATGGCATCCCCACGGCGAAATCGGGGAGCTTCTCCGAGAGCAGCGAGGCGCAGCGCTTTTGCCAGAGGGCGCGCCATCCGCTCGTGGTGAAGGCCGATGGCCTGGCGCTGGGCAAGGGAGTCATCATCGCGCGGAATTCCTGGGAATCCGGCCTCGCGATTCATGAAATCATGGACCTTCGGAAATTCGGTGATGCCGGCCGCAGCGTGCTGATCGAGGAATTTCTCGAAGGCGAGGAATGTTCCATTCACGCGCTCGTCGATGGCCACGACTATCTGCTCTTTCCCGCGGCTCAGGATCACAAGCGTGCTCTCGATGGCGACGAGGGTTTGAATACCGGAGGCATGGGCACCTTCAGCCCGCCGGCGAAGCTGCTCACCCCGGCCATGGAAGAGCGCGTGCGGCGCGAAGTCCTCGACCCGTTTATCGCCGGATTGAAGCGGGACGGCCTCGATTTCCGCGGCATGCTTTTCCCCGGCCTGATGGTCACAACCGATGGCCCCAAGGTGCTCGAGTTCAACTGCCGCTTTGGCGACCCGGAGACCCAGGTCCTGCTTACGCGCCTGGACAGCGATCTCCTCGACCTCCTCGAGGCGACCATCGATGGGCGGCTGAAAAGCGTGGATGCCCGCTGGAAGACCGATGCCGCCGTCTGCGTAGTCCTCGCGTCCGGCGGTTACCCCGGCAGCTACGCCAACGGAAAGGCGATCACTGGCCTCGAAAAGATTCCCGAGGGTGTGACGGTATTTCACGCCGGCACCCGGCAGGAAAATCGCCAAATCGTCACCGCCGGCGGCCGCGTGCTGGGCGTGACGGCGCTGGCTGGCGATCTCTCGACAGCCCGCCAACGAGCCTACGAGGCTGTGGCAGGCATCGATTTCGAAGGCCGTCATTTCCGGCGCGATATTGCAGTCAAGGGATTGAGCACCTAGTTTCGTGGGCGCCTATGAAATTCCCCGTGGCTTCCGCCCTGGCCGCAGTCTCGCTGCTGATCCCCCTGCACGCCGAGGAAACGGCGCCGAAAAAAAAGGCCCCGTTGACCACACGAGCCGCGGTCGATGCGCTCAGTGATGCGGAACTCGACGACGTCATTCGGTTGTTGAAGGACAACTACATCAAGCCCGATGCACTCAGCGAAGCCGAGCAGCGGCGGGCCACCGTGCAGGGGCTTCTGGACCGGCTCGCGCCCGGCGCCGCCATCGTGGAAAGCGGGCCGAACCACCAAAACACCGCCAGCCCTTTTCGCGCGCAAATCCTCGATAATCGCATCGGCTACATCCGGCTCGGCACAATCAGCCCGGAAAACGTTGGCGAACTGGATGCCTCCCTGCAAAAATTCACAACGAGCAAACTTTCCTCGCTCGTCCTCGACCTGCGGGCGACTCCGGGCGGCAGCGATTTTGAACAAACGGCGGAAATCTGCCGCCGATTCTGTCCGAAAGGGAAAGTGCTCTTTTCGGTCAAGAAACCGAACATCAAGCAGGAGCAGATTCTCACCTCCAAGGACGAACCGAAGTTCAAAGGTATTCTCGTCGCCCTCGTCGACCGCCAGACGGCTGGCAACGCCGAAGTCATCGCCGCCGTTCTTCGGACGCATGTCAACGCCATGGTCATCGGCCAGCAGACGCGTGGGGAGGCGGCGGAATATTCCGAGTTCCCGCTGTCCAACGGCCGGGCTTTACGAGTGGCGGTGGCGGAAGTGGCCTTGCCGGATAGCGCGCCGGTTTTCCCCGGTGGAGTGAAACCGGACCTCGCGGTCGATGTTCCGGAGGAGACGACGGAGAAACTTCTCAAGCTGGAACTGGAGAAGGGCGTCGCCGAATTTGTCTTCGAGAGCGAGCGTCCGCACATGAACGAAGCAGCGCTGGTCGCGGGCACCAATCCGGAAATCGATGCCTTGGAGAAGGCGCAAAAGAACAAGGCGGAACGTCCGTCCACGCCATTGCGCGACGTCGTGCTTCAGCGCGCGGTGGATTTTATCACCACCATCGCGATCTATGAGCGGAAGCCCGGAGGGGTTCCGCCGCATTGAGGCTTGAGAATCTGGCTTGGTTAGCGGTCGCCACGATCGCCGCGGCCGTAGCCGCCGCCACCGCGTCCACCACCACCACCGCCGCCGCCGCCGCGTCCGCCGCCGCCATAACCACCGCGTCCGCCACCGCCACCACCACCACCGCGGTAGCCACCACCACCACCACCACCGCCGCCGTAGCCACCGCCACCGGACGGCCGATCCTCGCGCGGGCGCGCCTCATTCACCGTGAGGGTGCGTCCGTCGAATGGCTTGCCATGGAACTGCGTGATAGCGCTTTGGGCGTCCGCGTCATTGACCATGGTGACGAAGGCAAACCCGCGGGATTTGCCAGTGAACTTGTCCTGAACCAGCAGCACCTCAGTCACCGGACCAGCCTGCGCGAAATAATCCTGGAGATCGGTTTCCGTCGTGTTGAACGAAAGATTGCCGACGTATAATTTGTTGCCCATTGTGATGTTGTCTGTTGGCCTGAGCGCGGTCTTCGGTGACGGTTCCCGGTTATCGGTTTCAAGTCGTCACTGAACGGGTTCAACTGACAGGCTCCCCAACTCCGAGGTCTTTGCTAAGGTTGTTGGTCCTGTAGATTAAGGAATCTTCATAAAATGAAAAGCCCATTTTTCCGTTCCCAGGCCTAGGGGGATGGGAGGCGAAGACCGGTTGATTTTCCCCTTCAATCACGGAAGACTATCGCGAAGTGAAGCGCCTGACATTTTTCATCCTCGTTTTCGTCCTCGGTTGCACCGTGTCTCGCGCCGCCGAAAAGGAGAAGAAGCACTTTGTTCTCTATGCCATGTTCCTCGCCAATACCCGGGTGCAACTGACGGAGGGCAGCGAATGGATCATGGACAAGGGCGATACTTTTCCCCTGATGATGTTCAAGGAGCATGGGACGAAGGTCGTCCTCCAGCTTTCGGGGACGAGCTTCATTACGAGCGCGGCAAATGTGCGAGTGATCGAGGAAAAGGACATCACCCCGGAGCAACTCGCCAGCTACCGGACAAATGTGGAGCATTATCTGGATGGTCAGGCGGAGAAATGGAAGGCGGCACAGGCACAAGGGGGTGGGCTGGGGTCGGGAAAGGCCGCGCCCGTGAAATGACCGCGGCGCCCAAGCTTTACGTCAAGACTTGGTGTCCGTGGTGTGTCGCCGCCCAGGATTGGCTCGACGCCCACGGTTACGCCTATACCTTGGTGGATGTCGAAAAGACGCGGGCGGACTACGAAGAGATGATCCGTCTTTCCGGCCAGCGGCTCACGCCCACTCTGGTCACAGCCGACGGGTTGGTCCTGCCGGACTTCGGTCCGGACGAACTTGCAGTTTTCCTGAAAAAGCACAGCATCACCCCCTGAATGTTCTCCAACCTGTTGCTGATCCTTGGCGCGGCCGTGCTCAGCCTCGCCTTGCGCAGCTTTTATCACCCCGTGTTGCGCAAGCTCGGGGCGTTGGGCGTTCTGGCGACTTCCTTCCTCGCGGGTTGGCGGCTCACCGGGTACTGGGCGATCGGCGCCTTCTGCGCGGCCAGTTGGCTGCTCCTCCCCTGGTTGGAAATCCTCACGCGCATTCGCCGCCTCACGCTTCCGCTGGAGAAAACTTTGCGTCACAAGACGCCGCCGAATTCCGAGACGTTTCCAGCGCTCCACGAAATCACCGAGGAAATCGAAGGCGAAAAATTCGAGCACACCAACGATGCCGGATGGGACGGCGAGGATTACGCTCAGTTCTACCGCATCTTTTACAAATCCGTCGAACGGACGCAGACGGCGATTTGCCTGATCGACCAGCACGACATCACCTTCTTCTACTTGAGCATCAGTTCCCGGGCCAAGGATGGCACGCTCTGGACGACGTGGAATTATCCCTTTAGCTACAGCCTGAAGCTGGTCCCGCAATGGCGCGTCAATCGCTTGCGAGGCGACCAGACTTTTCTCCAGATCTACGAAAGCCACCGGCAATTCCTGAACGAAAACCGCGTCCGTCTCGAAGACCTCACGGACCTCGATGCGGAGCAGATCCAGAGCGAAATCGAAAAGGATTTGCGCGCGCAGATCACCCACAACATTGCCGCGGGCGTGCTGACCCAGAATGCCGCGGGCGAAATCCGCTATTCGTGGCGGGGGATGATCTTCATCTGGTTTCAATTTCTGCGCGATCTCGTGCGGCTTTCCTGAGAGCGGTCTTGATTTCTCCGCACCATTTTCAGGCCGCCGGACGTCTGGTCGATTTCATGCGGCAAGCCGATGAGCCGGGCTTGATCAATCTCGCCGCGGGCGTGCCCGGGCTGGATTCGCTGCCTACCGAGCAACTCCAGGAAGCCTTCGCCCTCGCCCTTTCCGGTGAGGGCGCGAAGATGTTTGCCTATCATCATCCGGAAGGGGACCACGTCCTTCGGGAACAACTCGCCGGGCGGCTGCAAGCGCGTGGCGCGAAAGTGCGCGGACCGCAGTTGGTGACCGTCACCGGGTGCACGCAGGGCCTCCAGGTGCTGATCTCGGTGCTCGTGAAACCGGGTGATATCGTGGCCGTCGAAGCGCCGGCGTATTACGGCATGCTCGAGGTGCTGAGCGTGGCCGGGGCGCAGGTGCTTCCCTTGCGGGTCACCGGCCCGGAGGGCTTCGATCTGGAGGCCACCGAGGAGTTGCTCGCGCATTGGAAACCGCGGGCGCTCATTGTTTGCGGCGCGCTTTCCAATCCGTCAGGCGCCACCATCCCCGAGGAGAAACGCCCGCGGCTCGTGGAGATTTGCCGCACCCACGGCGTGCGCCTGATCGAGGATGACATCTACGGCGATCTCATCGAGGACGGTGTGCCGCGCAGCATGCTCGCCTGGGACGACGGCACGACGGTGAGTTACGTCTCGAGCTTTTCCAAAAGTGTTTCTCCGGGGTTGCGTGTCGGCATTTGCGCACCGGGTTCGCTTTACGAAGAATTCGCCGCGCGCAAGTGCCAGCAGGATCTGCACAGCGCCGTCGTCTCCGAGGTCGCGCTCCGCGAATTCCTCGCCCTTGGAGCATTGGAACCGCACCTCGCGCGCTTGCGCACTCGCAACGCCCGGCGGCGGACCCACGCTCTCAAGGCCATCGCCCGCGCATTTCCGAAAGGCGCACGCGTCAACCCGCCACGCGGTGGCTACATGCTTTGGGCCGAGCTGCCGCAAGCCGTGGACCTGGGCGCTGTCCGCTATGCCGCGCGCCAAAAAGGCGTGGTCTTCGGCTCTGGCCCGGTCTTTTTCACCGAGCCGCAGCCCACGAGTTCGTTGCGGCTGAACTGCGCGAAAGCCAGCGAGGCCGAACTCGTCAGTGGGTTGGAAACACTGGGGGCGATTCTTTGCGAGCTATGACGGCGCGTTCGGATGCCGTGCGGGACTTTTAACGCAGAGGACGCGGAGGAAAGTGAAAGGCTCGCAGAGGGATGGGAGTTAAACGAATGCTGTCACCGCGAGAGCAATATCCCTCTGCGGCCCTCTCAAATTCCTCTGCGCCCTCTGCGTTGAGCCGGTCGCGCGTCTACTTCAGCACCGCGTTCCACTTGTCGAGTTGCGCCTTTTGCGCGGTGAAGAGCTCGTCCGTGGAATCGAGGATTTCGATGGTGTTAATGGCATCGCCCTGCTTGACGGCGTTGACCACGTCCTGCCCCTTTGTCACTTCGCCGAAGACCGCGTGCTTTCCGTCGAGCCAGGGGCAAGCGACATGGGTGACGAAAAACTGGCTGCCATTCGTTCCCGGGCCAGAATTCGCCATCGAGAACATTCCCGGCTTGGTGTGCTTCAGCGAAGGATGAATTTCGTCGCCGAATTTATAGCCCGGTCCTCCCATGCCCGATCCCGTGGGGTCGCCGCCCTGGATCATGAAATCGGCGATGACGCGGTGAAATTTGATTCCATTGTAGTAGCCTCGTTTCGCGAGATTCAGGAAATTGGCGGCGGTCATCGGCACCTTCGAGGCGAAGATCGTGCCTTCGATATTGCCGCGGGAGGTTTTGAGGATCAGGCGGATGTCTTGCATAGGGAGGGCGACCATGGTTGGGACGAACACCATTGGCAAATGATTTTCCGCGTGACAGCCCCGGCCAGCCGCGTTGATGTACCCGTATGAAGCAACCCCTTTTCTTCTTTCTCGCTGCCTGCACTCTCGCCACCTTTGGTCTCTCCTCCGCGCGTGCCGCGGACAAGGAAGTCGCCGTCCTGAAAACTTCCGAGGGCGAAATGGTCGTCGCCTTCTGGCCCGATGTGGCGCCGAAGACCGTGGCCAACTTCATCAAGCTGGCGAAATCCGGCTTCTACGATGGCACGTTGTTTCACCGCATCGTCAAGGGTTTCATGATCCAGGGTGGTGATCCGCAGAGCAAAGATCCCAATAAAGAAGACATGTGGGGCACCGGCGGTTCCGGTGAGCATCTCAAAGCGGAATTCAACGAACGGCATCACGAAACCGGTGTCATTTCCATGGCCCGCGCGCGGAATCCGGATTCCGCCAGCTCCCAATTTTTCATCTGCCTCGCACCGGCCCCGCAGTTGGACGGGCAATACACGGCGTTTGGAAAATTGATCAAGGGTGAGGACGTCCTGGCCAAAATTGGTGATACGCCAGTGACCGAAAGCCGGAGTGGCGAGATGAGCAAGCCGACCAAGCGCGTCGTGCTCGAGAGCGTGAAGATCGTTCCCGCCGACTCGATCAAGTAGGGCCGGGCTTAGGCCCGGTCGTTTCGAGTTTTGCGTTTCGGGTTTCGGGTTCCTGCAAACGCGCGCTTTCGCGGCGAAACTCGAAACTCGAAACTTTAAAAGTCGAAACTCGCGGCGCAGCCGTGCGCATTTCGCGGATTGCAATCCGCGCGGCACGTCGCAAAATTTTCCAGCAAATGCTTCGCTTGTGCGTAGCGTGACGCATCCACCTTCTTCGCATGTCGTCCTCCAAAGTCATTCTCGGTCTCGTTCAGATGCGTTGCTCCGCGGAGCCGCGCGAGAATCTCGCCAAGGCACTGGCGCGCGTGGGCGAAGCAGCAGATCGCGGCGCCCAGATCGTCTGTCTCCAGGAACTCTTCACCTCGCAGTACTTTTGCCAGATTGAAGATCACAAATACTTCGGGCTGGCCGAAGAGATTCCCGGACCGAGCACTGAAGCCTTGAGCAAGATCGCCCGGGAGCGCAGTGTCGTCATTGTTGCCTCGCTCTTCGAAAAGCGCAGCGCCGGGCTGTATCATAATACCGCGGCCATCATCGACGCCGACGGCACCTACCTCGGAAAGTACCGGAAGATGCACATCCCGGACGACCCGCTCTACTACGAAAAGTTTTACTTCACGCCGGGCGACCTGGGCTTTCGTTCCTGGCAGACGCGCTACGCGAAAATCGGAGTCTGTGTTTGCTGGGATCAGTGGTATCCGGAATCCGCCCGTCTCACCGCGCTGGCCGGTGCGCAAATTCTCTTTTTCCCCACGGCCATTGGCTGGCATCCGGGCGAAAAAGAGGAGTATGGCACGCGGCAGCACAGTTCGTGGGAAACGATCCAGCGTTCTCACGCCATCGCCAATGGCTGCTACGTGGCCGTCCCGAACCGCGTGGGACATGAGGCTCCCGACGGCGGGCCGGGCATCGAGTTTTGGGGGCAAAGTTTCGTCGCCGACCCAGCCGGGCAAATTATCGGCAAAGCCTCGGCGGGTGAGGAAGAGATCCTCATCGTCGAGGCGGATTTGAAGGCCCTCGACCTGCAACGCACCCATTGGCCCTTTTTCCGCGACCGCCGTATCGACGCCTACGGTGACATCCAAAAGCGATTCATTGATTAATTGTTATGAGTGCGCACGCTGAAAACCCCGCCACGGCTACGGCCACCCCTGCGGCGCTTGGCTACCACATGCCCGCCGAATGGGAGCCGCATGAGGCTACCTGGCTTTCCTGGCCACGTCCGGACGGCATCAGTTTTCCGGGCTGCTACGAAAAGGTGGTGCCGACACTGGCGAAGATGGTCCATGCGCTCGCCGGCTCGGAGAAGGTCAACATCAACGTCTGTGACGCCGAGCACGAAGCGCTCGTCCGCAAACACCTGGCCAAGGCGTTTGCGAAAACGGATCACGTCACCTTCTTCCAGATTCCCACCAACGAACCGTGGTGCCGGGATCATGGTCCGATTTATCTCACGCGCGCCGAACAGCCGCAGATGGCCATTGTCGATTGGGATTACAACGCCTGGGGCTGGAAATATCCGCCGTTTGATTTCGATGACGATGTTCCCAAGCGCATCGCCGAACTCCAACGGCTGCCGATCTTCTTTCCCAAGATGGTCCTGGAAGGCGGCTCCATCGACGTAAACGGCGCCGGGACTTTGCTCACCACCAAGTCCTGCCTGCTCAATCCCAATCGCAATCCGGATTTCACGCAGAAACAGATTGAACATCGACTGCGCGATTTTCTCGGCGTGAAGCATATCCTTTGGTTGGGCGACGGCATCGAGGGCGACGATACCGACGGGCACGTCGACGACCTCACCCGCTTCATCGACCGCTCCACCGTGATCACGGTCGTCGAGGAGGATACCAACGACAACAACTACGAGCCGCTACAGCAGAATCTGGATGCGCTCCATACCATGGAGACGGAGGACGGCACGCCGATCGCCGTGCATACTCTCCCCATGCCGCGGAAGATCGTGCGGGACGGCCAGCGTCTTCCGGCGAGCTACGCCAACTTCTATATTGCCAACAAAGTGGTGCTTTTGCCGGTCTTCGCGGACGTCAATGACCGGTGGGCGGTCGCCGTCCTGGAAAAGGCCTTTCCCAATCGGAAGGTCGTCCCGATCGATTGTCGGGAGTTGATTTGGGGCCTGGGTGCGTTTCATTGTCTGACCCAGCAACAGCCCCTGCTCCCCCCATGAACCGCCCCATCTTCGCTGCTTTTGTCGCCTGCGCGCTCGTCGCGCCGGCGGCGGCCCAACCGATCGACCTGCTTTTCGCCGCGGACAATCTTTGGTCGCTGAAACAGGACGATTTCATGCAGTTGGCCAAGCCGCTGGGTTACCAGTGGACTTCCAACGTCAGGGACTCCGCGCGGGTGGCGCAACGCCGCCAGAGATCCGGCGACTCCGGCGATTCACCGCGCGAAGGTCTCACCGCATTTGGCCTGCCGGTAGTCGAGAGTGTCGCCCGGTTCGATGGGGATAAGCTCTCGCAGATCACGATCGTGCTCTATGCGCGGGGCGACGTCGGTGACTGGACGCAACCGCAGTTCGAGGGCTACGTGCTGAACGCCGCCAAGACGATCACCGCTGGGACGAAGGCACAGTTCACGGCGCGCGGGAAAGATCCGGCCAACGCCGTCCATGCCGACGGATTGATCTGGGCCACCCCCAAAGCCCGCTACTTGCTGGAGTACAGCGAGACCAAGGCTCTTCCGACGCGGAATATCCCCTACCGGGCGGAGTTTGTCCGGCTGGAAGTGACGGCTCCGGAACAGAAGGTGAGCCTCCTCGCTTCGGCCACCAATCTCGAGCGAGCCCGGTTTTCCGGGTTGACGCATGTCAAGCGCGACAACAGCACGGGCGACGTGTGGCTGGGGGATGTCCCCATGGTGGACCAAGGGCAGAAAGGCTATTGCGTCGTCGCCGCCACCGAGCGGGTCTTGCGCTACTATGGCGATCAAGTCGACGAAAACGAACTGGCGGAAGTGGCCAATACTTCGTCGGGCGGCGGAACCAGTTTCGATGCCATGACCGAGGCGCTGAAAAAACTCAGCGCCCGTCTGAAAGTCCGCGTGCGTGAAGTCGAGAAGTTCGATATCCGCGAAATCCTCGCGCTCATCGCCGAATACAATCGTGACGCCAAGCACGATGGCAAACCGGCGCTGCGAGACCAGGGCCACATGATCGACGTCGGCGAGATCTATCGGGAAATGGACACGGATGTCCTGCGGGAAGCGCGGACGAAAAACAAATCGGACCTGCACCGTTTCCAGCGCGAAGTCCAGGCCCACATCGACCAGGGGATACCTCTGCTCTGGACGGTGATGCTGGGTAAGGTGCCCGAACCCGGAATCCCGCAAAACGCCGGCGGTCACATGCGCTTGATCATCGGCTATAACACCTCGAAGGATGAAATCCTCTTCTCGGATTCCTGGGGGGCCGGCCATGAATTGAAACGGATGGCGGCCGCGGATGCCTGGACGATCACCAACGGGACGATGTCCATCGAGCCGCTCAATTAGTTAGAGCGGTCTAAACAGAACTTTAGCCGCGTATCAGGTCGCGCGGAGCGCCTCTGGGGAGCGCACTTGTCCGGAACTGCGCCACAGGATGGGTTACACATTCGGGCCAGAGGATGGGTTCCAATTGCTGCAACTAAGGTGGCGTTTTTTAATCATCGAGATTCGGTGAAGCCTCGCGGCTGTGGCCGCAGGGAGGAGTCCGTGGCGGCGCGGAGCGCGCCACGGACGACGAACGGAGGCCACAGCCGCGAGGCACCCAAGGCCCACCAGATAAGTTACGGACGCGCCGGCCAAGC
>DASYAY010000049.1:0-14671 GCA_036501065.1 Chthoniobacter sp. | reverse complement strand
TCAGCCGCGACTCCGCCCCTCAGTGAAGCGCCACTTCTCAAAAAGCAGCGCTGCTGAAGAACAGACTAACCAAAGCACTTTTCCAACAACCAAGGGGTGGCGGACCGCAGCCCTTTGTCTGATGCTCCCGGTCCGGCACCCTGCCGGGGTGCATCCGTTGCAAGGACGGGGTTCCGGGGATGTTATCCCCGACTACGCTCCGGTCAGCCCTCCGGGCTGCAAAGGCCTCACCCTATTGCGCGAGGCTCAATAATGACCACTCCCAAGGTCCGCCGGACCCGGTTGCCAATGTCACAAGCAGCCGGACCCGGACGGAGACCTTTGGGAACCACAGTGCTTCGAGCGCGGCACAGACATCGGCTGCACAACGGCGCACGGCTCATTTGCGCAGAAACAACCATGCAACGAGGGCGAAGACCGGAAGCAGAACTGGCGCGCTGAACCGTATGATATAGAGAAAGAAATTCGGCGTATGAACCTTTGCGTGGTCGGCGATGGCTTTAACCATAAAGTTTGGCCCGTTGCCAATGTAAGTCATGGCGCCGAAGAAAACGCTCCCGAGCGATACAGCCACCACGTAAAGACCATGGTCGGTGAGAAACCTGGCGACATTCGCTGTATCATCGATATTAAGATTCTTCTGGCCGAACGCGGCCGTCAGGAACGTCAGATAAGTGGGCGCATTATCGAGCACACCGCTGAGAGCTCCGCTGAACCAATAGAAATGCACCGGTGCGGATATACCAAGCGCGCCGGCGTGACATTCCAGATAGTCCAGGGCAGGTACCATGGTGGTGAATATCCCGGCGAAGAGCCAGGCCACTTCTTTAATGGGCCCAAAGGTGAAATGATTCGCCTCGTGGATCTGGCGGCCCGTGGTGAAGTAAGAGCCCACCGCGGCCAGGACCATGAGCACCTCGCGCAATCCCGGCGGTTGCTTTAGAAAGACTGAGGCTAGAATGACCGCCAACCAGCCCAGATTCTGCAGGCCATTGATCTTGAATTCCTCATGCGCGGTTTGCATTTCACGAATGGGCCGCGGCGCCGCGAGAAAATTCATCCGATCGAGGGCATAAAAGATGGCGACGATGCAACCCACGGCGAGCGCCCAAGCCGGCAGGCAGCGAACCGTCACCCACCAGAAGGGGACACCTTTGAGATAGCCAAGGAAGAGCGGAGGATCGCCAATGGGAGTCAGACAGCCACCGACGTTGCTCACGATGAAGATGAAGAACACCGTGTGGAAGCTGGTAAAGCGGTACTTGTTCATCCGGATCCATGGGCGAATCAGTAACATCGACGCTCCCGTAGTTCCCACCAAGTTAGCCAGAATGGCGCCCGCGATGAGATAAAGAGCGTTGACCGAAGGAACGGCTTCTCCCTTCGTTCGCACGTGGATACCACCGGCCACGGTGAAGAGCGAGCCGATAAAAACGATGAAGCTGACGTACTCCCAGGCGACATCCAGCATGCGCCCACCTGCCCGAAGACCGATCAAGTAATAGATCGCCGCGATCGCGCCGAGACCGAGGGAAATCTTCTTGTAATGATGCTCCCAGATCTTCGGGAGAAGCAGCGGCATGGTGGCGATGCACAACAGCAGCGCCACGAAGGGAAGGATGAAAAGGGGGTGCGGGTCGGGAATGATGGCGGCGGCCAGCAGCATCGGCGAAAGAGGCTGCGCCTCGGCGACTAGCAACCCACGTACGCGGAGATCGTCGCCGTCAGCGACAGCGCTGTGACGGCCGTGAACAGTTGTGCCGGCAGGCGCAGTTCGGTCTCCTTACGGCAGCGCCACCAGGTCCCAATGGCGCGACCGCCGAAGAGCATGGTAGTAAAGAATGGCAGCATCACCGCCCATTCCATTTTCTGATGGCTGGCGCAATGATAGGCCGCGAGCAGCATGCACGCACTGCCGAAAAGCGTGTTGAGGAGTACCGAGCGGCTGCTCGTCAGCCGCCAGAGATAGCCGCCGAGCAAGAGCACTGCCAGCGAGATAGAAGCGAGGAGGATAGTCGTCGCAGTCATGAGATAAGAATTGGTAATCAGTGAAAGGTTGGTGATGTTAGATTGAGGCTTCCCCTTCCTCCTCGGTCCGAATCCGCACGGATTTGTCGATCGTCCAGACGAACACTTTGCCGTCCCCAATTTGTCCCGTTTTGGCCGCCGCGATGATGGCATCGACGATCTTTTCGGCGAGATCGTCGCTCGTCACGATCTCCAGCTTGACCTTGGGCAAAAGGTCGACCGTATACTCGCTTCCACGATAAATTTCCGTGTGACCCTTTTGCCGTCCGAATCCTTTGACTTCACTGACAGTCATGCCTTCGACGCCGAGTTCCGAAAGGGCATCCTTCACGGGCTCGAGTTTGAACGGCTTGATGATGGCTTCAATTTTTTTCATTAGTTCTGATGATTTTTTTTGGGTTATCGCGGGGCCCGGCCGCAGTTCCGGCGACCGGGCCCACGCGAGTTACTTGAACTGCTTAGTCAATCGCCGGCGAGGTGCGATCCGTGAGGTTGTAATCCGGGTAGGCTTCCGCACCCATTTCCGGAATGTCGAGACCCTTGATTTCATCATCACGCTTCGAGCGGATCGGCACGATTTTGTCCGAGATCTTGAAGAAGACCCAGGAGAACGCGAAGATGAAGACGAAGAGCGCGCAGACATCGACAAACTGCGCCATGAACTGCGAGAAGTCCCCACCGGCGGGCGCGCCGAAAAGGCCGCCCAGAATGCCGGTGACGCCTTGGTCCTGCCAACCGCCGTTGGGGCCAGTGCCGGTCATCTCGGAAAATTTCGCGATGGTTGCCGGCGCGCTGTCGTTGATGATGATTTGCAGAGGCTGGCCTTCCTTGAAGAGGCGATGGACGCCGCCCCAGCCCTGGCCATAGGAGCCGTTGGCGAAGATGCCGACACTAAGGACACCCCAGCAGCCGCACGCTCCGTGCACCGAGATGGCGCCCACCGGATCATCGATCTTGAGAGTTCGCTCGATAAAGAAGACCGAGGCGACAACGATGAGGCCGGCGATAAAGCCCAGGATGACCGCTCCCAGCGAAGTTACAAAAGCGCAAGGTGCAGTGATGGCGACCAACCCCGCAAGTAAGCCGTTGCAGAGCATGGAAGGATCGGGCTTTCCCGTAACAACGTACATCGCCACCATGGCGGCGACGGAGGCCGAGGCACCGGCCAGCATGGTGTTGACCGCAATGATCGCGATCCGGTTGTCCGTGCCGGAGAGCGTCGAGCCCGGATTGAAACCAAACCAGCCGAAGGCGAGGATGAACGTTCCGAGCATGACCATCGGGAGATCGTGACCCGGCATGGGTCGCGGCTTTCCGTCCTTGCCAAATTTTCCCAAGCGCGGACCGATGCAGATCGCGCCGGCGAGGCCGATGACACCACCGCACATATGCACCACGCCGGAGCCGGCGAAGTCCACGGCTCCATGACCCAGGGCAAAATTCTGACCCAATTGCGCGAGCCAGCCGCCACCCCAGACCCAGTTGCCGTAAATGGCATATGGGAACATACCGACCCAAAAACCATAAACGATGAAATGTTTGAAATTCCAACGTTCGGCCATGGCGCCGGTGGGAATCGTGGCGGTCGTGTCCATGAAGACCATCTCGAAGAGGAAGAGCGTGAAGATCGCCGTGTCGAAGACATCGGCGCTCAGGCAGAATCCCTTGTAGCCGATGAGGCCGAATGGATGGCCGAATAACGTCGGGCTCCACTCCTTGTTGAGCAGAGCGATCCCCTGCCCGAGCGTCGGCTGGGCATTGATCGCCCCTGGACCACTACCGAAGCCGCCAAACATGAACGCGAAACCGCAGATCCAGAACCCCAGCATACCCAAGCCATAGATCATGAAGTTTGTGGCCATGACATGGGCCGAATTCTTGGAGCGGCACAGGCCCGTTTCCACCAAGGCGAAGCCCGCCTGCATGAACATCACCAGAAACCCAGTGACGAGCGTCCAGACGACGTTGATGGAGATTTTGTTATGGGCGATGTTTTTCACCAACTCGCTATCTCCCGCGATTGTCTTTTCGCCCTTGGAGTCGATGCCGACCTCACCCGTTACTTGATTGGTCTTGGGATCGAGTTTTCCGGGTTGCGGCCAGGCGAGATCCACGCCGGTGCCGTTATTGGCGCCGCTGGATGTGGAATCGGGCTGCTGGGCCGGTGTTGGCGCCGCGGGAGCGGCCTCCGCCGGAGCGGGGGCAGCGGCCGCCGGTGCCGCGGGTGCCGCTTCCTTGGGCGCTTCAGCGGCCGCCGGAGTTTCCTTCGGCGCCGGCGCGTCTTCCGCGTGCGCCACCGAAGCTTTGCTGAGATAGGCGGCAGCGGTGACGGCAATCACCAGGAATAAAGCCAGTCCGACAATCCTTCGGCTGACGCCGCGCAGAACCGTTTTACGCCAATGCGAGGGAAGGAGGTTTTCTGAGTGTTTGATCAACTTCATCGTTTATCTTTCTTTCGTAAGTCTTGCTTTCGTGAGTTAGTTCCGAACTTTTCCGCCGGCGTTGATGCAGATCGGCAGAACCGCCGGAAGCCCGGGTGAAATGGTTTGGCTCGACAGCCTCCGGCATGGGTCGAGCAATGTGCTGCTCGGCGTCCGGAAGCGGACGTTGGCGACAACCGTTGGGTGGGTCAGGCGACAACTGGATGGCAACATAGGTTGGGTGTACGGGTGATCGTTGGTAGTTAGGTCTTGGTGGACGTTGCTGATGTGTTGGGACGCCACTCCCAGGAAATTGGCGACGGCGAGCCGTTAGCATCGCGCGTGCCAAGCGATCTAAGACACGGCGATCTTAGAGTATACGTCTATCTTCGTGTTAACCTTGGTAAGTCGAGGCGAGCGCTGAAAGCTACAGGTCTCCCTGACAAAGAGAGCAGCCTGCTCAATCTGACATCACCGTGGATACTACTCGGGTGTAGCATGAACTATTACATCATTGTGGAGAATTCCCGTAACCCACTCCGCCTTTCTTGCGCTTACTAAGTCTTGTGATATTAGGCCTTTCATCGCCGGCCGGCGCGTTTCAACCTAATTGAGGCGCTCACCAAAGTTCGGCCCCATCGGAATGCCCGCGCAATTTAAACCTCCGCAGAAGCCATCCACCGGCATCGAAAAAACCGGGAATCGTCCTCCGAAGAAGCGGGTAATCATCATCGACGATCATCCCCTCGTGCGGGAGCGCCTCGCCCAGCTCATCAACCACGAGCCGGACATGGAGATTTGCGGCGAAGCGGAAAACGCGGAAGAGGCGCTCCGCATCACGCGCGCGACGTCACCGGATCTGGCGATCGTCGATATCTCGTTGAAGAACTCCAATGGACTGGAAGTGATCAAGGCGATCAAAACGCACGATGAGAAGCTTCCAGTGCTCGTGCTGACCATGCACGAGGAATCGCTCTACGCGGAGCGAGCAATGCGCGCGGGAGCGACCGGGTACATTACCAAACATCAATCGGTCGAAGAGATTCTGCTGGCGATCCGCCAGGTGCTTGGCGGAAAGATCTATCTTTCCGAACAGCTCACCAACGCTTACTTAAAAAGCATCAGCACGGGAGGGCGGGCGCCGCGGCCCGGAGTGAGTGCGCTGACAGACCGGGAATTGGAGGTGTTCAGCATGATCGGCCGGGGATTGGCCAAGCGGGACATCGCGACGGCCTTGGAACTTGGCGTGGCGACAGTCAACACCCACTGCGCGCGGATCAAGGAGAAGCTGAATCTGCGCAGCGGCAGCGAACTGCAGCACCTTGCTTTTCGCTGGGTTCGCGAACAGGAACGCTAACTGATATCTTTAACCGAAACCGCAGTACGGGGATAACTTCGACGCAGGGGGCGCAGAGAGATTTGAGAAGGACGCAGAGAGAGATGTTTCTCCTCTTCCTCGTGCCCAAACTCTATTTGGGCACGAGAGAGCAGAGTTAAGACATCCCTGTCCAATCTCTCCGCGCCCTCTGCGTCAATCCCTCCTCAATTGAAAACAACCCGCCGGTCAAACGGCTTTGTCGCCGGTTTCTTCGGTGCGGATGCGGACCGCTTCGCTGATGGGCGAGACGAAGACTTTGCCGTCTCCGATCTTGCCGGTCTTGGCCGCCTTGACGATGGCATGGGCCGCCCCTTCGACGACTTGATCCGTCACGACGACTTCGATTTTGATTTTGGGCAGGAAATCAACCGTGTACTCACTGCCACGATAGATTTCGGTGTGGCCCTTCTGCCGGCCGAATCCTTTGACTTCACTCACGGTCATACCTTCGACTCCGATTTCTGCCAGGGCATCCTTCACCTCTTCCAGTTTGAATGGCTTGATGATCGCTTCGATTTTTTTCATGGACTAGTAATTCAGGCGGGATTCCGCCGGACCCGGCTGCACAAACCAAAAAGCAGCCGGGCCCGAACGGGTGTCCCTGTAGAGTTATTTGCGCGAGAATTGATGTCTTTGGTTGGGCGGAATGGGCATCTGCGTTCATCAACCGCCGACCGAGGCACCGTGGGGACGATTCGCTTCTATTGGCTGTGGCATGGAGAGAAGACCATTTCGACGAGCGAAGCCGGCGGGTAAGAACCAGCTTTACTGCGCCGCCTCGCCAAGCAGCAGTTATGCCAATGAAATCAGAGACTTGCTCCTTCGGCACTTACCCTCTGTAAATCTCGCGTCATCGGCCGTTTCGGATTTCCCTCAGATCGCCGGGAAGGTCGTTAATCGTCGAGCAATTCCCGCCAAAATGTGCAAATCGACGCAGCCACGATGTCCTGTTTCGGTGACGGATTCGTGACGTCCTCGATGGAATCAAACCGCCGCGCGCGCCCGTCTCCGGGCATCCGGTGAAAAGCTCATTCCAGAGTTATCGGCTGGCCACCCCAACGATCGGCGGGTCCGCTTTGCCGCCGACGATCAATGGTGATGATGCTGCAATCGCGTAAAGAGCCAGGCGAGCAGGAACAAAATGATCGGGATCAAAGCGGAGAGCACCACCACCCGCATTCCCTGCCAGTGCGTTCTCCATGCCTTGGGCGCCTGCAGGCTCTCCGCGCGGCCGGTAATTTTCACGGACTCGGGGTTGTCCAGTTCCGCCTTCATCGCCGCTGCCGATGAATAACGGCGATGCGGCTCGCGTTCCATCGCATGAAGGATGATCTCCTCGATCTCCTCCGGAATCGCCGGGTTCCGTTTGCGCGGCGCCATGGGATCGCCGGTGATGCGTGAGTTCATGACGATGAAAGGATTCGGCCCTTCGAAAGGCACGCTGCCCGTAGTCATCTCGTAAAGGACCGCGCCGAGGCTGTAGATATCGGTGCGTTCATCGCCCCGCTGCCCCTTCACCTGCTCGGGAGCCATGTAATCCGGCGTCCCGAGCGTGGGGCTGAACCCAGCGAACGTGATCCGCCGCATCTCCGTGGCCTTGGCGATCCCAAAATCGATGATCCGGAGACTGCCATCGTTGCAGATCATGATGTTCTGCGGCTTCAAATCGCGATGGACGATCTTGTGCTCGTGCATGTGGGCGAGCGCGCCGCAGGCCTGGCTGGCAATTTGCACCGCGTCATCCACCGGAATGGGCCGCACGTCGTTCATCACCTGGCTCAACGGCTTGCCCTCGAGATACTCCATGACGATGTAGGGACGGCTCTGATCCGGCACCTGGATAAAGCGCAGGATATTCGGATGATGCAAAACCTTGCCGATCTCCGCCTCGCGCTGAAAGCGCGAGAATGAAGCGGGATCCGATTCGAGTTGAATGTAGGGAATCTTGATCGCGACGGTCTCGTTGTTCGTCGTGTCCCTGGCCTTGTAAATCGAGCCCATGCCGCTGCGGCTGATGACTTCCTCGACGAGGAAACGATTGTCCAGAGTCTGCCCTGGCAGCACTTCGTTGGTCACAGTCCCCTGCCCTCCACCGTGAGTTCGCTGCAAAAGAGTGATGGATTTGTCATGTTTCGGTTCATTCAAGCGATCAACCTGTACTACTTGCACAGATAGATTGTCGTCCGTCCCGCGCCGCACCGCGAGTTGGGTGAGATAGTCGCAAATTTCCTCCATGTCCAGCCGATCCACGCCCTCGGAAATCTCGCTGTCGTTCATGAAGCAATACAATCCATCGGTGCACTGAACGATGCGGTCGCGCGAAAGAAGTTTGATCCGTTTGAAATCCGGTTTGACGATCAGCTCCTGACCGACACTCCGGGTCAGCACCGAGCGCAAATGGCTGGCCCGCGCTTCGTGTTCGGTAATCAGCCGGAGCTTCACCTGCATGCCCGTGTAGGAATGGTCGTGGGTCAGCTTTTCGATGTTCTCGTGGCGCACGAGATACACCCGCGTGTCGCCCACGTGAGCGACGTGCAATTCTTTGTCACGGAAGATACAGACCGAAAGCGTCGTCGCCATGCGCCCTCCGACGGTCTGGCTGGCGGCATGGTTATGCACCGCCAGATTGATCTGCATGAACATGTCGTTCAAGAGCCGCTTCGGCGGCATCGAGGGATCGCACCGCTTGAAATAATCCAGGGCCGCCTCCACCGCCATGCGACTGGCGATCTCGCCATTGTCCTGCCCTCCGACCCCGTCCGCCATGACCATGATCGCGCCCCGCCTCAGCCGTTCCTCGTTGTCCGCAGGTTGCCAGTACCCGATATAGTCCTCGTTGTTCTTTCGGACAGGGCCGGGATCCGATTTGGAAACACAAGTTAGCAGCATGCACTCATCCGTAGCAGAGACGAAAGAGGTGCGGCCACACCCGAAATCGGATGTGGCCGCAACCTATTCAACTAAGGAACCTGAAGATTACGCTTTGGCCCCGATGGGTGCTTCGACGTAGATCGGCTTCGCCGCCTTCTTGCTGGCAGTGATGAAGTAGATCGCGCCGTAGACGCCCCACACGGCGGCGACAGCGAGCGCTATGTACGGTTCGTGCCAGCTCATCCCCGGAACCGACCAGGGCATGTTCGGAATCGGCCCGATCAAGTAGAAGAGCATGCAAATCAAGTTCGCCACCAGCCCAAAGATCGGGATGACGATGTGCTTGAAACCATGGAATTCGTCGTGCTCCTTGAAGGCCACGATCGTGATCAAGCACGTGGTCATATAGAGCAGGAACGTCCCGAAGTTACTGATGAGCGTAACGATCAGCAGGGTGTTCGGCAGCTTGGTGTAAGATTCCGGCGAGAAGATACCGAAGCTATACCAGATGTTATGATACTTCGCATCCAAGGGAGCGGGCGCGGTCGCCTGGCCACCGAGGTAAATGAAGATCGTCACGATGCCAATCACGGCCGAGAGAATGGCCAGCGTCCAGATGGCGCGGTGCGGAGAACCCGTCTTCGCGTGGAGGAGGCCGAAGTGGGAACCCACTTCACCGTCGCGGCCCATCGCGTAAGTCACGCGAGCGCCGGTGCTCAAGCAGGACAGCGTCGTGCCGATGAGCGCGAGGAAGACCGTGAAGGCCTGGACGAGCATAAAGGCGCGGCCGGCGGCATAGCTACCGAAGAGCCACGAACCGACGAGGACCATCATGTCACCGATCGGTGCGCCGGATGCACCAGCATTCGAGAGGGTGTAACCGTTGTGCAAGAGGTAATTCGCCGCGAAGTATTCGATCGCGTAGCAGAACGCACCTTGGACGACGAGTGAGAGCAACACGGCGCGCGGAACGTCGCGCTTCGCGTTCTTGGCTTCTTCACCCATCGCCGTCACCGATTCAAATCCGACGAGGATCAGAATGGCAATACACGCCTGGATGACGATGAAGCTGAACGAGTGCGGAGCCACCACCGAAAGGGCGCTCGTGTGGAAGTTAAAGGTCGTAGGATCCTTGTCCGTGCCGGCGCCAGTAATGGCGTCCGCCGGCTTGTAGCTGATCGTGAAGGGCACGGCGATTGCCTTGCCATCCTTGAGCACCAGTTTGCCGTCCGCATCCTTTTGCAGGACCGGGTAAGGATCGCCCACCGCGATATCGGCTGGCAGCGGCACGTCCTTGTTCTTCATGTCATCGTCTGTCACCGCACGATCCTGCTGCTTGTAAGCGGGAACCGACTTACCGTCTTTGTCCTTGGCCGCGTCTTTTTCGTCGGCGACCTGCAGGGTGGCGTCCTTGGCGGAGACCCACTTCAAGGTCGGAGGCGTATCCGCCCACGTGTCTTGAACCGGCTTGTTCTTGTCGTCGAGCACGTTGGTCGTAGCGACCTGATAAGTCACGGCCGTGCCGTTGGACAAATGCCAACCCACGTCGCCATCCTTATGCTGGAAGCGATAAGCCAGCGCGATCACCGAGAAGACGAGCAGCGCGGAAATCTGAATGACGTTAATCGCGGTGTTCACACCCGTCGTGCCAGACACGCCACGATAGGCGATATAGGCGACGCCGAGGGCAAAGACGACGCAGAAAAGGATCATGAACAGCGGGCTATTATAGCTTCCGCTGAATGTTTCCGGGAAAAACTGGTTTAAGAGGTAACCGCTCAAGATCGCCGTCACCCCCACCATGCACCCGGGATAGACCCAGTAATATAAGTGACTCGCCCAACCGGTGAAAAACTTGGCGATACGCGCGAACTTGTAAGCCTTGGTTTTCCCGATGAAAGCTTGTTCGGCATAGAGATATGACGAACCGGCGCCCGGATAGATTTTCGACAGTTCCGCGTAGCTATAAGCGGTGGCCAGACACAGGGCGAGTGACGCCATGATGCCGAACCACATCGACTGGCCCGCCAGCGGCGCGCCGTAGAGTGCTTGTTCTTGGAAGGTGAGCCAGAGGAATGCGCCGGGCGCAATCAGCGCCATGGCATTCATCGTCAGCCCAGTCAGGCCCAGGGTGCCTGTCGTAGGTGCAGTTTTTTCTTGTGACATTGGTTATGTGTGGTGGTTTTTGGTGGGGTAGCGGAGGGCCGCTACCGGTCGGCGCGCGGGAATAGCACGGCTTGTGCCAAGGCTCCTCGTAACCTTCACTCTCAGAGAAACCTCTGCTCCCCACGCCAGATTTCCCGAGGGCACGACGCTACAGGGTGGGCAGTCCGGGTGCTAAAATTCGTTACACGTGGCTAAAATTCCACATGACCCACAGCCGTGTATAGGACACCACAGTTACGTCCCGGTCCAAGGCACATCCGTCAGATCCGTAGCGCTTTACGACCAGTCAGCCAACCGGCTCGAAACCCCGCCGGAATTGAGGCCCGTCGCCGCACCGGATCGCTTCTCCGGTCTACGCTCGCGGATGCGCTTCGTCGTAAGCCGTCTTTAAACGCTCGACCGTGACGTGGGTGTAGATCTGTGTCGTCGAGAGGCTGGCATGACCGAGAAGCGACTGGACACTGCGCAGGTCGGCTCCGGCATCGAGCAGGTGCGTGGCGAAACTATGCCGCAACTTATGCGGGCTGACGTTCACCGGGATGCTCGTCTGCGGCAGATAACGTTTCAGCACCAGCCACACATTCGGCTGCGTCAACCGGCGGCGCACTTTGCTGATGAAGAGCGGCCCCGCATGCACGCCCGCTTCCTGCCGATACCGCTGAATCGCGGCCAGCGCGGGCGCTCCCACCGGCACGACCCGCTCCTTCCGGCCCTTGCCCAATACCCGCACACTTTCCGAGTAAGCGTCGACGTGTCCGACATCCAGGCCGATCAATTCCGCCAGCCGCAATCCACTGCTGTAAAAGAGTTCCAGGATGGCCACGTCTCGGGCCGGCATCCAGACCGGCGCACGGCCCGACTTTTCCACCCGCAATGGCGCACTCAGCAATTCGTCGATTTGCCGGGTCGTGAGCACCACTGGCAGTTTTTTTTGCAGTTTGGGAAGCTGCACTTCCTTGAGCGGATTCTCCGTCAGGCCGTGGCGTTCCGTGAGGAATTTGAAAAAGGTCCGCAGAGCGGCGAAATGCAAACGGATGGTCGGGCGAGCCATGCCCCGCTTGCCGAACTCGAAAAGATACCGCCGAAAATGGTCCGCGGTGAGTTCCTTCCAGGCGGGCAGATTCGGCGTCTTGCGGAATTCGGCGAGGGCGTGCCGATAGTTGGTCAGCGTGCGGGGAGAAGCGTTGCGCTCGATTTCGAGAAAGCGAAAAAAGTCATCGGCGAAGCGATCGCGAATCGGGCGTTTCAAAACGCAGGAATGCTAGCCGCTGTGCCCGTGCGCCGCAAAGGGCATTCAACGGAGCCCGGACATTCCTGTCCGGAGTTTCTCTGCTGAAAATAGCCCGGCGCTTGAGCGCTGGGGTTTGGTTGCGGAACGAAAAGTCCCGTCAGGGACGAAAGAACTCCGGACAGGAATGTCCGGGCTCCGTTGATCGCCGCTCCAGCGCCGACTTACTTTTTCCCGATCAACGGCTTCAATTCGCCGGGCTGGCCGGTCGCACCCACTTCGCCGACACGCGAGGTGCCGCGCACGAAGCTGAGCGTCGCCGAGCGCTTTTCCATCTTGTCCGGAGATTGCGCCACGATCGGGATGGCAAAGTCGCCATCGGGCAGAGTGAAGTGGTAACGGAACGAACCATCGGGAGCGAGTTTGATCTCCTGGCCGTCGACCCACACGGTGGCATCGGGATGCGTGCCGCCGTAGAAAATGATCTCGGCGTTGACGTGCATGAAGAAGCCGCGCTCCCGCCGGACGCTGAACGGCTGGGCGCTCCAACTGGCGCCAATGCCGCTGAACAAACTCGTGGTCGTCGGCCCCAGCGTCTCGAAGACGGCGCCGGAAAGTCCGCTGGCGCTTTCGCTGTGCAGTTTCTGCTGGAGTTGCTTGCGCAGCAGTTGATCGATCTCCTCAGAGCCGAGCCCGAGCCGGTCGATGAGCGTATCGCCGAGCAACGCCGCGAGCAGCCGCTTCTGTTCGTCGGTCCACGTTGGCGGTTTGCCGGCACGAAATTCGACCCGTCCTTCGCCAGCGATCCGGGCCAGCGCCTCGATGAGCGTTTCGCCTTCGAGCATCTTGGCTCGCACCATCTCGAGCAGCCGCTCAAAAGTCAGGTGCGCAGGCACGGTGGCAAAATCTGCCGAGCCTTCGTCGGACAAAGCATCGGCTGGGGTCACCGCCATGCCGGAACGCACGATCTCGTGCCAGTCGCCGGTCTTGTCGAAAAAGCCGATCTCCGCAAAATACGCCGTCTCCGGGTTATTCACCGAAACGTACCAATTGCGCGCATCGGGATTGATCTCGACCAAAGCCGCATCCCCACCACCCGAGGTGGTGATTTTCAGGAAAAATTGTTTCACGCCGCCGCGAAATGTCGTCGCCGGATACTTGCTCCAATTGAAATCCCAGTAGCTGAAGAGCCAGCGTGGATCGCGCGCCACGAGGAAGAGCGTGTCTTCGTAATAGGACTCCGGCAGCTCGCCGAGGTCTTCATAGGCGGGCGCGCCTGTTCCCGATGCTGGCACCGTGGGCCCGTTGTCGAACTTGTGCACTTCCACTTCCTCAACCCCCGCGACGACCGGCTCGGGTGAGATTTGGAACGCGCCGTTCCTTTTCATCGACGCCGGCTGGCTGCTTTTCGTTGGATCGGGATTGGTTTCGGGCATAGTGGTATCCTTTTATCGTTGCGGCGTAGCCTTCTTGGACGCCTGCGCCGTGTAGCGGTTCAATATTTTCCGGTCAACAAATTTCTCGCAGTCTGCGCACAATTTTTACAATTCTAGGCCAAAATCAGGTAAAACCCTGACAGTTTTTTGCATAATTAGAACTCATGCTGACCAAACGTGTTATTCCCTGCCTTGATGTCCACGCCGGAAAAGTGACCCGGGGCGTCCAATTTGGTCGCGCGGAAGAAGGCGGTCTGCGCAATGTCGGCGATCCGGTGGAACTGGCCGTGCGCTACAACGACCAAGGCGCAGACGAAATGGTCTTTTTCGACATCACCGCCAGCGCCCACGGACGGTCGACGATGATCGACGTGATCGAGCGCACCGCCGCCCATTGTTTCATGCCACTCACCGTCGGCGGCGGGATTCGCACGACGGACGACATGCACGCGCTGCTCCATGCCGGCGCCGACAAGGTGAGCATCAACTCCAGCGCCATCGCCACTCCGGAATTGATCAGCGTCGGCGCGGAGAAATTCGGCAGCCAATGCATCGTGGTCAGCATCGATGCCAAGAAAACCGCGCCCGACCGTTGGGAAGTCTTCGTCCAAGGCGGGCGTAAACCGACCGGCCTGGACGCTGTCGCGTGGGCCGTCGAAGCGGTGCAGCGGGGCGCCGGCGAAATCGTCCTCAACTCCATCGATGCCGATGGCACAAAGCAGGGCTACGACCTCGTCATCACCCGTCGCATCAGTGAAGCCGTAGGCGTCCCGGTCGTCGCCAGCGGCGGGGCTGGGACCCTCGACCATATGGTCGAAGTCCTCGCCGAAGGCAAAGGCGATGCCGTTCTCGCCGCGAGCATTTTTCACTTTGGAACCTACACCGTGGGAGATGTGAAACAGTACCTGGCGAAGCACGGCATCCCGGTGCGACTTCCGGAGACGGTCACGGCTTAGCTAGCTAGGTTCTGTTCACGACTTCGAGAAAATCGAGCAAGGATGCTTGCGTTTTGGAGCAACGGTGTTGGTGGTCAAGGGGTGAATTGGGGTAATTGTTGGAAGGAGGAGGAAGGATTAAGAAGTGGTGGAAGGGGTGGGTGGTTGGAGGAGTTTGGCGAGGGTGGAGTTCATGAAGATGAGGAGGC
>DASYAY010000048.1:0-101874 GCA_036501065.1 Chthoniobacter sp. | reverse complement strand
GCAAGCTCCTGCTCTATCTCAACTCCCTCCTCAAAACCACCACGCCCCGACTACTCACCACCGCTTCATAAGCCTTCCATCTCCACCCCTCACCCCTCATAAAACCCCGCCAAAAAAAACACAGTTGCTCCGGGGTGGATGCTATCGGGTGAACTTGATCCCCGGATGTTATCCGGGGCTACGGTCCGGTCAGCCCTCCGGGCTGCAGAGGGCAAGCTGCAAAGGACGTAACTCTCGAGGCTGTAAAGGGCGTCGCTCTCCGGGCTGCAAAGGGCGTCACTCTCCAGGCTACAAAAGTCGTCGCCCTTATTTACGAGACTTAATAAAAGCTCTCCAACCACTCGGCCGCGGCTCAGACCTTGGCGGTGTCGCGGACGTTGACCCAGACGTGGACGTGGGGGGCGCCGCGGAAGTACCAGACCATCTGCGGGCCTTCGAGTTGCCAGACGTCCCAGACGCCGTCGTTGCCGATGTCCTGGTTTTTGTAGAAGGCCATGTGGAGCTTGTCGAAACCGGCATCTTCGATGTCCTGGAGGGCCTCGACGGAGTCTTCCTTGCGGAAGGGGGCGAGGAGGTCGCCCATGACCATGCGGACGTGGGTCTTTTGGTCGGCGGAGAGGTCGCCGACGCAGACGCCGGGGAGGCCGGTGTCGGTGCCGCTGAGCCTGACGGTTTCAGCGCCTTGTTCCATGCGGCCGCTGCCGAGGAGGGCGATTTCGCGCTGTTTGCCGTCGAGCATTTGGAAGACTTCGTTGGCGCGCTTGGCCTGGTACCAATAGGCGTTGCCGCGATGGTCGGCGGGTTCGTTGAAGCTGGCGGCGGCGTGTCCGTAGAAGATGGGTCCGCCGAAGGCGGCGCCCGCCGTGGAGTCGCCGTCGCAGCGGCGGGTGCAATGGCGGCCGGTGATGACGAACTCGAATTTGCCGGTGCCGGGCTCGCCGAAGAGGGCGATGGAGCTGTCGCCGAAGCCGGCTTTGCCGCTGTCATGGACGACCTGTTGATAGACGGTCTCGGCGTATTCCGGGGAGTGCAGGCCGAGGAAGATTTCCTTGACCATCTGGTTTTGATCGGGCGTGAGGAAGGCGGCGATTTTCTGGTCGGTGATGTGCCAGTTGTTGTCGACGTCGGTGCGGAGCGGATTGTCCCAGGGGAAGCACAAGGCGGCGCGTTGGGCGTCGGTGAAGGACTTGTAGAGGGTGGCGACGAGGGTTTCGGATGGGGCGCTCGCTTTGTCCGCGGCGCGACCGATGATGGGCACGGCGCCGAGGCTGGTGGCGGCGGCGGCGCCGATGGTGGACTTGAGGAAACCACGGCGCGAGACGGCGTCACAATCGGGACAGGGACGGGAGTTCATGGGGTAGGGCGTTGGGGAATAGTAATGGGACGGCGAAAATGGCAAATAGCAAATGGCAAATTTGGGGATGGGGGCGGAGTGCTTAGTGCTTAGTGCGGAAACTCGAGAGTGGGGTTGCGGGCGTGCGGGGCGGCTAATTGCATGGCACCTTGCGGAGTGGTTCAGTAGATCACTGACTATGCCTAGTTCCCCGTCTTCCGAATGGTTGCGTCATTTGCGACCGGAGGCGTTGCGTGAACTCTTCGAGTATTTGCCGGGGACGTTGTTTTTTGCCAAGAACGTGGCGGGGGAGATCATGTTGGGGAATCGGGCGTTCGTGGAGCGCTGCGGATATCCGAGTCTGGAGAAGCTGGCGGGGCGCACGGACGCGGACGTTTTCCCGCCGCACATGGCGGCGAAATATCGGAATGACGATCTGGAGGTGATGCGGACGGGACGGCCGATGCTGCAGATCGTGGAGTTGTTTCCGAGCCGGCAAGGGGAGCCGGAATGGTTCATTACGGACAAGCTGCCGCTGCTCGACGACACGGGGAATGTGGTGGGGGTTTGTGGGATCGTGCGGAGTTATGAAGGATCGCGCCGGGCGCTGCAGCCCTACCTCGACCTGGCGCCGGTGGCGGATTACATCAAGGCGCACAGCGGGGAGGCGATTTCGGTGCGGGAATTGGCGCGGATGGCGGGGCTGTCGGTGCGGCAATTCGAGCGGAAGTTTTTTGAGACGTTTCACACTACGCCGAAGCATTACCTGATGCGGTTGCGGGTGCTGCTGGCGTGCGATGAATTGCTGGAGACGCGGCAGTCGATCACGGATATCGCGCTGGCTGCGGGGTTTTGTGATCACAGCGCTTTCGCGCGGCATTTTCGCAAGCATATGGAGATGTCTCCGCGGGAATACCGGGAGAAATATCGCAGGCCTGGGGCGGTGGCTACCCGTTCATGAGCCCAACGGCATTTTTTTGGTTAGGGAATAAGGTGAAACTCGACTCACGCCGGCACGAGATCGATCTTGATCTTCCGTCCGAGGGCCTTTGCGGCGCGATTGAGGGTAGCCAGTGTCACGGAAGTATTTGTCGGATCGAGCAAGCGATCCAGTGCCGCCCGTGACGTGCGCATGCGACGCGCCATCGTCGTTTTCTGCATTTGCTCGTCTTTCATCAAATCGGCGACCTTCATTGCCAAGGCTCGTTTCAAGGCGACGGCTTCCACCTCTTCAAAAATGCCTTCTTCGTGAAGAAAATCATCGAGGCTGCTGCCGTCGTGCGGGTTCTTAGTTTTTCTCTGCTTTCGCGTGGTCATGTTTTCGTTTCAAGGCAAGGCCTTGTCCTCGAGTGGAGTTTTTTGCGTTTTCTTGATGAATCCGTGCAGGAGGACGATGCGTCCTCCTGCAAGATAGAAGAGACATCGGGCGATGCGGGTCGGCAGTCGGGAGCGTAATTCCCAAAGTCCGTTGCCGAGGCTGCGGACCAATGGCATCCCAAGCGGCCAACGGAATTGAAGAGTTTTGAGATCTTCGCCAATCATGCGGCGCTCGTTGGCCGGCAGATCTTTCAACCAATTTCGAACAGGTTCATTGCCCGTTTGTGTACGGAAAAAGACAACGGGTAATGGACGTGGATCGGCCATCTACATAGCGTATCATTTTTGATACGTTTTGCAATGGCGTTTATTTGAGCGTCTGGAGAAACGCTTGGATGTCGACCAGTTCTTGTGGCTTGAGGATGAGGCCCATGGGGGGCATGGGAGATGTGCCGAGGTATTCGTAGCCTTTGGCGAGGACTTTGTTGGGCTCGAGGAGAGACTCTTTGATGTAGGCGGGGGTGGCGCGGGTGGCGATGCCATCGAGCGGCGGGCCGACGGTGCCGCCTTGTTTGCGGAGTTGGTGACAGATGGTGCAGGCGGCGGTGGGATGCTTGAAGAAGATTTGTTGGCCGCGTTTGGGGTCGCCGGCGACGAGGGGTTCTTCATCGACTGGTGACAGTTCGACGAGTTTCACGTCGTCCCAATAGCCATCGCCTTTGGCGACGTGCAGGATGTTGATACTGGCGGTGTTTCTCGAACCGCTGTCGAAGATGGTTTCGACTTCGGTCCAATCGCTTTCGTGGGTGATCTTGTCGGTTTCAGCGCGGCCGATGTGATCGTTGAGGCTGACTTTGCCGTGAATGGCGTGGGCTTTCACCCAGCCGCTGAGCCGGTAGAGGGTGTTGGGTTTGATCGCGACATCGGCGTGCAGGCTGGTGTCGGCGTCGGCGCGGGTGATGACGCGCACGGCGTGCTGGCCGCTGTGGACGAGGCCTTCACCGCTGACGACTTTCCACTCGGCGTTTTCGTTGCCGGGCTTGGCGCCGTAGTCGCGGCGCGTCCAGCCTTCGGGCAATCCGTCTGCGGCGAGATTTTCGAAGCCGGGATTGGGCAAAAGATTGGGGCCTTCCTTGAAGGTTTCGACCTTGTGTTTGCGCGCGAGCATTTTGGCGGCGGTGGAAAGCCATTCATCGGCTTTGACCGCAGGATCGCTGGCGAGGCCTTTGACGACGGTTTGGATTTCCGGGGTGGTGGGAAAATCGCCGAGTTTGACGAGAGCCGCGAGGCGGGTATCGGCGTCGGGATCGCCGAGGACGCCGGCGCTGAAGAAGAGCGCGCTGGCTTTGGCGTCGTTGCCGAGCGAGCGAATGGCGTTGCGGCGAAGTCCGGAATCTTTCGCCGTGAGCGCGGCCTTTTGCGTGGCTTCATCGAGGGCGCCGAGGCCCTGGAGCGTCCAGAGGGCGTGGACGGCGGCGATGTGGCCATCGTTGGCGATGACCAATTTCTTGAGCGACTCGGTGGCGTCAGTCTTTTTGCCTTCGACGAGGAGGCGTTGCGCGGTGAGGCGCCAGTCCTGGGTGTCGCTGTCCAGGGCTTTGACGAGATCGGCGGTGGAGGCGCCGGCGAGGGTTGGCTTGCGGGGCTCGGCGTGGTTCCAGACGAGACGGTAGATGCGGCCGCGGGAATGATCGCGGAGATCGTTTTTGTGCGCGGCGCCGGGGCCAGTTTCGCCCGCGAATCCTCCGCGCTCCAGGCTGGGTGTGGGGTTGTGCTGGATGATGAAATTCTGCCAGTCGGCAAACCAGACCGCGCCGTCGGGGCCGACCTGGGCGCAGACCGGTGACATCCATTCGTCGGTGCTGGCGACGAGATTGAATCCGTCTTTGGCGAGATAGCCGGCGCCGTCGGGTTGCACGTCCTGGAGCGTGATGACTTTCATCGTCGGCTCGCAGACCATGGCTTTGCCCTGGAGACGGGGCGGGAGATTGGAGGAGTAGATGAAGGAACTGCCGCAGGCTGCGGTGTAGCCGCCAAAGACGTCGACCTGGCGGAAGTTCGGCGTGATCGAGTGGACTTTGTCTTCGAGGTTGATCTTCTTGGCGCTCATCGCGCGCATGCCGGGAGGGAAGGCGCCGGCGGGGATGCCGCCGAAGAAGATCGGCGCGTTGTTGGCGGTGCCGCCGAATTGATCGCCGTAAGCATTGGCGCTTTGGGCCCAGGTGTTGTTCGTGAACTGGTGGAGGAATTCGAGGGCGCTGCCGTCGGGTTTGAAGCGATAGGTGCCCATCGTGAATTTCACTTTGCGGCCGTGGACGAGG
Source organism: Chthoniobacter sp. (assembly GCA_036501065.1). Taxonomy (GTDB): domain Bacteria; phylum Verrucomicrobiota; class Verrucomicrobiia; order Chthoniobacterales; family Chthoniobacteraceae; genus Chthoniobacter. Next base: position 96,903 of record DASYAY010000048.1, on the reverse strand, counting down.
CCGTCGAAGCCGTCGTAACCGACGCTGCCGTAGAGCCAGTTATCGAGGCCGTAGTGGAGATTGCCGGCCTGGCCGTGGGTGTCGCCGATGCCCCAGCCGGTGAAGATTTCCTGGCGGATGTCGGCGTGGTCGTCGCCTTTGCTGGACTTGAGAAAGAGGAACCGCGGCGGTTGGGCGACGATGATGCCGCCGTTGGCGAAGACGAAGCTGGTGGGGATATTCAGGTGATCGGCGAAGACGGTGAATTTGTCGGCGACGCCGGTGCCCTTGGTGTCCTCGCAAATCTTGATGTCGTCGTTGCCCATGCCGTCGGGACTGAAACCGTGCGGATAGTCGCGGGTCTCGGCGACCCAAAGCCGGCCGCGTTCGTCCCAGGCGAAAGCGATCGGCTTCATGATATCGGGCTCGCTGGCGAAAACCTGGAGCTTCATGTCCGCGGGGACTTGCGTGCGCTCGATGCTGCCCTTCACGCTGAAGGGGTGCTGGAAGGTAAGCGGATGGGGACGTTTTTCGTAATTGGCGACCTGCGGGTGAGGCTCGCGTACTTCCGGTTCGCGCTGGGCGAGGAAGGCTTCCCAATTCTTGCGCCGGGCGTCGCCGACGGAGGTGAGAATTTTCTCGCGGACGCCGGCGATGAATTCCGGCGCGCCCCATTTGTTTTCGTCACCGGTGAAGTCGATTTTCACCACGCGGTTGGCATCGACGTTGGGATTCGCGGCGCCGTCTTCGATCACGGTATCGAAGAGCGCGAGGCGGTCGGGTGTGACTGTTTTCGGGTCGTCGGTGTATTCGAACCAGATGGCGTCGCGGCCGAGTTCGCGCATCAGCGGAGGGAGATGCTGGCGGCTGCCGGCGGTTTCGCTGCCAAGGAAAAGGACGTGAATCGGACCGCTGGCCGGTGCGGCGGAAGCTCCGGTAAGAAGGAGCGATAGGGCGCTGAGAATTAGAGGTAGAAGGCGACTTTTCATGGGGGGAACGGGTTTCAGAAAGAACAAGGTTTGGCAGCGGTGATGCCGAAGAACAAAGCACTTCCGAGCTAGCTCCGCTTGATTCTTTCCGCCAAAAATTCGGTGCGAATGCGACACGATGGGTTCGTCGCAACGTCCAAGTCCTGGCCGGATGAGTAATTCCAATATCCAGTCCGGCGAAGCCGGAACCAGGACCGAATGCCAATGTGGATGGAAGGAACCGGCGATGTCGCTCGCAGTCGCGAAGAGGGGACCGCGAGCTTCCAGCTCGTAGTCAGCGGCATCCTGCCGTTGACCCGTCTACGCAACAGCTACGACTTGGCCGGGTGAGGCGAAGCGCCATCCCTCTCACCGGCAGGATGCCGGCGAGCACGAGCTGGAAGCTCGCGCTCCCTTTCCTCACCGTGTGCGCGAGCTTGTCTTCCTGCCCAAGCTCTTCCCCGTCATGCGATCGTGTCTTTTAAATTCCGCATTTCGTGCAACGAATTTGAAAACTGATTGCTCTATGTCCGCCTCGGCGAAACCGAACTCGGGATTCCGAAGTTCTCTGCGTGCCAGATGCTTCAATCCTCCCTAGCCAAGTGCCGATGAACTGCGCATGCTTTGGCGCATGAAATCGTTTCTCCCTGCTTTGTTCGCCATCTTCGCTTCCTCGGTGCTCGCCCATGCCGGGCCGGTTGCTCTTTCGGATGGGAAAACTTTTAATGGATGGGAGGGCGATACGGAGAAGACGTGGCGGATCGAGGATGGCGCGTTTGTCGGCGGCTCGCTGAAAGAGAAGGTGCCGCACAACGAATTTCTGACGACGACGAAGAGCTACGCGAATTTCGAATTGCGGCTGAAGTTCAAGCTGGTCGGCACGGAGGGATTCATCAATGGCGGTGTGCAATTTCGCAGCGTGCGTTCGCCGAAGGATTCGAAGGCTCCGTGGGAGATGATTGGCTATCAGGCGGACGAGGGCGATGGTTACTACGGGTCGCTTTATGATGAATCACGCCGGAAGAAGACGCTCGTCTCGCCGGACAAAGCGCTGATCGACAAGATCCTGAAGAAGGATGACTGGAACGATTACCGCATTCGTTGCGAGGGCAAGCACATCCAGCTTTGGATCAATGGCGAGCAGACGGTGGATTACACGGAGCCGGATGACACCATCGAGCAGACTGGGTTGATCGGATTGCAGGTCCACGGCAATGGCAAGACGGAGGCGTGGTACAAGGACATTGTGATCGAAGAGTTGCCGTAGCGATGCGCGTCCTTTGGCTGCTCCTCCTGTTCGTCGCGGCAACGGCGTGGGCGGAGCCGCCGCCGGTGGTGCGCGATGCGCAGGCGCCGGCGGTGCGGGAACTGGTGGACCTGGCTTCGCTGGATGCGGGGTTCCGGTTTGATCTGCGCTACGCGACGCCGAACAATTTCGTGCATGCCACGCTTTATCCCGTGGCCAAGGCGTATCTCGCGCGCGACGCGGCGAAGGCGCTCGTGGAGGTGCAGCAGGAATTGGCGAAGGAGGGGCTGGGGCTGAAGATCTTTGACGCGTATCGACCGCTATCCGTGCAGCAACGGATGTGGGATTTGATTCACGACGAACGGTATGTGTCGAATCCGGCGATCAATCTGGGGCGGCATACGCGGGGCACGGCGGTGGATCTCACGCTGGTGGATAAGGACGGGCATGAGCTGGCGATGCCGACGCCGTTTGATGATTTCACGGAGCGGGCGCATCGGGATGCGACGGGGATTCCGGAGGACGCGGCGCGGAATTCAAAACGGCTGGAGGCGGTGATGCTCAAACATGGGTTTTTGCCGTACCCGTTTGAATGGTGGCACTTTGATTTTCGGGATTGGAAGAAGCATCCGCCATTGGATGTGCCGCTGGAGGCGTTGAAATAGACCGGGGCGCTTGTTCCGCGTCCGTTGCAGAATGAGCGGGGCGTTTGAAACGCCGCTATTTCTCGATGTCATGCTGAGCTTGCCGAAGCATCTCTCGCATCCCGTGGGCGGAGGTGGTGGCAAAGGGCGCCGCGTGCTCCGACCGCCTCCGCCCGCGGGAAGTCAGAGATTTGCCCCCATTGCACCATGGGCGTCTCGCCAAGCCTCGGCTTTCGCAGGCTCAGGATGGACCGCAAATAGAAGGGGCGCTCTGAATGTTTCATTCGCCCTGCAGCCTGGCGTGTACTCCTTGGCGTGTGCCCGTTGGCCGGGGTTTGTTGGCCGGGGTTTGGGCGATCTCGGAGACGACTACGATTTGAAAGTGAGCACGGCGATTCCCAAGAGGATCAGGCCGCCGCCGCAGGCGGTGCGGGTGGTGAAGGGTTCGCGGAGGAGGAGAAAGGCGAGGACGAGGGTGACGACGATGCTCCCTTTATCGACGAGGGCGACGAAGGAGACGGTGCCGGTTTTCATGGCGCGGTAGTAGAAGATCCAGGAGAGCGAGGTGGTGAGGCCGCTCAATGCAAGGAGGGCGAGGTCGCGTGGGCGGGCGGCGGCGAGGGCTTCGCCGATCCGGCCGGAGGTCCAGACGAAAGCGCTGATTGTGACCAGCGCGAAAACGACGGTGGTGCGCAGGGCGAGGCTGACATCGGGGCCGAGCGTTTTCATGCCGCTCTTGGCGAGGATCGAGGTGAGGCCGGCGAAGACGGCGGCGAGAAGGGCTTGGATTTTCCAGGGTTCCATAATGGTTATTTCTTGTCCTCGTCGCGCTTGCGTTTGCGGGCGAGGAGGCGCTCGGTGGTGGAAATGGAATCGGCTGAATCGCTGGGAGCCGGCTTCGGCGGGGTGGCCGGAGGCTGAGTCGGGGGTTTGGGTGGGGCAGCGGGGTGCAAAGGTAGCCTGGAAGGAAGATCGGGAGGCGAGGCAAGTTTGGCTTCGACGCGGCGTTTGCGACCGAGCAGCGCGCCCATGGTGACGGTGGATTCGTCAGATTTTTTGCCGAAGGTGAACCAGCCGCGGATCACGACCCAATCGAGTTGGACGCGACGGATGGCGACGTCGATGGGGAGCAGGCAGGCGAGGACGATGAGGAACCAATCGAAGACTGGGCGCGAGCTTTCGCGCGGTTGCCGCAGTGGATGGTAAACGTCGGTGTTCTGGCCGTTGAGAACGCGGCCTCCAGTGCGTGCGGCAATCTGCTGGAGGAGGAGGGGATTGCTGCGGAAGGTCAGGTACTCCGGTGAGTAAGGGACGGCGAATCCACCGAAGAGCTGATCGGGTTGTTCCTTGCCGGGGCGCCCGGTGGCGACGACGGAGACTTGGTAGCGGCCTTTGCCGGAGAGCGGGAATTGTCCCTGGTAACGGCGGGAGCCGGTCTGGCGCAAGGGGACATCGAAGGTGTCACCACGCGGACCGGAGACGCGCGTGGCGACTTCGAGGAAGGCTTCGTCTTTGGCGAAATCCTCGACGGAGATGATGCCGTTGTTGCCGGAGGCGAAGGTATTCAGCAGCAGATCGTTGGTTTGTTCGAGGCGTGAGACGTCCTGGGCGAGCTGCTTGACGAAGGCGCGGTATTTATCCCAGCCCAGCCAATCCTTCGCCCACGCGGCGCCGAGGTCGCTGGTCCACGCGGCAGTGGTGCCGAGGCCGAAACGCCAGGTGGAGAGCAGGGGATCGACTTGCTCGGGCGCTTCCTTTTGTGGCGGGACGCGGAGGATGGTGCTGGAGCGGGGCTTGGCGGTGGTGAGGACGTAGCCGTGGAGCGGGGGCATTTGGTCGATGCCCTTGAGGATGGGTGAGGGAAATTCGATCTGCGGGGTGAAGACGCGATTTTGGAGCATGGAGCGCTTCAAGGTTTTGGCTTCCTTGATGAAGATGCTCGGCAGTTCGGCGGGGTCCTGGGGGAAGTAATAACGTCCGCCGGTCTGCTGTGAGATAGCTTGCATGATGGAGATGTCGACGCCGCCGTGAGGATTGATGGCGACCATGGAGATGCTGACTTTAGAGTCGACGAATTGCTGGACGAGCGCGGGGCTGGGCGGTGAAGGATCGCCATCGCTGATGACGATGAGGTGCTTGAGCGCGGCGTCGCTTTTTTGCAGACCGACGAGGGCGAGTTGCATGGGGGTGCTGAAGTCGGGCATGTCGCCGGGTTGCGCGGCGTTGATGAGCGGAACGAGTTTTTCGTATTGCCCGGCGGGGGTGAGTTCGAAGACCCAACTGTAGCCGCTTTTGGCGCCCGCCCAGTCGTAGTCGATGAGGCCGACTTCGTCCTGGGCGCCGAGGACGCGGATGGCTTCCTTGGCGATGCGCTTGGCCCAGGTGTTACCTTCGGCGAACTCGCAGGTGTGGAGGATGATGGCGAGCGCGCCCTTGGGCAGGACTTTCTTTTGCTTCACGTCCATGTCGACGGGGAGCGCTTCCTCGATGGGCGTGCGGTGATAACCGCCGGGGCCGAAGGTCTGCGGGCCGCCGAGCATGATGAAGCCGGCGCCTTGATGATAGACGGCGTCGCGCAGGGCCTGGAGCTGCGGGGCGTCGAAGGCGTCGGCCGGGGCGTTGGCGAGAATAATGAGATCGTAGGGGACGAGCGCGGTGGCCTCGCGCGGCACTTCGTAGGCCATGTGGACCTGAACGATGCGCTGGCTGGCCTTGAGCGCGTCGACGAGCGGTTCCCAATCGCGGGTGTCGCTTTTGGAATCGGTGAGGAGGAGGACCTGGCCTTCGCCGCGCAGATAGAGATCGCCGATGGCGATGTTGTTTTCCGACCAGCCGTCTTCACCGGGCGGCACTTCGATGGTGGCGACGTACTGGTAGTAGCCGGGCTCGCGGAGATAGAGCGGGAGGGTGAAGCGATTTTTACCGGCGGTGTAATTGACTTCTTTCTCGAAGATCTTTTTGCCGTTCTCGGTGAGCCGCAAGGTGCCATGGCCGGGCGCGAGGGAATTGAGGAGGACGGTGGCTTCGTAGGTTTCGCCGGCCTTGACGATGCGCGGGAGATCGAGCCGCTCGAGCCACACTTCCTTTTCGTAAGCGTAGCTCACGGGAAGGACATCGACGGCGATGCCGCGCGCTTTCAGTTCATCGACTTTGGCCAGGGCGCTGCCTTCGGTTTCGTTGCCATCGGTGATGAGGACGATGCGGCCCTGGTTTTGCTCGGGCAACATGGCGGCGGCGAGGCTCAAGGCCTGGCCGATGTCGGTGCCGTCCCGGGCGACGCGTGAATTGATGGCTTCGAAAGGAAAGTTGGCGCGGGGCGGCAATTCCACGGCGGCGTCGCGGCCGAAAACGACGAGGCCGGCTTCATCCTTTTGCGGCTTGGAAGTGGCGGATTGCATGATCCAGCCGAGGGACTGGTCGCGCACTTTCGCGCCCATGGAATCGGAGACGTCGAGCGCGTAAACCACGGAGAGCAAGTCGCTGCGGCGGACGGCGCGTGGTTCGGCGAGGAGCAAAATGAAAGCGGCGATCATGCACAACCGGACGAGCAGGGCGAGCACGGCGCGGCCGCGGGAGAGCCCGGCGCCGCCGGCATGATGCAGCCACCAGACCCACGGCATGACGGCGGCCAGGGCAAAGGCGGGGCGATAGGAGAACCGCAGGAGGCCGCGCCATTCGACGTAGACGCAACCCGCGCCGAAGAGGATGAGGAAGATGAGCAACGGCAGGAGGGCGCCGAAGGTGACGGGACGCCGCGCCTTGGGGAAGAGAGCGCGCAGCGGGTTCATAGCTGGAGGGAAACGATGCGCCGGTTTTTGGTGTCGGCGATGCGCAAGCGCATGTGCGAATCAATGGTCAGGCCCCAGGGCGTGGCGAACTCGCCTTCGCCGCTGCCGGTGTGGCCGTAGCGGCCGAGCAATTTGCCATCGGGGCTGAGCTTGGTGAGGCGTCCACCGCCGTACTCGATGACGTAGAGACAGCCGTCGGCGGCGGCGATATCGTAGGGGAGATCGAAATCGAGCGCGGGTTTTCCGGGTTCGCCGAGGATGCCGAGGTACTGGCCGGCATCGGAGAAGATGAGGACGCGATTGTTGACAGCGTCGGAGACGTAGATTTTCCCGGCGAACCAAGTGAGACCGGAGGGGCGCTGGAATTGACCGGGGCCGGTGCCGAAGCTGCCGAAGCTGGCGAGCCATTGGCCTTCGCGGGTGAATTTCTGGATGCGATCGTGGCCGCCGTATTCGCAGATGTAGAGGTTCTCATCGGGATCTTTGCAGATGCCGACTGGATAGATGAACTGGCCATTTTCGTTGCCATTCTCGCCGATGTTTTTGAGCCAGTTGCCGTCGCTGTCGAACCAGACGATGCGGTGATAGTGGGTGTCGCAGACGACGACGCGGCCATCGTGGAGGACGACAATTCCTTCGGGTTTGCCGATCTTGACGTCGAGCATGTGCCACTGGCGTTTGAGCGCGCCGTCAGCGCCGTAGATGAGGACGCGGCCGGCGGTGTCGAGAACGGCGATATCATCGGCGAGGCCGGTGGCGAGGCTGCGTGGTGTGGGAAGAGCGGCGCCTTCGGGCGGCAAAGGCCAGGCGTTCCAGTCGTGCGCGGTGAGGCCGGCGGCTGCTGGGGTGCGATGGCAGCCGGCGAGGAGGAAGACGAGGGCGAAGCAGATCGGGGGAGCCGCAACCAAAGGGCTGTTCACGAAACACGCGAAAGAACAGGCCCAGGAAATTAGACCACGGATTACACGGATTACACGAATTACACGGATTAAAGGCTCCGCCGCGAAATCGATCCGTGTAGCCGAGGCTCTGCGAGACACCCACGGCGCAATGGGGGCAATCCGTGATCCTCTTTTCCCTACCGAAAAATCCTCGCGAACCTGCGTGATTTTATGGAAGAGCATTGGAGAGCAGGGCGGTGAGTTGGACGAGGGCGCCCCGGCGGACTTCGTCACGTGCCGGGCGATGGAAGAATGTGCGGGTGGCGTTGCTGGGGACGTGGCGCAGTTCGACTTCGGCGTAGGAACCGTGGAAGCGGGATTGCTCGACGCGCAAGGGTCCGGCGGTGACGAGGGCGAGGGTGAGTTGTTCGGGGCGGAGGCAGCGGGTGGTGTTGATCTGCTGTCGCAGCCAGCGACGGCCTTCCTCGGGGGTGACCCAATTGCCGGGGCCGAGGTAGCCCATGAGTTCTTCGTCGGGCGGGGTGGAGTAGAGGGCGTTCACGGGGCCGGTGTGCAAGATATTTCCGGCGCGCAGGCAGAGGGCGTGCTGGGCTTCGCCGAGGGCGATTTCCGGGGTGTGCGTGGAGAAGACGAGTGAAGCGCCGGTGGCCGCGAGGTGATCGCGAATGATCTGCCAGTATTTGCCGGTGCGAGCGGGATCGACGTGGGAGAGTGGTTCGTCCATGAGGAGGACGTCGCGACGCATGGCGAGGGCGCGGGCGACGGCGAGGCGGGATTGTTCGCCTTCGGAGAGTTCGTGGGGGAAAGCGGCGCTGCGATGGGAAAGGTCGAAGGCGGTGAGGAGGGAGAGAGCTTTTTCGATGGTCGCGTCTGACGCGGGCTTTTTCGGAGGGAACATCCAACACCCAACATCCAACACCCAACGTCCAATGGCTTCCGGAATGGCGCGTGATCCGAGATTCAAATCTGGTACTGTAGCGGGAGGAGAGGCGGCGATTTCGAGGTGTTCGTGGGCGGTGCAGTGGGGCCAGAGGCCGCCGTTTTGTGGGACCCAGGCGACTTGGGTTGCGGCGATGCCGTGGAGGGTGCCGTGATCGGGGGATTCGAAGCCGGCGAGGAGATTGAGGAGGGAAGTTTTTCCGGCGCCGGACCAGCCGATGATGGCGGTGACGCCATTGGGAATGGACGCGGAAATCTCACGGAGGCGTGTCGAGCCGAGGGAAACGGCTTCGAGTTGCCAGAGAGGTTCAGCGGCCATGCCCGCGTGCATAGAGGTGCAGCGCGGTGCCGGTCAACAGCAGAACCGCAACCGGTGTGGCGAAGGCGGCGATCATCATCGCGGAGAGGACGGCGGTCTGGCCGTAGTGGGCGAGGTTGTGCAGCCGGACGAAGACCGGGGTGAACCCGGTGGGCGCGAGAATCGAGGAGGCCGTGAAATCGAACCAGGCCCAGCAAAAAAGGATGGCGCAGGCGATGGCGCGGGGGCGGTTCTGGAGTTCCCAGATGAGGCGGCGGCTGGGAATCTGCCGGGCGATATAAAGGGGGGCGGTCTGACGCAACCAGAGCGCGCCGAGGAGGAAGGCCAGCGGGAGGAGGAGCACGGTGAGGGCGAGCACGAGGGGAACGGGAGTGTCGTAGAGTTCGCGGAGCATGGGGACTTGGAACAAGGCGAGAACGATGAGGGAGATGGTGAGGGCGCCGAAGAGGCCGGGTGCGGCGAGGAAAAGAGCGGGGACGCGGGACCTGGGGGTGAAGGTGACGAGCGCGGCGGCGGCGGCGGTGGCGCCGACGGCGAAAAGGAGACTGGCGCCGAGTTCGCGGCCGAGGACGAAGTTTTCGAAGAGCCGTGGGACGCCGGGGATGGCTTGGACGATGACGATGCCGAGGGGGATGAGCGTGACGAAGGCGGCGGAGATGGCGAGATAGAGCCAGGGAAGAAACGGGGCGCGGCAACGGTGCAGCCAAAGCGGGAAGTCTATTTTACCGCAGAGGGCGCAGAGGGATTTGAAAGGGGCGCAGAGGGATCGTTGTGCCATGGGCGCCTCATCACGGACCGGTTTCAAGCCGGAGGCAAACTCGTGGGCCGAAGGATTCGCGCGAAGTGGGAGGATCTTTCTGGTTTGGACGGCAGCGGTGGTGGGAGCGCCGTGCGGTTTTTTGAAACGCGATGGGAAGCTGCTCTCGGTTCGGCCGATGGCGGAATCTTTTCTGGACAATATCAGGGCGACGAGGACGGCGAGTTGGATGCAAAAGGGAAACGCTGCCAGACGGAGAGTGTCGGTGAGGGCGAAGCCGCCGATTTGCGCGTCGAACACGGCCATGGTCCAGGTCTTCACGCTCCAGAGCGAGGCCAGTTCGAAGTCGGCGAAGGCGAGGAGAAAGACGAGACCGGCGGCGATCCATGGACCTTGTCCGGCGGCGCGCAGATGAAACCAGCGCTGCGACCATGGGGACGCGGGTGCGGCCAAATGATACGTGTAACATCCTTCCGCGGAAAGCGGCGGAGGGAGGAGCACGCGGATGACGACGGCGACGGGGAAAAGCTTGAGGCCGAGGACGCCGACGTAGAGCGCTTCGTGGCCCCAAGTAGAAACGATGAGGGCGATGGAAAACCGCACCATGCCGTAACTGATGAGGAGCGTGGGCGTGAAAAACGGGACGACCAAAAGTCCCCAGGCGAGGAGGCGTGCGCGGCCGCGCTGGGTGGCGAGCCAACGGCTCGTGGGGCCCGAGGCGAGGGTCGCGAGAGTGGCGATGAAAATGGCGCGGACGAGGGCGAGAGTGGTTTGTGCGCCAATGCCCATGGGCTCCGACCCGTTGGGCAAAAAGCCCCAGGCGAGCGAAATCCCGGTCACGGGGTGTACCAAGTCTTCAACCAGGCGAGACATTCGGCGCGCGCCGGGCCGAGAGCGGTGAGGTCCACGCCCTTGCGCGCCCAAGGTTCCAGGGCGCGGACGTCGGGCTGGAGGCGGTCTTCGGGCACGGGGCCGAGCGGGATCTGGCGCGACTTGGAATTGGCGAGGGCGAGTTCGGTTTCTTCGCTGAGGAGAAAGTCGACGAGTTTTTTGGCGGCGCGGGAGTGGCGGGCGTGGCGGATGATGGCCACGGTATTGGGGATGCAGATCGTTTTGCCGTCGTCCAGTTCCACCGGGTGCATGGCGACGGGACGACCATCGTCCTTGGCTTCGAAATAGTCGTCGGTATCAACGAAGCCGGCGTAGCAGGCGCCCTCGGCGACGGCATCTTTGACCGCGGCGTTGCCGTCGAGTTCCTTGACGCCATCGGCCCGCCATTGGCGATGCCAGGCCCGGACTTTACCGCCGCCCCATTCGTGCCAGAGGACGACGTAATGAGTGAGAGTGGTGCCGTAGAGAGCCTTGGCGATGCCGATGCGCGAGAGGTCGGTGCCGGGGAGGATCGAGGTGAGGTTCGGAGGGGTGGTGCCGATTTTCTGGGTATTGAAAATGATGACGCGCATCCTGGCGGCAAACCCCGTCCAACTGCCGTCGGGCGCCTTGAAGGCGGCGGGGATGCGGGCATAGCCGGAACCCTTGTAGGGCTGGAGAATGCCGCGCTCCTGCAGATCGGTCATGCCGAGCAATTCGTTGTTCCAAAAGACGTCGCAGCGGGGGTTGTCTTTTTCGCGGATGAGCAACTCGGTGAGGCCGAGCGATTTCGTGGCTTCGGTGTCGTAGCGGATGGAAATGGGTATGCCGGTGCGCTTTTCGAAATCGTGGAGAATGCTGTCGGCGTAAATGGCGTCGTGCGCGCAGTAGACGACGAGTGCGCCGCTGTGGGCGGCCTGCCACCACAGACTGATGCCGATCAACAGGGCGACGGCGAGCGCGATGAGGGTGAGCTTTTTCCTCATTTCGAGCCGGGCAAGGTGTCGAAGTATTTTTTGATGGCGTCGTGATAGCCGGGGGGCACTTGCTCGGCTTGCAATGCTTCACTCACGCCCTGCTTCACGCCCTGCACGGCGTCGCGGAATTGCTCGGACCGTTCGCCGCTCTGGCCGACTTCCTTGTTCTTCCACTCCAGGAGCATTTTGCCATCGCTGAGCGCGGACGTGGATTTCTCGGATTTGAAGGAAGATTTCGTGGCGTCGTTTTCCGGGCGCTTGGCTCCATTGCCGATGCCCGGGCCCATGCCGGCCTGCTGGCCCTGGCCTTGTTGATCGCCGGCTTGCTGGGCGATTTCGGCCATCTTTTGCTGGTAGAGCGCCTCGTAATCCTGCTGGTTCTTGGCGTCCTTGGCGTCGGCGCCATTGAGCTTGCCGGCGCCGGCGAGCTTCTTGGCCATTTGCAGATTTTTGAGCGCTTCCTCGAGGGTCTTACCGTCTTTCATCGATTGAGAAAGTTGATTGAGCTCCTGTTCGCTGAGCTTGAGGGAATTCATGGCATCCTGGGTGGCTTGCTGGGAAAGCTCGTTCAGCTTCGCGGAGTCGAGCTGAGCGGCGGCGCGGTTGAGGGCGTCGTTCACCTCGGGTGAATGGACGAGATCTTTCATGGCTTCGGCAAACTGGCTGAGGCGCTGCTGGAGCTGCTCCTGCCGGGCGCGTTTCTCCGCGGAATCGGGCATGGCGGCGATCTGGGAGAGTTGCTTGTGGAGGTCGTCGAGTTCGCGCTTGATGCCGGAGAGATCGCCTTTCTGCAATTGCTCGCGCCATTCGTTGCGCTGTTTGGCGTCCATCTGGCCAAAGCTTTGCGCGGATTTGTCGAGCGCTTCCTTGAGCTGGTCGTTGTTGACCTTGCGCCAGAGGTCGCCGAGGTCGTGCTGCTCGCTGGCGAGTTGCTTGAGGGTTTCGTCTTTTTCCTGCGGCTTGGCGTCCTTGAAAGTCTTGTCGAGCTTGGCGAGCGCCTGCTGAATCTGCGCGCTCTGTTGTTTCGATTCGGCCTCGAGCGTTTGGGAGCGCAGGGTGGTCAGCTTGCGGTTCTGCTCGAGCTTGTGCTGCTGCTCGGTGATCTTCTGCCGTAGCTCGACCTTTTTGAAGGGATCGAGATGCGGCGCCCAGCGCCAGGCGGCGGCGACACAAAGTGCGGCGACGAGGATTTGCGATGCGCCTGGAAGCCAGCGGTAGGGGATGAGCTTGGCGACGTTGATGCCTGGGGCGCGGTCTTCGGCTTCCTGCTGGACGACGGGAAGAAAAGCGCCGGCGCCATCGGCGGGGAGCACGGCGGAAAGGAAGAGATCCTTGGTGCCGGCGCGCGCGTCGACGAGCCGGGCGACGCGTTGCTCCGTGGGCCGGCGGATGAGCAGGAGCGCGGCGAGGAGGGCGGCGCAGCCCAGGGCGGTGAGAGCGATCTGGGCGAAGCGATCCGGAAACAGGCCAAGCAAACGCGCAGCGGCGACATAGGCGAGGAAAAGGCCGGCGGCGGCGAGCAAGCTGATGCGGAGCCAATGAACGAAGGAGACCCACATGAGCCTGGCGGCCGCACGTCGGAGCAATCGCTGGGTCTGCATACGGGGACAGCTAAGCAGGCTGGGCGCGGGCGGCAATCCGATTTGAAGTGAACCAAGGGTGAGGGGAAGGGACCACGGATTGCACGGATTTCACGGATTGGATTTAGTTAGAGCATCTCTCGAAAGTGATTTCCGTTTTGATGGCCTATGGCTCCGCACCGCCTCCCCGCAGGGATTGGAGGTGCTCCGCTCCGCTGTCAGAATGACAGGCTTTTTTCGATCGCTTCGCGGAGGCCCTTCAGCCAAACCGGAAATTACTTTCGAGAGATGCGCGATGCCACACGTTTACCAAGTTGGCCGTGTATCTCGAAGATCTGAGTGATCCGTGGCCTTTCCTCGCCGCTGGAAAGGCCGCCGCTTACTTGCTCTTGTTCAGCAAATCCCGGATATCGTCGACGGTGAGAGGCTTGAGAGAGGAGACCTTTTCGATCTCGCCATCGCCGTAGGTCACTGTTTGGCCGTCATGCCAATTGGCGAGATCTTTCGGATTGATCGCCTGGCGGACCTTTTGGCTTTCCTTGCCGAGATAGGGCCGATGGCCGTCGGCCAGCTCGCGCGTCGTGTTTTGCTTGTGCGCGTCCGACGATTCCTTGGTCGCCGCGGTCTTGGTGCCGTAGGCCTTTTCGCTATTTTGAATGAGGTATTTGCCCTTCGTGCTGGCGTCGGTCGTGGCGAATTTGCGCTGGGCGGCGTCGGCGGACTTGGAATCAGCGAAAGTGCGGGCCTGGTAGGTATCGACGCGGAATTGGCGGGTGGCGTCGTAACCTTTCGACTGGGCGCTTTTCGTGTTGTAACCGCGAACGGCCGCGCCGGTGTAACTGTTAGGATCGAAAGTGCGATCGTTATTGGGATAGAGGATCGAAGCTCCGCGCTCTGAGGACATGCGGCCGTCCTCGACGGCGAGCATTCTGCGTTGTTCGGTGGCCCGGGTGTCTTCCTGCTTCGCCAGACGGTCGGCTTTGGCTTGAAGGCGAGCCTGCTTTTGCTGCGGCGACGCGCACCCCGCGAGGGCGAGGAGGACGAGAGCCGCAGTTGGCAGGAGGAAACGCACGCGGGAGTTATGGCACAGAAACAGGGGGCGGTAAAGGGGGGGCGATGGGGGATGCGGCGCCGGTATTCCAATACCAGTTCCCAGCCACGCCCCTCTATTCGTTCGAAGTCGCGCCGAGGTCGGAGAGGATGCGGTCGAGGAGTCCACGTTCTTTTTCCAGGAAGGCGGGGAAGGCGGCGGCAACGCACTTTTTAACGGCTAGTCTTGCTGCGGGAGTGGCGAGGCGGTCTTTCGTAGGAGCTCCGTAGGTGGGATTGTTCAGGCGTACGCAGACGACGGCGATCAGCCCTTGCGACACGGCACGTTCCAACTTGCCGGGCGATTGCGGGGCACAGGCTCCCGGAGCAACCTGTTTGAGACCCGCGACGAGCCCGAGGATCAGGCCGCGAGTGTGTGTGCCGCCCTGGGTGGTTGGCTGGATATTGGCGAAGCTTTCAATCGACGAGGGCCATCCGGTGGGGCTCCAGCGCATGACGGCCTCGACAGCAACTTCCCTGACAAGGCCTGTGGCGGTGAACGTCGGTTCGCCGGCGTGGGGCGGTGATTGCGCATTGACGAAGGCGCGCAGGCCGTGCGGTTCGTGGAAGACGTGCTGACGCCGGTCGGTAAAGTGGATGGTAAGCTTCGGCAGAAAATAGGTCAGCTCATGGAGCCGGGCGAGAATGGGCCCCGAGTCGAGCGACGAGTAAAATATCTCGGGATCCGGCGCGAAAGTGATGCGCGTGCCGGTGGAATTGGCAGGGCCATCATCACGCAGTTTGGAGATGGCGCGGCCGCGGGCGAAACGCTGCGAGAATTGTCGTCCGCCTTGGCTGACCCGAAGTTCCAGCCAGGCTGACAGAGCACAGACTGGAAAGAGCCCCAAACCGAATCCCCCGATATGCTCGTGAGGAGCGTGTCCGTCCAAAGTCGGCGTCCGGTGCATGGACGTGAGCGCTCTTTCGGCGAGCGAGACGCCATCGGTCTCGGCCAGGGAGATGCCGCGGCCGTTGTCTTCCACGGAGATGGAACCATCGGCCCCGATCTCCACGACGATTTTGGAACAACGTCCGGCCAGATGCTCGTCGATGGAATTCGCGACCACTTCCCAGATCATGTGCCTGACGGCACGGTTGTCCGTACCGCCGATATACATCCCGGGCTTCTTCCGGATCATTTCGGCTGGTTCCATCAGTAACGCAGTTTAGATTGACGAGTGGGGGTGGGCTAGTCCCGAAGAGGGACTTTTCGAAAATTGCCAGCGCTTTCCGCCAGTCCGGCCCGGCCCGCTGGGATTGCCTATCCAAGACCCAATCGGCCCCAAAGGGGCGGTTGACCTCCAGAACTAACTTCTGCCGCTCCTTCGGGGCTGAGAATTCATGGAATCGGTTAACCCCGGACTGAAGTCCGGGGCTATTCTCATGCTGACTCTTCGGGTCGCTGCAGATCCCGAGTTATTGAAGAAACTTAGGTGAGACTAAACTGGGAAGGCAGGCAGTGCTCAACCCCCGCCGCGGAGTTTGGCGAGTTGCGCGCGGGCCTGGTCGAGTTCGGTGGGGACTTTGCCGACGGCGAGGTAGCTTTCCAGGGTTTCGATGGCGCCCTGACGTTCGCCGCGCTGCTGCTGGAGGGCGCTGAGGCGAGCGGCAATGTCGAAGAGTTCGGGATGCTGTTCGTGGGCCTGGCGGAGAAGGGTGAGCGCGGCTTCGGGGTGGCCGGCCGCGAGGTCGGCTTGAGCCCAATCGCCATTGAGTCGAGCGAGTTCGAGCGAATATTCCTGGGGTGAGGAGTCCTGCGCGGCGAGTCTTTCGAGCAGCTTGGCGCCGCGTGCAAAGTCGTGGGCGGCAAGCGCGAGCTTGCGGAGGCGAACGGCGTGGGAAGGCTGGATGATCGAGGAATGGGTTTCGGCGAGGGCCAGCGCGTCGGCGGGGCGTCCGGCCTTTTCGAAATAGTCGAAGAGGGCGCGGCGGAAGTTTTCCTCGCGAGGAGGCGTCATGGCGAAGGCGGTGAGTTCTTCGTCGGCGTGATCGAGCCGGCCGGCGGCGACGAGCCAGTCGATGATCGCGGACCAGCCGCGATTCGCGGGGACGTTGAAGGCGGCTTCCAGGCTCTGTTTGGCGCCGGCGAAATCGTGGAGCGAACTTTGGAGACGGGCGTAATCGAGCAGGGTGCCCCAATTGCGACCGTAGCGGTCGGTCTGCGCGGCCTGCGCAAAAAGGCGGCGCGCCCGGTCGATGTCGCCGAGATCGGCAAACCCGGCGGCGACGCGGCCGAGGCTGTCCTCGTCGGTCTGGGCACGGAGGGCGAGAAGTTCGAGCCAGGAGCGGGCCTCGTCGAGGCGGCCAAGCTGTTTGATGGTGTGGGCGAGATTGACGAAGTTTTGCTCGTCGAGCGGATTCACTTTGGTGATCCGTTCCTGAACGCGCGCCAGGGCCTCGCGATCTCCGGCTTTGGTGAGCGCGTCGGCCGCATTGGCGAGCCAGGAGTCCGCGGCGTCGTCTCGGGCGAGCAATTGGTCGAGCGTGGTGTGCGCGCCGTTTTTGTCCGCGCCATCGAGTTGGATGGCCAGCAGAGTGACGCCCGCGGGGATGGGGCCGGCTCCGGCAGCCCACAAGGTTTGCACTTCGTCCTGGAACTGCGGGCGGACGTTGAGCCGCGCGGATTGGGTGGCGGCGAAATCGAGATAGCTGCCGAGCAGGCCAGGATTGTCACCGAGGGAACCGAATCGCCGCAAGCGGTGAAGCTCGCGCAGAGCCATCGTAGACCCGTCCGCCGGGGTGAGCAGCTCGACGAGTTTGCACTGCAGGGCGAAACTCAGGCGGGCATCGGCGGTGCGGGCGAGGGCACTTTGCACGGCGGCGCGAGCATGGGGCAGGTCGTTGCGGGCGGCGAAGGCGGCAGCGAGACCGAGCGCGGGAGTGATGTGCTGCGGCGGGAGGATGCGATCGAGCGTCGAAAGGGCGACTTCGGGCTGATTGTTTTTGCACTGGAGAACGGCGAGCCGGGCGTCGAAGTCGGGACCTTCACCTGCCTGGAAAAGAGCGAGCGCGTCGGTAAGCCGATTCTGATTCTCGTAGATCGTCGAGAGGGCGAGGCGCGCGGCGAGATTGCCGGGTTCCATGACGAGCAGGCGCTGGTAGGCGAGAATGGCCTGGTCCGGATGCCCGGCGTGCTCCTGCAACTGGCCAAGACGCAGCAGGAGCCGCGTGTCGCCGGGGGTGTTTTCGACGGCGCCGGCGAGCGCGGCGCGAGCGCCATCGAGATCCGACTGACGTTCCAGGACGTCGGCATATTGGAGGAGAAATTCCCGGCGCGCGCCGTCGGGCAGACGGCTGCCACCGTCGCTCAAGACCATGCGCAGGACGGCGGCGGCGGTGTCGTCATCGCCGGCGTTGTGGCAGGCCGTGAGGAGGGTGCGCAAAGCCTCGGTGTCGCCGGGATCGCGTTCCCAAATGCCGCGATAGATTTCGATGGCACGGGCGTGCGCGCCCTTGGCAGCGAGGGCGTTGGCCAGCGGGGTGAGCCCTTCCGAAGGCGAGAGCCGGACGAAGAGATCGAGCCACTTGGGCAATTCGTCCGGTGGCGCGGTGGCGGCACGCACGACGCAGAGGAGCAGGCGGATATCGTGGGCGAGATTGGCGGCGTGCTCGCCCTGCAGGTGGACCAGAGCATCGTCGCCGAGGGCTTCCTCCCAAAAGTAGGCGGCGAGATCTTCGAGCTTGAGGGCTTCGAGCTGGGCGCCGGTCTCGAGGACGAAGCGCAACTGGCGGGTGCCGGAAGTGGCGTCTTCGAAATCGGTGCTGGTGAGGGCGCGCATGGCGACGAGCCGCTTGAGGTCGGCGCGAGCGGCCGGCACATCGCCGCTCACCCCATGGAGCACGGCGCCGGCGAGAGCGGCGTACAACGGCTGGTTCTGGCCGGTGAGGCTGGCGAGATAGGACTTCACGAACTCGGCGCGCTCATTCTCCGGGAGCAAGAGGTAATATTCGCGCAGGGCTGAGCAGATGGGGCCGTCGAGCGATTCGGGATTCAACGAGATCGCCGACTTCAGCACCGCGCGCGCTTCTTTGACTTCGCTGAGCAGGAGATGCCAGTGGGCGAGTTCCTGTCCAAAGGCGGCGCGCTGCGAGCTGGAGCTATCGAAGACACGTTGGCCGAGGGCGATGGCTTCCCGGTAACGATTGTGCCCGGCGAAAAGCATGGCGCCCTGCCAGGGGCGGAGGTGGGTGCCATCGGTAAAGAGCGCTTCGAGCAGGCCATCGGAGAACCGGCTGTCGGCGGTGTCGAGCGCCTGGCCGAGGGCGACGAAAACATAATCGCGTTCGCTGAGGGTGCGATGCGGATCCTTGAGCCAGGCGCCGAGGCGCTCGTACTGGTGCGACTGCAGGGCCAGCCAGATGAACGCCTGGGCGGTGCGTGAGTCCCGCGGGTGCTGTTTCATCATCGTCGCCACGCGATCGAGCGTCGCGACGCCGTCGCCGGCGTAGAAAAGCGCCCAGAGCGCTTCGCCGGGCGTTTTGGCTTCCTGACGCCAGCGTTCCAGCCAAGCGGCGTGAGCCGTGGCGTCACCGCTCGAGGCGACGAGTTGCGCGAGCTGGCGAATGGAGTTGAGCCGGAGGTCGCGATCGTTGCGGGATTCGCTGACGCTTTTGTCCGCTTCATCGACCCAGAAGCTGCGCAAGGCTCCCATGGCGTCGGGAGTGGGACGACCGTGGCGCTCTCCGACGGTGGCGAGGTAAGCGGTCTGAAGGCGGCCCGCTTCAGTGGGCTTCATGGCCGGGAAACGAATGGGGTCACCGGCTTTTTCCGGAGTCGTCTGGCGAAGGATTTGTTCGAGGCAATTGCGAGCCTCCTTGATGCTCCCGGACTCGAGATCGAGCGACGCCAAGGTGGCGAGAGAATGGGTGTCGTTCGGATCGACGGCGCGCGATTTTCGGAGCAGAACGACGGCTCGCGCTGAGTTGCCCCACGACATCTGAAAATCGACGGCGTGTCCGAGGGCGATGGCGTCGCGCGGGAACTTGGCGACGATGCGATCCCAAGTCTTCTGGGCGGCGTCGATGGTGAAGGCGCGCTCCTGCAATTGGGCGAGCTTTTGCCAGGCTTCGGAGGATTCCTGCGGGGTGATGCGGAGGAACTGCTCCTGGAGTTTGACGGCGGCGTCGAGCTTGTGCAGGTCTTCGGCTTCGCGGATGAGATCGGGCAGCGCCGCGGCCTGGTTGGGTGCGGCGTAGGAGGCGTCGGCGAGGACATCGAAGGCGGCCTTGGGCTGGCCCGAGGCCTTGAGGATGCGGCCGAGGGATACCTCGGTGAAATAGTCGTCGGCGTGCCGACGGCGGCGCTTTTCGAATTGGGCGCGAAGCCAGTCGAGCAAACCGTTTTTGCTGCAGTGATTGAGGAGATCGTTGAAGAGCGAGAAGCGCTCACGATCGTCCGTTTCGGTTTCGATGGCCTTGAGCTGGAATTCGGCGGAAGCCTTCGGCTGGTTGAGCCGATCGAGGGCATGGACCAAGGGCGCGAGGGTTTCGCGTCGGCGAGAGACGGGGCTGAGGGCGTAGACCTGGTTCCAGGTGGTGACGGCTTCGGCCCAGTGCTCGGCCCGCTGTTGGGCGAGAGCGAGATCGGTGAGGGCGTCGGCGTTGCCGGGATTCTCCGCGGCGAGACGCTCGAAGATGTCGAGAGCTTCGGGGATGTGTCCGGCTTGCAATTCCAACTGGCCGGCGCGGCGATCGTAAGCGGTCCGGTTGGCGGGGTCGATGCGGCCGAGTTGGGCCAGGCTTTCCACGGCGCCCGGCGAGGGGCCGGCCGTCGTTTGCAATTTCACGAGGAGCTCGTAAGCAGCGACGGAATGCTCATTGAGGGCCAGCGCTTTTTGGATGGCGGCGGTGGCGGCGCGCGGGTCGCGGCTCCACATCTCCCAGCGGGCCAGCCGCAGCCAGGCGGCTTCGGTATTCTGGGACCGCGCGGCGCCGGCCAGCGAGAGGACGAATTGATTCAGGGCGGGATTGGACTCGGTGGCGATTTCCGGCGCGGGGTTGGAAAAATCGAGAGCGATGCGGCCGTTTTTGGGGGTCGTGCCGGGCGCGGAGGCGCGGAGGCTTTCGAAGAGTTTTTGGTCGGCCTCGTCCCGCTCGGTGTCGTTGGCACTGTGCTGGACGGCGTCTTCGAATTCCGCCCGGGCGTGCTCGTAATCGCCCCGGGTGACGTAGAGATCGCCGAGCGCGAAATGATATTCGCGGCTGCCGGGCTGGAGTTGGACGGCCGCCTGGAGCTCGATTTCGGCGTGCTCGATGCCATTCTGCGCGCGCAGAATCTGCGCGATCCGGGCATGGGCGGCCGCCTGCCGCGCCGGAGCATCCGTGGGGCGCACGAGGCGCCGGAGCACCGAGCGGGCGTCGCCGTCCCGATGTTCGGCGAAATAGAAATTGGCGAGCGTCGCGACGGCTTCTTCGTCATTCGTCGCGGCATCGGCGACGAGCCGTTCTTCGATGAAATCGGTGAGGTGATTTTGCTGATAGAATTCGAGGACGCGGGCGCGGACGGATTCGTCGTTGGGCCGCGCGGCGAGAAGCGTGTCGAGGCGCTGCTTGGCCGCGGGGGTGGCGTCGCGCTGGATGTCGAGCCGGGCCCGTTCGAGGACGAAATCGATATTGGCGGGCTGTTCCTTGAGCAGCTGATCGTAAACGGCGATGGCGTCGTCGGGATGATCCATCTGGACGAGCAGGCGCGCGTATTTGCTGCGGTATTCGACATTCTTCGGCGCGAGCTGGGTGAGCTTTTCCAGCCAGGTGCGCTGCTGGTCGAAATCGCCGAGCCGTTCGTAAAGTTCGACGAGCTGAAGATAGGCGCCGAGATCGCGAGGATTTTCCGCGGCGTATTTTTTCCAGCGTTCCTCCAGTTCGGCGGTGCGGTGGTAACGCTGGTGCAAACGGATGAGTTGCGACTCCAGGTCCTGGCGCAGCCAACTGCCCGGGCCGGTGAGGGCGAGCGCTTTTTCCAGGGCGGCGATGGCGGCATCCTGGTGGCCGGCGCCCTGCTGGATGCGGGCGATTTGCTGGAGCACGAGCGGGCGTTCCGTGGGCGCGGAATGCGCCTCGATATAGGACCAGTGTTCGAGGGCGCGATCGGGCAATTCGTTGTGCTCGTAGGCGGAGGCAAGTTTGCGGCGAAGGGCGAGATCGGCGGGATTGAGGGCAACGGCTTTTTCCCAGGCTTCGGCAGCCTTGGCGGTTTCGCCGGTGTCGACCCAGACGGAGCCGAGCTGCAAAAGAGTGTCGGGCAAACGTGGGTCGTCCTTGGCGAGGAGCGCGACAGCTTGCTCGAGCCAACGAGCGGCATCGCGCGGATGCGAGCGCTCGCTTTCCAGGTGAGCGAGGGCGAGCGGTGGAAGGGCGCTGCCGGTGTCGAGCTTCGCGGCATGCTGATAAGCGGCCACGGCTTCGTCGGGCTTCCCGGCGCGACGGAGGAGATGGCCGAGAATCATCTGCGCGGCGAACGAGTCGACCGACTTGTATTCGTCGAGCAATTGTCCGGTCTGGCCCTGGTCGGCGTAAATTTTCCAGAGCCGGTCGAGCGCCGTTCCTTCGACGGGATTGGCGGCGAGCATCTGCTTGTAGCGCTCGATGATTTTCGGCGAAGTCGGCGACTGGCCTTGCGCGACTGGCGCAAGAAGCAAAAGCGAAAAGAGAAGTGGCAGGCGCCGCATCGCGCACACGTTACCAAGCACGAGCGGTGCGGCAAGTGCGGCGGTGGGCTGGAAGAGGAGAAAATGAAAAAGAAAATGATCAAGAAAAAGAGGCTCCGGAAGCGGGCGTGAACCGGGGCCGCTCTCTTTTTCTTTTTCTTGTTCTTACTCCTTTTCGATTGTCAGTTTCCGCAATTGAAGCTTGAAGTCGGCTTCCCCCGTCCGAAGCGGTAAGGAAGATGCAGGAAAAGATGCCCGAATCGGCGGGCGGGGTCCGGGCCGGACTGGCACGCCACCCTACCCGACAGGAGCACACCAATGCCGCCACATGGCCCGGTAGGCGGACTCGATCCCGCGGGCGAAACGCGGGGCATCCATCAGCACCGAGGTCTCCATGCGGGAGCGAAGAGTGCGGCGCAGCGCGGCGAGACGCGGCAGGTCGCCGGCGAGCGCTCCGGCGATTTTGATGTAGTCGTCCTTCGAAGTTGCGACCAATTCCGGCAGGCCGAGATTGTTCAGAATGCTGAGGCCGGCGCGGGAAACGGGCCGCCGGCCGGCGAGGCTGACGACGGGCACGCCCATCCAGAGGGCTTCGAGGCTGGTGGTGTGGCCGCCGTAGGGAAATGGATCGAGAACGATGTCCAGACGGTGATGGAGCTCGAGGTATTCGTGGCGCGGACGTCGTGGGACGAAATCCACGCGGTCTGCAGGGATGCCTTCGTTTCCGAGAATGTCCCGGGTGCGCTGGCGATGGCTGCCAAATCCGCTCTGGAGGATGAGCCGGGAGCCGGGCACCGCGTGTAACACTTGCGCCCAAAGGCGGAGCACGGGCTCGTTGATCTTGCCGAAGCTGTGCAGGCTGCCGAAGGTCACTCGCCCGGTTTCCCCGGCGGGTGATTCATTGACGGCTGCTTCCGTTCCGCATGGGTCGAAGCACCAGAAGCTGTCGATGAGGAAGACGCGCTCCGTGGTTCGAAGATCGGAGTTCGGAGATCGAAGATCGGGCTCGTGTTTCCACCCGATCTCCGATCTCCGATCTGCCATCTCCGATTCCAGCCACCGATCGCTGATGCGATGGGCGATCGCTTCGAGTCCTGTGCTTTCCGGATAGCCTGCGAAACTGACTTGGACTGGCGCCGGTTGCCGGGCGAAGACTGCCAGACGATGGCCGGCGGTGTGCTGGCTGAGGTCGACGAGGATGTCGACGCGGTCCTGGCGAATGAGCTGGGCGAGGGCTTCGTCGGACAGTCGGGCGGTGTCGCGCCAAAGGTCGGCGTGCTGGCGAAATGTTTCCGTAAGTTTGTCGGGTCTTTCGACGCCGGAATAACAGCAGACTTCGAAATGCGGATGATCGTGGTAGCGAAAGAGCGGCGCGACGTTCCGGCCGACCACGTGGTCCCGGAGATCGCCGGAGACGTAGCCGATGCGGAGCCGCCGGTCCGGGTTGCGATCATTGACATGCGACGGGATGCGAATCGCCGGGAAGTGGCCAAATTTCCGGTTCCAGCGCTGCTGTTCCTCTTCGATGGCGCGATCGTCTTGAGCCGGGTGGTAATGGAGGGCGAGGATGAGGTTGCTCTGGAATTCGGATACGCCGGGCCTGAGGAGCAGGGCGCGTCGATAGCTGGCGATGGCTTCGTCGAGAAGTCCCTGGGCCCGGAGCGTGTTGCCGAGGTTGTTTTCGATCTCGGCGAAGTCGGGCTTGATCGCGAGGGCGCGCCGGTAGGTGTGGACGGCGCCGTCCAGGATGTCGCATTCGTGGAGGGCGACGCCGAGATTGTAGTGGGCTTCCGCGCAATCGGGCTGAAGCTCGATCGCCCGACGAAGTGCCGCGATGGCATCGTCGATGCGGCCGAGACGGATGAGGATTTTGCCGAGATTGATGAGGGTCTCGACGTGGTCGGATTTGCTCGCGAGGGCTTGCTGGTAGGCGCTGACGGCTTCGTCGAACTGACCTTTCAGCTCGAGCGTGAGACCGAGATTATTGCCGGCTTCCGCTCTGGTTGGTTTGAGCTGGAGCGCGCGGCGATAGGCTGCCACGGCCTCGTCAATCCGGCCGGAATCGCGCAGTGCATTGGCGAAATTGTAAGTGGCGTCCGCGTGATCGGGTTGGAGTTCCAAGGCCCGGCGGTAGGCAGTGAGGGCGGCGTCGAGCTGCCGATTGCCCGAGAGGGCAGCGCCGAGATTGGACCATGCTCCAGGGTCGTTGGGTTCGACGGCCGTGGCTTGACGGCACCATTCGATCGCCGCCCCATATTGGCCGAGTTGACAGGCCAGGGCACCGAGGGATTTCAGCGCCTTGAAATGGCCTGGCTGCACCGCGAGGATCCGGCGATAGAGGTCTCCAGCCTCGGATAATCTGCCGGCGCGGTGATGTTCGAGAGCGAGATCGTAAGTCTGCTGGATCGTCAATGTGGGGGAAGGTGGAATGGTTCAAGCCGAGCCGAGCAGGGTGCGGGCATGGGCGAGGGCGGAATCGCTTTTGCCGCCGAGCATCCGGGCGATTTCCTCGACGCGCGCTTTGCCGTCGACTTTTTCCAGTTGCGAGGTGGTGCGGTCTTTGGCGAAGGCTTTGGTGACGACGAATTGGGTATCGGCCTGGGCGGCGACTTGCGGAAGGTGGCTGATGCAGAGCACCTGGTGGGCGGCGGCGAGCGATTTCATTTTCGCGCCAACGGCGTGGGCGATTTCTCCGCCGACGTTGGCGTCGATTTCATCGAAGACGAGCAAGGGGATGGTATCCTGTGCGGCGAGGGAAGATTTGACGGCGAGCATGACGCGCGAGATTTCGCCGCTCGAAGCGATGGCCTTGAGGGGCTTGGGCGGCTCGCCGGGATTGGGCGCGAAGAGAAAAGCGATGCTCTCGAGTCCGTGGGGGCCGGGTTTTTCCAGAGCCGTCAAGCCGACGCGGAAATCGGATTTCTTGAAGCCGAGATCGCGCAGCTGCGCAGTGACGCTGGCGCCCAGCTTGGGTGCCGCGGTATTGCGCCGGGTGCCGAGTTTTTTCCCGGCTTCGGCGATGGCCGTGTGCGCGGCCTCGATTTCCTTGGCAAGACGGTCGAGTTCGGTTCCGCGCGATTCGATTTTGCGCAGGCGTTCCGCGGCTTGTTCGCCGAAGGCGATGACTTCGGCGATGCTGCCGCCGTATTTGCGCTTGAGCGTTTCGAAGAGGGAAACGCGCTCTTCCAGTTGGGCGAGGCGCTCGGGGTCGAGGTCCATCTCCTGTCCGTAATCCTGGAGGGAACGCGCGAGGTCTTCGAGTTCCGTGGCGGCGCGGAGATGGGATTCGGTGAAGCGCGCGGCGGCGGGATCGAGCCGTTCGAGGTCACGAAGCGCGCGGCCGATTTCGGTGAGCCGGCCAAGGACGGCGTCGTCCGCTTCGGAGAGGCGGCCCACGGCGTGTGTGGAGAGCTCCAGCAATCGGCGGCTGTTGGTGGCGACGTTGTAACGGGCGAGCAATTCTTCTTCCTCCTCGGGCCGCAATTGAGCCGCCTCGATTTCGTGCACTTGATGCCGCAGGAGATCGATCTCCCGTTCCAGGGAAGCTTCGCTGGTGGAAAGTTCGGTGTGCTCGGCGATCAACCGTTGCCAGCGCTGGTAGTGCTGCTCGTATTTTTCGCGGGGCGCAGCGGCGTCGGCGAAGGCGTCGAGCAGATCGAGCTGGCTGGTGTCCGAGAGGAGGGATTGGTGGTCGTGCGGGCCGTGCAAGTCGATGAGACCGTCCCCGAGTTGATGGAGCACGGCGAGGGTCGTGGGGCTGCCGTTGATGAATTGCCGGTTCGTGCCGGTGGCGGAGAAGACGCGTTTGAGGATGAGGCCGCCGCCTTCGCAGGGTTCGACGCCAAATTCCTCGAGCTGCCGGTTGAGGGCGCGGGTGTCGTCGAACTGGAAGAGCGCTTCCACGGTGCAACTCTCCGCGCCGGTGCGGATGAGCGTTTTGTCGGCGCGTTCGCCGAGGATGAGCTTGAGGGCGCCAACGATGATCGATTTTCCCGAACCGGTCTCGCCGGTGATGACGGTAAAGCCGGCGGAGAGCGTCCAGGTGAGTTCTTCGACGAGGGCGAGATTCCGAATGCGGAGGGAGGTGAGCGTTGCGGGCACGGCGGGATTATGGAAGGCTGCGCCCGCTTTTCAATCCACGCGCATGGCAGACTTGACGATTACCTTTCTCGGCACTGGAACCTCGCTCGGCGTGCCGATGATCGGGTGCGACTGCCGCATCTGCCGTTCGCCGGACCCGCGGGACAAGCGGATGCGCTCGTCGCTCCTGGTGAAAACCGAGGATTACCATTGGCTGATCGATACCGGACCGGATTTTCGGACGCAGGCCTTGCGGGCAGGAGTGCGACAAGTCGACGCGGTCGTGTTTACGCATTCGCATACCGACCACATTATGGGGTTGGACGATCTGCGGCCATTTTGTTTCGGCGACAAGGAGTTGCCGGTCTATGCGTCGGCAGAGACGATGAGCGATCTGATGCGGGTGTTCGTCTTTGCCTTCAATGGCGAAAATCGCTGGCCGGGTTATTTGCGTCCCTTGCCGCGAATCATCGACGGGCCGTTTCAGTTGGGTGAAACGGAGATCACGCCGTTGCCCGTGCTCCATGGGCGCACCCCGGTGAATGGTTATTTGTTACGACAAAAGGGCGAATCGCTGGTCGCTTACCTGAGTGATTGCAAGGTCGTCCCGGAGCCGGTGCGGGCGCAAATTCGCGGGGTGCGGCATTTGATTGTGGACGCTTTGCGCTATACTCCGCATCCGACGCACATGAACGTCGACGAAGCGCTGGCCCTGGCAAGAGAAGTTGCGCCGGGCCAAACTTGGTTTACGCATCTAAGCCACGATGTGCTCCACGCAGAAGCTGAAGCGGCCCTGCCGCCCGGCGTCCGAATCGCGTTCGATGGCTTGAAAATTGAAATATGAAGTCTTTCCCCCGAATAACCGTCGCCATTGCTGCAGTCCTGGTGTGGTGTCTTTTTCCCTCGGCTGATGGCGCGCCCAAGGCGACTCGTGTGCCGGCACCGGAGCCCGCCGCGATGCCCACTCGGGAGTCGGCGCTGACGGTGGTGGTTTTCAATGAGGCGGATCGCGATTCGACAGAACTCGCCCATTATTATGCGGAGAAGCGTGGGATTCCGAAGGATCAGGTCATTGGGCTGAAAACCTCGAAGTCCGAGGAGATTTCGCGGGACGAATACGACCGCACCATCGCCGAACCGTTGCGGCAGATTTTTACGGCGAGGCAGTGGTGGAAGCTGCGGGAGCCGAACAATCCGCTGGGCCCGGTGGAGTCGAACAAGATTCGGTTCGTGGCTTTGATCCGGGGCATTCCGTTGAAGATCGCGGAGGCGCCGGGTTATCCCGGTGACAAGGTCGTCATTCCCGGGCCGGCGGGTGGCGCGAACGCCGCGGCGGTCGACTCCGAGCTGGCGGTGCTGGGGTATCGCACGCATGTGATTTCCGGGTTCATGCGCAACCCGTATTTCCGGAGCTTTGCCGCGATCACGGATGTGCATATGCCGGATATCATGCTGGTCTGCCGTCTCGACGCGCCGAGCACGGAGATCGTGCGACGGATGATCAACGATTCGCTGGCGGCGGAGGCGGAAGGGTTGGCGGGTTTCGCTTATGTCGATGCGCGGGGAATCAAGGATGCAGGCTACGTCGAAGGCGACAACTGGCTTTTTGCGATTGCCAACTCGGCGCGCCGCCATGGCAGCCCCACGGTGCTGGACGACGGGCCGGGGCTTTTCCCGGAGCTGTACCCGATGACGCATGCGGCGCTCTACTTCGGCTGGTATACGGAAAATGTGACCGGGCCTTTTGTGCGGCCGGATTTTCGCTTCACCCGCGGCGCGGTGGCGGTGCACATCCACTCGTTTAGCGCGGCGACCCTGCGGGAACCGCTGCATCACTGGGTCGGACCGCTGCTTGCGGCGGGAGCCGCTGCGACCTTGGGAAACGTCTACGAGCCGTATCTGTCGCTCACCCCGCATCTCGATGTTTTTCACGACCGCCTGCGGGCGGGTTTCACGTTCGCCGAGAGCGCTTACATGGCGCAGGCGGCGCTCTCGTGGATGACGACTTTTGTCGGTGATCCGCTTTACCGGCCGTTCAAGGGCGCGGCGGAATTGGAAGAGCGCCCGACGACCGGTGAATGGGCGGATTTTCGCGAGGCGGGGAAAGCGTGGTTTTCCACGGATCGTGCGACCGGGGACGAAGCGCTGCGGGCCGCGGCGAAGAAGGATCACAGCGGGATGATCATGGAGGGCCTCGCTTTTCTGCAACTGTCGGTGAACGATCGTGAGGCGGCGATGGCCAGCTTCGAACAGGCGCGGCAGTACTACGGCAAGGGGGACGATTCCATGCGGGTGGCGCTCTACGAGATCATGAAGTTGCAGGAAGCGAACCGCGACGCGGATGCCAAGGCACTGGCGGAGAAAATGATCGCCGCCAATCCGCATGCCGACTCGGTCGATTTGATACGGGCGCTGGTCGAAACGCGGATCTCCGTGCCGCCGCCGCCGACTCAAGCTGCGGTTTCGGCGAAGCATTAACCGCGAATTTGTCGGAGTGGGGTGGGGTGACGGGATTTTTTTAACGCAAAGGCATAGGGCGGCGAAGCCGCAACCAAAAGGGGTGCCCACGAAACATGCGAAAGAACAGGCTCGGAAAAATGGACCACGGATTACACGGATTACACGGATTAAAGCCTCCGCGGCAAAAGTAATCCGTGTCATCCGTGGTCTCTTTTTCTCCCCGAAAAATCTACGCGGCTAGCGTATATTTTCAGGGTTTGCACTGCAGAGACGCAGAGCCGCCCGCAGGCCTGACCAGAGGGGATGTCCAAGTCGGCGACGAGCGCGGAAGCCTTCAAAGCGGAACGCGCGTGGTGTTCGGAACGCCCCTTCCTTTTCTTGTCATGCTGAGCTTGTCGAAGCATCTCTAACTTCCTGTGGGCGGAGGCGGTGCGGAGCTTTCGGCGCTTGGAATCCACCACCTCCGCCCACGGGATGCGAGAGATGCTTCGCAAGCTCAGCATGACACCGAGAAAGGTGGTGTTCCCAATGCCGTGCCCGCTCTGTAGCGGGCTTTTGCCTCATGCTCAAATGGAGTTTGGGCACGAGGGAGACTAATTCTTTCTGTGGAACAAATACCGCGATGGCGCTGGAAGTAGGAGAGGCTTCCCAGCCTCTTCTGGTCCGATGAGGAGGCAGGATGCCGCTCCTACTTCGGCGGCCGACGGCCGCGCCAAGTCTGCGTTTAGAATTTCCCTTTGGCGGTGTTTTCTACACCTCTGCCGGCTCCAGCGTGACTTCGTCGATGATGGTCTGGCTGTCATCTTCCGGTTTCACGCGCTGCCGGGTGCGGGCGACGAGGACGTAGATCGAAGGCAGGACGAAGAGGGTGAGGACGGTGCCGACGATCATGCCGCTGACGAGCATGATGCCGATGCTGTTGCGCGCCGCGGCGCCCGGGCCGCTGGCGATGACCAGCGGGAAATGGCCGGCGACGGTGGCGACGGATGTCATGAGAATCGGACGCAAGCGGGTGCCGGCGGCTTCGGTCACGGCGTGGACTTTGCTCAAGCCGGTTTCCTGGAGGTGATTGGCGAATTCGACGATGAGGATGCCGTTTTTGGCCACGAGGCCGACGAGGGTAATGAGGCCCACCTGGCTGTAGATGTTGAGCGTGGTGAATCCAAGGAAGCTGAACATGAGCGCGCCGGAGACCGCCAATGGCACGGAGCCGAACAGGATGATGAATGGGTCGCGGAAACTTTCGAACTGGGCGGCGAGGACGAGGAAGATGAGCACGAGGGAGAAGAGCATCGTCGTCAAGAGCGTGTTGCCTTCGGTCCGGAGTTGGCGAGAGGCACCTGCGTAGTCGACGGTGAAGCCTTTGGGCAGGATCTCTGCGGCCTTCTTTTCCAACACCTTTAGCCCTTGGTCCGGGGTAATGTTGGGCGGGACAACGCCTTGAATCGTCGCAGAATTGAGTTGTTGGAATCGATTCAGCGTACGCGGTTGAGTACTGTTCTTGAGAGAAGCGAAGGTCGATAGCTGGACAAGCCTTCCGCCGGGACCGCTGACGTAGTAGTTCTTCAATTGATCGGGATTGAGCCGCTCCGCCCGTTTGACTTCCGGAATGACTTTATAGCTGCGACCCTGGATGGCGAAACGGTTGACGAAATTACCACCGAGCATGGTGGAAAGGTCGGCGCCGACGAGGCCGAGATTCAAACCCTGCGAAGCGACTTGATCGCGATCGAAGACAACTTCGGTCTGCGGATTGTCGTATTTCAAGTCGGTATCGGCGTAGACGAAGACGCCACTTTGGTAAGCCGCGGTGATCAGTTGGTTGGCGTATTCGACGATTTCGCGAGGTTCAGCAGTCGAGTTAATGACAAACTGGACGGGAAAATTACTGGCACCGGGCAACGGCTCGGGAGTCGTGGCGATTACCTGGATGCCGCCGATCTTCGAAGTTTTGCCGCCAACCTCGAGCACGATCTGTTCGGCTGTGCGATGCCGTTCGCTCCATGGTTTCAGACCCATGCCGCCGAAGCCGGTGAAGGGCTGCGTGAGCTGGAAGGTGTGAAGGTTTTCCGGGATCGATTGGAAGACGTCGTTGACCTTTTCAGTATAGCGGGCGGTCTGCTCGATCGTCGAGTTGGGTGAGGCGTTGACGATGCTGAGAATGACGCCCTGGTCTTCCTTCGGGGCCAGCTCGTGCATGCTGAGGAAAAGGAAGGGGATGATGAGCAGGAAGATGATCAGCGCGAGCGTCAGGGTCACGGGGCGCCAGCGGAGAGAATTGGCGAGCAGCCGCATGTAACGGCGGCGAATGGCGTCGAACTGGCGATTGATCCAGCCGGCGAAGCCTTTGTTGGTGTCGCCGGCGCGCAGAAGCTGCGAGCACATCATCGGCGAGAGGGTGAGGGCGACGACACCGGAGACGATGACCGCGCCGGCGAGGGTGAAGGCAAACTCGCGGAAGAGCGTGCCGGTGAGACCGCCCTGGATGCCGATGGGCGCGTAGACCGCCGCGAGGGTGATGGTCATGGCGATGATCGGGCCGATGAGTTCGCGGGCGGCTTTGATGGCGGCGATGAAGGGCGGTTCGCCGAGGTGCAGATGGCGTTCGACGTTTTCCACCACGACGATGGCGTCGTCGACCACCAGACCGACGGAGAGGACGATGGCGAGAAGCGTGAGGAGATTCAGCGTGAAGCCAAAAGCGAGCATGATGAAGGCCGCACCAATGAGCGAAATGGGAATGGCGACGACGGGGATGATGACCGCGCGCAGGGAGCCGAGGAAAAGGAAGATGACAACGACGACGATGAGCAGCGTCTCGATGAGGGTGTGAGTGACTTCGTGCAAGGCGTCGCGGATGTAGCGCGTGCCGTCGTAGGGCACCTCCGTGCGCATGCCTTCGGGAAGTTGTTTTTTGATCTCGGGCAAGGCGGCGCGCACTCCGTTGATGACGTCGAGCGAGTTCGCCGTGGGCATGACCCAGATGCCCATGAAGACGGCTTTCTGGCCGTTGAACCGCACGTCCATGTCGTAATCCTCAGCGCCGAGTTCGACGTCGGCGATGTCCTTGAGTTTGACGATGGTGCCGTTCTGCTGGCGCACGACCAGCTCACGAAATTCCTCCGGCGTATGCAGGTCGGTATTGGCGACCAGATCGATGACGGTGGTCGAACCCTTGGTCGTGCCGAGAGCAGAGAGATAGTTATTGGCGGCCAGCGCCGCGGAGACTTGCGAGGGTGCGATACCCAACGCGGCCATGCGATCGGGCTTGAGCCAGATGCGCATGGCGAAGACGCGCGCGCCGAGGATGTCGGCTTTTTGCACGCCGCTCACCGCGGTGAGCTTGGGCTGGACGACGCGGGTGAGGTAATCGGTGACCTGGCTCGGGTCCATCGTATCCGAGTCGAAGCTGATGTACATGATGGCGTACTGGCTGTCGCTCATCTGCAGTTCGATGGTCGGGGCCTCGGCCTCGGGCGGGAGATCGTTGCGCACCTGGGCGAGCTTGGATTGAATCTGGGTGAGCGCGGCGTTGGTGTCGTAGTTCAGCTTGAGATGAACGGTGATGATGCTCAGGCCCTGGGCGCTCTGCGACTCGAGGTAGTCGATGCCGTCGGCGCTGGCGATGGCGCGTTCCAGCGGCGTGGTGACGAAGCCGCGGACGAGATCGGCGGCGGCGCCGACGAAGATGGTCTTCACGGTGATCGTGGCGATATCGCTGCGCGGATATTGCCGCACGTTGAGATTGCGAAGCGACTGCAGACCGGCAACGAGAATGAGCAGGCTGACCACGGTGGCGACCACCGGCCGGCGGATGAATAAGTCGGTGAACTTCATGCCCGCTGGTTAGGTGTCGTTCGGCTTCGGATTGAGATCGTTGCCGGGCTGGACTTCGTTGTTTACCTGGACGGCGGCATGCGGGCGCAGCTTGAAGACGCCGGAGCTGACCACTTGCTCGCCATCCTTGAGACCGGACACGACGGAAACCTGATCCCCACGTTTCGGCCCGAGCCGGACGACGCGTTGTTCCACTTCCAGGCCTTTGGGGTCATCGGCGGACGGTTTCACGACGTAGACGGAATCGCCGTAGGGAGCGTAGTTGATGGAGGAAACGGGGATGGCGAGCACGCCTGACTCCTGGGGCAGCATGACCTCGACGTCGACGAACATCCCGGGGCGCAACTTGTGGTCCGGATTTTGGATGGTCCCCTGGACGGTGATGTTGCGCGTGGACTCGTCGACGCGCGAATCAATGGCGTTGATTTCGCCGTCGATGCCGTCCCCGTCGATGTCCGCGGCGCGAATGTGGAGTTTTTTTCCGACCGCGAGTTTGCTCAGGTCCTGCTGCGGGAGAGTGAACTCGACATAGATAGGGTCGAGGGACTGGAGCGGGACGATGTTCGCGCCGGGATTGAGATACTGGCCGAGATTGACCTGGCGGATGCCGAGGTAGCCATCGAACGGCGCGAGGATGTGCTTCCGGCCGATGACCGCCTTGGCGGCTTCGACGGCGGCGTCGGCCTGGAGAAACTCGCTTTGCGCCTGGTCCCAATCCGAGGGTGAAATGGTTTTCTTGGCGACGAGATCGCGTTTGCGCTCGAGATCGACCTTGGTCCATTCGCGCTTGGCTTCGGCGGAGTGGAGCTGCGCCTCTTCCTGCTGGGTGTCGAGCTTGATCAGCAAGTCGCCCTTTTTCACCGACGCGCCCGATTCAAAATTGATCTCGGAGACGATGCCGGCGAGATCGGTGCTGACGGTGACTCCATTGACGGCCCGGAGCGAGCCGACGGCACTGAGGACCGGCTGCCAGGTTTGTCCTTTGACGACCACGGTGGTGACGGCCGAGGGCGGCAGGGCGAATTTTTTGTGTTTCGCGATCGCGGCGCTGACGGACGAATATTTCCAGTAGGCAATGCCGGCGATGAAGAGGAGCACCGCGGCCAGCATCAGGAGCATGCGTTTCCACATAAATCGGAGAGTCGGGTTGAGTAGGGTTCGAATCCGCGAGATGATTACCGGGGGCGGGCGATGGGAAGGGTGCAGCGGGGACGCCCGGGAAGAGCCAAAGGGATCTGGGTTCTGGAAATAGATAACGCCATGGAAATTTCGGGTCGTTAATTATCTCGCTAGACTCGACTGTCAAGGATTGGGTGAACGGCCACGGATCGCGAACCGGGCGACGAGGTGGCTACCAAAGGCGACAGGCACGGAAAAACGCAGAGGCCGCAGAGATTCGAGAGAGGGCCGCAGAGGGATTTTTCGGCTCGCCCGGGGGGGGATCGATTTCGCGCGGAGGATGTCTTCGGGGGGACGTTGGCCACCCGCAGACACCCCCGCCTGCGAGATGGAATCTCGCTCCCAATGGCGTGCCCAAATGGAGTTTGGGCACGAGGGAAATTGGTCCACGGATTACGCGAATTACACGGATTGATTTCGCGGCGGAGGCTTTAATCCGTGAAATTCGTGTAATCCGTGGTCCTCTTTTCTCCACTGGAAAATCCTCGCGAATCTGCGCGATTCTTCGAGATGACGGTGCAGAGCGGCGAAGCCGCTACCGAAGTAGGAATGGCATCCTGCCGCTTCTCGGAGTCCGGGCCGGACGGGGGGCGGATGAGGCTGGGAAGCCTCTCCTACTTCCAGCGCCATTGCCGCATCTGCTCCCCGGAGAGACTTACGCTCGCGCGCGAACTTTCCGGCCTTGGATTTTTACCGCCGGGTAGAGGCCGGGGCAACAACCCATCTGTTCGACGAAGGCTTTGTTGAAGGCACTGAGGCTGCTGTAGCCGACGCTCATCGCCGCTTCGGTGACGTTGGCCCGGCCGGACTGGAGCAACTCGGCGGCGCGCTCGATGCGTTTCGTGCGCAGATACCGCGGAATGCTCATGCCGGCTTGCTCGGCAAAAACCCGGCTGAGATGAAAAGGACTGCATCCGACCTCTCCCGCGAGCATTTCCAGCGAGGGCGGATTCTCCAAGTCGCGCTCGATGAGGTAGCGGACGCGCTCGATGCGCTCGCGATTTTGGCGCTGATGCCGCTGGCAGAAAAGTTCGCCGGCGGGATCGGCGGCAAACAGCGTCTGCGCGAGGATTTCAATCGCCTTGGCGCGATACCACATCGGCCGTGCGGCCTCGGGGACCGGAGGATGGAGCAATTCCAGACGCACGCCGAGGAGGGAGACGGGGAGGGGCGCGATCTCCAGCCAGGCCGGCGGCGCCCCTTTGCCATCCATGAATTGAATCACAGCTGATTTCAAACGGTCGCGGCTCGAGCCGAAATTGGTCTGTAGAAATTCACGACCCATTTCCAAGGTCAGGAAACGGTGCCACGAGCCGGCGGTGCGCCAGGCTTCGGGCCGGCCGGAAAAAGTGGTATAAATGGCCACCTGGCCGGCTTCCAGTCGCCGTTCGGCGGCGCCATCCTGGAGCACGCCGGAGCCGGAGAAATTGAGACAAACCTCGAGGCAACCGGGATGAAAGCTGCGCGCCCAGTCGACGTCGGATTCCGCGCGGAAATCGTGCCATTCCACGCTGACGCCGCCATCGAAGAAACTGCCGTCGAGCGGTTGCCAGATGCCTTGAACACCGGCCCAAGCGTCTTCCTCCGCACACTTGCGGCGCAAAGAGGAGGAAGATCGGGATGAAGCCGCAGCAGGCATTAAATGAGATTAAGTCTCAATAAATTGGCGGAGTCAATGACGTTCTTGTCATGCCGGTGGTTGGCGTTTGGAAGGAGGCGGGGTCCGGGGAGCGGTGACTTTCCGGTCGCTGTATCTTCAACCCGGCGACCTGGAGGTCGCCGCTCCCAGGTGGCCGGCGGGCGATGCTGGTAGCGGGAGAGATTTCTCCGTTTTAGAAGCCCATCCCCGGCGGCAGGCCCATGCCGGCGGTCAGCTTGCCCATTTCGGCTTGCTGGAGCGCCTTGCCTTCTTCGACGGCTTTTTGCACGCCGGTCAGGATCAAGTCCTCGAGCGATTCGACGTCTTCGGGATCGACCACGGACTTGTCGATCTTGATCGAAAGAACTTCGCCCGCGCCGTTGGCCGTGACCGTGACTTTGCCGCCGCCGGCGGTGGCGGTGACGGTCTTGTCAGCGAGTTCGGACTGCGCCTGCTGCAGTTGCTCCTGCATTTTGGCGGCCTGTTGCATCATTTTTTTCAGGTTCATAATGGGATTTTGGGTTTAGGCGGGAAGGATTTCGGCTTTGAATTCGGCGAGGGCCTTTTGGATGAGCGGATCGTTCTTGAAGGCTTCCATGGGGTCGACCTTCACTTCGGCCTTGGGTTCTTCGCGCGGCACCGGTTCAACGACCAGGCCGGCACGGGTATCGAATTTGAGCAAAATCGCCTGGCCGGAAAGCTCACTGAGAATTTTCTCCAGCAACGCGCGGTCGCCGGATTTCTCCAGCATGTCACGTTGGGCCCGAGCTTCCGGCGGATAGGCGATGACGGCGACGCCTTTGTCCACTTCCACCAATTTGCCGGCTTCCAGGAATGCGCAGGCAAAGGGACGCCCCTGGCGGAAACGGTCGACCAATTGCGGCCAGAGAGTTTCCACGTCGGCCGTGGCTGGCGACGCTGAGGCCACCGGTTTTGGGTGCGAAATTGGTGGCGGTTTTGGAACCGGCGTTTCGCTGGGCTGGACAGCGGGCTTTGGTGGGGTAGCAGCGGCCTTTTTTTCAGCGAGGCTGGCGGCAAAGGCTGCGGTCAGCGAAGGCCGTTCGGAAGTGACGGGAGCGACGGGAGCGACGGGAGCAACAACCGGCGCGGCTGGGATAGCCGGAGTTATTGCCGGTGGTTCAGTTTTTTTTTCCGCGATGGCGGCAGCGGCTGGCCTGGATGGCGGAGGCGGCTCCGCTTTTTTGACGGGGCGTTCGGGGAGCGGTGTGCCACCGCGAATGGCGGTGAGGGTGTCGAGCACTTCGGTGAGCGTGGCCTGAGCGAGGCTCTGGACGGCGCGGATGGCGGCGATCTCGAAATGCATTTTCTTGTTCGCCGCCCATTTCATGCGCGTTTCGGCGGCGGCGAACTGCTCGATCAAATTGAGAAGCTTGTCCTGGGAAATCTGGCCGGCTTGGGCGGTGAGCCCGGCAACGGCCTCGGCACTGAGATCCTCGTGCAGGGTGTCGGGAGCGCTTTGGGCGACGAGCAGGTTGCGCAGATGCTCGATGAGGTCTCCCATCAAGCGGCTCAAATCCTTGCCCGCCTCGGCCTGGCTGTGGACCATGGCCAGCGCGGCAGCGGTGTGGCCGGTGATGAGGTGGGCGCAGAGTTCGGCGACGGTCTGTCGCGCGGTGAACCCGAAAATATTGAGCACGTCCTGCTCGTCGATCTTTTCGCCGCAAAAGGCCACGAGTTGGTCGAGCATCGATTCGGCGTCGCGCAGGCCGCCTTCCGCGCCGTGGGCGATGGTTTCCGCGGCCGACGGCGTGAGCGCGATGTTTTCCTTGCCGGCGATGAAGAGGAGGTGCTGGGCGATCTCCGGGGCGGGGATGCGGCGGAGGTCGAATCGCTGGCAGCGTGAGATGATCGTCGTCGGCACCTTCTGCACGTCGGTGGTGGCAAAGACGAATTTCACGTGCGCCGGCGGTTCCTCGAGCGTCTTGAGCAGCGCGTTGAAGGAGGAGTTCGAAAGCATGTGCACTTCATCGACGATGTAGAGCTTGTAGTTCCCGCGGACCGGGGCGTACTTCACATTGTCGATGATGATTTCGCGGATTTTGTCGACCTGGGTATTCGACGCGGCGTCGAATTCGAGCACGTTGAGCGAATTGCCGGCAGCGATTTCCTTGCACATGTCACAGACGCCGCAGGGATTGGTCGTCGGGGCGTGAATGCAATTGAGCGCCTTGGCGAAAATGCGCGCCGTGCTGGTCTTGCCGGTGCCGCGCGGCCCGACGAAGAGATAAGCCTGGGCGAGGCGGTTTTGGGCGATGGCGTTCTTGAGCGTGGTGACGATGTGCGGCTGACCGACAATCTCGTCGAACGTTTGCGGGCGATATTTGCGGGCGAAAACCGTGTAGCTCAAGGAGAGTTGATGGTTGAGAGTTGAGGGTTGATAGCCGCGGGCACTGGGCGCGACCGGTAGTTTCGGTGGGAGGGTGGATTCGATCAACTCTCAACTATCAACTTCCGCGCCCGAATCGGACATCCATCCAGACGGCGAGGATGAGGACGGCGCCGCGGGCTTTGAGTTTGAGCGCGGGTTCGACGGCGAGGAGCTGCATGCCGTTGACCAGGCAGGCCATGATGAGCGCGCCACAGAGGACGCCGAGCACGGTACCGCGTCCGCCTTTGAGGCTGACGCCGCCGATGACGCAAGCGGCGACGGCATCGAGTTCCATGAGTTCGCCCACGGTGGTCGTGGAACTGCCGCCGTAGGCCGTCTGCATGAAGCCGGTGAGGGCGACGATTGCGCCCATGAGAATGAAGGCGCCCGTGGTCACACGCGCCACGGGAATGCCGGAGATGACGGCGGCTTCTTCATTCCCGCCGATGGCATAGAGATAACGGCCGAAGGGTGTGTGCTGGGTGATGACCCACACAGCCAGCGCGACCGCACCGAGGATGAGCGCCGGCAATGGCACGCCGCGGAATTGATTGGTGACGATGACGAAGAGAAAGACGATCTGCGCCGCGAGGAAGAGCTTGAGGAAGCAGACCTCGGCGTCGTCGACCTGAAAGCCGTACTGGCGGCGGGCGGCACGCGACCGCAGGCTGCCGAAGATCAGTCCGGCCACGATGAGCGCCGCGAGCACGTAGCCGGCGGCGGGCGGCAGGTAGTAGGTGGTGATCAGCGAATAGAGATTCTGCTTTCCGCCGGCGACGATGGGGACGGTGTGGCTTTTGATGACGGACCAGAATTCACCCTTGAAGAAGAGCAAGCCGCCGAGCGTGACGATGAAGGCCGGCACACGCTGGCGGACGATGAAACTGCCCATGGCCCACCAGAGCCCGAGCGCGATGACCAGTGCCGTGAGCATGGCCAGCGGCGCGGGCCATTCCTGTTGAGTGACGAGCACCGCAGCGATCCCTCCGATGAGTCCGACACCGCTGCCCGCGCTAAGGTCGATGTGCCCGGGCAGGATGACGAGCAGCATGCCGATGGCCAGCGTGGCGGTGACCGAAAAATCGATCATCAGCAGGGAGAGATTGCGGGCGCTGAGGAAGGCCCAGCCCGGCACGCGCACGGCGAAAAACGCACACAACACCACCAGGGCGAGAGCGAGCGAGAAGTCGCGGAGGGAAAGGCGGGAGGTCATGGGGAGGGCTGGGCGCCAGTGATTTGAAATTCGGCGGAGATTGTCGAGGGTGAAGGCGGAGGAACGATCCTTCGACGTCTGGAAATCGGAGTTGCTAGGCGATTGCTTGTCCCATCGCGGCGGTGAGCAGTCGTTCCTGCGTGGCGGTGGCGCCGGAGAATTCTCCGCCGATGCGGCCTTCGTGGAGCATGAGAATGCGATCGCTTAGGCCCATGAGTTCGGGCAGTTCGCTGGAGACGAGCACGACGGCTTTGCCAGCGCCCGTCAGTTGCCGGATGATTTCGTAAATCTCGTGCTTGGCGCCGACATCGATCCCGCGCGTCGGCTCATCGAGAAAGACCACGCTGGGCTCGGTCATGAGCGCTTTGCCGAGCACGACCTTTTGCTGGTTTCCACCGGAGAGCTTGCCGACGGTAGCTTCGAGACCGGGCGCTTTCACCCGGAGCGAACGGAAAGCCCGGTCGTTTTTCTGGAACTCCTTTCCGTGGTCGACGAGGCCGTGCTTCACGAGGCCCCGCAACGAGGAGAGCGAGAGGTTGAAGCCGATCGTTTCCGGCAGGACCAAGCCATAACGGCGGCGATCCTCGGAAACGAGGGCCAGCCCGCGAAGCAAGATTTCATGCGGCTCGAGGGGCGGTAGCTCGCGGCCATTCAACTCCACGCGGCCGGTGCGACGCTCTCCCCACGCGCCGAAAAGATGCATCAGCAATTCTGTGCGGCCTGCGCCCATCAAGCCGCCGAGGCCGAGCACTTCGCCGGGTGCGACGGCGAAGGAAATGTCGTGCAGGCGGGTCTGGCCGGTGTGAGGGTCGGCGACCGTGAGCCCGTCGACCTGCAACGCCGCGTCGTTCGCATCCCGAGGCGCGGATTTTTTCGGCGGAAACAAATCTTTGATCTCGCGGCCGACCATCGCACGAATGACTTCTGCCTTGTTCGTTTCGGCGCTCGGTTTCGTCCAAATCGTCGCCCCATCCCGGAGCACGGTGATGCGGTCGGCGAGAGCGAAAACCTCGTCGAGGCGGTGTGAAATATAGATGCAGCTCAAACCGCGGGCCCGGAGATCCCGGAGGATGCCGAGAAGCGTCTGCACCTCGTGCTCGGCGAGCGCGGCGGTGGGCTCGTCGAGGATGAGAATGCGCGAGTTTTTGGCCAGCGCCTTGACGATTTCGACGAGTTGCTTTTCGCCCACGCCCAAACGGCCGATCGGCGCGGCCGGATCGGTCCCCACGCCGAATCGCTGGAGCAGAGCGCGCGCGTCGTGGTGCAGCTTTGACCAGTCGACGAATGGTCCGCGCCGCGGCGCCGCGCCGAGAAAAATGTTTTCCGCCACGGACATTTCCTCGATGAGGGCGAGTTCCTGGTAGATGACGGCCAGCCCGGCACGCCCGGCGTCGGCGATTCCGTGGAATTGGGCGATATGGCCGTCGACGAGCAATTCACCTTCGTAGGAGCCGTAGGGATGCAACCCGCTGAGCAGCTTGATGAGCGTGGATTTTCCCGCGCCATTCTCCCCGCAAAGCGCGTGGATTTCACCGGCCTGCAAGTCGAACGAAACGTCGTTGAGGGCGATGACACCGGGGAACGTCTTGGTGATGCCGCGAGCGGTGAGGAGCATGGGAAATGACGAATGACGAAAGTCGAATGTCGAATGTCGAAGGAATGACTAAGCGCCAGGTGCGGGTGGAGGAAGATTTAGATCAAACCGGAGGTGAGGAGAAAGATCGCGCCGCCGTGGGTGAGGGTGGCGGGGATGACGCCGCCTTTGGCACCCACGAGACCGGCGATCACGCCTTCCCAAAGGGTGAAGAGGAGCAGGGGATAGCCGACGGACGTGACCGTCGTCGCCAAATAGATATGGCAGAAAGCGAAGACCACTCCGGACCAGATTCCAGCTCGAAGGAGGGGCATCTTTTGCGCGAGAGCGCCGAGGACGTAGCCGCGGAAGAGCGCCTCTTCCAACAAATTGCCGAGCAGGGCGAAGGTGAAAGTGAACGGGAGAAGTTGGAGCGGGACGGGCCAGCCGCGAAGTTCGATGGGAGTGTGCCGATAGAGGGCGATGAACGGCAGCACCACGAGCAATGCGCCGCCGACGCCCCAGATTATCCCGTATCCCAAAGGAGCGCGCGTCCAGCGGAAGAGCGGGCGATTGGCGCGATCGAGGAAGTAAATGCCGAGGCTCAACCCGAGGCAGGCGAGGCCAAATCCCGTGAGGAACCACGGGTCCGAATCCAGACGCATCCAAAAGAAGCCTTGTGTCCCAAACGACCACAACCCGAGGGGCGTCATGGCATCGCGAAGGAGGATGAAGAGCGCGAGGTAGAGCACGATTCGCAGGCGTGGTTCCCGCCGGGCGAGGAAAAGCATCAGCGCTCCGAGGACAAGGCCCGGCCCCACCCAGACAAGATATCTGGCAAACGTCTGGAGGGTCGGATTCATGTGCCTCGCGCCGTGAAGCTTCCAGCGGCTCGTCAGGGCGCAGGCGTCTTCCCGTAAACCTCTCCCGCCGTATGAAAGCCGTCCTTGACGACGGTGTCGCGCATGTTGTCCTTGGTCACGGCGATGACGTCGAGAAGCACACTGGGAACCTGGATCTGGCCGTTGTCGTAGCTGCCCGCGGCGATGACCGGGCGGCGCTGGGCCAGCTTCACGGCATAGGCTGCGGCTTGCTCGGCGAGATGCGTCAAGGGCTTGTAAATGGTCATGCTTTGGGTGCCGGCGACGATCCGCTGGCAGGCGGCGAGGTCCGCGTCCTGGCCGGTGACGATGACCTTTCCGGCGAGGCCTTCCTCGATCAGGGCCTGGATGGCGCCGCCGGCCGTTCCGTCATTGGAGGCGAGGATGGCTTGAAAATCATGGCCCACTTTGTTGATGCCGGCGTTGACGATTTTTTTGGCATTTTCCGGTTTCCAATCTTCGACCCAATCCTCATGAACGACCTCGATCGCGTCGCTGTCGAGGAGCGGCTTAAGTACCTTGTCCTGACCAGCTTTGAAAACGACGGCGTTGTTGTCGGTTTTGGCGCCGTAAAGGCGGATGATGCGCTTTTTCCCGGGCCCGGTCCTGGCCAGGGCATCGACGAGGTACTGCCCTTGCAATTCGCCGACGCGGAAATTGTCGAAGGTCATGTAAAGGTCGAGGTCGCAGTTGCGAATGAGGCGGTCGTAGGAAAGCACCGGGATGCCGGCTTCGTGAGCCATGCCGACCGCCTTGGCCATGGCGTCGCCGTTATGGGGAGCGATGACGATCACATCCACGCCCGCGGTGATCAGCGCCTGGACATCGGAAACCTGGCGGACGTCGTCGCCATTGGCTTCCTGGACTTTCACGTCGGCACCGAGCTTTTGGGCTTCTTTTACGAAATTATCACAATCCCGTTGCCAGCGTTCCTCCTTGAGAGTGTCCAAGGAGAGCCCGATGAGGGGCCGAGCCCGTTTCGTGGCGGCCGCCGGGCTGGCGCCGGAGCGGGACAGGACCAAGCCGGTGATAATGCTCACGAGACAGGAGAGAACGACGAGAGCGAGGCGCAATTTCATCCGCGAAAAAGGGGGCAAAGGGAGAAGTATGGCCGGGGGGCGAAATTTGCCAAGCCGGGAAGGTTGTGTGTGGCGAAAAGCACGACACGGAAAGCGTTTGGCGTTGGATAATATTACCAGAGTAAAGTCGCGTTCCCCGCCCTTTGTTCCACAACGTCAAGAACTTTACCGCTTTATTCGCAGTAAAATTATTTTGACCCTTGCGCCACTTGGGTGAAAATGACTCGCTGAATCCCTCCGTCTCTTTCCGAATTTCCCCCCGGCTTTCCTGATCCCCTAAACATCCCCGCGTCTATGGCCAAACACACCCCGAAAAAGCCCAAAGGCCCACGCTTTTCGAAGCAGTTTATCAAGCGCCTCTCCTCCTGGCTGGTGCTCTCGACTGCCCTCACCATCGCCGTCCGTTCAGCGTCCACGCTGTATTGGGACACCGATGGTTCGGCAACCGGAGACAACACCAACGGCCCGGGCCTGGGTGGCAGCGGCACGTGGGATGCCAACACCACTCCCAATTGGTGGTTGCCGCCGAATGCGGGGTTGACGGGCTTTGGGGGAGTGACCACGAACTCGGCAGTCTTCACCAACGTCGCGGGGACGGTGACGGTGAATGGCACCGTCAACCCGGCAGGCCTGACCTTCAACGCGGGCGGTTATACCTTCCAAGGGGGCACGACGCCGTTGCTGTCGGTGGGCACCGGCGGGATTACGCTGGCCAACTCGGCCTCGCGCCTCCCGACCACGTTCAATGCTTCGCTGCCCATCGCGCTGAGCGGGTCGCAGACCTGGACGAACAATGCCAACAACTCCCTGGTGGTGAACGGGAACATCACCAATGGCGCCAATACGCTCACGCTGGTTTCGGGCGCCGGCGCAGGTGGCAGCATCATCATCAATGGCACGATCGGATCGGGCGCCGGCGGCGTGACGGTGAACAGCCCCGGCGGCGGACCGGTGATCCTCAACGCAGCGAATACCTACACGGGTGCGACGAACCTTTTCGCCGGCATTTTGCGGGGCACCAATGCCGCGTCCTTTGGCGGTTCGGCTTCGGCAATGACCCTCGCCGGCAACAGCACCTTGCAACTCGTGGGCGGGGTGAATTTCGGAAATAACATCACGGTCTTCGATATTGCCAACATCTACGCCGACAATGCGCCGCCGACCCCGGGTGCGGGGACGGTCGACGGGCTCGGAAATGTGACCTTGGGCGTTGCCTTCAACACCACGGCTGGGACGACCCAGACCACGCTGAACTTCGCCTCGACCGCAGGCTTGGGCATCGGGCAGACGGTGTTGGGCGCGGGCATTCCGGCGGGCGCCACGATCACGAGCATCGTCAGCACGACGCAAATCGCCATCAGCGCGGCGCCGACCGCTTCGATCACGAGCGCCGAAGCGATTTCCTTCGGCAATAACTTCCTGAACATCGGGCCCGGGGCCATGGTGAACAGCGGAACCGCCGGGGTGAACTTCGGCAATGTCAACGTGGCGATTACGGGTGAGACGATCAACACCAACGGCAGCATTTACGGCTCGGGCATTACCACGACGGCGAGCTTTGGAACGGTCAGCAGTTCCAACTTGAACATCACCTTCGGTGGGAGCACCGATACGGCGTTCGGCACGGCGAGCCTGGGCGTGGCCACCGTCAATGCCATTCAGCTTGGAACCGGTTCGGTGATCAAGACCGGTCTGGGCACCCTCAATCTCACGAACACGGCGGCCAATAGCTACGTCTACGGGACGACGGTCATGCAGGCGGGCAATCTCGTGATCGGGTCCGGCGTTACCCTGCCGACGACGATGGGGCTCACTTATGGTATTGCCGGCCAGGGCGGTGGCGGCACCGTCACTTTCAATTCCCCGGCCAGCGGCGCGAATACCCAAAATCTGGGTGCGCTGACGCTCGTCCAGGGCGACGCCATCCTGCGATCCGTCCTCACGCCGGGAGCCACCTCGAATGTCCTGACGTTTACTTCGGAACCCACGCGGACGCCGGGCGCGACGATTAATTTCAACACGGTCAACGGCACCAACGGCATTACCGGCGCCGGGGCCAATGCGATCACCTTCGGGATGACGCCGACCGCCATTTCCGGGGGCAACGTGGACCCGGGTCAATTCTTCGAAGGCAGCAGCTACGCTTACTACGACACCACTGGCTTTGTCCGCGGTCTCATTTACGGGACGGACCCGAATACGGCCACCATGGGAGCCGGCGGATTTTTGAGCAGTACTGCGCCCAACCAGCAGATCACCGGTTCGCTCACTGCCCAAACCACGCAAACGATCAACACGCTGAATATCAACGGCAACTTCAGCGTCACGCTCGCGGCCGGCGCCGTCTTCGCCACCAACGGCATCCTCAAGACCGGCAATGTGGCCGCTCCGGTGGGGCAGGTGTCCACGATCAGTTCCGCGTCCACCACGTCGTCGCTCGCCATGGCGAACAACAACGAGTTGGTCATCCGCACCGATGGCGTCAACGACGCTCTGACCATCAGCAGCATCATTACCGGGACGGGCGCGACCAGCATCCTCAACAAGTCCGGCAACGGCACGCTGACCTTGAGCGGCGTCAATACCTTCCAGGGCGACGTCTACCTGAATGGCGGCACACTGGTGGCGGGGATGGGGAACACGGCGACCGGAAACCTCGGCACGCAGGCGAACGTCGCCACGACGTTCAAGAACCTGTTCATCAGCAACAACGCCGTCTTCGAAACGACGACCAGTTTCAACGACAACGTGCCGAGCAGCACCAACCTCGGCATCGTCTTCAACATTGGCGCCGGTGGCGGCACGCTGCTCGTTCCCCAAGGACTCACGATGACGATCGACGACGGCAACGGTGCGGGAACCGCCGCCGCCAACGCCGAATTGC
Organism: Chthoniobacter sp.; assembly: GCA_036501065.1. Lineage (GTDB taxonomy): Bacteria > Verrucomicrobiota > Verrucomicrobiia > Chthoniobacterales > Chthoniobacteraceae > Chthoniobacter. Next base: position 51,985 of record DASYAY010000048.1, on the reverse strand, counting down.
AGGGCTCCGGTGACCTGACCAAGACGGGCCTTGGAATCCTGAGCCTGGGTGACGCGAACAATTTTGCCACGGCTTACACCGGGACGGTTTATGTCAACCAGGGCATCCTCGAATTTGCCACGCAATCGACCAGCCCGTTCGGCAGCAAGGGGGCGGTCATTGCCAATGGCGCGGCGCTCGATCTCGATGGTATCGCCTCGATTTTCACCGCGCCGGTGGTCGTCAGCGGCAACGGGTTTGCCAACAATCCCTCCGGAGTCATCACCAACTCCAGTGCGAACGCGGCCAGCCTGGTCGCTCCGGTAACTCTCGCCGGTAACGCCAGCATCGGCGGCCCCAACCAGATCACGATGAGTGGTGTCATCAGCGATCAGGGTTACGGCTTTGGCGTGACCAAAGTCGGCAACGGCACTTTGATCCTGTCCGGCAACAACACTTATACCGGTCCGACGACCATTTCCAGTGGGACGTTGCAGGTCGGCGCCGGCGCCGCTACGGGCAGCCTGGCCAGCCTGAGCATCGTCGATAATGCGAACCTGATTTTCAACCGGGCCGATGTCATCAGTTACTCGGGGATTATTTCCGGGACCGGCAATGTCAGCCAGATGGGCGGCGGCACGCTGACGCTCGATGGCGCGAATACTTATACCGGCACCACCACGGTGAATGGAGGCGGCACCCTCAATATCGGCCCCGGTTCGCTCTTGGGAACCTCGACGATCAGCGTCGGCACCCTGGTAAGTTCGACGCTCAGTCTCCTGGCCGATAACAACGGCGCGATCATTAATCTTCCGACCAATACGAGCCTGTTTCTTGGTGGCGCCGGCAGCAACGGTAAATTGATCTTCCTCCTGGGTGCTCCGGCTGCGTCCGATGAGTTGGCTCTCTCGGGCACGGGCATGGTCCTCGTCGGCGCCGGTGGCTCGCAGATCAGCATCGACGCCCTCAACGGATTTGCCCCTGGCACTTACACCCTCCTGACGGCTCCATCGATCGTTGGCAGTACCAATTTCTCCCTGAATACCGCCTCGCTGCCGGCAGGTTACAACTTCACCCTGGAAAGTATCACCGGCGGAGGGATGACTTCGGAAGAATTGGTCGTGACCGCGAATGCGGCGACAGGCAACCTTTACTGGACCGGCCAGCAAGGCACGAGTTGGAATGCGGGTTCGCCGAGCTTCACCGCCACGAACTGGTCGGCCTTCTCGACTGGAACTCCCGACGCCCAAGCGGTGCCGAGCGCGAATAACACGGTCAGCTTCAGCGCCACCAATGCCGGCGCCGGCGCGATCACGACCACGCTGGATCAGAATTTCTCCATCGCCGGTTTGAATTTCCTGAACTCCGGCACCGGAGCGGTGACCATCAATCAAGGCACCTTCGGGACGCTGACGCTCGGCTCGGGCGGGATCAACGTGCAGACCGGCGCACCGGCCCTGACCTCGATCAATGTACCGCTGGTCCTGGCTTCGGCGCAGAACTGGAACGTCGTGGATTCCACCTCGACCCTGGCTGTCCTCGGTGGCGCCACGGTGGACCTCGTCACCGGCGGGAATCCGGCCAACGGGATCATCACGGGCAATTTCGGAATTAATTTCAACGGCACGGCGGGCAACACCGGCACGCTGGTGCTCGGCGGCTTCAACACGTTTACCGGCGGAGTGGTGATCAATGCGGGAACGCTGGATATCCGCAACGGCGGTTCCACCACCACCGACTCGGCCATCGGCACCGGCACGCTCACGCTGCACTCCGGCACAACGTTGACCAACGGAAGTGGCATCGGCCAGATCCTGCTCACGAACAACGCCCAGACGTGGACCGCAAGCGCGGGTGCGTTCACTCTTAATTATGCCGGCACGGATGCCCTTTCCATGGGCAGCGGCGCGGTGACTCCAACCGCCGGCACGGCCATCGCCATCAACGTGCAGAATGCGACCGGCACCTTGATCGAAAGCGGAGTGATCGCCGGTGGCGCTTCGAGCCTGACGAAGAACGGGCCGGGCACGCTGACCCTCACGGGCGCCAACTCCTTTACCGGCGGCGTCACGCTCAATGCCGGCACGCTGAACATCAACGCCGCGCAGGCTCTGGGAACGGCCGCGGGCACGTTCACGATTGCCGGTGGTTCGATCGACAATACTTTGGGCAACACGGTCACCATGGTCAGCAGTCCGCTGGCCATCGGGACCAGCTTTACTTTCCTCGGCAACGGCGCGCTCAACATGGGGGCTGGCCCGACGACGTTGAATGCCGCCGTCACCGTCACTACCAATTCCCCGGGCTTTGGTGTGAATACGGATTTGTTGACCCTCGGCGGTATCATTGCCGATAGCGCGAGCGGGCCGTTCGATTTCACGAAGAGCGGGGCGGGCGAGCTGTTGCTGAACGGCGCCAATACCTTTGGCGGAGCCAATGCGGTGACCATTAACTTGAATCAGGGCACTTTGGGCCTGGGGGTCGCCGGAGCGCTCGGCACCGGGAACAATACCCTGATGATCAACGGCAGCCAGGTCGCTCTCGATGCCACTGCCGCCGTCACCCTGACCAACGGCACGGCGTTTACCGTGGCGAGCAATTTCGCCTACATCGGCACGAACACTCTCAATACCGGCACGGGTGCGATCACGTTGCAGAACTCGGTGACGATTACCGGCTTGGCCAGCACTTTGACCCTCGGTGGAGTGGTGGGGCAATCCGCCAGCGGAGACGGTCTGACCATCGCGGGTCCGGGCGCGGTCACCCTGGCCGGCGCCAACACTTACACCGGGCTGACGGTCGTCGACCCGAGCAGCACGTTGACCGTCACCGGAACCGGGACCAATCCGATCAGCAGCACCAACCTGACGGTGGCTGGTATCTTCAATTATTCGGCGGCCACCGGCACCCAGAGCTTTACTGGAGTCACGCTGGGCACGGGCAATGCCCGCATCAGCAACACCGTTGCTGGCACCACTCTGGCCTTGGGGGCGATCACTCCGAGTGTCGGTGGGACGGTCGACTTCACGGGCACCGGCACGATCACGACGACGAATGGCAATGGTTCTGGCGCGATTCTCGGAGGCTGGGCGACCTTCGGCACGACCGCGGGCAGCCCGACCACCTGGGCGGTGAGCAGCGGCGCGGGTCCGACGTTCACCATCGCGGGACTGGCCACGTTCGTCACGACGACGACAGCCGCAAATACCGCGGCAAGCTACAGCGGCGCGGACATCGACGTGACCAGCAGCCAGGCGCCCAGCGACGTCATCACGCCCAACAGCCTGCGCTTCAACACCAGCGCCGCCGATACCCTCACCCTGTCCAGCGGGACCAATTCCATTGCCTCCGGCGGCATCCTGCTCACCTCGGCGGCCACCGGCACCTCGACGATCACGGGCGGAACGCTGACCGGATCTTCCGGCGGCGCCTTGTACGTCAACCAGTATGGGGCGGGGAATCTCATCATCAATTCGGTGATTTCCGGCACGGGGATGGCTTTGGTCAAATCCGGCTCCGGGACGGGGACGACGATCATCGGCGGCAACGGAGGCGCGTTGGCCGGGACGATCACCAATACCTTCACCGGCGGGATCTATGTCGACGGTGGCAACCTTCAGGCCAATGGAGTCGGGGCGATCGGCGGCGCGGCGAACCAAATTACGCTGGGCGGTCTGGGCGCCGCCGGGGCCACCCTCACGTTGCTGGCTGACGGCGACGGCACGAGTTCGATCCAGAACATCGTGTACGGTAACAGTGTCTCGGTCGACGGCAATGCCACCATCGTGGCAAGTCGCCTTGCGGCCGGCACCCCGGTTGGAAGTGGGAACTATCTGACGGCGTCCAACAAGAATCTCCAGTTTAACGGCCTCACGATTACCAATCCCGGGACGACTCTCACCTTCACTCCTTCAACCGCCGGTTACGGGGTTCAATTTACCGGTCCGATCAATATCGACCAGACGCTGACCACCCTGGCGGTGAACAACAATATCGGGGGGACCACAGGCCTGTCGAGTTTTGTTCCCAGCGTGACCTTCAGCGGGCAGGTCACCGGCAATCAGCCCTGGACCAAATCGGGCAACGGCGTCCTGTATCTGACCAACGCCTCGAACGCCGCCACGATGAATGGAAACATCCAGGTGACGGCCGGTGTGCTGGCCTTCAATAATGATGCCGCACTCGGCGCGCCGAGCAATCAGATCACCCTCAACGGCGCTCCGGCGACGTTGAGCGCCGTGGGTGGGACTGCGGGCACCCCCCTGACGATCACCTCCGGGCGGACGATCAATTTCTTCAACGCCACCAACACGAACAACATCATCAACGTGGCTGCTTTCACCACGTTGAATTTGACCAGCCCGTTTGGAGCGAGCAACGACGGCTTTGCCAAGAATGACGAAGGCACCTTGATCCTGAGCGCGGACAACGAGCAGTGGTCCGGCGCGCTGACGATCAATCTCGGTGCAGTCGAGATCACGAACAGCGGAGCGCTGGGTCTGGCCAGCGGCGTGACGACCGTAGCCAACGTCACCCAAGTGGCCTTGCAGTTGGGCGGGGTGAATACCTACGAACTGTTGGCGCTGAATAATAACGGTATCAACCAGATGGGCGCCCTGGAGGCGATGGCGAACACGAATAACATCGTGAACGGATTGATCACCCTCCAATCGGCCACGGAAATAGGCGCGGACACCGGAAGCACGCTCACCATTCGGGGCGGCGAAACCGGCAACCAGACCCTGACCTTCGTCGGAGCGGGTAACATCACGGTCGATACCAATCCTCTGGGGCTGACGACTTCGACGATCCAGAAGCTGAATACGGGCACCACGACCATCGCCGTCAACAACCCGAACTTCACGGGGGCGATCAATATCTTCGACGGCACCTTCTACATCGGCGGTCCGGCCGGCGCCGGCGCGGGCAGCTTGGGTGGTTCGGGCCTGATTCAGGTTTTGCAAGGCGCAGCCTTGACCGTCGACGACAGCGTCGGTCTGCCTTTTGCCAACCGTCTGGGCAGCAGCCGGGCACTGACCATTTCCGGCACCCTGACTTATATCGGCAATTCGACCGGTCCGTCCGAGGAATCGTTGACCACGTTGACCTTCAATCGCGGACAAAGCACGGTCCTCTTTGAACCGGCCGCCGGACAGGAATCGGAAATCCTCGCGGGGGTCCTGACGAGCGCCAACCAGGGCACCGCAGTGATCGTCGGCCCGGGTGCAGGGGTCGCCAGCGGCCCTGGGGTGGGCGAACTGGTCGCGACGAGCCTGCCCGCCTTTACCGGCCAGGCAGGACTTACCGGCACGATCAACAAGGGGATGCTGCCGTGGTTGGTGATCAATAACACCACGGCCAATACCTTCAATTTCGCCACGACCGACAGCTCCGGAGACTTTCTCGTGCGCGCCCTATCGTCCAGCGAACAGGTCACCACGCTCCAGGGCAACGCCAACGTCATCCTCTCCACCTCCGGCACTGCGGCTCTGCCGAATGCCCCTGGTTCCTTCACGCTCAATTCGCTCGTCCTCGCGAGTGGTGGCGGCATCACGACGAACGACGTGCAGACGTTTACCGTGTCGAGCGGTGGTATCATCTTCGAAACCGGCAATACCGGAATTACTGGCGGCATCCTCACCGCCGTGGGGAATCCTTTGTATCTCCAGGCGGTGACCGCCGCGCAAAACACCACCATCGCCAGCACGATCACCGGTACCGGCGGTTTGGTGAAAGGTGGACCGGGGACCGTGACCCTCGGCACCGGCACGGGCATTCTCGGTCTTGGCGACCAGGAATACTACACCGGGAATACGACCCTCAACCAAGGCTCCGTCGTCCTGAATGGCGGGACGAATACGATCATGCCCGGGACCGCTTTCGTTCTCGACGCGGGCGGGACCTTGAACCTGCAGGGCAATATCCAGACCCTCGGGCTCTTCGAAAACGACCAGCAGTCCGCCGGCACGGGCGGCACGGTCACGGGCACGACGGGCAGCGTGCTGGTCATCAACCAGGATACGACGGCCCGTCCGTGGTCCGGAAGTATGATTGGAGCGATGAGTTTCGTTCGCTCCGGCAATAGCGGCACGTTTTCCATGAGCGGTCTGGATAGTTATACCGGGTCGACGGTGCTCAACGGCAATATCACTGCCCTGGTCGACGCTGGGACGCTTTCCGCGACCAGTTCGCTGGAAATCGATTTCGCCACCCTCCAGCTCAACAACGCCGGGACGACCGATAACACGAACCGCGTCAATGACAATGCCCCGATCACGCTCAACGGCGGCATGATCAACCTCTTGGGCCGGGCCGGGACGATGTCTTCCGAGTTTCTCGACACCATCACCCTGGCCTCCGGCGCGAGCACTCTCAGCGCGGCGAGCGGCAGCAACAATGCCGCCCAATATCCCCAGGGCGCGACCCTGACCGTGGCTGGAATCAATCGCAACGTCGCCGCCGGTGCCACTCTGGAATTTGCCCAGAATTACACCAACACCAGCGCCGGGCAATTGGGCTTGTTGGCCAGTAGCGGAACCTCCGAGAACATCATCGTTTCCTCCTGGAACTCGTCTTCACCGCTGTCCAATAACATCATCGGCCCGTGGGCGGTGATTAATACCGGTTATTTCAATACCACGCTGGTCGAGTTTGCCAGTTACAATTCCACTCTGGGCGTCGGCGCCCTGAATCTGACGGGGTTTGCGGGTTATGACAGCACCACGCTGACGAGCGCGAACACGGCCACGCAGAATGTCCGCATCACGGCGGGCCAGGCGATTCCGACCGGCGGAATCACCATCAATACGCTCAACCTGGCTGGGACCACTCAGGCGAACATGAACCTGACGTTTGGCGGGGCCAACGATACCCTGAACCTGGCGGCCGGCGGTCTGATCATTCAGGATCTCAATGGCACCACGGCCGCGGCCAGCATCGGCACCGTGGCGACTCCTGGCCGTCTGACCGCGGGCGGGGCCAGCCCGTCCGGCCCCCAGGACCTGTATCTCTATTACTACAACAGCACCACATCCAACGGATTGACCATCAATTCGCAGATCGAGGACAACGGCGCTTCGCCCGTTCGATTGATTCTGTGGGGCGGTAACATCGGCACCCAGACCGGGTCGGCCACCGTGACCCTGGCCGGGGCGAACAGCTACAGCGGCGGCACGATCGTCAACCAGGAAGCGGTGAACATCGGCGCCACTGGCATCCTCCCGGCGGGCGGAGCGGGTTTGACCATCAATAACGGCCTGGTGACCCAGACCCTGGGTGGGCAAATCCAGCAGCAGAACGTTACCATCAACGGCGCCGGCGCCCTTACCCTGGTCGGCAGCAATACCTTTGGGGCGATTACGTTCAATAACATCGGCGGCGGGGCCAGTGTTCCGACCATTACCTTGAACTCGACGACGGGCGTGACCACCGTCGCCACCGGCTCCAATACCGTGTCCGTGGCTTCCGTGAACGGCATCGCCGTGGGCGAACTCGTCACCGGGAGCGGCATTCCCACGGGAACGAACATCACAAACATCTCACCCGATTTCAACACCCCGGGTAACTTCGTTCTCACCTTCTCGCAGTTTGCCACGGGCAACGCTACGAACACGACTCTCACCTACGGTGGCTTGATCACCCTGACGAGCGGGCCCTCGGTCTCTTCCTCCAACGTCGCTTCCACGGCGACGATCAACGGCGGGACCCTCGACCTCGGCGCGACCTCGCAAACCTTCACGGTCAACCCGATCGTCGTGAACCAGGGCACGGTCAACGTGACGAACAGTTCGACGAGCAGCAATCAGGTGACGTTGAGCGCCGCGCCGCCGGCGAATATGGTCGTCGGTTCGATTCTGCTCGGCCAGACCGTGCAAAGCGTCAGTGGAAGTGTCGTGACCCTTGCCGGGAACGCCAATACCACCCTCGCGAGTTCCACCAGTGAACCCTTTGGCGCCAGCGTTTCGCCGGACCAAGCGTCGTTGGTCATTTCCAGCCAGATCACCAGCCAGAATGGAGCTCTCGGAATCATCAAATCCGGGTTGGGCTTGCTGGAGTTGACGGGGACGACGAGCACATTCGGCGGCGGTATCGACGTGCAGCAAGGCGGCCTGATCATCGGTGCATCCACCACCACCACGACCACGACCGTTGGCAGTGTCGTGACGACCACGCTCAATTTCGGTCCGGCCGGTCTGGGGACACTCACTCTCGAAAACAACACCACCATCACCGCCGATAATACGGCCCGAACCCTGTTCAACCCGGTGGCAATCAACGGGAACATTACTCTCGGTGTCCGCGGCACGATCCTCCCGGCGCCAAACGGGGCCACCCAACCCGCCGCGCTGACTCTCTCGGGGCCGGTGTCCCTGAACACACCGACGACCGACATCACCGTCCGGAGCGCCAATACGGTGATCAACACCATCTCCGGGACGATCAGCAATTCCGGCCCGGGCACTCTCGTGAAGATGGGCAACGGTACGCTGGCCTTGACCGGCAACAACAGCACCACGCTGAATCTCACCGGAGCGGGCGCGGTCGACATCCAGGGCGGCTTGCTCCAGATCAACTCGGACGCGGCGCTGGGCGAAGTCCCATCGACGTTGGTTTCGAACAACATCCTTCTCGATGGCGGTGAGTTGAGCGCCAGTGGCACCTTCACCCTGAACCCGAATCGGGGCATCGAATTGGTCGCAAGCAATCCGCTGGCCGCGGCGATGATCGATGTCACCGGGACGACGAGCACCGGGGCGCCAAACACCCTGACGATCGACGGTCCGATCACCAGCACCAGCCCGAGTCCCTTTGAACTGGTCAAGTCCGGCACGGGATCGTTGATCCTGCTCAATGGCACCAATGTCAGCTCCGTCTATGTCGGCGCCGGCACAGTGTCGGTGGGACCGGGTCTCTTCACGGGGACGACGCCGATTACCGCGGCTCCGGGTGCGGGTATCGCCATCCGCTGGGATGGCAGCGACGGCAGCGGCCGGTTGGAATCCCTCACCTTCACCAATCCGGTGACTTTCCAAGGCAGTCCGACGATCACCGTCGACCGGCTGGGCACGACCTTTGCCCCGACCTGGACCCAGGCGGCGAACAAGACCATCGTTCTCGACCTGGGCCAGGGGAACATCACCTTCCAGGGCACCAATAACACGCTGACGGTCAACAACGTCGACGATTACGGGCTGCAAATCATCAACGGCACCCTGCCGGTAAGTCTCATTTCCACTTACAGCGTTCTCACCGCGACGAACTCGAATGTCATCCAGGGATTGACCGTGGGCAGCCAGATCACCGGGACCGGGAATCTGACCAAGATCGGCGGTGGGGCGCTGGTCCTGACCAATACGTCGAATAGCTTCAACGGTAACATCATCATCAACCAGGGTGTGATCTCGGCGGGTGCGGGCGGGGATATTACCCTGACCAACGGCTTGGGGGATAACGACCAGTTGGGACCGGTGAGCAACAAGATCGTCCTCCAGCCGACGACTGGCACCTCGACCTTCCGCGTCACGGCCAACACCGTCTTCAACAACCGTATCATCCAGTTGGCCACCGCCGCGAATACCCGGGCCATTGAAGTGACCACGGGAAATACGTTCCAGTTGAACACCGCGTTCGATCTCAATGACGACCTCGGGGTGAACGCCAGCCTCTCCAAGAACGACAACGGCACTCTCTGGATCACGGCCAATAACAGCGGATGGAACGGCAACGTCACCATCTCCGGTGGGGCGTTGAAGATCACCAATGCCAACGCCCTTGGCACCGGGACCATTTCGCTCAGCGCATTCTCGAACGCGGCCTTGCAGATTTCCGGCGGCCTGACCATCACCAATCCGCTGAACCTGAATCAAACCACCAGCGTGCTCAATGGCGGCATCAATAATGGCGGCCAACTGGAAGTTCTCGATAGCGTCAATACCTACGCGGGCGTCATCACTTTCAACAACGACGGATTCATCGGGGTCGATTCCGGAGCGACGTTGAACATCACCGGCAACATCAATTCGGCGAACTCCACGACCTTCCACCAGATCGAATTCGGCGGCGCCGGGACAATCAACCTGACCGGCCTGATTCAGAACATGTACGGCTTCGACAAGGTCGGCTCGGGCGTCCTGAACATCACGACGGCGCAGACTTCCGTCGTCAACAACCAGGCCGCCTCCATCGTCGGCGGCACCGTCAACATCAACGGGTTGGGGACGTTGCAGGGCCTGTCTGTGGCCGGCAGAGGCATTGGCATCAACTACGGCAGCTTGTTGACGATCAATGACAATAGCGCCGCCCCGATCAACAATCGCCTCGGTGGCACCGGTTCCCCGATGACCCTGAACGGCGGTAACTTCTCCTATACGGCCACGACCGTAGCTGGACAGACCTCCTCCGAATCTCTCGGCGCCCTGACGATCAATGTCGGCCAGAGTTCCATTACGATGGTCAGCCCATCGTCTCTCGCTAGCACCCTGAGCTATACGGCACTCACCCAGAACGTCGGTAGCAGCCTCGATCTCATTGGCGTGAACAGTAATGGGAACTCCCTGCTGGTCGTCGGCACACCGATCCAGGTTCCCACTACTCCGCTCACCGCCGCCATCCTGCCCCGGGTGGTCGTGGTCAATAGCACCACCGGCTTCCTCGATTTTGCCACGTGGACGAGTTCCACCGCCAGCATCGCCGCGTTCACCAATTACAACACGACGAACAGTATCGATGGCGCCCAGCCGACCGACACCCTCAAGATCACGGCGAATACCACCGGAACCTCCTCGAGGACGATCAATGCCTTGAACATTACCGACACCGGGGGCGCTGGCCTCACGGTTACGGGCAATCCGAATACTACGCTGACGCTGACGAGCGGCGGCGTCATCGTCAGTGCACCTTCGGGCACGACGGAAACGCTCAGCTTCCCGATCATCGCCTTGGGCACGGCGGAAGGACAATTCCACGTCAGCAACGGCGTGACTCTGAATGTCTTCAGCGCCCTGACGAATACGAGCACCACCGCCGGATTCACCAAGGCAGACGGGGGCTCCCTCGTGTTCGAGGTTCCGCAGTTCTACGCCGGCACCACCTATTTGAACCAGGGTTCGATCACGCTCCCTTCCGGCCTGATCAACCCGTTGCTGGCGGACAATCCGTTGGATGTGACCAACGGTTCGCTGAATAGCGTCTCGCCGGTAACTTTGAACCTCAATGGGTCGAACCAGTACATCGGCCAGCTCGGACCGAATGCCAGCGGGGCCACTCCTCCCAACCAGGTGGCTCTGGCCAACACGACCATCACCTCGGCCACGCCCGCGGTCTTCACGACCAACAACACGAACGCGGCCAGTTCGACCTTCGCCGGCTCGATCACGGGAGAGATCTCCTTCGCCAAAGGCGGCGGTGGAGGCACGACCTCGGGCAACCTCACGATGGTCAACGCCAATACCTATACCGGGGCGACGACGATCAACGGCGGTATCCTCGTCCTGCAGGATTCCGGCACGCTCTCCGGCACGGCTTCCCTCGAGGTCGATTTTGGCGCGTTGCAAATCAACGATGGCACTTCCTCGACCACGGGGTTGATCAATATCAACAACCGGGTCAATCCGAGCGCCACGGTCACGCTGAACTCCGGCGGGATCACGCTGAATGGACGCAGCCAGACGGACTCCTTCCAGACGTTCGGAGCCGTTACCCTCAATTCCGGTTTGTCGACCTTTACGGTGACGGCCGGAGGCACAGGGGGCGGCGCCGTCGGCATCAACTCGGCCACGATCACGCTGGCGAGCTTGGCGAACAACAACAACGCGATGGTGAATTTCGTGCAGCCGGCCCTCACCCAGGCCTTTGGCTTGCTGGGCAACTCGACCTCGCACTTGTTCATCACCTCCGATGAAACCGCGGGAGCCTCGATTCCCTTCCTCGGGGCGTGGGCGATCGTTTCCACTTCGACCACGTCGGCCGATTTCGCCGCCTATGTGCCGACCCTCGGTGTCGGTGCGCTCGGCACCGTCGGGTTCCCGAGCTACGACGCCCTGGCGCTGCCGACGACGAGCCAGAGCTCGCAAAATATCAAGATCGCCCCACCCACGGGGACGACGGGCACGGCGACCATTCTTGCCCCCAGCGGCAACATCACGGTGAACAGCTTGAACATCGCCGGGGATATCGATCTGAACTTCAGCAGCAACAGCGATACCCTCATCCTGAACAGCGGTGGATTGCTGAAGAGTTCGACTGGCGCCAACGGAGACACCATCGGCTCCGGTCCGGACAACGGCAACCTCACGACGACATCCTCGTCGGTTCCATTGTATCTCTACAATCAGAACAACACCCTGTTCATAAACGCGAATATCATCGGCTCGGAGAAGGTCGTCCTCGGTGGCAACGGAAGCATTGTCCTGGCCGGCGCCAACACCTGGTCGGGAGGTACGGTCATTGACGGCAACGGCCTGACGGTGACGGTGAACAGCTTCCTCCCGGGCAGCAGCCTGGTGGTCAACAACGCCGTGGTCAGCACGTCGGGCAACGGTCAAACTCAAGGCCTGCAGACCGGGATGAACGTCACGCTGAATGGCGCGTCGTTGACCTACAACGAGAACGGCAGCTTCAGTTATCTGGGGAACTTGAGCATCAATACCGAGGGCGGAGCCAATCCGACGGTGGCGATCAACTCCGGTGAACTCCAGTTGCAGGGCGTACTTTCGGCGACGCCCACGAGCGTAGCGACGACTACCGGCACCACCGTGGGTGTGGCCATCATCAACGGCGCCGGGGCGCTGGATCTGAATGGCGTCAACACTTTCTCGATGGTGATCAACCCGATCATCACCAATGGCACGATGGTCGCCCCGTTCCAGCAAAGCTTGAACATCGCCACGGTCATCCAAAATGGCGGTATCGTGAAGACGGGTCTTGGCGTGCTGGAGTTGAGCAACGCCGGCAGCACCTACGCGGGGGGATTCGATCTCCAGGCCGGCGGCGTCATGCTCAACGCGAGCAGCGTGCCGGTGGCGGGGCCGCTGATCCCCGGGGTCGGCACTGGCCCGCTGGGTATTGGGACGTTCACCATTACGCCCGGGACCGATAGCACTTTCACCAATGCGCCGAGCTTGCTCGCCGCCGTAGCCGCCTCGGTGGCAAACCCCATCATCATCGCCAATACCGGGAGCAACGCCTCCCTGGTTTTCGCCGGTCCGAACAACCTGAACCTGAACGGGAACATCACCACCCAGAGCGCGATCAATCAGCTCTTCGTCGATGTGATCAACCCCTCGATGACGGCCACGCTGGCCGGAAATATTCCGAACACGATCAGCAACATCGTGAAATCGGGTTTGGGCACCCTGGTCATCAACGGATCTTTCGGCGGGAACGTCAACGATACCGGCGGCAACGTCGGGTTCGGCTTTGACGGCAACGGCTCGAGCAGCCCGGAGACATTGCTCACCGGGACGCTGACGATCTCGGGGCCAAGCGTGATCAGCGTCGGCCGGTTGGGAACGACCTACTTCCCGCTGTTCCTGGGCGCGGCGAACAAGACCTTGGAAATCCAGAACTTCGAGAATCCGGGTAACTTCGAACTGACGATCAACAACCCGATCAGCACGACGGCGGGAGCCGGCTTCGGCGGGTACGGCGTTTTGATCGATAGCGGTTTCAATTCCAGCACCGCCCAGTTCTACAGTGTGACCACGGCCACGGCGTCGAACGTCGTGCAAGGCCTCACTTTGGGTGGCGTGCTGTCCGGTACGTTCGGAAACGGCTCTGTCCCGACGGGCATCGTCAAGCAAGGCAACGGCACCCTGGTCCTGGGGAATTCAGGCAACACCTTTGGCGGCAACAACGGGGTCGTTGACATTCAAGGTGGCGTCGTTTCCGTGGCGAGCGATGGCGCGTTGGGCGACCTATCCAACCAAGTCAAGCTCGACGTGCCCGGCGCCCAGACCACCCTCCTGGGCCTGCGCGCGACCGGCAGCTTCTTTACCGCCCGGACGATCGACATGGCGCAAGCCAACAACGGCATCGAAGTGACCGCCGGTAACATCCTCACCTTGACCTCGGCCTTCGCCATCTCGGCGGGGACCGACGTCTTGTTCAAGAATGACAACGGTATCCTCGAGATCAACGCCGACAACTCGCACCTGAGTCCCGGTTGGTCGAACACGACCGCGACCGGCGGCATTAACATCGCCGCGGGTGTCGTGCGCCTGGATAACTCCGGTGCCGCGGGGAACTCGACCAACGTCATCGTCGTCAGTCCGGCAGCGCAGGGCGCCGCGTTGCAACTCGACAACGGCGTCACCATCGCCAATCCCATCACGATCAATGCCACCACGACCAACCTGGCGATCGGCGGCGGGGCCAACATCCCCAGCGGCCTGGCGGGTGTGCCTTACGGATTTGGCGGCGAACTGGAGAACTTCGGCGGCACCAATACCACGACCGGCGTCATCACCATGGACTCCGATGCGGACATCGGCGCCGACGCTGGTACCGTCCTGGACATCAACGGGACGATCAACAGTCCGACGGGCACCGCGCACACGATCATTTTCACCGGCGCCGGCACGATCAATCTCAACAGCAACCTCACTTCCGGCGCCTCGAATCAATATGTCGCGCTCAATAAGTACGGCACGGGCACGCTGAATATCACCACGGCCAATACGGTCGCCTTCAGCGGGAACTTTACCGTCTTCCAGGGCCTCATGGATTTGAACGGCAACGGCAAGGTGGCTAACTCGAATAACATCGTCCTGACCATCGATCCTGGCGCGTCGGTGACCTTGGATAACACCGCCACCAATGTGGCCAGCCGTCTCGGCGGCCGCGGTGTCACCTTCGTCGGCGGCAACCTCACTCTCATTGGCAATACCGGCGCGACGACGACCGAAGCACTGGGCACGCCGACGTTCAGCCGTGGCATGTCGACCATTACGCTCACGGCCCAGTCCGGACAGGAAACTCTCCTGACCTTTGCCAACACGGACAACAACGTGGCGCCCGCCGAAAACGCGGGTCCTTCCGGAGCCTCCATTCTCTTCAGCAGCAACAACCTGGCGGCGACCGCGACGGCGGGGGCGGCCACGATCAGCGACACGGCTGGTTTCCTCTTCAATGGTAACGTCGGTGGGACGGGCACGATCAGCAAGGGCATCATGCCGTGGGCCTTGGTCGACACGACGGGCACGGGCCTGGGCATTTCCTTTGCCACGACCGATTCCACCGGGAGCCAGACGGGCACGGGTGGGGCAGGCGTCCGGGCGCTCGCGGCCAACGAGTACGCCCCCAGCAACACGGTCGTCCAGAGTGGCAACATCCTCCTTACTTCGGGCACGACCAACATCCCGATTACGCAGACCGCGGCTCTCGCGACCATCACGCCGAACTCGTTCACGTTCCAGAACAACGCGAACCTGTCCATGGCCCCTCTGATCCTGCTGACCAACAGCAGCGGCGGCATCCTCGTCACCGATGGGACCACCTCCACGATCAGCGGCGGTGTCGTCAATCAGACGAGCGGTTCGTCCGACCTGACCATCTGGACGGAAGGGACCTCGACGTTGAACATCAACAGCGTGATGGGCGGCGGCAACGGCTTCGGCAACACCAACGTCAGCTTGGTCAAGGCGGGCGCCGGCACCTTGGCGCTCAATTCGCCGGCGAGTAACGTCATCCCTGCGATCAGCGGCAACACCCTCACCGGGCAGTTCGTCATCAACCAAGGGACAGTCCTCCTCAACGGTGGCAACAACACCATCTCCTACGACAACTATCTGGAAGTCGGGACGAGTGGCACGCTCGACCTGAATGGCACTTCGCAATATGTCTTTGCGTTGTTTAGCGACGGCAGCGTCGGCGCGACCAGTGGCGGGACGATCACGGGCGACAACCTGAGTTCGAGCACGCTGGTCGTGAACAGCGACAACGCCACCCGGAATTTCTCCGGCGCCCTCACCGGTGCGCTGAGTTTCGAGCGCGCCGGTTCGAACACCTTGAGCCTGTATTCGAACAGCACCTACACCGGGGCGACCTTGATCACCGGTGGCGAACTGGTTCTGCGCGACCTCGCCCAGCTCTCCGGCACCACGTCGGTCGGTGTCAATTACTCGATCCTCTTGCTGGACAACACCCAGCTCTACGGCATGTCCGGCCGGGTGAACCCGAACGCGCCGATTACTCTGCGCGGCGGTAACATCACCGTTCTCGGCCGCGCCCAGACGGATTCCACGGAATCCCTCGGCGTCGTGACCCTGGCCGAAGGCATGTCGACCCTCACCTCGACTGCGGGCGGCACGGGAGTCAATTCCATGACCCTGACGCTCGCCGGTTTGACCCAAGGGAGCCAGGACGCCACCCTGAACCTGGTGGGCTCAGGCGGGGGCGCCCTCCTCGGAACCATTGGCAGCAATCCGCGGATTCTAGCCAATGCGATCAACGGCATTTCGACATCGCTGACCTCCAGCAACGCTCCGCTCACGCTGAACGCGTTGAACGATAACATCATCGGGGCTTGGGCGGTGACCGGCACGGAGTTTGTCAGTTACAATCCGACCTACGGCTTTGGGGCGTTGAACCAGATCGGCTTTGCCGGTTACGACGTGAACCTGACGGTCGCCGGACAGTCTCTCCCGGTATCGATTCCGACTGAAAACCTCCGGACGACCCTCGCGTTGTCGGTTCCCAACGCAGGTTTAGTGGTCAATACGTTGAACTTGCGGGGCGGCGGTGTGACCTTCGCCAGCAACTCCGCGATCGTCGATGTCGTCGGGGGCGGTTTGATTGCCGATTCGACGAATACCATGGGAACGGGGGGTGTCGATTCCGGTTGGTTGACCGCGGGCGACGGCACGGCCGCGACCACGAGTGGCATTGCGCCTTTGTATTTCTTCAATACCACGGGGACTTACACCATCAACTCGCGGTTGGTCGATACGACCAACGTGGTCAGCGGAATGGCGTCGGGCGCGAGCATGCGATTCATCGTTTCCGCCGCCGGTGGAACTGTAATCTTGACCGATGGCAACGACTTTACGCCTGGAGGCCAGGGGAATAGCTTCACCGGAGGTTTCGTTCTCAACGGTGGAACGGTGGACCTGGCCGGAACGGGTGTAGTCATCCCGAACTCCATCTCGAGCGTCAACGGCGTGACGATCAGCTCCGCGGGCACGACGCTGGGAACTCTCACCGAGCAAGGCGGACAGATCCAGAACGTCAATCCGCAGAATCCGAGTTTCTCGCCGACGAACGTGGAAGGCCCCGGCCAGATCGATCCCCGCAACACCGTGGTCATGAACGGCAGCGGCGTGTTGAACCTCTTCGGCAACTCGTCGTTGGGCTACAACGGCGCCAATCTCAGCGACCCCGTCAATCTCCGCTACGACAATACCCAGAACAACTCGGTCGCTTTCGCCAACACGCTGAACAACCTCGTGTTCAACGACGATGGCGGTTCGGCTTCGAATCCGACGGTCAATACCGGTACGGGTACCTTCGTGATCGCCAGCGCCACCTTGAGCGCCCCTGGCGTGTTGCTTCTCACCGGCCTCACTACTGGCGGCGTGGTGATCAATTCCAATCCCAGCAGCGTCGGCTCCGTTGCGCTGGTCAACGGACGTCTCGCCTTTACCGGGACCACGGCAACGATCGTCGTCACTGCCGACATGTTCAACGGGAACAACGTGGCTCCGCTCCAGGCGGGCTTGAACCTCACCGGGGTCATCGACAATCCCACCGCGGGCAGCACTCCTTCCAACATCGTCGTCCAAGGCGGCGGTGTCCTCGGTCTGGCCGCCCAGGAAGTCTTCACCGGCTCGCTCACCGTGGCTAACGGCACGAGCGTCGTTCTGGATGCGACCAACGGCGGCAGCCGTTTCTCCCAACTCATCCTCCAGTCCGGCAGCTTGTTCAACATGAACGGCTTCAACTCGACGATCGGTTCGCTCGCGGGGGCCGGCACGGTCTTCAATTCGAGCACGGCCGGTGTCACCTTGAATGTCGGCTTCGACAATAGCAGCACGACTTTCTCCGGGCAGTTCGATCGGTTCAGCGACAGCGTCTATAACACCACGAACGTCGCCAAGATCGGCACGGGCACCATGACGTTGACCGGGCAGGCCAGCGCGACCGCCAGCTCTCTCGGAACCTTCACCGTCGACCAGGGCACAGTCGTTTACAATGGCTCCGGGACCGGTGGCTGGGATATTTATACCGTCAATCAGGGCGGTGTCCTGACCCTCGATAACGCCACGGCGGGCAATGTGAACAATCGTCTCGGTTTCGGGACCTCGCTCATTGCTCAGCCGTTCCTGAATGTCAACGGTGGCACGGTCAATATCATCGGCAATGCCTCGGCGCCGACGACGGAGACGGCGCAGTGGGAAGAAGCCTCGGGCGGCTTGGGTATCCTCAATTTGCAGCCGAACTCCGGTCAATCCTTGCTCTTTGTCAACCAGGTATCGTGGGGCTTCACCCCGGGTTCGACGCAGTTGATCCTCGGAGCGAACACCCCCGTGGGGCAGACCGTGGCTCCTGGCCAGGCGGCCTATTCCTGGCAGACCATGAACTTCAGCACGACTGGCCAGGGCGCGCTCCTCAATAACACCACGACGACGCAGGTCCGTCCGGACATCATTGTCGATCCCAATGCGAATGACTTCGCCCTGACCGGTCCGGGGATCGCCTTTGCCACCAAAGACTCGGTCACTGGCTACGTGCGTGCCCTGGCGACGAACGAAATGGCCACGACCCTGGCGAACCCGGCGATCGACCAGGTGGGCTCATTCACCTCGGTCAACTTCTCGCTCAGCACCACCACGCAGATGGTCGACAACCTGACGGTGAATACGCTCGCGCTGCACAGTGGCGGTGGCATCACCAGCGCCACGCCCGCGAGCTATGGCATGCTGAGCCCGGCGGGCGGTTTGCTTCAATTGACCTTGAACGAGGGAGGCGTGCTCGCCTTCGACGGGAACACGGGCATCAACGTCGGCGCAATCCAGGACACCAATACGGCCTATCTTTTCTACCCGACGACCGCGACCACGACGCTGCAAGTGGGCGGGTTCTTGACTGGCGGCGAGGCCCTGGTCGTTTCCGGCAACGGCACGGTGCAACTGAATACGCAGGAATTCTACACCGGCATCACCGCGGTCAACGGCCCGGAACTCATTCTCAATGGTGGCAACAACACCATCATGACGAATGCCACCACGTCGATTCCTTCGGTCATTCAAACGTTTGTCAATTCGGGCACGCTGGAACTCAACGGCAACAGCCAGCTTCTTGGCGCGCTGAACAGTGCCACCGTCAACCCGATCGCCGGAACGACGGGGATCATTGATAACAACAGTGCGACCACCTCGAACCTGATCGTCAGTGAAACGGGAACGACCACCTTCTCCGGCGTCATTCAGGGGAACATCAACTTCTTCAAGTACAACACGAACGGTTCCCTGGCGTTGACCAACGCCAATACCTACACCGGGACGACGACCATCGGCGGTGCAACCATCACCCTTACCGGCAGCGGCTCGCTCGCGAGCACGAACATCAACCTCGACTACGGCACCCTGGCCCTCGACCAGAGCGGGCTGACCCCGGGCAATGTCCCCGTCCGGATCCCGACGAACGCGACGGTCAACATGCTCGGCGGCACCTTCAATTACATGGGGAGCGGCTCGATCGATACCAGTCTCACCATCGGCACGCTGAATCTGGTGGGCGGTTTGAACACGATGAACCTGCAGCCGCTCATCGACACTTCCAACCTGGCCCTGGGTCAGGCAGGCACGATCACCACCTACATCAACAACCTGAATGTGACCGGCAGCCCGGACACGATGCTGCACATCATCGGGTATAACGGTACCAACACGCTGGGTCTCACGGGTTTCAATACCTCGCGCGTCTACATCAACTTCCTCAACGGAAGCACCCAGCAGTTCGTCGCCGCCGACCTCCAGAATCAGGATGGCGGCACGATCAACAACATCTTTGGCGGCTGGTTCGTGGTCGATGGCAACTCGTTTGCCAGCTACAGCGACGCCCTGGGCGTGGGTTCGCTGGGGACCGCCGGCTTCCCCAACTTCGACACCGGCACCTTCAATTCTTCGACCGGGCCGGGGCAGAACATGAGCGACACAACAGTCGCGGAGACGATTACCGCGAACCGTGTCGCGGGCACCTGGCGCATGACGCCCGGCGCAGCCCAAGTGATCACTCTGGGCACCATGATCAATCCGGTGACCGAGACGCTGACGACCGGCATTGTCACCAATGCCAACCAGACGATTTCGGTCAATGCCGGCAACCCGACTTCGAACTTCACCTCTCCCAGCGCGGATCTCTACGTCTTCGTGAACCAAGGCACCACGGTCTTCAACACGCCGATCGTCGGCGGTGAAGCCTTGGTCAAAGCCGGCGGCGCGACGATGACCCTCAGTCCGTCTTTCGTCGTCAGCAGCGCCACGAGTTCTGGCAACACGACGGTGACGCCGAACCTGGCGGTGACGCTCACGACCGTCACGGCCGGGAACACGACCATCGCGGTGTCATCGACCCAGGGTCTGCAGGCGGGTCAGCCGATTTCCGGCGCCGGCATTCCCACGGGCGCCACCATCACCTTGGTGAATTCGGGGACGATCGTCATTTCCGCCGCACCGACCGCGACCGGCGCCAATGTCGTCGGCAACGTCAACAGCGTAGTGGGGCTGGCGGTGGGCGACGAAGTGATGGGAACCGGCATCCCCTTGGGTGCAGTCATTACCGGATTCAACGCCGCCAACAGCACCTTCACCATTTCCGCGCCGGCGACCGCCAGCGGGACGAACAATCTGAACTTCTGGCAAGCCGGCGCCGGCTTGGACAACAGCTACACCGGCGGCACCTTCCTGCAGCAAGGCATCACCAACTTCAATGGTCTACCAGGCGCCACGGTCATCCCGGGCAACCTGACGATCAACAATTCCACCGTGAACGAGCTCAACTACGGTGGGCAGATCAACAACACCGCCACGGTGAATATCAATGGCGGCGGCATCCTCACTCTGGTCGGGGCCAATACCCTGAACAACATCGTGTTCAACAACCAGGGCGGCGCCACTCCCACGGTCACCTTCAATACCGAAACGGTCCTGACCAACATCGTGAACGGAAGCAACCAGGCCACCGTCCCCTATTCGGCGGGCTTGGTCAGCGGCTTGGCCGTCGGCCAGACCGTGACCGGAACGGGAATTCCGGCGGGAACGACGATTACGGCCATCACCCCCAACGGCAATACCGAGACCCTGACGCTTTCGGCCCTGGCCACGGCCACGACCAATGGCTTGAGCACCGCCTACGGTGGCATTCTCATCCTGACGAGCGGGGGCACGGGCACGAACGCAGCGATCTATTCCACCAATAGCAATTTCGGCAGCACTCCGACGCTGCAGATCGGCGCAGGCTCCCAGGGCATTGTCTTCACCTCGACCACTCCGACGATCGATACCGCTGGGGTTTCGTCCGACGACTTGGTGATCTCCGCTCCGATCCTCAGTGCGGGCGGCAATCTCCAGAAGACCGATACCGGCAGCCTGGTGCTGTCGAGCGGCGCGAGCACCTTTAATTCCGGCTTCACCCTGGCGGGAGGCGCGCTGATCCTCGGCGCAGGCACCACCACGAGCACCACGAACGGCACGCTGTCCATTACCTCCGGTCCGGTGGGCACGGGAACGCTCACTATCGATGGCGGGACCACGCTCCAGGCCGGTGGCACGGCGGAAACCATTGTCAACCCGGTGAACATCACCGGCAACTTCACCTTCGGCGGTGGCGTGGCCGGAGACGACATCACCTTCAGTGGCCAGGTGGCGATGGGCCCGGTCAACCCCACGATCGCCGTGACCAATCCCTTGGTCGTTGCCACCATCACCGGCAACATCAGCGCGACGGCTGGTTTCACCAAGGTCGGCAACGGCACCCTGAAACTTACCTCTGCCCAGAACTACACCGGCACCACGGACATCGAGTCCGGTTACGTCCAGTTGGGGATCACACAGCTATTGCCGAATTCCCAATTGCTCATGGGGGCAGGGACGCAATCCACGGTGGGCGCGGCGGGCTTCGACCTCAACGGATTCAGCGCCACCTTCGGCTCGCTGGCCAGCACAACAGCGATGACCGGGGGCTTGATCACGAACTCCACCGGCACGTCCACGTTGACCGCCGGAGCGGATAATACCAGCACCACCTACGGTGGCACCTTCGCCAATACCGTCAATTTCACGAAGATCGGGAGCGGCACGCTGACGCTGACCGGCAACAGCGTTTCCACCGGCACCCTCACCATCCAGGGAGGCGGCATCGTGCTCGACGCCTCGGGCAATGGCAGCGGCGCGAACACCGTGAATTTCACCACCGTTGCGGTCAACGCCAACGGCACGCTCACGCTCGATAACTCGACGAACAACATCAACAACCGCCTGGGCGATAACGTATTGCTCGGTAACGCCACCAAATCCCTGACCATTGGCGGCGGCACGGTAAACATCATCGGGAACAATCTTGGGTCCACGACCGAGACGCTGCAGAACCTGACGCTGACCGCCGGGGGCGGCAATCTGGTGCTCACGCCGCAGCCCAACCAGTCCCTAACCCTCCTGGTTACGACGATCCCGGTGCCGGTAACCGGGGCCGCTCTGCTCATCAACGCCCCCGGCTTGGGGAATACCCCGGGCGCCGGGGTGGCCTCGATCCTCGGCAATGGCATCGCCACCAATTTCAACACCTCCGGCGGCGGCGGCGTTGGCGGCACGGCCATCGTCAGCATCCGTCCCGACATCGTCGGAGATGTTTCCGGTGGCGACGGCCAGGGCTTTGTGACCGCGGCTCCCACTGGCGGCTTGGGGGTGGGGGCGAACGGTCTCTATGTGCTCACTCCCAGCGAATTGAGCAGCACCCTGCTGGCCACGACGAATGTCAGCCTGACCAGCGCCACGTCGCTCGACGGCGGGAACGCCATCGAAAGCCTGACCATCGGCAGCGGCGGATCCTTGACCGCCCTTTCCGCGGCCAGCGTGTTGCAGTTGGGCACCGCTGCGGGTTCGGCCATCCTCGTCACGAGCAGCACCAACATCACCGAAGGCCAGATCCAGAATGCGTCGACGGCGGCGCCCTTCTACATCCACACGGCCGGCGCGGGCACGACTCTCACCTTTGGCGCGGTGTTGGACACGGTGACCAACGGCATCACCAAGACCCTTGCCGGGACGTTGGACTTTACCGCTCAGCAGAACTACACCGGAACGACATTTGTCGATGACGGCTTGGTCCAGTTGAACAGCGGACAGGACAATACCCTGTGGGTGCTGCAGGGCGCCGGCAATCCCACCGTCGAAACCCAGCTCGAAGTCAATACCGGCGGCACCTTGGACCTGATGGGCCACAACCAGGCCGTCGGCCAGATCCTGAGCGCCAATATCCTCCCAGGCCAGGGCGGCACGATCACCAACAGCAGCGGGACTGCGGCCACCCTCACGGCGGACACCGCGACGTCGACCACCTTCGCCGGTTCGATCACCGGCAACCTCGCTTTGACCAAGGAGAATACGTCGATTGTCACGCTGACCAGCGCGAATAGCTACACGGGCGCCACGACGATCATGGGCGGCACGTTGGATTTGCGCGATTTGGGCACCATCGCCAGCACCACGATCAACGCCAACGGCGGCACCTTCGAACTGGACGATTCCGGCCTCTACGCCAACGGGGCCAACGGCACGGCGCGCATTGTCAACGGCGCCACGGTCACCCTCAATGGCGGCGGCCTTTTCTACCTGGGCGCGCCCCTCGGCACGGCCAGCTCGCCGAACGCGACGAGCACGGTGACGTTCAACAACGTGGTCGCCGGAAGCGGCGCCGACACGATCACGGTCGCTTCGAGTGCCACCAGTTGGGCGGCAATGACCCTCAATAACTTCACCCGGAACCCCGGTTCCACGGTGAACTTCATCTCCAGCACCGGAACGTTGGGCACGGGCGCCGTGGCCAATAACCAGATCTTCATCAACACGCTCAATTCCAATCCGCCGGCGCTGGCCAACGGCATCCTCGGCGGCTGGGCCATCGTCAATGGCGCGGACTTTGCCAGCTATTCGGCCACCCAGGGCGTCGGAGCTCTCGGCACCACCGGCTTCCCGGCCTACTCCACCGATACCTTCCTCACCGGCGTGAGCGCAGATAACATTAAGGTCTCCGCCACTGCCGCGACGACTACCGGGGCGCAAACCTTCAACTCGTTGAACGTCTCCGCTCCGGCGGCCGCGACGACCCTCACCATCACCACCGGCCTCACTCTGGGCACGGGTGGCTTGCTGATCAACGACTCGGCCAGCAAGGGCGTGACCTTTACCGGTGGCACCCTCACCTCGGGCACATCGGAACTCGACGTCTACGTCAATACCGCCACCGTCGCCGAGACGATCAATAGCGTCGTCACCGACGGCGGCGTTCCTGTCACCTTCGTCAAGAGCGGCGCCGGCACCCTGACCCTTGGCGGTATCAATACCTACAGCGGTGGGACGATCGTCGATCAGGGCACTCTCACCGTCGCCGCCGCCGCCGCCTTGCCCGGCACGTCGTTGACGATCAACAGCTCCAGCACCGCGACCACCGTCACCCAGGCATCCCTGACCTCGGTCATTGCGGCGAACAACATCACCTTCAACGGTGGTGGCGTTCTGAATTTTGCGGCCGGTTACATCCCGAACTTCACCACCGGCGCCATCACCTTCAACAACCTCGGAGGCACGACCAACCCGACCTTCGCCATCGGCACGGGCGGGGTCATGCTCACGGGCGGTGCGTCTACGACGATTAGTTCGACCAACAATAACTTCGCCTCCACGCCGCTCATCAGCGGCGGCGCGGTCGATCTGGGCAACCAAAACCTCGCCATCTCCACGAATGGCCTGGCGCCCACGGGGCTGGAGATCACCTCCATCCTCCAGGGCTTGAGCGGTGGCTACGTTTCCGTGACCGGCAGCAGCGCCAGCTCTCCCACCGTGACGGTGGCCGGCCTCCCGGCCAACTTCGGGATCGGATCGGTCCTGCTCGGCCAGATGGTCAAGAGCATCAGCAGCAACGTCGTCACCCTCTATGGGAACGCCAATGCCGCCGACACCAATGTCGCGGTGAACTTCCAGGGCGTCAGCGAAAGCGTCAGCGTCACCGGCAGTGCGACGAGCAGCGCCAACGTCACGGTAGCCAGCGTGCCGACCGGTTTGGGCATCGGTTCGGCCTTCTTGGGTTCGATCGTGACGAAGGTCAGCGGCAACGTCGTCACCCTGGCGACGAATGCCAACACGGCGCTTGCCGCGCCGACGACCGTCGGCTTCTCCGACGATGGTGCGGTCAACTCGACTGTGCAGAGCCTGGCGATTCTCAGCAGCAATACCGCCAGCCCGTATGTGACCTTCGCGGGCACGGCGCCGGTGGGATTCGGGGTCGGTTCGGAAATGCTCGGCCAGATCGTTGTGGCCGTCACTGGTAATGTCATTTTCCTCGGGGGCAACGCCAATGCGACGGTCACGGCAGCGTTGACCAGCTTTACGACGCTCGGCAGCGGCATCACCGTCTCGGGTACGAATGCTCTCTCGGTCACTGCCGCGAGCACCTTCGCCGGCGGTGTCACCGTCGCCCCGCACGGCACGTTGATCATTGATGGAAACAGCACCAATGGCGTGGCCCTCACCGGCATCGTTCTGTCCGGCCCGGTCGGCACCGGCACGCTCTCCCTCACCGATACTTCCACCATCCTCGCGGGAACTGCCGCGAGCACGATTGGCAACGCGGTTACTGCCGTCAACCAGATCAACTTCGGCGGCACCGATACGGGTGGGACGAACAACCTGACGATCACTGGCCCGGTCACCTTCACCGGCACCGGCGCCGTCACCATCAATGTCGCCAGTCCGCTGGTCACAGACACGCTCAGCGGCGCGATTACGGGCGTCACCACCTCCTTCACCAAGTCGGGCAACGGCACCCTGGCTCTGACCGGCACCTCCGCCGCGCCGTGGCTGGGAATCAGTGTCAACGCCAGTAGTACCTTCGATGCCCCGGTCAACATCAACGGCGGCACGCTCAGCATCAACCTGATCGGCGACGTCGGTGACGGCCTCGGTACTTCGCTGGGTTCGCCCAGCACCGTCGCCCATGGCACCATCACTCTGAATGGTGGCGATCTCAAGTTCGCGGGCGCCGGCGCCGCCACCAATCGCCAGATCGTCCTCGCGGGCGCGGGCGGAATTCTCGATGCCTCCGGTTCGGCGAGCTTCTATCTCAGGACCGCCATTTCCGATCCCAACAATCTCGACCTCCTCCTCACGGGCACCGGTGTGGCCGGCAACGGCGGCTTCATTGGCCAGAATCTCAATCTCGGCACCGGCAACCTGACCAAAGCGGGAGCCGGCACCTGGTATTTGCTCGGCAGCTCGAACAGCTTCAGTTCCGTCACGATCAATGCGGGTCTGCTGGCGATAAACTCGTTCTCCCAGCTCGATGGCGCGCCTGTCGCACTCAACGGCGGCGGTCTCGAGTTCACTGGCAGCAACACCGGGGCCAATGGCATCACCCAGAACATTACGCTCTCGGCGGCGACGACCAGCATCATCGACGTCACGCCGGGCCAAACGGTGGATCTCAACGGCGCGATCAATGGTCCCGGCCAGAGCAACCTGAACACGTTCGTCGGCATCCTTACCAAGAACGACGAAGGCACGCTCAACCTGAATAACTCTGGGAACACCCAGAACGGCAACGTCATCAACGCCGGCACGGTCAATGCCAATGTCGCTGGGGCTCTCGGTCTGGGTTACGGGAACTACGCCAACACCACCGCGACCGCCAACACGACCTACAACGGCAGCGCCGCGACGTTCCAGGTCAATTCCGTCAACGGCATCAACACGGTGGTCAACATCAACGCCAGCCAGACGGTGGGATCGCTCTTCGGCGTCTCCTCGTCCAATACGTCCACGACCGCTCCCATATTTACGCCGACGGGCAATGGCCTGGACCTCATCAACCTCGGCACCGGGACGACGCTGACCATCAACCAGACCGTGGCCGGGACTTATGTCGGCGCCATCGGCGGATCTGGGAATCTCGTGGTCAACGGCACGAACGCCCTGACCCTTCAGCCGTATCTCTCCGCCAACACGCCGAACAGCACCTATTCCGGGACCACGACCATCGGAGGCACGGCCACGGTCAAGATCTTCACCTTGGGCAACGACGATGGCACGCCGAGCGGACTCGGTGCGCCCACCAATGCCACCTCGGCCACTATCACTCTCGACGGTGGCACCCTGCAGTATCTCGGCGCTGGCAACAATTCCAACCGGACCTTCACCCTGGCCAACGATTCGGGCGCGGTCTTCGTCACCAGCAGCTTGCTCACGAGCCCGACGGTGACCGTGGCCAGCGTGCCGGCCGGTCTGGTCGTCGGTTCCACCCTCCTCGGTTCCACGGTCGAGGCCATCAATGGCAATACCATCCAGTTGGCTGGTAATGCCAATACCGCCATCTCTTCGTCGACCTCGGCTTACTTTGGCAATGGCAATGTCCCGGTGACCTCCAGTTCCACGGGTAGCAATACGGTCATCACCACCACCGCCCTGCCGGCCAACTTGATCCCCGGCACGACCTTCCTCGGTCAGACCGTTCTGGGCTCGGCCACCACCTCGGCTACGGTCAGCGTCATCAACAGCAACGTGGCGAGCAATGTCGTCATGCTCAATGCCACGGCTCCCGCCGGCCTCATCGTCGGCGCCACGTTCATGGGTTCGGTCATCACCGCGGTCAACGGCACCCAGGTCACCCTGGCGACCAATGCCACCACGAATGTCACCTCGCTCACGACCGAGACTTACACCTACGGGACCGTCACCCTCGCCGGAAATGCCAACGCGAACGTTGGCGGCATCGCGACGAACGTCGGGTTCGCCTATGCCAATGGCGTCATCGACAGCTCCGGTTCGAACACCGGCACGGTCTCCGTGCTCACCAGTGCCGTCGGCAGCGCTACCGTCATCCTGAATACGACCCAGCCGCCCGCCAATTTCGGCGTCGGGTCCACGCTCCTCGGCCAGACCGTGACCGCGGTCAATGGCGTCATCGTCACCCTCTCCGGGCCAGCCAACACCACCATTACTGCGGCCACCAATCAGGCCTTTGGCAGCGGCAATGTCAGTGTCGTTAGCAGTTCGACCGGCAGCAATCAGGTCCTGGTCAGCAGCGTGCCCGCCACCCTCACCGTGGGGTCCACCTTGCTCGGTCAGACCGTGGTCCAGATTGACGGCAACATCATTACCCTGGGCGGGAACGCGTCCACCTCCATCTCCACCGTCTCTGGCGTCAACCCGACGACGGTCGCCTTCGGCAACCCGGCCACGCTCAACCTCACGGCCCTTGGCACCGACGTCAACGGCAGCGGAACTCTCATCCTCCAGGGCACCGGCATCGGCACGATGGCTGGCGGGATCAGCATCGGCACCGGCAACCTCCTGAAACTGGGCACCGGCATCTGGAACGTGAACGGGGCGGACAGTTACGACGGCGATACCTTCGTCTCCGCGGGAAGCCTCCGCATCGGCGCCAGCGGCACCTTGGGGATGAATAACGCCTCCAACAATGTGTTCGTCAGTCCGGGTGCGTCTCTCATCCTCGGCGGTGCGGGCAACATTGGCGGTAGTCAAATTCTTACCGTGACGAGCAGTAGCACCGCGCTCGGCGTGCTCGGCATCGGCTATGACGGCGGGTTGCCCAACATCACCTCGAGCACCTCGGGTGTTCTTGCATTGGACAACGGCGTGACCGTGACGCAATCCATCAACGAAGCGGGCCTCGGCAACGGCACCTGGTTCCTGGGCGCGACGGTAACTCCAGGCGTCACCGGCGCCCAGGGCGGCACCTTTGACGGCACGCTCGCCGCGGGCAGCGGCAGCACTTACCGCCTGGGCGGCGGCGGTGGCACACTCACCATAGGCCTGGCCAATACCCTCACCGGCGCAAACAGCCTGATCGTCGGTGGCGGAGCGGTGACGAACGGCTCGGGCACGGTCGTGCTCGACGGCGCGCAGAGCTTCACTGGCACCACGACGATTGCCGGCCCGAATTCGGCGACCGCGACCGCGACCATTCTCAGCATCAGCGACCCGAGTTCGCTGGGCAACTCCAGTGGCCTGACCCTGTCCGGCGGCGGCGTCCTGCAATACACCGGCTCGATCAACGGCGGCGACTTTACGGCGGGCGCCGATCCGATCACCCTTGGCACTGGCGGCGGTGTGTTCGACGTTTCCGGCACCGGCACTTACACGATCGGCAATACCGCCAACACCATCACCGGGGCGACGTTCGGCTTGACCCTCACCGGCAGCGGCACGGGCGTTTTGAACAGCGCCATTGGGACGACCACCGGCACGCTGACGAAGAACGGCACCGGGACGTGGATTCTCGGCGGGGTCAGCACCTACAGCGGGGCAACCACGATCAACAACGGCATCCTCCAGTTGGCTCCGGGAGGCGCGCTTGGCGCCACTTCGCCGATCACCGTCTCGCAGGGCATCCTCGACTTTAACGGCAATAGCCAGTCGGTCGGTCCCCTGACTCTGGGCAGCGCCTCGTCCGTCTCCGGCTCGATCGCGGAAATCATCAGCAGTTCCGGCCCCAGCACCCTGACCCTGAGCGCGGGCGGCGGCGTCACCTATTTCACGTCCGCGACGGTTAATCCGCTCGGTGGCTTCATCAACACCAACCTGAACCTGTCCACCACCGGCATCGATACCTTCAATGTCGGCCTCAGCACCGCGACGTTCCAGGATTTGGTGATCACTGGCACCATCGGCGGCGGCCAAACGGGTGTGGCCAATGGGCTCACCAAGTCCGGCACGGGCTTGATGTTCCTCGACAACACAGCCAGTACCTTCAGCACGGGCATCACCGTCAGCGCCGGCACGCTCGAGTTCCTCACCATCGGAACGGTCAATGGCGCTCCCAGCTCTCTCGGCGCCCCGACGAGCGTCGCCAATGGCACGCTCACTCTGGGCGGCGGCACCTTGTATCAGTACGGCACGGCGAGCAGCACCACCGATCGTCTCATTAACCTCACCGGCGCGAGCACGATCGATGCATCCAGCACGGGCACGCTGACCTTCGAGAACAGCACGACGACTCCGATCAACGTCGCCGGCAGTTCCGCCTCCAGCAATACCGTCACTCTCGCGGCGACGGCCCCGGCCAATCTGACCGTCGGTTCGCAGTTCCTCGGTTCGACCGTCACGGCGATTTCCGGCACCACGGTGACGCTCGCCGGGAACTCCAACGGCACGACGGGCAGCACCAGCTTCACCAACGGCAACGTCACCATGAACGTGCAGAGCAGCTCGACGAGCAGCCCGACTCTGCTCCTCGGCAGTATCCCGGCCAACCTGGCGGTGGGCGACGTCCTCCTCGGCTCCGAAGTGGTCGGCGCAGCCACCATTACGGCGAGTCTGAACGTGACCGGTTCCGCGACAACCAGCCCCACCGTGACTTTGTCCACGACCGCGCCCGCCACCTTGCTCATCGGTTCATCCTTCCTCGGTTCGACGGTGACGGCAATTTCCGGCAATACCGTCACGCTCGCCGGCAACGCCAGCGTCAGCGTGTCGACGAGCACGGCGGAGAATTACACCTACGGAAATGTCACCCTCGCGGCGAATGCCAATCAGTCGCTGACCAACACCACTGTCAGCTACGCCGGCGCTTCGGTGACCGGCGCGCAGAACCTCACTCTCCAGGGCAGCGGTAATGCCTTCCTCGGCGGCCCGATTGCCACCGGCGCCGGCACTTTGACCAAGCAGGGGACCGGCACCTGGACGATGCAGTCCACCAACAGCTACTCCGGCGCGACCACGGTGAACAGCGGCACCCTCATCGGGACCGCTTCCATCTCATCGGGAGTCGTCAACGTCGCGCACAGTGCGACGAACAGCGCCACGGTCACCCTCACGTCGGCCGCCCCGGCCAATCTGGTGATCGGCTCCGCCTTCCTCGGTCAAACCGTTACGGCTGTCTCCGGCACCACGGTGACCCTGTCGGGCAACGCCAGCACCGCAGTCACCGCCGGCAACATTAACTTCACCGACGGCGGCGCCTTCGGCTTCGGCACCGCCGCCCCGGCCATCACCATGAACGGCGGCACGCTGCAATTGAATGGCCTGGCAACGGCCACCAACACGCTGAACGGCGCCCTCACCACGAGCGGCGGCGCCACGGTGGCCATCGACGATCTCAATGGCGGCGGCACCACCTTCACCGTCGGATCGCTGGTCCGCACCGGCGTCGGTTCGCTGGTCCTCGATCCGGTCACTGCCGACGGCAAGGAAACCTTCGTCAGCCTCACCGGTCCGGTCGATTTCGGTGGCGCCGGCGGTGGAATTATTTCCCCATGGACCGTCATCCAGAAGGGCAATGGCAATACCGCGGCCGACTTCGTGGCTTTTGGCGGGGCCACGAACGCGACCCTCGCGGCTTACACGACTTACAGCACGTTGGCCTCCAGCGGCAACGTCGCGACCAATATCTACAGCGCCACGGCGAACACCTCGGTCACCGCCGCGGCCGCCTTGGGTTCCTTGAAGGTGGACGGAGCCGTCGTCACCGCACTCAGCGGGACCACCGGCGAGACCATCACCTTGGGGACGAGCGCCACCAGTGGTGGTGGATTGATCCTCAACAACGGCGCCATGGTCGTCGGCGGAACGCTCACGACGAGCGGCAGCCAGGAATTGATCGTCTACGCCGGCGGCACTGGAGTGGAGGCCATCGGTTCGGTGATCAGCGGCTCGGGACTTTCGTTGACCAAGTTCGGTCCCAACACCCTCTTCCTCGGAAGCACGAATACCTATACCGGCGCCACCACCATCAATAGCGGCACTCTCGCGGTCGCCGGAGCCAACAACTTCCAGAACTCCAGCGGCATCGCCTTCAACGGCGGTACCCTCTCGGCGCGCGCCAGCATCACCACCGCCCTGCCCATCACCTTGAATCTCGCCGGTGGTACCATCGACGTTTCCGGCAGTCAGGGCATTGCCACTGTCGTTGCATCCGCTTCGACCAGCGCCACCGTCACGCTCGCCTCGATTCCTTCGTCCCTCACGGTGGGTTCGGTCATGCTCGGTCAGACAGTCGTTGCCGTCGGCAGCAACACCGTCACCCTCGCCGGCAACGCCACCACCGGCCTCACCAACGCCAATGCTCCGTATACCTATCCGAGCGCTGTGGGCAGCAACAGCACCCAGAACGAGGTCATCGAGTCCGGAGCGGTCACCGGCACCGGCTCCCTCACCAAAACCGGCGGCGGCATTCTCTACCTCACCGGGGCGAATACTTTCACCACACCGGCCTTCCCGACCGGCGGCATCTTCCTCGACGGCGGCCTCATCGCCATCCAGCAGGACAGCAACCTCGGCAATGCCGCCAACGTCCTCCGCTTCAATGGCGGCGGTCTCCAGGTCGGTGGTGAAACCGCGGCCATCACCGTCGGCAGCGGCATCGGTTCGCTCGGCGCCGTCCAGACGATGATCAGCAACCGCGAGATGTTCTTCGAGAGCGGCAGCAGCGCCACGATTGACGTCTTCGGCGGGACGACCTTCATCGTCGACGGCCCGATCATCGGCAACCCCGGCGTCGGCCTCACCAAGAACAATCAGGGCACGCTCGAGTTGAATGGAATCCTTTCCATCTCCGGGCCGCTCACCGTCAATGACGGCACCTTGAAGCTGGGTGGCCTCTCCACCTTGACCGCGGGGAATCCTTCCCCGACGTATCCGTCCGGCCAGTCTCTCAGCGTCAATGGCGGCGGCCTCGCCTACGGCACGTTCGATCTGAGCGGCCAGAATCTCGCCGTGTCCAGCCTGTCTGGCGCCGGCGCCGGCCAGATTATCAATAGCGGCAGCGGCAGCAATACGCTCACGATCACCCAGTCGGGGACCACCTCCTACGGCGGCTTCATCAACGGCGATATCGCCGTGGTCTTTAACGGCACCGGCACGCTGACCTTCACGAACGACGGCAGCAATTACAGCTCCGTCGCGACCAACAGCTCTTACATCCCCGGCACCGTCCTGAGCAGCAACTACACCGGCGGCACCACGATCAGCGGCGGTCTGGTCGCCATCCCGAACTTTGGCGTCTTCGGAACCGGCCCGCTCACCCTCAACGGCGGCGGGTTGATCTTCAACCTGGACAGCACGGCCAACGTCAGCAAGTCCTCGAACCTGAACTTTGCCTTGGGTGGCGGAACGGCCACCTTTGCCGCCGCTCCGGGTCTGACCGAAACGCTCAGCGGCATGCTCAGCGAAACCAGCGGTCCGGAGAGCGTGATCATCGGCGCCGCGGGCGAAACCGGGACCATCGCGCTGACCGGTTTGAATACTTATACCGGTCCGACTTCCATCACCAATGGGGCCACGCTCTCGATCAATAGCATCAGTGCGGTAGGCGGCCCCGCCAGCTCCCTCGGCGCGCCGAGCACGGCGGTCAACGGTACCATCAGCCTCAACGGCACGCTCATCTATACGGGCGGCACCGCGAGCACCGATCGTCTCATTAGCCTGACCGCGGGCAACGGCAACACCAGCACGATCACGAACAACGGCACGGGCGTGCTGACCCTGGATCCGGCTGTTGGAAATGCCATCGACGCGACCTCGGCTGCGGCCGGCACCAACCTGGTCCTCAACGGCACCATGGGCATGACCCTCAACGCCACCAACGGCGTAGGCATCGGCGGGAATATCGGCAACGTCACCATCAGCGGTCCGGCCACGTGGACGAACCTGGACTCGTTGAACACCTACACCGGCACGACCACGGTGAGCAACGGCGCCACTTACATTGCCACGGCGGCGGCGAGCGGCACCGGCGGAGCCTTCGGCCTCAACGCCACCCCGCAAGCCATCAACATCAATGGGGCGACGGTGCAGTTGAACAATGCCGGGGCCTCGACCACCTCGGTGACCAACGCCGGCGTGCTCACGGCGACCAATGCCGCGACCTTGATTCTCGATGGCGGCACTTCCACCAGCACCACGCTCGCCTTCAACTCACTGTCCGGCGGCGCCGCGGTTGGCACTCCGGGCAATACCCTCGCCGTCATCGGCGTGCAGTCCGGCGCGAATGGCCTCGGAACCGGCAACGAGTTCGTCACCTTCACCGGCACGGCGCCGACCGTGACCTCCGGCATCATCACTCCCTCGGTTATCGGGGCGAGCAGCACGACGTCGACGGCCGTCGGCAGCTTCCTGACGATTTCCGGCCCCAGCAACAGTCTGGTGAATGCCATGACGACCGACATTGGCAGCGGAGCGACGGTCGCGACCGGCGTCTATAGCGTGACCTCCCCTGCTACGACGCCCGCCAGCCAAAGTGCCTACGCTCTCGACGTCACCGGCACCTCACTCACGATCGGCGCCGGCTTCACTCAAACGGTCGTTAGCGGTGGCTTGATCCTCAATAACGGCACGATTGCCTCCGGCGGAGCCGGCGCCACGCTCGACTTCGGCGCGAGCCCGGCCTTCATCTATGCGGGCGGCCCGGGTGCTTCCTCGATCGCTTCGACCATCACCGGTTCCGGTGGCCTCACCGTCTTTGGCGGGCAGACGTTGACGCTTTCCGCCAACAATACGCTGACCGCGGCCAACACCGTCGGCTTGACCGGCCAGGTGTTCCTGAACGGTGGCACCCTGGCCATCCCGGCCGACAGCAGTCTCGGTGGCGTCAACAGCACCGCGAGCGTGACCGGCAGCGCCGTCAACAGCGTCAGTGTCACGCTGTCCTCGATACCCACGGGCTTGACGCTCGGTGTCTCCATGCTCGGTTCTGTCGTCACCGGCATCAGTGGCAACGTGGTTACCCTCTTCTCCAATGCGAACACCGCGATCAGCACCTCGACGTCCGTCGGCTTTGTCGCTGCTCCGACTCTAACCTTTAACGGCGGTGCCTTGCAGACCGGTGGCAGCCTCCAGGAAATACCCGCATCGGGTGCTGCTTCCTTCGCCAACCGGCCCATCGTCCTCAACGCCCAGGGCGGCACGATCAACATCAACAACGGCGCCACGTCCTACACCGCCGGTTCCATCAGCACCCCCACCGGCACGGCCGGCGGCGGACTGATCGTTAACAACGGCACCACGGGCACGCTGCAGTTGGGGCTCGCGGGCACCTTCAACGTCACCGGCAGCTCCACCGCGAATGCCAGCGTGACCTTGTCGGCCACCGCTGCCTCCACCTTGATTCCCGGTATCCCGCTCCTTGGCCAGACCATCACCGCCGTTTCGGGGACCGTCGTGACCCTCTCTGGCAACGCCAACGCCTCGATCACGGCTTCCACCGCCGAGGTCTACAACCTTCCGGGCAACCTGATCGAGACCACGACTACCACGAACAGCAGCGTGGTGACACTCGCCGGCGGGGCCAACCCTACGGCTTCGCTCACCGTGGGCGAGGTGGTGAATGCGATTGGGTTCCCGACCGGGACCACGGTCGCAGCCATCCTCAGCCCGACGACCTTCCTCGCTTCGAACGCCGCGACTTCGAGCTCGAACTCCATGGGCAACTACCTGGGAGACAACTTCAGCGGTGGCCTGACGATCAAGGGCGGTATCGTCACCGTCTCCCAAAACGCCGAACTCGGCACCGTCGCTCCGGGCAGCGTCGCCTTGAATCCGACCGTCACCCTCATGGGCGGCGAGCTTAACCTTGCGAATCCGACCACCACCGCCTTCAACGCGAACATCGTTCTCGGGGCGGGCACCAATGTTATCGACGACAACGGTGCGCAGGCTCAGCCTTGGATCTCCGGTCCCATCACCGGCAGCGGATCTGTGGCCTATAACGGCTCGGGCGGGCAGGCGCTGATCATCGCCGGGAACAATACTTACGCCGGTGGCACGACGATCGCCAATAACACGATCCCGCTGTCCGTGGCCAATGACAATGCCTTTGGCATCGGCGGCCTCACTTTGGGCGGCACCGGCTCCGGGGCGCGGTTGCTGGCCTTCGGTGAACTGGTCACCCTGGCCAACAACGTCACCGTCGCCGGCAATTTCACCTTCAACTCCAGCAGCAATCTGCAGAGCTTGATCTTCAGCGGCGGGACCTTCTCGCTCGGCGGCACCAATCGCACTTTGACGACCATCGCGGCCGGTCCTGCGGAATTGGTCATCAATGATCCGATCACCGGCACGGCGGGCTTCACCAAGGCCGGCGGCGTCAACTCGGCGATTGGCTTCGTCCAGGGCAACCTGGTGCTCGACTCCGCGTCGAACGGCTACACCGGCAATACCACGATCACCTCGGGCACGGTTTGGGCGCGCAACGGCATTCTCGGCGCCAATGCCTTGAACAACAACGTGTTGATCAACCCGACCTCCGGCCAGTTCACCGGCGTTCGCCTCTCCACTTTGAACAGCTTGGGGACGAATCAGCAGATCATCACGACGGTCTCCACGAACACTCTCCCGATCGTCGCGGTCGGTTACGACGGCTTCGGCACCCTCATTGCCAGCACCGGTGTGGGGTCGGGCGGCGGCAACATCAGCAGCACCAGCGGCAACGGCGTTCTCGCCCTGGACGGGATGTACAACAGCATCAGCGGCCAGCGTCTCGGAGACCAGGCTTACACTACGGCGGTCAATGAAGCGGCCCTGGGCAGCGGCGCCTGGTTGCTCGGCGCCACCGCGGACAATGCCGTCTACACGGGCACGATCACGGCTGGGACGGGCGGGGCAAACGGCACCATCCGCCTGGGCGGCGGCGGCGGCACGCTGGCGTTGGGAACCGATGTGCTCGGCACCCCGAACGCCGCGCTGGTCGTCGGCGGCAACAACGGTTCGACCGCAGTGACCGGAGCGGCCGGCACGGTTCTCGTCGACAGCGCCCAGAACGGCTTCACCGGTGCGATTACCGTCGATGCCAGCGGCACGCTGACCATCACCGGCAGCACCACTCCGGGCATTACCACGGGCAACAATGCGCTGGGCGGCGCCGCCAGCACCATCACCCTCACCGGTGGTGTCCTCGATCTGCGCGAAGCCAACACCACCTTTGGCAGTACCGACGCGACCTCATTCGCGAATAACAACATCGCCCTGACCGCCAGTTCGACAATCACGGCGGATCGCTTCAATGGCGGTCTCTTCGGGAACATTGCCCTCGGCACGCTGAGCAACAGCGCAGCCCAGACCCTCACGGCCACTCTCAACGATCAGACCAACCTCACCTTCACTGGTGCGACCACCATGACCGGCACGCTGACGCTTTCCGTCGGCAACGCCAACACCGCGGTGGTCTTCGACGGAGCCATCGGCCAAACCGCGGCCAGTGGCTTCACCAAAGCCGGCAACGGCGCCGCGGTCATCAACGCCATTGAAACTTACGCCGGCGCCACCACCGTGTCGGCGGGCGATCTGATCATCACCGGCCCGGGCATCCTCGCCACTACCTCCGGCGTCACTCTCGGCGGCGGCGTCCTCGACCTCCGCGCCGACAATGGCGGCGTCAGCAACGGCAGCGTCGCTTACACCGTGGGCGCCGGCACGACTAGCGTCACCGCGAGTTCGACGATCAACGTCAGCCGTCTGACCACCGCCGGCGGCACTTCGAATTATATCACCCTGCCCTCGCTGAGCATCGGCGCGTTTACCCTCACGGTGACGGGCAATGCCAATGCCGATACTTCCGGCGTCCTCGCGGGAACGGTGCCGGGAGCGACGGTCACTTATACGGCGGACGACCGCCTGCAAATCTTCAACACGACCACCCTGACGGGCACGGCCACCTTCAACCCGACAACGGCTTCCTTGGATCTCGCGGGACTCGTGACGAGCACCGGAGCGTTCGGCATCGTCAAGACGGGCAATAACGCCCTCTTCCTCGACGACGCCGCGAACACCTACACGGGCTCCACGACGATCACCACCGGCACCGTGGTTGTCAGCTCCGTCGGTGTGGAGGGCGGCGGCAGTTCTCTCGGCAACGCCACCTCGGCGATCTCGCTGGGCGGCACGCTCATGTTCGACGGCACGAATGGCGACGGCACGGCGAATGTCCTCACTCGCGGCGTCACGTTGACGACCTCGGCGGCCACGCTCAACGCCTCCAATTACAACGGAACCACCGTCGCTCCGTTTGACATCAAGACCGGCAACATCACGGGCGCCTTTAGCTTGGGTCTGGCCGGCACGGGCGGAGCCGGCGCCACCCCGAATCCGACCGTCGCCAGCACCGTCCCGAACGTCATCAGTTCGGTCATTGGCACGACGGTCAGCAACGCCAATGGTCTGGTGAAAAACGGCACAGGCACCTGGGATCTGACCGGGGCGAATACCTACACCGGTTCGACCACGGTCAACGCCGGCATGCTCATGGGCTCGACCAGCACGAGCGCTACGGCGACGCCGTTCGGCAACGGGGCCGGCGCCACGAACTTGAATGCCGGCACGCTCGACGTCGTCGGCATCGCCAGCGCCACCACCACGAACCTCAACGCCCTCGGCTCCGGCGCGGGCTACTTGATGGTCGATGGCACGGCGACCGGTCCCACCACCGTCCAGATGACCACTCTCACTCGCTTCCTCAACGGCGGGCTGACGCTCGTCCCGGTGCAAGGCGGCTCGTTTGGCGTTGCCGCGGGAACTTATCCCACCATCGCCGGTCAATCTTCCGCCCTCACGGCGAACGGCAACACCACGGAGATCGTCACCTACAAGAACGCCGCCGCGCCGATCGTAATCAACGGCATCTATTCGCCGTGGCTGGTCGCCCAGGCCAGCGGTGCCAATACCTCCGGCAATTTCGTGACCTTCTCCACGGCCGTTTCCCAGGTCTCGACGCTCGCCTCCCTCGGGTCCGGCAGCACCAATAACTACAGCGCGTTCGGCGCCTACGGTACGCAAAACGTCGTCGGAGTCACGTCGAACAGTTCGATCAACAACTCGACGGCCTATGCACTCAAAGTCGATGGCGGCACCGGTAGCGCGGCGACCCTCACCATCGGCAACGGCAACACCCTGGTTCTCGGCGCTCAAGGCGCCACGAACGGCAGTGGCGCCGGCACGGTCGTCACGGTCACCGGCAGTTCCGCCAGCAGTGCAACGGTCACGGTCTCGGGCACCCTGCCCTCCAGCTTCGTGGTCGGCGACGCCTTCCTCGGCCAGACCATCACCGCGATCAGCGGAAGCACGGTAACGCTCACCGGCAACGCCGCGATCGCCCTCGCGGCCTCGACCCAGGTGTCCTACGGAATTGGCAGCGCCGCGAGCATCGCCGTCACGGTCAATGCTGCCTCCACCGGTTCGACGCTGGTCACCCTCAGCGCCGCGGCGCCGGGGACCATGCAGATCGGGGACGGCTTCCTCGGCCAGACGATCACGGGAATCAGCGGCACCACCGTCACCCTCTCGGGCAATTCCACCGTCACCGTCACCACTGGAACCGCCGAGTCCTTCGGGGTGGACGCCGCAGCCGGCACCGCTGCGGTCGGCGGAGCAGGGTTGATCCTGAACAACGGCGCCACCATCACCGGCGGCAACATCGACTTCTACCGTGCCGGCCAGGGCGGTATCGGTATCCTCCAGAACAACGAAGCCATCGTCTACGTTGGCGGCGCCTCCTCGGGTGCGGCCAGCACCGGGACCATCGCTTCGAATCTGATCGGTAACTTCGAGGACATCGGCGCCGCCGCCGGCGCTCTCGGCCTGACCAAGAACGGTGTCGGAACGTTGGTCCTCACCGGCACCAACACTCTCTACGGCCAGACCTCCGTCAACCAGGGCGTCCTCGAGGTCGGCAATTCCAGCGGCATCGGCAGCAACTACGTGGTCAATAGCGCCCTCTTCAACGGCGTGGTCGGCGGCACGATCATCGGCACCGATCTGCGCGTGGCCAACGGAGCCACCTTCGACATCGCCGCCACGGGGGTGACCAACGGCACCAATACCATCCGCATCGGTTCACTCGCCGGCGACGGCTCGGTGAATATCGAGAACAATTCCACGCTCATCGTCGGCGACGCCGTCTCCGGCACCTTCAGCGGCCAGATCAATGGCGGCATCGGCAGCACGTTCATCTACAACGGCTCGGCCACCCAGACGATCGGCAATACCGGATCGACCTCCACCCTCAGCACCAGCGGCGCCGATACCGGCAACCGCTCGACGATCGGCACTTCGCTCGCCGCCAATACGATCTCGAACGTCATCATGGACGGCACCGGCGCGCTCCTCCTCGTGGGTGAAGACGCCACCTTGGGCGGCGTCGAGTTGCAGGCCAATCAACCGGGCGCATTCCTCGCCGTCCCGGCTTCGGCCACCCTCACTCTCCGGGCGGGCACCATTGACCTGAAGTTTAGCGGTGACAACGCCACCACCAACCAAAACGTCTCGATGCCCTACAACCTCACCCTGGGCAGCCTGACGAACGTCAACCTCGAGGTGGCGGGCGCTTCGACCGGCAGCAACATCGTCACTCTGTCCCAGACGGCGCCGAGCACCCTGGCGATCGGGTCTTCCTTCCTCGGTTCCACCGTCACCGGGGTGAGCGGCAACATGGTCACCCTGGCCGGCGACGCCAGCGGCAACCTCTCCAACCAGGTCGCGACGTTCACCTACAGCAGCAACCAGGTTGCGGATGTCGACGTCGACGTCAACGGGGCCGGCGGCGGTATCGCCAAGGGCATCGAAATCGCTTCGCTCGTCGTCGGCAATCAGACCCTGGCGATCAGCGGCGGCAACAGCTATTCGCTGATCAACACCGGCACCACCACGATCACCGGCAACGCGGATTTGAATCCGAACAGCGCCGACCTCGTGCTCGGCGGCGTGGTCACCGACAATGGTGGCGACTTCACGATCAACAAGGTCACGAACGGCGCCACGCTCTTCATCAATTCCGCCAATCCGAACTGGGGCGGCGGCCTGGTCGGAGCCAGCGGCAACGGCTTGATCAACTTTGGCACACTCGTGGGCATTACCTTCATCCCCAGCGCCACCGCCAATGCCGGCACCGGTAATACCCTCATCGAAACCAACCAGGATATTCGTTACAACGATCCGGCCAACGCCCAGGGGAGCAGCTTCAGCACGACGACGATTGTCAATTCCACTTACGGATTCTCCGGTCTCCAACTTGGCAGCGACGCGCCTCTCTCCAGCTACAATCTGCGCTTCTTCGGGAGCGGCGGTTCCATCAACCTGAACTCCGGCTTCTGGAGCACGGTCTTGAACCAGAACGTCATCGGCGATGGCACGACGTTCCTGGGCACCGCCACCACGGTGGGCTCCAACACCGGCACGACCAACACCGCCAACCCCACCATCTACACCGGCTCCGTCCTGGGTGCGGGCGCCAACTCCACCTATCGGCTGGGTGCATCTTATGGCGGTTTGGGCGGCATCCTCGAGTTCTCCGAGACCAACGTGCTGACCGGTAACAACAACCTCCAGGTGGGCGCGGCAGTCAATATCGCCGGCGCTGCGGTCAACAATTCCAACGGCGAAATCGTCTTCTTCCAGAGCCAGAATTACACCGGCAATACCCTCATCGAGCGCGGCAACGTGCTCGGCGCCGCGATTGGCAGCGAGTTGGATTTCCGCGGCAGCCTGGCCTCGGCCAATATCGACGTCTACGGCGAGCTCGTCGCCAACGGCGCAGGCACCTTCACCGACGCGACCGGCGCCCAGGTCAACAACGTCGCCCTGCACCCCGGCGGCTTGCTGGTCCTCAACTACGCGAACAATCTCGGCTCGGGAGGCATCTACAGCCCGGCCACGATGAACGCCACCGGTTACACCAACAAGTGGGGCGACAACACCCCGATGTATCTCGAGGGCGCCACCCTCCAGTTGATCCCCACTTCCGGCCAGCTCACCACCGAGGTCATTGGCAACCTCAGCGTCGCCGGTGGGGCCTCGATCTTCTCGAACACCGCGGGTGCCGACCTGGTGGTCAACAACCCCGGCGGCACGCCTTTGGTCCGTGTCGACCAGGCCACCCTGTTCCTCACTTCCAGTGTCGCTGGGAACCTCGGCTTGCTCGGCAGCGGCGGCGATATCGTCCGGTTCGCCAACAACAACGATGCGCCGGCTCGCGGCCTGGTCAGCGGCACCACAGTGAACATGGTCGCGCCGTGGATCATCGACACGACTTCCGCGACGAGCAATTCCTTCGTGGACTATGCTCCGGGCAACAACGTCAACGGCTTCACCGACGTCGCCTTCACCACGGTCTTCAACAACACGATGAATCTGAGCGGTGGCACCGCCATTGCCGATGTCACCACGACCCCGCTGACCACGATCACCAACGGCAACGTTTACGCCCTGCGGACCAACCAGGCGATCTCGGCCACCGGCACGATCAATATCCAGAGTGGTGGTTTGATCGTCGACGAAACCAGCACCACGGCCGCCTCCACCACCATCCTCGGACCGAATACCCAATTGGTCTTCGGCAGCAGCATGAGCAACCCCGGCGAAGCGGTGATCGATATCAGTGGCACGAGTACCACGGTCTTCGACACGACGACGATCCAGGGGAAAATGTTCGCCACGAATCTCACCAAGACGGGCCTCGGCACCTTGGTCATCCAGGGCCAGAACGACGGCACCGCCGGCAACGGCAGCATCACCGGCACGATTCAGGTCAACATGGGCACGCTCCAGTTGAACGAGCCCACCGCCACCGCCGCACAATACATCGTCCTTTCCGGCACGCAGAACGGCAACTCGGGCGTGACCTTGCTCTTGCGCGCCTCCGGCAGCGAAAACGCGACCGCGATCTTCGACCAGAACATCTCCGTGGCGCAGAATGTCCTCTCGGCGACGATCAACGCCGACCGCCTCGACACGGTCACCCCGACGATCGACATCGAAAGCCTGACCGCGAATGCCAACTACCTGGTTGGCCAGATCATCAACGTGACCAATGCCGGCAACAATGTCGCCTTGAACGTCCTCAACACGACGACCCTCAACAGCCGCGACGACGACGGCAATCTCCAGCCCGGCACGGTCTCCTTCAACGTCAGCACCTCCGGCAACCTCAACCTCGACGGCAATATCACCGGCAACGCCACTCTCGCGATGATCGGCGCCAACGGTTTGAACATTACCGGCGTCGGCGTCACCACCCTCACCGGCGGGTTCGTCGTCGACAACGGCACCATTTATCTGACCCGTGCCAATGCGCTCGGCCAGACAAACATCCCCGGCCTGGGCGCGGATGTGACCGTTTACCGTGGCACCATTGCCGGCAACGCCACCACCACCTTCAACATCGGCAGCCTCACCTTCCTGGGCAATGCCACCTGGGCCGACAACAACAACGGCGCGCAGACTTGGGGTGCGGCCACCTCGGTCATGAACCTGGGCGGAATCGTCCTCAGCGGCATGACCCAGAACACCATGACTTGGGCCGGCACCGTCGACCTCACCGGCAGCCCGACGATCAACGAAAGCAATTCCATCGTCATCTTCTCCGGTGTGGTCTCCGACGCCAATGGCAGCGAATGGATCAACAAGGCCGGCTCGGGCACGGGCAACAATGACGCCGGCCAGCTCCGGTTCAGCAGTGCCAATACCTTCGGCAGCACTCTCCCGGCCGACCCGAACGCCACCGTCGAAGGCGTCTCCCTCGCCGGCCTCGTCGTCAACCAGGGCTCCGTCGCTGCGACCACCGCGGTGGCCCGCTTCTCCGCTGGCGGCGTCGAACTCAATCCCGGCACCTCGATCACCTTGCAGGATAGTTCCAACGTGTCCGGCAGCAGTGCCATCACCCGCTTTACCGGCACGAGGGGGGCGGTGACCGGCATTGGCTTCAACTACGTCCCGGCGGGCGGCCAGTCGGAAATCGAAGCCCTATTGCCTTCCTCGGTCAACACCACCTTCGCCGGTGATGGCGGCCTCCTCATGATCGGCGCCACTTGGAACCAGCCGCTGAACCTGGCCACCCTTGGCGACGGCTACTGGTTCCTCGGCAGCACCACCACTGGCGGTGTTACCTACACTGCGGGCTCGCTCGGCGCCGGCGCCAACAATACCTACCGCATCGGCGGTGGTGAAGGTTACAACATATTCAATTCGGAGGACGTAGTCAGCGGCACCGCGCAGTTGATCATCGGCAAGCCGAACGTGGTCGGGGCCGCCGACGGCGGCAATCAGGGCATGCTCCTCAGCGGCGCCAACGCCTCTCAGGATTTCAGCGGCGGCGCGGTGCTCTCCCGTGCCGGACGCGACACCGAAGGTAACTTCGCCAGCTACACCTTCTGGGATCGCACTTCTTCCGGCCCGGGGGTTACCCCGCTCGGCACCGGCGCGGTGGACTCCTACGGCACGATCAACATCGACAACGTCGCCACGAGTTCGCTGGTGCAGTACTTCCCCAGCACCAACCCATTGGCGGGCCAATTGAATAGCAACGTCATCAACTTCCATCCGGGCGCTGTTCTGAACCTGCTCGACGACGCCACCACCACCACCACGACGCAAGGCGGCCGCTGGGGCGATAGCGCGCCCATGAATCT
This sequence comes from Chthoniobacter sp., assembly GCA_036501065.1. Taxonomy (GTDB): domain Bacteria; phylum Verrucomicrobiota; class Verrucomicrobiia; order Chthoniobacterales; family Chthoniobacteraceae; genus Chthoniobacter. The sequence continues at coordinate 7,392 of DASYAY010000048.1, read as the reverse complement.
CAACGGATCCACCGTTCAGTTCCGCAACTCCAATACCGCCAACCTCAGCTATCAGGAAACGATCGGCTCGGTCACCTTTGACCGGGGCAGCGCCATCGCCATGCTCCGCCAGAGCACCGGCAACCTCACGACCGCTTTCATCAACGGCTCGTTGACCCGGTTGAACTTCGGCACGCTCACCCTCACGGCCACGGATACCTTCTCGACCGCAAATGACGGGTTGGGCGGCATCGCCGCCAACACCGTCGAACGCATCATCGTCGCCAACGCCGACCAGCCGACTTTGGTCAACGGCATGGTCGCCCCGTACATCGTCAATGACACCAATCACCAGTTCCTGACTTACAACGGCGGCCTGGCCGGCAACACCGGCGGCAATGTGGTCGTTACGGGTGCTTCGCTCTCCACGGCGACGGTCACCGTCAGCGCGGTGCCGGGCGCCTTGACTGTCGGTTCCAGCTTCATGGGGCAGATCGTCAATAGCATCAGCGGCACCACCATCACTCTCGCGGGCAATTCCACAGTCGCCGTCGGCACGCCCACCACCGAGACTTACATGTCGCCGGTGACCATTCTCGATAGCTCGAACTCGAGCAATCTCGTCACCCTCGCCTCGGTCCCCGTGACCCTGGGCTTCGGCGACACCCTGCTCGGGCAGAATGTCACCGCCATCCAAAACAACATCGTCACGCTCTCCGGCGACGCCAACCAGTCCATCAATGCGTCGACTGCTGGATTCTACGGCGCCCAGAGCGGGTTCGATTTGATCAGCGGCGGTTCCAGCCTGGCGCCGTCCAATTACAAGAACGTGACCGCGACAGTGGCCAACCAGCCGATTGGCCTGGCCAGCGATCCGGGTGGTCTCCTCGGCTCGAACGGCTACGGCTCCGGCACCGAAATCCTCAACATTTCGGGCAACTCCGTCGTGCTCCGCAATGATCTCACGGTCATGAGCATCGTCACGACCAACAGCATCAGCCCGTCGGGCACCGGTGCGGACACCATCGCGCTCATGACGGCCCAGGGCGGCACGAGTTGGACGACCGGCAACACCGATCTCGGCATGGGGGCGATCATCCTCAACGGCAACATCAACCTCAGCACGAACCTGATCTTCACCTACGCCAGCGGTTACACGCCGGAGAACCCGACCACGGGTGCGGCGCCGTCCACGACGAATCCCGGTGAAGGTCTGATTTACGTGACCAGTGGTGATACCGCCCTCCTCAACGGTCAGATCCTCGCCGCCACCGCGATCACCAAGTTCGGCGCCGGCGCCCTCACTCTCAGCTCCAACCAGAGTACCTTTGCCGGCGTCTGGAATCTCAACCAGGGCACGCTCAACGTGAACGCTCCCAACGGCCTGGGCAACGGCACGGTCACCTTGCAGGGCGCCGCCGGTGCCGGCCTCACCCTGGACTTCATCTTCAATAACCTCAGTCCGGACAACCTCACCTACAGTGGCGGCACGATCACGTCCTACGACGGCAACACCATCCAGTTCAACCCGAACAGCGTCGACCGCAACGCGACCATTCCGGCGATCGACCTGATGAGCACGGCCACGGCCAATAACATGGTCACCTGGGATCGGTTTACCACCGGCTCGATCATCAACTTCATCGACTCCCAGAACCGGAACATGCTCACCACTCCGTCGGTGATGCTCTTCGACGACTACGTCATCCGAGTCGATCAGAACAACGCCACCGGCACGAACTTCAGCACGACTTCCGCCGGCACCAGCTCGGGCGTCACCATCGGCGTCCTCAACAACCAGGGCGGCGTTACCGGCACCGGTGGCACCTCCACCTTGAACGTGACGGGCGCTTCGATCGCGAGCAATACCGTGACTCTGGCTTCCGATCCGACCGATCTCCGCCTCGGCGCCACCCTCCTCGGTCAGACCATCACCGGCATCTCCGGCACTACCGTGACCCTCGCCGGCGCCGCGGGCCAAAACATCTCGTCCTCCACACCGGAGTCTTACACCACGGGCTGGAATGTCATCAAGGAAGGCATCGGCGTTCTCCAGCTTGGAGACAACAGCACCACCTTCCTCAACGGCACCTTCTACGCCGATGCCGGCACGGTCCGCGTGACCAGCAACGGCGCCTTCGGTGGCAGCACCAGCGGCAGCGACGCCATCATCGAACAGGGCGGCACCCTGGAGATTTCGATGACGAACTACTCCCCGACCGCCAACGTCACCGTCTCCGGCAGTTCGATCAGCAGCACCACCGTCACCTTGGCGGCCACGGCCCCGCGCAACCTCATCGTCGGTGAGGTCTTCATGGGTTCCCAAGTGACCGCGGTTAGCGGCAACATCGTCACTCTCGCCGGCAATGCCAATGCCACTGTCTCAGGGAGCATGTCCGAAAGCTACAGCACCGTTTCCGAGCTCCCGGGTTCCTTTGAACGCTGGTCCGAAGCGGATGCGCGTGGCATCAACGGCTCGAACCCGACCACCGTCACCATGGCGCAGGGCGTCAACCTCGAGTTGAACACCAGCATCAGCAACACCGTGGCCGCACCCGGAACGGTCATCAACCTCCAGGGCGGTTCGATCTCCGGCTTCCTCACAGCGGATAACGATGCCACCACGGTTTACCGCACCATCGGTTCCAACGTCACCTTGAACATGCTCAGCAATTCGTTCGTCGGCATGGCCGATCCGAACCAGGCGGGCAACGACATCTACGATGCCGGCAAGTTCAACAACAACGTCGCCCCGTTTACCCCGAACATCACCGGCGCCATCCTCGTCGTGCAGGGCAACATCACCGGTGGCTTCGATCTGACCAAGACCGGCACCGATGTGGTCATCCTCGAAGGCGCGGCCAATAGCTACAACAACACCATCGTCCGCGAGGGCATGCTCCAGATCGGCGTGACCAACGCCCTCCCGCAGGCCTTCAACCTCAGCACCGAAGGCAGCGGCATCTTCGATCTCAATGGCTACAGCCAGACAGTCGCCAACATCAGCGGTGGCTCCGGCACCATCATGGACAGTGGCACCACCAGCAACGTCAATGGCTACGTCAACGGCGACGTCCTCACGGTCGGGAACAACTCGCCGACCAACGCCACCGCCACTTACGGCGGCCAGATCATCGGCAACCTCAACCTCGTCAAACAAGGCTCCAGCAGCCTGACTCTCTCCGGGATCAATACCTACTACGGTTCCACCGCCGTCCAGGCGGGCTCCCTCATCGTCAGCGGCTCGCTCAATGGCACCATCGGAGTGGACGTCAAGGGCCACGCCACCTTCGGCGGCAGCGGTTCGGTCACCACCGGCGTAGTCGCGGCGGGTTCGACCTTGAACGGCAACGTCCTCCTCGAGCCCAACTCCTTCCTCGCACCCACCGCCGAAAGCACCTTCACCATGAGCCTCGGCAGCGGCGCGCTCGATCTGCGGCAGATCGCCGGCACCAACACGAACGCCCTGCAATTCAGCATCAATCCGCTCTACGGGACCAATGGCGAAGTCAACCTCACCTCCGGCAGCCTGGACATCGGCAGCAATTCGCTCGATTTCGGCGACTTCGGATTCAGCTTCGTCAATCCGATCACCACGCCGGACACCTACACCCTGTTCAATACCAACAGTGCGATCGTCGGCACCCTCGGTGCGGACCTCTCCGGCACCGTGCAGCCCGGATGGACGGGCACCATCGAAGAAGTGGGCACTTCGCAGATCGATCTGGTGATTCAGTCCGTGCCCGAACCGAACGCCCTCTCCATGCTTGCTGGCAGCTTCGGTATGGCCCTCGGCTTGCAGCGCTTCCGCCGCCGCCGCCGCAACGAACGCATCGAAGACTAATCAGACAGTTTTGCCAGGAAACGATCTTCCTCGGTTGGCCGGGCCGGTTTCAGAGTTCTGAAGCCGGCCCGTGTCTTTTCCGGGCTGGTGATGGCATTTCCGGCGGCGATCGGGCCGCTGAATGGCACGATTGCCATTTACCAAAGCCACCGTGCGAAACGCATCCGAAGATCGGCCAGTATCACTTTCTCCCCGACAAACGGCTTCGTGTTCGTTACATGAGCAGCGATGTTGAACATGAATGCGCGCGCTTTCGTTGTCCGCCTGGGGCATTTGCTGATGCTGCTGTTCCTGATCTTCGGAGCAACTTCGGTCGCGACGGCCGCGGCGCCGGACGGCCCTGCGCTATTTCCGCGTTCGCTGGAAAGCTATCACGACGCGGGCTTCACCGTCGGGGAACAACTCGCCGGACGCGTCCGGCGGGATCCCTTCAATCTCCTGGCCACGGCGCTTTTCCTTGGCGCGATCGTTCACACTTTCCTCGCCTCGCGCTTCATGGCCATTGCTCATCGCCATGAGCACGCATTGAAAATTCTCGGGGCGGGGGAGGGGGACGATGCGGCGCGGGAAGCGCAGGCCCGAGTCCGCGATCGGCTGCGGTTTCGCGCCCAGGTGTTTCATTTCATGGGGGAGATCGAGGTGGTCTTTGGGCTCTGGCTGGTCCCGCTCGCCGTGGCGCTGGCCCTTTCCAAGGGGTGGGGGGCGATGGTCGAGTATTTCGGCAATGCCCAATATGCGGAGCCGATCTTTGTCGTCGTGGTGATGGCGATCGCCGCCTCCCGGCCGGTCTTGGTCCTGGCGGAAGCATGTCTCGCCCGCGTGGCCGCCCTCGGCGGGCGCACGCCCGCGGCCTGGTGGTTTTCCATTCTCACCGTCGGGCCCTTGCTCGGTTCATTCATTACGGAACCGGCCGCGATGACCATTTGTGCCCTGCTCCTGTGCCGGCGCTTTTATGAACTCAAACCGGATCCGGTCCTCAGCTATGCGACCCTGGGTCTGCTGTTCGTCAATATTTCGGTCGGCGGCACGCTGACGCATTTCGCCGCCCCGCCGGTGGTCATGGTGGCGAAGTCGTGGAATTGGGGACTGGATTACATGGTCACGCACTTTGGCTGGAAAGCGGTCGTGGGTATCCTCACGGCCAATGTCCTGCACTTCCTGGTTTTTCGGCGGCGGCTCACTTCTCTCGCGGCGGGAACCGCCGGCGCGCCACCCGCGGCGGTGCCCGTGCCAGCGCTCGTGACGATCGTCCATCTGCTCTTCATCGCCTGGAGCGTGCTCGTGTCCCATTACCCGGCGCTCGTCGTGCTCGGATTCCTCTTTTTCCTCGGATACATCCAGGCGACGGAACGCCATCAGTCGCGGATCCGATTGCGCGGGCCGCTCCTCGTCGGCTTTTTCCTCGCGGCCCTGGTGCTGCACGGTGGCGGCCAGCAATGGTGGATCGGGCCGGTGCTGGGCAATCTCAGCCGCTGGCCGTTGATGATTGGTTCCACCGTCCTCACCGCTTTCAATGACAATGCCGCCATCACCTATCTCGCCTCGTTGGTGCCGGGATTCTCCGAATCGCTCCGTTACGCCGTGGTGGCAGGCGCGGTCGTCGGAGGCGGTCTCACCGTGATTGCGAACGCCCCCAACCCGGCGGGCCAATCCATTCTTCAGTCGCAATTTGGCGACAGCGGTATCTCGCCCTTGAAACTGTTCCTCGGGGCTTTGGGACCGACGCTCATCGTCGGCGCCGCACTCGCGGTTCTGCCTTAGTGCGAGATTGAGATGACGGGCGCGAGCCGGCCGGCGTTACAGTTGGCCGAGCTGGCCTTTGAAGATCCAAATCAGCGCTTTGAGACCCAGTTCGGAAAGGTTGAAGGGCTTCCCGACGAAGTCGTTGCCACCGCTCAGGCTCGACTGGACGCGATTCTGGAAAGTCGCCATGCCCGTAATGAAAACGATCGGCGTCTTCTCGTGCATGGGCAGCGCGCGCACCTTGGTGCACAAGTCGAAGCCCGACATTTCAGGCAGGCCGACGTCCAGGAAAATGAGGTCAAAGCCTTGGACACCGAGCGCCGCCAGGCTGGTGGTGGGTGTATCCGCCGCGACAGATTTCAAATTTGCCATCCGCATCGCCGCCATGATCATCTTGCGCGCACCTTCCTCGTCATCGACCACCAGCACTTGTGCGGCAGAGGGATCTTTCAGCCGGCCGCGGACGGCTTCGGGAAGCAGCGTGGAAAGAAAATCCAGGGCCTGGCCGAGAGTGCGCAACACCGACGCGTTGACCTGCTCCGGCAGTTTGAAAAGATCGAGCCCCAGGGCCTCGATTTGCCCGGCGAGAAAATGCAGCGGCTTCTCGCCAAGCACGGCCATTTGCTCGGAAAAGGCATGGACGCGCCGGTAAAATTCTTCAAAGGCCTGCGGCGAACTGCCCTCCCGGCTCATTTCATGGAGCGACCGGCGCAGATTGGTGATGACCTCCGGAGCGGAACCCAGGCTCATTCTCAACCAGCTTTCGTCCGCGGTGGTTCCCGCGCCCCGGGTCAGCATCGAACCTTTGTCCAGTTTCAGGACCGTTTGCAGCGCGTTGAGAATTTCTCCAACCGCATTATCGCGGCGAGCCAGGGCGACGGCGCCCGCTTCCTGTGCCGCCTCCGCAAAGAACGGGCGTGAATTGGGCAGGACAATGATCGGCGCAGGAGGCTGGCCGGTGGCGGCACGCAATTGCGGAATGAGTTTCGCAATGTCGGGGCCGGGAAGCACCGGGTCGACAATCACCGCATCCGGCGGTTTCTCACTCGCCATTTTGAGACCAGTCTCAGCATTGTGGGCAAAATCTGCGGCGAACCCGACATTCTCCAGCTTTTCGCAAAAAAAGTTGGCCAGAAATTGATCTTCGTGAAGGAGGAGGACTCGTTTGGAACTCATGCGGAAAATGCGGGCGGAACAGGTAGCATCGGTTCGAGCTCCTTGCAGCGACTATTCAAGAACTTAAGCAATTTTTCGACGTTCGCCACGATGAACGGCGCAAAAAATCCTTGTGCCGCTGCGAAACCCGGATATGTATCCCGCCCCTGCCTCGACCGGACCGTTAGCTCAATTGGCAGAGCAAGTGACTCTTAATCACTAGGTTGAAGGTTCGATTCCTTCACGGTCCACCATTCCGCTCTCGCGAATGGGAAACGATTCTCGAAATGGAGGCGAAACTCCTCTGCCCAAAAACGACTCAGCCGCCATCCCGCGGAGCAGGAAGGCGGCTGAGGAAAAGAAGTCCTAGATCGTTAAGAGATCAGTAGTAAGGCGACCAGAAGTCGCTCGGCGCGACGTCCGAGAGCTTGCCGAAGGTCGTCGAGCTGAGCTTGGGAAGGTTGTCGACCGAGCCGAAGGTGTAGGCATTGTTGAAGAGGTCATTGCCACCGGAATTGTAGAGGACCGAACCGGTCTTCAGGTAGGCCTGGATGTCGGTCCAGCCGACGGTGTCGCCGGTGCCCTTGTTGTTCTCGATCGCGTATTGATCCTGAGCGGAGTCAATGATGCGGAGGTCTTCCAAGCAGCGGGTGGCCTGCGAACGCTTGCGA
>DASYAY010000047.1:0-1597 GCA_036501065.1 Chthoniobacter sp. | reverse complement strand
GCGCGGCCGTCCGAACCTGGCGAGCGCAGCTTCTGCCGCGAGATATCCGCTGCGAACCGCGCCTTCCATCGTTGCCGGCCAGCCCGTCTGCGTCCAATCGCCGGCAAGGTACAAATTCTCGACGCCGATTTCCTGTCCGGGCCGCCAGCGATCCACACCCGGCTCGGGCGAAAACGTGGCGTGAATTTCCTTGATTACCGTGCCTTTCTTAAGTTTTGCCTCGCGCGTGGCAGGAAGAACATCCGCCAGTTCTCGAAGGCACGTGTCGATGATTTCCTGCCTCGACCTCGGCACTAGATCGTATGAAGCGCTGATGACAAGCTGTAGGTATTGCCCCCCCGTGCTTATTTCCCCACCTCTGATTTCGGGCTTTCGCTTTCCACTTTCCGCGGCGGCGTATAACAGCGACTTGTTAAAAATCCATTGTGTCGTGTGCTCAAGCAAGGCTAGAAACGGCTCCGACATCACGACTCGGTCGAACCAAAGGTGGACGCCAGTGATAGGCGATGTTCGGATGTTCTTCAGTCCCGCTAAGGGTCCTTCCTCTTCGCCCAGTTCTCCGGGCACCATATTTAATAAGACGCTGTGCGGAACCGCCGAGATACAAGCGTTTGCCGAAATTTCCGAGCCGTCCTCCAGCACAGCCCGGGCGAATTTGCGGTTGCACAGGCGAATTTCGCGAACCCCGGACCGCGTCCGCACCACCCCCCCGCGAGCGGCAATGGCTTCCCGGCAGCCTTCGTAAAGCTCGCCGAGCGGGACGGACGGAATGCCGATCCGATATCCCTGGCGGTTAGCGAGGAATCCTTTCCAGAAAACGTCGATGCCGTAGCGCGCGTCCATACGACCGAGTTCCTCATCGAGGGCGCTTACCAGGACGACCCGCCAGAAGCGATCAATCGCGCCACGCGTCTGCTTCATCCGGCCCAGCCAATCGAGCATCGAGGCACCCGCCGCACCGGGTGGCCTGCCGCCGGCCCAAGTAATCGCGAGCATCGCCCGGGCAATCGACCTCTTGTCCGCAAGACTCAAGGCACCAAAGGCCAGAAACGACGGCGCCATGTGCAAGGGCGCAGGCAACCTTGAAGCTTCCATCGTGAAGCGGCGGCCGTGGCGATCGGCGAAGCGCAGCCGGTCGTAAAAGCGGATTTTTCCAGTCGCTCCTGCGCGACGGTAAAAATCGTCCAAATTGGTGCAGCAGCCGAGGGTAACGTGCTGGCAATTGTCCACTTCGTCGCCATCCGGCAGCGTATAAGAAGTGGCGCGTCCTCCTAACCCTGGGCGCTTTTCGAAAAGTTGAACCTCGATGTCGGCTTCAGCCAGCGCGACGGCGCAGGCCAGTCCCGCCAGACCGCCGCCGATCACCAAAACGCTTTGCGAGGGCATCCCGCTTCCACCAACCCGTCGTCCCAGCAGTGAGGAGATTTTGAAGTTTTTCCGTGCTCGGCAAAGAAACGCGCGCGGAAAAGACGTCAAATCCGCGCTCTTCGATTCGCGCTAGAAGGCTGCTATAGGTCCGAATCAACGTCCACAACGTGGCGCGGCTGTCTGCATCCACTTTATCCACGAGCGGCGCGCCCTCTTCGTAAAACTGCCA
>DASYAY010000046.1:0-68968 GCA_036501065.1 Chthoniobacter sp. | reverse complement strand
GCGTGCCCAAATGGAGAGACTGTGTGAAAAGTCGGCGGTGCTTATGCAAGTCATTGATGAACTTTTGTAAGTCATCGAAAGTTCGTCGGCGAAACTCGATTTTTCGGGCTTTTCACACAAACTCGGAGTTTGGGCACGAGGTTACACAGGAGTTAGGGCGCGAGGGGTGTGCAGGAAACTCGACACGAAACACTATGCTCCTCCGCTGAAAATAGCCCAGCGCTTTAGTGCTGGGTTTCGCATTTTCAAAGAGGACAAAGTCCCGCAGGGACGGCACTTCTGTTCTTTCGTCCCTTGCGGGACTTTTCGTTCCTCTGCGAGCAAGACCCAGCGCTGAAGCGCTGGGCTATTTTCACAGCTTGCCGCCTGAGCCCGAATTTCCGGATCAGAGACCCGAACCGGCCTTCAGCGTTTGGCGGCCTTCGTAGATGACGTCCTTGTAGGTCGCACCCGCTGGAATCATCGGAAGCACGTGTTCCGTGTAAGGCACCATGACGTCGAGCACGTACGGCTCCTTGGCGTCGAGCATGCGCTGAATGGCAGCGGCGAGATCCTTTTTGTGCATGACGCGTTCGCACTTCACGGCGAAGCCTTCGCAAATCTTGACGTAGTCGGGATAGATGCCCGACGGGTCTTCGAGGCTGCCTTTGTAGGTGTTTTTCGGATTGCCGAGGAAGGTGTGGCCGCGGTTGGACTTGTAGAAGCGGTCTTCCCATTGCATGACCATGCCGAGCCACTGGTTGTTGAGGATCATGACCTTGGCGTTGATGCCTTCGACGTGGGCCATGGCCAGTTCCTGCACGTTCATGATGAAGGAACCGTCGCCGTCGATGTCGACCACTTCCTTGTCCGGGAAGGCCACCTTGGCGCCGAGCGCCGCGGGATAGCCAAAGCCCATCGAGCCGAGGCCGGCGCTGGTGAGCAGGGTGCGCGGGTTTTTGAAATCGTAGAATTGGGCGGCCCACATCTGGTGCTGGCCCACGCCGGTGGTGATGATGGCGTCGCCCTTGGTCAATTCCCAGAGCAGGCGGATGGCGTACTGCGGCTGAATGACGTCCTCGGTATCGTTGAAGGTAAACGGAAACGCATCGCGCCAGGCGTTGATCTTCACGTACCAATCCGGGAAGGCGTCGAAGCCGGATTTCACGCGCTTTTTGCCGGATTGCTCGAGCATTGCGTTGAGGCGGCCGAGGGCGTATTTCACGTCGCTGAGGATGGGCAGACGCACGACCTTGTTCTTGTTGATCTCGGAATTGTCGATGTCGATGTGGACGATCGTGCCGTGCTTGGCGAATTCGCTGATCTTGCCGGTCACCCGGTCGTCAAAGCGCACGCCGATGGCGAGGAGCAGGTCGGCTTCGTTGACGGCGTTGTTGGCGTAAACGGTGCCGTGCATGCCCAGCCACTTGAGGGACAGTTCGTGCGTTTCCGGGAAACAACCGATGCCCATGAGGGTGGTGGCCACGGGAATGCCGGTACGCTCGACAAATTCCAGCAACTCTGCGGATGCCTCGCCGGAAATGATGCCGCCGCCGCAATAGATCATCGGCGCTTTGGCCTGTTTGATGAGGCCCATTACTTCGTTCAGCGCCACGTCGTCGGCGTGCTTCATCGGGTCGTAGCCGCGCAGGTGCACTTCATTCGGGAAGATGGGCTGCGTGGTGGCGAGCTGGATGTTTTTCGGAATATCGATGAGCACCGGGCCGGGGCGGCCGGTCGTGGCGATGTAGAACGCTTCTTTGACGATCCGCGGGATGTCGTTCACATCCATCACGAGATAGTTGTGCTTCACGATCTGCGCCGTGACGCTGAAGACGTCGGTTTCCTGAAAAGCGCCCTTGCCGATCATCGCCTGAGGCACCTGGCCGGTGATCGCGACCATGGGCGTGGAATCGAGATAAGCGTCGGCGATGCCTGTCACCAGATTGGTCGCACCCGGGCCGCTGGTCGCCATGACCACGCCGGCCTTGCCGGTGGCGCGAGCGTACCCTTCGGCCGCGAAAACGCCGCCTTGCTCATGCCGCGGCAGGTAGGTGCGGATTTTGTCTTCCCGCTTGGTCAGCGCCTGATGCATGTGCATGGAGGCGCCGCCGGGATAGGCAAAAATCGCATCGACTCCTTCGCGGATGAGGCATTCGACCAGAATCTCCGCCCCGCTCATGGTAACGCCGCGTTCCGGCTGCGGCGCGGGTTTCGTCGAGGTCTCAGAGGTGGTGGTTGTCTGGCTCATGATGGATAAAAAGGGGTGCGAATGTAACCGAAAACCGGGGGTGGGGCAAGGAGGAAAGGGGTGGGGCGGGTGGTTACACTGGACGGGGCTCTTCGGAGGGAACACCCAACATCCAATGGGGCCGAGGCGGCGCGGTGAACAATTTGAGAGCGGCACTTGCAGTCGGGAGGTGAGCGGTCGGAGGGATGCGATGTTTTCGGTGGGGCGAAGGCGGTGGTGGGCTCGGGTTGCCCGCGGACATTCCGAAAGCGGTGCAGCAGCACCGCACTCCAAAACGCAAGCGTCTTTGGCCGGTTTTCTTGAATTTGTGAAGGGGTCTTAACTAACGGCCGCGCAGGGGGGAAATTGGGTGTTGGATGTTGGGCGTTGGATGTTGGATGTTTTCCTCCGCTTCCTCTTCCCGGATGAAATACGGCCTCCCTACATTCGTTCTCGTCTTGTTCGTCGCACTCCTGCAATGGAGCGTTGGAACGCTGCCTGCGGCTCAACTCGATGTTCTGGACATTCCCGGCGTCACCCTGCGGGGCAATCCGCTCGGCGATCCGCCGGCCCGGCATGTCGCGCTCTTCAAGCCCGATGGGCTGAAGGACGACCAACCGGCGACCTTGGTGATTTATCTGCCGGGCTGGGGCGGTTCGTCGGAAGGGCCGATCGCCGAAGGGCGGACATCGTGGTTCGGAGGGGTGGTCGATCACCTGGCGGCGCGCATCCCGGTGCGGATTGCAGTGGTCGATGGCCGTTCGCGATACGGCGGGAGCCAGTTTTTGAATTCAACGGCGACGGGCCGCTATGCCGATTACGTGGCCGAGGAGATTCTGCCGACCTTGGTGGCCAAATATGCCGGGGCCAAGGCTGGGCCGAATCCCATCATCGCCGGCCATTCCAGTGGTGGCTACGGCGCCTTGCTCCTGGCAATTCATCGCCACGACACTTTCCCCGCCGTCGTAGCCCTTTCGCCCGACAGCGATTTCGCGACCACGCATAAACCGTTCACCGAGGAGCCTGGAGTGCGCGCGGTGACTCCCGCCGATCTCGAGGCCGCGATGGCTCCGCCGGGCTCTTTCCGATTGCCGAGCGATGGGATTGCCCGGCTGCTCCTGGGACTTTCCGCAAACTATACGCCGACTGCCGGAAAACCCGGACGCTTTGACTGGCTCTACGACAAGAACGGCGAATGGCGCCCCGAAGTCTGGCAGCGTTGGCTCGACCAGGATCCGTACGTGATCGTCCGCGACAATCCGGATGCATTCGCCCCCACTCAGCGCGTTTATCTCAATGGCGCGGCGCACGACGAGTACGGGGCGAACATCGGCGCGGGCAAAATCTACGCGATTCTGAAGACGCGCTCGTCTCCCTCGATGTTTTACGAATCTCCCGGCGGCCATGGCGAAAATCTCCCCGACCGATTGGTGCGCGGGTTGACCTGGGTCTTCGAGACAAAACCGTAGAGCGATTTAAATGAAGCCGCAGGCAATTTAACCGCAGAGATGCAGAGGGGATTGGAGAGGGTTGCCGAGGGACGTTTGAGGTGCGCGAAGTTTTTGGACCACGGATTACACGGATTAAAGCCTCCGTTGCGAAAGCATCCGTGTAATCCGTGGTCCCTTTTTCTCCCCGAAAAATCTACGCGGCTTGCGTACATTTTCAGGGTTAGCACTGCGGAGAACGCAGAGGCGCGCGGAGGAAGATAACAAAAGCCCTCTGCGTCCCTCTCTGATTTCTCTGCGCCCTCTGCGTTTCGTCAGCCGTTTTCTGCGCGAACGGCTCTGGGCCTTGGTGCTTTGGGAGGTCCATTGCAGACCTCAGGCCACTTTGGTGCTGGTATCACCGTTCGCCGGCCGGTCTTCGTGCAAATCGGCGGGGCGTTCGTTCATTTCCTCGGATCTCCTCGTCGGTCAAATTGTGAAAACGCCTCCGAAAGCGGCGCAGCAGTGCCGCACTCCAAAACGCTGGCGCGCTTCGAAGGGACCGATTCTACGGGGCGGGCGGAGACCATGGCAGAGGCCCAGACAGAGGCGCCTCTGTTTGCCTATGGTTGCCGTTCGCCGGGATACACCCTCGGCGTTGAAATTAGGCCGCCTCTGGAGCCCTTTTTTAAGACGTTCTAATTGCGGCGATTCAGCTTGGCGAGCAGGCGGAGGATTTCGAGATACAGCCAGACGAGGGTGACGAGGAGCGCGAAGCCGCAATACCATTCCATGTATTTCGGAGCGCCGCCGCGGGCGCCGCTCTCGATCATGTCGAAATCGAGGACGAGATTGAGCGAGGCGATGACGACAACCACGAGACTGAAAACGATGCCGATGGGGCCGGAGCCAAAGATGCCGGGAATCTGGATGTGGAAAAAGCTCAAGCCAATCGAGACAAGAAAGAGCAGGAAGATACCGCCAGTGGCCGCGATGACCCCACGACGGAAAGCGGTAGTGGCGCGAATGATTCCCATGGAGTAAGCGCCGAGCAGGGCAGCCAGCGTCCCGAAGGTGAGCATGACGGCTTGCATGACGACACCGGGCAGACGTTGCTCAAAGAGCGAGGACAAGGCGCCGATGAAGAGGCCTTCGCACATGGCGTAAATCGGCGCCGTGACCGGCGACCACATCGGTTTGAAACTGGTGATCATGGCGATGATGAAGCCGGAGAGCGCGCCGCCGATGATCCAGCCGTTGAGGTTGGTGTCGCCCTTCCAGAAAAGCTGCCAGGTATAGGCGGCGGAGACGACGGTGATCGCCAGCAGGACGGCGGTTTTGTTGACGGCGCCTTGAACGGTCATCGGTTCGCCGCGCGTGGCGAGCCGGGCGTCGTTGAAGACCTGTGGTGAAAGTGTGGGATTGGCGGGCATAATCGTGAGTAATCTGCGGAGACTGTAGGGCAGGGTTTTTCGAAAAGCCAGCGAACTGCGTTTTTGCTCCTTGCCGTGCCGCAGGCGGTCGACATCGGGAATGCTCGCCGGCGTGGTCTGCTTTCGCCGGGACTCGCCAATCACCGGCTGCGGTGGAATGCTCCCACGATGGATCGCCGCCAATTTCTTCAACTGACTCTCGCCACGGCCATTACGGCCAGCCTTCCCGCCGCGGAAAAGCGAACCCCGCGCATTCTCCTGCGGTCCGGTTGGCAAACGGTCAACATCGGCGACATCGGTCATACACCGGGGATCCTGCATCTCCTCGAAGAGTATCTACCCGAGGCGGAGGTGCGGCTCTGGCCGACGAACATCGGTGACGGCGTGGAGGAGCTCCTGCGCCGGCGATTTCCCAAGCTGGTCGTCGTCAAAAGCCCGGAGGAAATCCGGACGGCATTTACGGGGTGCGATTTTTTCCTGCACGGTTCCGGTTCAGGATTTGTCGCCGAAAAGCATGTCGCCAAATGGCACGCGGAAACGGGCAAGCCGTATGGGATTTACGGGATCAGCGTGACGAGCGTGGATGCGCCGGGACGCGAACTGATCAACGGCGCGAAGTTCACTTACTTTCGCGATGGACACTCGCTGGAGTGGGCGAAAGCCAATGGTTTGATGTGCCCGATCATGGAGTTTGCCCCGGACGGCGCTTTCGCCGTGGACCTGCGCAACGATGCCGCCGCCACCGCATTTCTCAACGCGCATGGACTGGAGGAGGGGAAGTTCCTTTGTGTCATTCCGCGGCTGCGCTTTACCCCGTACTGGAAAATCCGCGGCAAAGCGATGACGGCCGAGGACGAGGTCAAGAACACGCGCAATGAAGCGATGAAGGAACATGATCATGCGCCCTTGCGTGCGGCCATCGCCGCGGTGATCCGCGAGACGCCGTTGAAAGTGCTGGTCTGCCCCGAGGACCGCAGCCAGATGGAAGTGGGCAAGACGATGCTCGTGGACCCGCTGCCCGACGATGTGAAGCCGCGTGTCGTCTGGCGGGAGAATTACTGGCTGACCGATGAAGCGGTCAGCACTTATGTGCGTTCCGCGGGGCTGTTTGGCCTGGAGATGCACAGCCCGATCATGTGCATCGGCAATGGTGTTCCGGCCATCGTCTGCCGTTTTGTCGACCAGACTTACAAGGGCTTGATGTGGCGCGACATTGGGCTCGGCGACTGGCTCTTCGACATGGATGTCGACGCGGAAGTGGCGCGCATCGTGCCGACGGTCCTCGAGCTGGCGAAAGATCCGGTGGCGGCCAAAGCGAAAGCGGCGAAAGCGCTGGAATTCGTGCATCGGCGCCAGCGGGAGACGATGGGGGTATTGAAGGCCGCGCTGGGGTGAACGAGAATCCCCGCTACGAGGATTTTGCGCGGTCCGTTGGGCGCGGCTTGGGCTGGGTGATGTGGGGTTCGCGCAGGTAAATCGGGTCGAGGTTTTCGGTGGCCACGATGCCGCGTTGCCGGGCCGCCAGTCGGGCGAGAATGGATGCCGAAGGCAATGCGGTTTGGGCGATGGGAAAGGGTGGCACTACTTCGGTGGCGAAGACCGGAAGGCCCGAAGATGCTTCGAGACGCTGGGTGAGTTCCGCGGCCGTGGCCAGCAACGGACCTTCGACACACACGCCATTTTCGACGCGCGAAAAATAAAAGGTTTCGCGCCGGGCATCGCCGATCGCGAGATAGACGGGCGATGCCGTATCCAGTGCGGCCACGGAGGGAATGCCCAGCAATTTCGCGCCAAAGCTGAGCCGCAACCCGATGGCCGCGGCGATGGCGATCCGCACCCCGGCAAATGAACCGGGTCCGAGCCCGACGACGATCTGGTCCACGCGATCGGTGGCCGCGCGGACCTTTTCCAGCGCGACGAACAGCGAAGAACTATGGCTGCGATCGGCGGTGAATTTTTCCTCGAGCAACATCGTGTCCCCGTCGAGAAGCGCCACGCTGCCGTAAGCGGTGGAAGTGTCGAAGGCCAGCGTGATCATGATCGCCCGCTCTCCGTTTGCGCGATGATCCGGGCGCCGTCCGCGCGATGGGTGAATCGATACCACTGCGTTTCCGTGGGCAGGAGCTCGGGAAATTTATCGGCCCACTCGATGACGCATACGCCGTCGCCATGCAGATATTCGTCGAGGCCGATCTTGAGCGCTTCGTCTTCGTCCTCGAGCCGATAGAAATCGAAATGATAGAGCGGGAGCCGCCCGCCGAGGTACTCGTGGATGAGCGTGAAGGTCGGGCTGGTCACCGCGGCGTCGGAGTTCAGGCCGACGGCCAGTCCTTTGACGAAGTGGGTCTTCCCGGCGCCGAGATCCCCGCACAGCGCGAGCACGTCGCCCCGTCGGAGGGCGGTCGCTCGAGCCCGGCCGAAGCACGCCGTTTCGTCAGCGCTGCGCGAAATGATCGTAGCCACGGGGCGAGTTGGTTTTGCGCGTTTTCGAGCGGTGCACGAGTTGGCCGATGCGGGTGAGGGGCAGGCGTGGGAAGCGGCGTTTCCAGGCCGCCTCCAGCGCGGCGCCGGATCGTGCCGGAATGGCGAAGAGCAGTTCGTAGTCTTCACCATCACTCATGGCCTGGGCTGGCAGGCAGCCGCGAGCGAGAGGCAAGCGGTCCATCTCCACTTCGTAGCCACATCGGCTGGCCTCGGCGAGCCTGGGGAGATCGGAGGCCAGTCCGTCGCTGAGGTCCATCATGGCATGCAGGTGAAAGTGCGAGACCAGCCAGCGCGCTTCGTCGAGGCGCGGGCGAAAATCGAGATGTTTGCCGGCGAGCGTGCCGCCGAGGCGGCCGGTCACGTAGAGCGCGTCTCCCGCTTGCCCGCCGGATCGCAGGACACAGCATTTGGGTTCCACCCATCCCGTGAGAGCGACATTCAGAAAGAGCGGCCCCGGTGAGCGCGAAGTTTCGCCGCCGACGAGACCGACCCGGTAGTGGCGCGCGGCTTTCTGCAAACCGGCGTAGAGCGATTTCAAGCGGGTGACCGGAGTCGAAGGTGGAGCGGCGACGGTGATGAGGGCATGCGCCGGCATGCCGCCCATGGCCGCGACGTCGCTGATCGCGCGGCAGAGCGCCTTCCAGCCGACCCGGCGGGGATCTTCCTCGCGTAGAAAATGGATTCCTTCGACGACTGCGTCCGTCTTCAGAAGTTGCCAGCGCCGATCACGCGGGCGGCCAATGACCGCGCAATCGTCACCCACACCGACGAGGACGTCTTCCCCGGAAGGAAGGCCGCGGGTGAGTGCAGCGACGAGGCGATCCTCGCCCAGGTCGATGAGTGCCGATGCAGAATTCCGCTCGGGCCGCGCTTTCATGATCAACGGGGCGCGTTCAGTTGCGCCAGACTGAAAAGGAGAAGCAGCTCCGTGAGATTGAAGAGCGCGTGCATGAGGATGGGCACGAAGAGGGAGCCGGTGCGCTCGTAGGCAATGTTCAGGCAGACCGCGAGCACAAAAAGACCGGCAAATGCCGAGAGGCTGTTGTGGAAGGCTGCGAAAAGCAGGCTCGCGAGCAGGGCGCTCCGAATGGGCCCGACATAGCGTTTCCAGATGCCGTAGAAGAATCCGCGAAAGAGGAACTCCTCGCACGCTGGCTGGATGCAGACGGCGGAGAGAAAAATGGTGCCTATGGCCCGGTAGTCGTGGTGATGGACCGCGGAGTTAAAGAGATCGACGAGGGCTTGGTTTTCGACGTTCCCGCGCAAGGCGCGTTCGGCGAGCGCATTCGCGGCCTGGAGGAGGGGGAACGCCGCGGCGAGCAGCCCAAGAGACCACCCGAGCAAAGGCAGAAGTGAAACTCGATCCAGGCCGAAGACCTGCCGGAGCGGCAGTCGACGATAGCTCAGGAACCCAGCGATACCGGCGACTAAAATGATGAAGAACAGCGAAACCGGGAGGACCGCATCGATATTGATATTTGTCTGCTTGGTGCCATGGGTCAGCGCCGGCGAGATCGTGAGGAAGGTAAAGTAGCCGGCGAGAACGAGGCTGACGAGCAGTTCGGGGAGATCGAAACGACTGGCATCGACCTTGCCGCCCTCGCTCACGAGGCGGCGGATTTGGACGCCGTAGACAGCCAGCGCGACTAACAGGATCAGGGCGGCCAGGGTCCAGGCCACCGCCGGCGAAAGAGCGGAGTCGGGCACGCGTTACGGCGCGTAAAAGCTCGGCAGAAAATAAAGCCGTCCGGCGTCGAGCTTGGGGACCAGCGCATTGGCCACGTTGACCTCCACCTTGGACTTCTCGCTTTGGCCGAGGAGGCGCAGAAGGCGGCCAAATTTAAAGGGCGATTCGTAACGGATGATGGCCGCGCCTCGCGCTCCGCCCAGTTCCATCGCCTTGGCGTAAGCGTCCTCGAGCTGGCCGGTGGCGTTGATCAGACCTTCGTCCTTGGCATCCTTGCCGGAGATCACGCGCCCATCCGCGATGCCGTGCCGGAGTTTGTTCTCATCGAGCTTGCGCTCGCGGGCGACGATGCCGACGAACTTTCCGTAGGTATCCATGATCATCTTCTGAATGTAGTCCTTTTCCTCCTGGGTGAGTTCGCGCGAGCCGCTGAGCATGTCTTTGAACTGGCCGCTTTTGAAAGTGATGGTCTCCAGCCCGACTTTGTCGAAGAGATGCTCGTAATTGAGCGACTGCATGATGACGCCGATCGACCCGGTGAGGGTGGTGTCATTGGCGATGAGGTAATTTCCGGCGCACGACACGTAGTACCCTCCGGAAGCGGCGAGCGATCCCATGTAGACCACGACCGGTTTCTTGCTCTTCGGGCCGTAACCGCCATCGCGGACTTTCCGGACGGCATTGTAAATGACATCCGAGGCGGTCACTTCGCCGCCGGGCGAGTCGACGTAGAGGACGATGGCCTTGATCTTTTCATCCGTCGCCGCTTGCTCGAGCTGGATTTTGAGATCGTCGACCATCGAATCGCCGATCGTCCCGGGCTCGGAAGAACTGATCACCCCGCGGAGGGTGATGAGGGCGATTTTCGCTTCCTGATTTTTGGCGTCTTTCGTGGCGTCGACCACCACCGATTCCTCAAACTTCGGAGCGCTGGGTTTGACCACCGTGCGCATGCTATTGCCGCTACACACGATGAATATAATGGCCAGGATGAAGAGGAAGCCGAGACAAAGGCCGAAACCCGTCAGCATCCAGAGACAGCCGGAACTTTTCTGGGTCATGGAACGTCCAAGGTGGCGGATGGCCGGGCGTTAGACAAGTGGGATTGCGTGGTCATCGGTGCCTCCAAAGGTGGTTCCGGATTGCGGCAACGCGCTCAAAACCTTCCGGCGCTGCCCGCAATCCCATTGTGTCCGCGCAACAATACGCATAGAATCGCACCATGAGTCTTGCGGAAATCAAAAGTGCCGTACGCGAGCTTTCGCCAAAAGAGCTGGCGGAATTGGCCGCTTTTGTCGCGAGGGAGGACAATACCGCATGGGCTGCGCAAATTGAAGGCGACGCGGCAGGAGGCAAGCTGGATTTCCTTTTCGACGAAGCGGAGAGTGAACGCGCGGCGGGCACGCTGCGCGAGTGGCCTGAGAAGTGAACTCTCGATGCACGGACCGTTTCTGGAGGTGTTACGCGAGCCTTCCGGCTCACGTCCAGTCGCTGGCTCGAAAGAACTACCAGCTTTGGACGCGCGATCATGCCCACCCCTCGCTGGAATTTAAAAAGCTGAAGGGTGGAGGCGGAAATCGATTCTCCGTGCGTGTCGGCAATCATCACCGTGCCATCGGTCATCTCGTTGGCGATACCGTGGAATGGGTCTGGATCGGCACCCATGAGGATTACAACAAGCTGGTCTAGTTGCATGTCGCCAGTGCGCCGAATGAAGAAAAACGCGCATGGTCTTGCTTGTTCGGGCTGAGCGCTGGCGTGCGTGGCCTGCCCGACGAGACTCATCATCTGCCGCCTCAGTACCCGCTTCCGCGCAAGGCCTCAAACGCCGGGCCGAGCTGGGCCATGAGAGCGGGTGGGATGAGTGATTCCTCCGATTCCCGGCCGCTGGCGAGTGCCAATTCCGCGGCGCGTCCGCAGATCCAGGCCCCCACCCGAGCGGCATCGTAGAGCGACAGCCCCTGCCCGGCGAGGGCGGCGCAGACGCCGGTGAGCACGTCGCCCATGCCTCCTGTGCCCATCCCAGGCGAGCCGGTGGTATTGTAGGAAATGGGTTGTTTCTCCTGGCCGATGATCGTGCGCGCCCCCTTGAGCAGGAGCACATGCGGCCACCGGCTGGTAAACGCCTCGACCGTCTCCCGGCGGCTGCGCGACCCCGCTTCCGGGTCGAGCCGCGACATCTCGCCGGGATGCGGCGTCAGCAGGCGCGGCCCAGCGCACCAACTCAGCGCCTGGATATGGCCGGCGAGGCTGTTCAGGGCGTCGGCGTCCACGACCATCGGTTGCGGAGCCTCCTCGACGATCTGCCGCACTTCCGTGGCGTGAGTCAGCCCCAAGCCGGGTCCAATCGCCAGGGCATCGAGCTTGGTTTCAAGCACTTCCAGGTAGGACTTCACCGGCTTGACCATCACCTCGGGGGAGATCGCCGCCGCGACGATCGGATAGATGTCTTCCGTGACAAAAAGTGTAATCAGCCCGGCGCCGGCCCGGGTGCAGCTTTCCGAGGCCATGATAGCCGCACCGACGAATCCCCGCGAGCCGGCGACGATCCCGACCCGCCCGTAAGTGCCCTTGTGGGTGTCAAAATTCCGGCGGGGCAAGGCTCGGCGGAGGTTTTCCGGCTCGGCGACGCTATCCTGGCTGCCTTCGGAGGCGCGCTTGCTCAGTTCAGCGAGGGGCAGGACAGCCAACCGGCCGACGAAATGGGTGGCCGCGTCGGCCAGCAATCCTGGTTTGGCGAAGCCGATCGTCAGCGTGTAATCGGCGACGACGGCATCGGAGTCAGCCGCACCCGAATCGGCGTCCAATCCCGTGGGAAGGTCGAGCGCGAAGACCCGCACGTTACCCGAAGCGCGCAGGGCGTTGATTTCCCGAGTCGCGCCGCGAATGGGCTCGCGCAGCGCTCCGCCGGCACCGATCCCAAGCAGGCCATCGAGGATGACGGTTGGTTCGGAGAGTCCCGTTAAGAATTCCTTTTTCGCACCGCATTTTGCCTCGAGAACCTGCCACAGCCTCTCGTGCTGTTGCATGGTCAGGGGCGCCCAATCGGCGAGCGGGAAAATCTCGCGCAATTCGATCTCCATATGGCTTTCCGCCAGATAGCGGGCCGCCACCAGAGCATCCCCGCCATTGTGACCTTTGCCGACGAAAACGAGGCACTTTTTGGCCGAGGGACAAAACTGTCGCACCGCTTCCGCGATCCTCCTGCCAGCCTCCTCCATCAGCGCCTCGGCGGTAATGCCGTCCGCGAATGCACGCTCTTCGAGCGCTTTCATTTCACGGCAGGAAAGAAGCATGGGAATTTTCGATGTTGGATTTTCGATTCTCGATTGGCCGGAATGCGGCGTCGTTATATGGACCCACTTGTCTTCGAAGCTCCAGCTTCGTCTGGGCGTGAGGAAGCAGAGCTTCCAAGACAGTTTGCGTTCCCAAGCTGGAGCTTGGGAACGAGATTCTTCTGCCGGTCGCGCGTGGCCGTTAATCGAGAATCCCGCAATCGAGAACCAAAAATTACCGGTACCGGTCCATGATCCCCCGCGCAATCGCCTGGGCGAGTTGCTGGCGGTAGGCGGCTGAATTGCCGATCCGATCCGCGCTCTGGGGATTGCTGAGGAACCCTGGTTCCACGAGAATCGCCGGGATTCGGGTGTTGCGGATGACGAAAAAGCCCCGGCGGCGGACATGGCGATCCGGCAAGCCGGAAACCTGGAGGAGCCGGCGATGGACGGCCGCGGCCAGTGCCGCGCTTTGAGGGCTGTAGTAGTAAGTCTCCACGCCATCCGCAGTGGTGCGCGGCGCCCCATTGAAGTGGACGCTCACGAAAACGGCGTTCTGCTGGGCATTTGCCATGTCGCAACGCTGCCGCAGGCCGACGAAATAGTCTGCATCGCGGGTGAGGACCACATGGAGACCGGCGGCGCGCAGCACTTCCGCCAGCCGGAGGCCGACATCGAGGGTGTAAGGTTTTTCGGGCACCCGCTGGCCGGGCGCACCGCCGCGGTCATGCCCACCGTGGCCGGGATCAATGACTACGGTGTCGATGGCCAGGACTGGAATCGCCCCGAGCATCAGCACGAAACAGAGAGAGAGAAGTAGGAACCCGGGTCTTTTCATGGCCAGCCGCGGCAGAGACTTTGGAAAACCTCCGCCAATGGCGAGCGCAAATTTTCGCCGGTCCAACCGCCAGTTGCGCATCAGCCGATCCACTGGTTGAGTTGCGCCCATGCTCATTCGTATTTTTTCGGCCGCGACCGTCGCCATTGCCCTGGGGCTTGCGGCCCCGCCGGCGAAAGCGCAGAACGCGAAGGCGCCAACTCGTGATTTGCCCGCGGCGTGGAACGTCGGCGCGGTCGGCGTCGGTCACGGTGAAGATGGGAAGAGCCCGAAAACGACGGCCCCAAACGGAATGACCATCCAGATCGGCGAGGAAGGAGAAGCGGGCGTGGCTTACGATCTCGATCTCTGCCGGATGGTGGGCGCCTGGACCGGCAAAATCGGCGTCCCCGCCCAACCCGCCTCCGCGACTGCACATCCCACTTCCGTGAAAGATGTCGTCTTCGCCACTGGCGGGGTGGCCGGGTTCCTGGCCGCGTCTGCCGCTGCCACTTGGGCGGACCCACGTCCTGAAGCCGCTGGTCCGCTTCCGGAGGGGCACGCCCATTTCGAAGGTTTTTTCGTGAATCGCGACCAGACGATCTTGAAGTGGAATATCGGCGGAACGGAAGTGATGGAACTGCCCGCGTACGACGTGGTGCTCAACGGTGGCGGATATTTCACCCGGACTTTTCAGGTGGCGCCCAGCGATCAGCCCCTCCGCATCCTCGTGGCGAGCGATCCGCAGCCGGATGGTCCGGTTGATTTTCTGACCCATAAAAGGACGGAGGGCGAAGTGATCGGTCTGGAGGGCAAGGAGCGGGTGATGCAATCGACTCCCTGGGTCCACGGAGATCGCGGCGAAGTGATGATCTGGGCGGCCGGCGATCCGGACGGCTCCATGTGGCGGCTCATCAATGGGGAACTGGCGTTGGAAGTGCCACCGCGCACCAAGGCAATTACTTTCCAAATCGCCTATTGGACCGCGCCGAAGAGTGATCCCGACGGCAAGACCGCCCCGCTCTTTTATCGCGAACCGGAGATCGACCTGGCCGCGCTCTCGCGTGCCGGCACTTGGCGGACGCTCCCGGCATCCGGGGTGGCGACGGCGGCCAAGCACTCCAACTAAAAGCGTGGCCGATGACGTGAGCACGAGGCTACGGAAGTCTGGGTAGCGCACTCGTCCCGAGTGCTGGTTTCGGCGTCCCGCCGAAACGAACTTTTTCCTCTGCTGCGCGGCTGCAGTTTCAGTCTCAAGGCCGGGGCTTGATTTCGCCGGCGAATTTCTCGTTTCGAGGAGGCATCCACTCGTGAGTGCTGGAGCGTTTGGCTTTCTAGAAGGCGACGTGAAGGTTTCGGGAATGGGTCAAAAGCGGCGAAAGTTACATATTTATCGGGGCAGCCTGCGGGCTGATAACCCCGCCTTTGTCGTGTAGCGATTACATACACATTTGTAATCGCCGGATACACTTTTTTGAACGCTCGGAGCGTCGCTCTAGAGTAAATCGGCCGTGGCACGGGTAAGGCACTAAGAGTTTCAAACGACACTTAAAACCCATCACTCCGAAACACCATGCTTTACGAATTCGATCATCATCATGTGGCGTCGCTGAACCCGAGTGAAGTCACCGATGAACAACTCATGGCACGAGTCCAGGCGCGGGACGAAGCCGCGCTCGGCTCGATGTACCACCGGCATACACCCATCCTGCGCACCGTCATTTCCCGCGTGGTCCACAATGAGTCGGATGTCGACGATCTTCTTCAGGAAGTGTTTCTCGAAATGTGGAACCGGGCCCAGAGCTACGACGAGACCAAGGGAAAAGTGCTCGGTTGGCTGGTGACACTCGCCCGGCGTCGGGCGATCGATCGGGTGCGCCGCCGCCAGGCCTATGCGCGCGCCGAGGAGCGGCTCCGTCTTGAAACGGAACACGAGCCACACGCGGCCCGCTACCACGGTGTCGAAGATGACGTGAATGCCGCCGACCGGTCGGAGGTTTTCCGCCGCCTGCTGGCCGCTTTGCCGCCGGCACAACGGGAAGCGTTGCACTTGGCCTACTACCGCGGATTGAGCCAGCGCGAGATCGCCGCCAAAACCGGCATCCCGCTCGGCACGATCAAGACGCGGCTGGAATTGGCCGTGCGCAAAATTCGCACCGCCATCCTTTCGCTCGGCGGCGCCGAAGAATGGGCTCCGGCTCACAATTGAGCCGGCCTACCGTCCCTTGGTCAGCGCGATAGCGGCGATGTCGTCTTCTCCGGGGTCGCCGTTGGAGGCTTCCCGGAGTCGCGTCAGGACCTGATCGATGAACTGATTGCCCGGCGCTGCGGCCGGCAGGATTTGGGCGAGGGTTTCATGGGTGAAACGAACCTGGCTAGGATCCTTGAAAGCGAAGAGGCCGTCCGAATAGAGCAACGCCGCGTCGCCGTCGAGCAACTGCGTCTGACACTGCTGGTATTCGGAATCCGGCTTGATGCCCACGACGGTGCCGTGCGGTCCGAGGGCTTCGACCGCGCCGTTTTTCCTTCGGACGAAAAGCGGCGGATGTCCGGCGCCGCAGAAGGCGAGGTCGCCGTGAGGATCCACTCGTGCGCAGCACGCGCTCATGAAGGCGCGGCCATCGAAGCCCTTGTGAAATTCGCGATTCACGGCGCCGAGAATCGACGCCGGGTCCTCGTGAGTGTCGCAGGCCTGGCGAAAGAGTTGAGCCGCCAGGGCGGTGAAGAGCGCAGCCGCCGCGCCGTGTCCCGTGGCATCGGCCAGCCAGAAAAACCAGCGCCCGTCCCGCGCCGGCTGCCAGCCGAAGACGTCGCCGCCGATCTCCATGATCGGTTGGTAAATGGATTGCACCGACCAACCCGGCACCGCCGGCGATGTGTGCGGGATGAAGACCTGCTGCGCGGCGTGGGCCGCGGCGATGTCCGCCTCGTGCTCGCCGCGCCATTGAGCGAGTTCGGCATTCCGCATCAGCAACTCGTTGGCCATGCATCGCAGTCGCAATTGCGTATGAATGCGCGCGGCGAGGATGTCGCGGCTCACCGGCTTGGTCACGTAATCGTTTGCCCCGGCCTGCAGGCAACGGATTTCCTCGGCCTCACCGGCGTGGGCGGTGAGCATGATCACAGGCAAGCTTTGCAAATCGGTTCGCTCGCTCGTGCGCAAGAGGTGGCAGACCTCGGCGCCGGTGAGGCGGGGCATTTCAAAATCGAGCACCATCAGGTCGGGGCCGTCGTTCATCGCGATCTCCAGCGCTTCCTCTCCATCCGCGGCCTCGCGCACCTCGAATCCGAGCCGCTCGAGCGTCACGCTCAAGAGCCGCCGCGCCGCCGGCTCATCGTCGGCGAGCAGAATGACTGGCGGACGTTGCGCTGGCGTTTCTGTGGAGGCGTCGGTGTGCCGATTTCCCATCCAGTGGAATCGTTCTGCCGGGTGAAGCCGGTTGCCTCTCGCGCCGAGATCGCATGCCGGCGGGAAACCGGCTGCGTCTACTCCTTGCGTTTGTCCTTTTCTCCGAAGGCGAAGAGATGCTTTTCCGTGCGGAGATAAATGCGGCCGTCGAGAATCGCCGGGGTCGCAAAGATTTGCTCGCCCAGGTCATTCCGCGCGAGCACGTGCAACTGCGTGGCCTCGTTGTGCGCGTCGATGACGGTGACGATGCCCTTCTGCGAGGCGACATAGACGCGATCGTCCGCGGCCACCGGCGAACTGTAGTAATCGCCCGGCGCATCCATTCTTTCCGCCTGGTAAATGGTCATGCCGGTGCGGGCGTCATAGCACGAGGCCATGCCGCCATTTTTGATCGCGTAAACCCGCCCCTGATAACACAGCGGCGAGGAGACGTAGGGCAGGTGGCGCGTGACTTTCCAAAGCACGTGGGAGTCGGTGATGTCGCCATGCCCGCCGGGCTTGATGGCGAAGAGTTGATTGGTCGCCTGGGCGAACATGCCGCGCATGTTTTCGTACTCTTCCTTCGTCACGCGGCCGTCCTTGTTCACGTCGATTTGGGAAAAGCGGTCCTTGATCGGCCCCGACGGAAATTCGTCCTTCGTCAGCACCCCGTCGTGATCCTTGTCGTTTGCGGCCAGAAACTCGTCCCACGGCGCCATTGCAATTCGTGCGCCCTCGTCGCCGCCGACGTTCCAGCTCGAGACGATGAGTGTGCCGTCGCCGGCCACGGGGGTGGCATTGGAGACGCGGGCCAGTCCGCGGCAGGCCCAGTTTTCGTGCCCATCGTTCAACGCATAGCTTTTCACCCAGAGCGACCCGGCCACGACGATTTCGCTGGCGCCGTCGTGCTTCCACAAAAAGGGCGAGGAAAAGCTCCGCAGAAAACCGGGACGCTCCTTGCGCCAGACATCGCGCCCGGTGGAAGCATCCACGGCGAGCAGGAACGAATTCATGTCCTGATCGCAAATCAGGATGATCTTGCCGTCGGCGAGAATCGGCGAAGTCCCGGTGCCAAATTCCACGAGCGGAGTCGGCATCGGTTTGTGCCAGATTTCCGCGCCACTGAGATCGTAGGCGATGAGGCCATAGGAACCGAAATAGACGTAGACCCGTTCTCCGTCGCTGCAGGGAGTCGGGGAGGCGGGGCTGGAGATTCGCTGGGTCGGCTCGATCTTTTCCGCCGGGGCGACCGCGCGCCAAAGTTCATGTCCGTTGGCGCGGTCCACGCAGAAAGTCACGAGCTTCCCATCATCCAGGCCGGTCAGGAAAATGCGATTCCCCACGATGCACGGCGACGAGTGCCCATGCGGCACGTCGATCTGCCAAAGCACATTCTTTTCCGGTCCGAACTCCACCGGGGGATCGCCGCTGCCGCTGCCCAGCCCGTCCGGCCCTCGAAACTGCGGCCACTCCGAATCCGCGCCGGCCATCGGGGAGACGAAAATTCCGATGACAAACGCACCGGCAAAAATCACAGACCGGAAGGAGAGACGGCTCATTGAGCGAGTATTCGGAGGGAGCCACCTTTTGGCAATCCCGACCGAGGACTGGGCCGATCCGGCAAACTCACGCCACGAGCAACAAGAGCGCAAATCCGCCGAAGTCAGGTGGCCCATCCCATAATTCCTATTCGTCTCATTCCTCCCATTCTTCCCACCCAACCGCACCGCTACCACCTGGATCGCCTCACGCCAGGATGCCCTTGGCCACCGTCCCCGAGACATCCGTCAGCCGGAAATCCCGTCCCGCATAGCGGAAGGTCAGCTTCTCGTGATCGATACCAGCGAGGTGGAGCACGGTGGCGTGCAGATCGTGAATCGTGGTGATGTTTTCCACGGCATTGACCCCGAACTCATCGGTCGCGCCGTAAACCGTGCCGCCTTTCACCCCGGCGCCGGCCAGGAACACGGAAAAGCCTTCGGGATGATGGTCGCGTCCATCCGGCTTGGGGGCGTGTGGAGTGCGGCCGAATTCGCCCGCCCAGAGGATCAAGGTGCTCTCGAAGAGACCGCGCTGCTTGAGATCCTCAATGAGCGCGGCCACGGCCCGCTCCGTCTGGCGGGCATTCTTTTCGTGGCCCTTCTTCAAATTGCCGTGCTGGTCCCAAGTGCCATTCGACTGGCCGTAGGGGCAGTTGACCTGAACGAAGCGGACGCCGCTTTCGACGAGGCGCCGGGCACGCAGACATTGCCGCGCGTAGAGACGCGTGTTCTGGTCGGGATCGTCGAGGCCATAAAGGTCGCGAGTCGCTTTGCTTTCACGGCTTTCGTCGAGCACGTCGGGCACGACGGACTGCATGCGCGCCGCGAGTTCGTAATTGCGCACGGCACTCTCCACCGCGTCGTTCCCGCCCAGTCGTGCGGCGAAAGCGCCGTCCTCCTCGCGCAGAAAGCGGAGCTTGGCCTGCTGCTGGACCGGTGAATCGATGGGCGCGATATTTTCGATCGGCTCACCATCCGCGCGAACGATCGTCGCCTCGTAATTCGCCGGGAGGAATCCGCTGCCGAAAGCTTCCATGCCGCCCACCGGGACATGACCGAAGCTCAGGACGACGTATCCCGGCAGATTTTCGTTTTCGCTGCCGAGACCGTAACTCATCCACGAGCCGAGGCTGGGCCGTCCGGCGAGGTTGTGCCCGGTGTGCAGGAGCAGGACGCTCGTCGAGTGGATCGGGAGCTCGCCTTTCATCGAGCGAATCACGGCAATGTCGTCGGCGCATTTCGCGATGTTCGGAAAGAGTTCGCTGATCCACATTCCGCTCTGGCCGTGCTGCGCGAATTGCCAGGGGCTCTTCTGCCATTTGCGATTCGGATTGCCGGTCCACGGTTCTCCCTCGTGCGTCGCGAGCGCTGGTTTCGGATCGAAGGTGTCCACGTGAGACACGCCGCCGTCCATGAAGAGGAAGATGACGTTTTTGGCTTTCGCGGCGAAATGCGGCGGCCGCGTCGCGCCGAAAGCCCGGCCCTGCATGAGCGCCGAGAGAGCCATCCAGGCAAAGCCCGTGGCGCTCGCCTTCAGCATTTGCCGGCGATTGCAGGGCGCCGCCATGCGGCCGGGGCAAGGGCCGTGCGCCACGCGCGGGGCAGGCTGCAATCGGTGCGGAGCCGTTGGATGTTGGATGTTGGGTGTTGGGTGTTGGATGTTTCTCCTCATGTTTCCCTCCTCCGTTTCATGGAATGAAAATGAATTCCTTGAGGTTGAACATCATGTGCGCCGCGTCTTTCCACACGTCGCGGCTGGCGAGAATGTCCGACTCGGCGACTCCGCGTGCGGCGGCGAGACTGCGCACCGCGGCCAGACAATTCTCGCGATCCGTCTCGCTCGGCGCGCGCCCCAAAGCTTCGTGAAAGAGCGCGTCCACCCGATCCGCGAGGGAGGTCCGGCCGTCGGCCACGAGGTGGCTCGCCCACACATCCGCCATCGCCAGGACGAACGGGTCGTTGAGCAGTGCGAGGCTCTGGGCCGGCGAATTCGAGCTGTCGCGGCGGCCCTGGGTGACCTTGCCTCCGGGCAGGTTGAAGGCGCTGAGAAAGCGCGGCGCTTCCATGAGCTGGAACTTGATGTAGATGCTGCGCCGTCCGTCGCCGTCGAGCGGTCCGGCAAAGAGCCGCTTTTCGCGATCCTCTTTCTCCCGATAGGGCGAAACGCTCGGCCCATAGAGCTTCGGGTCGAGCCGCCCGGAAACCGCGAGGATGCTGTCGCGAATGACCTCCGCCTCGACCCGCCGCGCCGAGTAATGCGAGAGGAGCAGATTTAGCGGATCATGCTGCCGCGCCTCTTCGGTCGGAGCGCTCGCGGATTGAAACGCGCGGCTCATGACCAGTGCGCGGACGAGTTTTTTCATCGACCACCCATCGGCGATGAAGCGCGCCGACAAAGCGTCGAGCAATTCCGGATGCGAGGGGATGTCTCCGAGATGGCCGAAATCGTCGGGTGACGCGACGATGCCCCGACCGAAAACCCATTGCCAAAGGCGATTGGTGATGACGCGCGCGGTCAGCGGATTGTTCGGGCTGGCGATGATTTCCGCCAGTTCGCGGCGACCACTGCCCTCGGGTGTGAGGTTCAATCCCTCCGGCGCGAGTGCCCGGATATAGGCCCGCTCGACGATGTCGCCGGGCTTGGTGTAGTCGCCGTGGACCAGCACCGGTTGCTTGAAGCCCGGTCCTTCGTCCGCCATCCCCGGCATCATCGTCGGCGTGGAGAGCCGGCTCTCCACCTCGCGATACCGGGCGATGAGTTCCGCGAGCTGCGGGCTAGCCCCGGCCCGATTGGAAAGGAGGCCGCTTTGCAACATCCAATTGAGCCAGCAGACATCGTCGTCCGTCGCGCGATTTTCGGCAAAGGCCTGCACTGCTTCACCGGCGATCGCCGCGTAGCGAGTCGCCGCTTCCTCAGCCGACTTCGGCGCCGCACCGGAGAAGAGCCGCGCGAGATAGCCGAGTTCCTCCTTCGGAGTCTGCGGACCGTCGTGCAAGACGATGCGTCTTACCCCCCACCAGGTGCGCGGATTTTTCGCGTACTCCTCCCAGGGGCCGCGCATGTTTTCGGTATCTTTGCCCAGCGTGCCGAGCGGATCGGGGAATTTCGGGTTGTCCCAGAAAGTGAGCAGCTCGGCGTAAGGATGCAGTTCATCCGTGTTCTCCGGAAAATCCACCGTCACCCATGACCAGTCGTTCTGGTGGATGGAATGCTGGTGGGCGTAGT
Source organism: Chthoniobacter sp. (assembly GCA_036501065.1). Classification (GTDB taxonomy): domain Bacteria; phylum Verrucomicrobiota; class Verrucomicrobiia; order Chthoniobacterales; family Chthoniobacteraceae; genus Chthoniobacter. The sequence goes on along the minus strand of DASYAY010000046.1, from coordinate 47,481 downwards.
TGAGCTGGCAATTGTTAAAGACAATGTGCGCGAGGCTGAAGCGGCCGCCGACCACCTCGAAACTGACTCGCGCGTGCGTCCGGTGCAGGGTGGGCGAGCGGAGCGCGCCATTGAGCTTATCGGAAAGTCCGAAGGTGTAGACCCCGGCCGGCAGCAGGCTCTTCAGCGCGTTGTCGCCTTCGGGAGCCACGGAAAAATCCCCGCTCGGCGAGCGGCCGTTGCGCAGGCCCATGCCGTCCGTATGCCAGTCCGCGGGGATGCCATTGCGAAAATCCGCGAGGGTGGTGAAATTCGTGCGGTTGAACTCCGCGCGCGCGTTCGCGTCCCGGGTCTCATTCGCAGTTATTTGTTTCCATGCTTCTTCGAAACTGGATGCTTGGTCCGCGACAAACCACGCGCGCAACGGGCTGCTCATGTCGGGTGCTTTGCTTTTGGCTGCCTCCGCCAGCGAGCGCAATTTCGGGGCATCCAACGCCGCCGCCTCGCTTCGCCAGACCGCCGCCAGCTCGGTCCGCAGCTCCGGTTTGAGCGCCTGCATTTCCGCCATGGGCTTTCGATTCACTTCCGGCGCATCGAGCGTGTGCTGCACCAGGCGCGTGCTGCGCAACACCGCCAGCACCGCGTGGTAGTCCTTTGTTGAAATGGCGTCCAGTTTGTGATCGTGGCAACGGGCGCACGCCACAGTCGTCGCCTGGAACGCCTTGCTCAGCGTGTCGACCTGATTGTCCGCGATATCGTAACCGATCGCGCCGAAGAGCACGCAACTGTCGTGGTTGACCTCGCCGAATCGATAGAAGGCCGTGCCAATGTCCGATTCGTTGAAATGTCCCGCCGAATTCCAGCGTGGGCGGGCCAGAAGATCGCCGGCGATTTGTTCGCGTACGAATTGGTCGTAGGGAAGATCCTGGTTGAAGGCGCGGATCACGTAGTCGCGATAACGCCAGGCGTAGGCCACGTCGTAATTCCATTCGTTGCCGTGCGTTTCCGAGAAGCGGACCACATCCAGCCAATGGCGGGCAAAGTGTTCGCCAAATTGTGGCGAAGCGATCAAGCGATCGACCAGCGCCGCGTAGGCGCCGGCGGAATCGACTTTCGATGCCTCGACGAACGCGTCCACTTCCGCGGGCGCCGGTGGCAGACCCGTGAGGACGAGCGCGGCGCGGCGAATGAGCGTCTGCGCGTCCGCTTTCGGCGCCGGCGTCACGCCTTCTGTTTTCATCCGCGCCCGCAACCACCGATCCACGGTCCCGCCCGACCATTCCGCATCCTCCACCACCGGCGGATCCATCACCCGCAGCGGCTGGAGACTCCACCACTTCTTCCGCTCGGCAAAAATCTCCTCCCAGCTTTTCTTCACCGGCACTCCCGCGACGTTCGTTCGCGGATCGAACGCCCCGCCTTTGATCCATCTTTCGAGATCGGCGATCTGTCCGTCGTCCAACTTCCCGCCCGCCTTTTCCGGCGGCATGCGCAAATCCTTGTCCGCCCAATGAATCGCTTTGACGAGAAGGGATTCTTCGGGTTTTCCCGGAACGATGGGCGGCCCGGAATCGCCACCTTTTTCCCAACCCGCCCGGGAGTCGAGCACCAGCCCGGCTTTCTGCTTCTTGTCCGCGCTGTGGCATTCGTAACAATGCTCCGCCAGCAAGGGCCGGATCTTGCTCTCAAAAAAAGCCGCGTCTTCTCCTGCACGAACCGGCATGGCGGCCGTCCACGCCAACATTGCCGCCACCGAAAGCGGTCGCGTCAGGGGGGAATGGATCATGGGGGCACGCATGAGAATGGCACTCGCTCAAAATCTTAATCACCCTGGAAGCACAGTCTTAGCAGGCGTCGCACCCTTTGCCGAGCTCCGTTTCGCACCGCCATGGGTGTCGCCCGACGGTTTCGAAATTCATGCCGGTGTCGACTGGCGAAATGAGCGCGCCCGCAACTGATACTAAGTGGTGTGCCGGGGGGGGCGCGCTTCAGCGGCGAGTGTGGCGTTAAAAGCGCCGCTTTTTTTACTGTCATCCTGAGCTTGCCGAAGGATCTCTCGCATCCCACGGGTGGAGGCGGTGGCTGCGATCGCCGAATGCTCCGCACCGCCTCCGCCCGCAGGAAGTCAGAGATCCTTTGGCAAGCTCAGGATGACAAAAAAAGAAGGGACGTTCTCGACGCGGTGATCGTTCCGTTTCGAAGCTTCGCGCGGCTTGTCCGGAGGAGGGTATCCTTTCTCGAGTGATATCTCCTCATTCAATCGCTCAAAAGCTCCTTTGGACGCGGGAGGTAGACTTGGAAACAAAAAAGGGGCCGGTCCGAGGACCGGCCCCTTAGCTAGTTACCTAACAGTGCATGGAAGCACTTACCAGAACGCGGGACTATCCTTACCACCAGCAATGATGGTGATGATGGTGGCAGTGATAGTACCAGTAGTAATGGCAATGAGACGGATGGCAGTTATACTCATGGCAGCGATACTCGTGTGCTTCCGCCGGGCTCGCGATCGCCAGGCTACTGGCAGCCACGCAACCCAGGATGATCTTATGCAGCAACTTCATGTGTTTCTCACCTCCTTCGGATTTGGTTTCGATGAATGGAAACTTTGATATCCTTAGACCCTCATGCTGATGTTTTATTCAATCGCTGGCGCACGCGGCTTTTCCCTCGGTCGTTGAAATACGCAGGCGTATCATCGCCGATTGAACGGAAGGCCTCTTCGAGTGTCCTCTCCGACAAAGCCGGCAACGATCCCGGCTAAGAAAACCGCAGCCGGAGCATTCACCCGCATATGTCTTTCCTCCCTTTGCTCCTCCGCACGTCTTTTCTCGTGGTGCTGACTGCTGCCCTGGCGCACGCCGGGTCTTTTCCGGATAATCTCAAGGTGGGTGGCTTCGCCGTCGGATGCCAGGCCTATACCTTCAAGAATTTCAGCGTCTTCGAAGCCATCGACAAGACCGCCTCCACCGGCGCCAAAGTCATCGAGTTTGCCACGAAGATGAAACTCTCACCCGAGGAACCGACGGTGATTTTCAATCATGAGTCGCCGCCGGAAGTCTGGGCTAAGGTGAAGGCGAAACTCGCGGAAAAGGGCATCACCCCGGTAGCTTACGGAGTCGTTCCGTTGTCGAAGGATGAAGCGATTTCGCGGAAGGTCTTCGAGTTCGCGAAATATTTCGGACTGCGGGTGATCAACACCGAGAGCGTCGAGGCCATCGATACCATCGAGAAACTCGTGAAAGAATACGATATCAAGGTCGGCTTCCACGATCACCCGAAGCGCCCGGATCATCCCGAATACAAAATGTGGGACCCGGAATACATCCTTTCGGTGGTGAAGGATCGCGACCCGCGCATTGGTTCCTGTGCCGATATTGGCCACTGGGTGCGCTCGGGGCTGAAACCCATTGACTGCGTGCGCATTCTCAAGGGTCGCATCATGAGCAGCCACATGAAGGACCTCAATGCCCCGCTTCCGAGCGGCCATGATGTCCTCTGGGGCACCGGCGTGAGCGATGTCCCCGCCATTCTTGACGAATACAAGGCCCAGGGCTTCGACGGTCCCATCTCCGTCGAATACGAATACAATTGGGACAACAGCGTCATCGACGCTGCCGCGTGCATCGGTTTCGTCCGCGGCTACGGCGCGAAAAAGTAAGCGTTACGCCGGCGAGAGGACATGGATCGCTCGCTGGGCGATCATGTCCCGCACTTTCTCGCCATACGCCGCCATGTGGGGCGCTGCCAGATGCGCTTTCAGCGCCTCCGGGCTCTCCCATTTCTCGACCACGACAAACGTGTCCGGTCCAAAGGGCGTTTGGAACGGAAGCGCGGGCGCGGCATCGACGGTCGCTTCATATTCGATGCATCCCTTTTCGGCTCTGACCGCCGGCACGTTGCCTTGGAACAATTGCAAGACCGCGGCGCGCTGCCCGGGTTTCGTGGTGATGATGGCGATGACGTGAATCATGGATCGATAATGGGCACCCTGACCAACGGCCCGCCATCTGGCAAGACCGCTGCGAGCGCCGGCCGTGGGGATTGGAAAGGCTTGTCCCAATTCGATCCGGATGCTCTGCTCGTCGGCGATGAAACCGTTCCTCCCGTTCGTCTGTCTGGCCATTGGCGCGATGCTCGTGGCTCCTGTCGCGCACGCTCAAGACACTTCCGCCAAAGGGGCCGGTGGCAATCTCTCGAGCCTCAAACAAGTGACGGCACTCCTGCCGCACAATCTCCTCGTGTCGCTGCTCAACAGCGCCGGCAAGGAAGCCGCCGCATCGCAGGCTACCGACATTCTACGGCAAAAGGCGGAAGGCCAAACGGCCGCGTTCAAGTGCAAGATCGACCGGGTCGAGAAGGACCCGCGGAAAGAGCAGGGCAAGGACGGCTATCGGATCAAAGCCGAAGACAGTTTCGTTCGCGAGGGCGCCGCGAATTTTAAGGCTTATCTCTGGATTCATTTCAACCTCACCGAAAACGACAAAGTCTCGGCCATGAAGAAAGGCGGCGAGATCAGCGTGACGGGCAAAATCACTCTCGCCTCCGTGACCGCTCAGGGCGTTCTCGAACTGCACGTCGACCTTTCCGACGCCACGGTCAACTGACCGAACGCAGCCGTCCCCGGGCGCCGGCAGAACTCCGGGCACTGCCTTTCGCTCTGTCCCCTGGAAATCCCTGAAACCATTCCCGCGGGCGAGGGTTTCAGTTCCACACCCCTGACTCGAAAGGAGCAGCCATGAAAAACGCGAATCGCATTCTCGTCATCTCCGCATGTGCGCTGGTCGTAAGCATCCCAGGCATCCAGGCACAGGACTGGCCGCAATGGCGCGGCCCCAATCGTGACGCCAAAGCTTCCGGCTTTGACGCGCCCAAAGAATGGCCCAAGGAGCTGTCGCAAAAGTGGAAGGTCACCGTCGGGGAGGGCGTGGCCACACCTTCGCTGGCCGGCGACAAGCTCTACGTCTTCTCCCGCCAGGATGGGCAGGAGATTCTGCGCTGCCTCGATGCCGCTTCCGGGAAGGAACTCTGGCAGGATAAATACGATTCTCTCGGCGCCAGCGGGCCGGCCTCCAGCTTTTCCGGACCGCGCAGTTCACCCACTGTCGCGGAGGGCAAAGTGGTCACGCTCGGAGTGCGCGGCGTTCTTTCCTGCCTCGACGCCGAATCCGGCAAGCTGCTCTGGCGCAAGGACGACTTCGCCGGTGCGCTGCCCAAGTTCTTTGTCTCGTCCTCTCCGCTCGTTGCCAATGGCTTGTGCATCGCCGAACTCGGCGGCGACAGCAGCGGCGGCATCGTCGCCTACGATCTCACCAGCGGCGCGGAAAAATGGCGCTGGACGGGCGATACCCCCGCCTACGCTTCTCCGGTCCTCATGACCGTCGATGGCGCCAAGCTCGTCGTCGCCCAGACCAATTCCAAAATGGTCGCGCTGGCCGTGGCGGACGGAAAGCTCCAGTGGGAAGCGCCTTTCGCCGTGGAAGGCCGCGGCTACAACGCCGCCACACCCATCGTCGATGGCCAGACCATCATCTATACCGGCTCCAATCGCGGCATCACCGCCGTCCGTCTGGAAAAGGAGGGCGACGGCTTTGCCGCCAAACCGCTCTGGAAAAACGCCGACATCTCCGCGCAATTCAATAGTCCCGTGTTGAAAGACAAGCTTGTCTACGGCATCACCGGCAAAAACGAGTTGTTCTGCCTGAACGCCGCGGATGGCCAAACCGTCTGGACCGCTCCAGTCTCTCCCGGGCAGGGCGCGGGTGCGCCGCCGCCGAACGCGCCGCCGGCCGCTCCGCCCGGCGCGGTCGCGCAGAATCCCCCGCCAGGTCCTGGTCGTGGTTTCGGCGGTCCGGGCGGAGGTGGAGGGATGCGCGGGCGCGGAATGCGTGGTGGTGGCATGCGCGGCGGCGGGTACGGTTCGCTCGTCGATGCCGGGTCAGTCATCCTCGCCCTCACGCCCGCTTCGCAACTCATCGCCTTTTCGCCCGGTAGCACCTCCTACACCGAACTCGCCCGCATCAAAGTCGCCGACTCGCCGACGCACGCTTACCCGATTTTGTCCGGCAAACGCATCTTCACCAAGGATCAGGACTCGGTGACCCTCTGGACGATCGAGTAGCTCCCATGGAAGTGCCGCGCGCTCGAAATCGTTGATCGGACGGCATTTGCGTCCGCAGGCTGTTGAACACCGTCTATTGTGTAGTGGGGTCTACGTTACCCCAATTAGTGGTGGTTTTTGCTTGCCTCAACTTCTCGTCAAGAATAAATGCATGGACGGTCATCGCGGACAGCCCCACAATTCTGCCCTCTCATGAAAACCGAGATCTCGAAGTTCTGTGAATCCTACCTGAACGTTCTCAACTCTCTGCCCCCCGCCATAAAAAACGCCACCGGGGAGATGGAAAAAGCAGGCAGCGAAGAACTCCTCCAGAAGCCGCTGGCCACGCTCAACGACGTCCGCGCCCGGCTCCGAACGCTCGTCGAAAAGATCGACAGCCAGCAGGCCTATCTCTTGATCTTCGGCCCCCTCAAAAGCGGTAAGTCCACCTTGATGAACGCGATCAGCCGGAGCTACGTCAGCGAAGTCACTTCGCTGCCGGGCTATCCGTGCCTGGTCTATGTGCGCCACTCGGAAGAACCGCATTTTTCCGCGACGCGCTACAATGGCCGGGAGACGGTTTTCACCAATGGCCGCATGCTCAAGGACGTCATCGCCGACAGCCACATCGCGCTCGCCGACCAGATTCGCGTCGCCGAGGAACGCAACGGCGATTTCGATCCGCGCCGCGATTTTAGCGAAGCCATCCGCCGCGTGGACGTGAAGCTCCCGGTCGAGAGTCTGGCGGAATCGAGCACCGTCCTCGTCGACACCCCCGGGCTCTACAGCCGCATGAATTTCGGCTACGACGTCCTCACTCGCGAGTTCCGCGACAGCGCCGCCTGCGCCGTTTTCGTCGTCAAGACCGACAACCTTTACCTCGAGCAGGTCTTCGCCGAGTTCAATCAATTGCTCGGTCTCTTCAGCCGCATCTTCCTGGTGATCAACGTCGACTCCAGCAAGCGCGACCTGCAGCCCGATGGCACCTTGCAGCCCAGCACGGAGAGCCGGAATCCGCAGCAGATCATCGAGGCGTTCAAGACCCTCTCCATGGCGGGTCCGCTCCGCCAGGCTTATGAGGCCAAGCGCCTCCGCATTCACGCCGTCGATTTGCTCAGCGCCGCTTCCGTTTATCTTACTGGCAATGGCAGCGTGAACGGCAATGGAAATGGCCACGGCGCGCACGTCCCGGATAGCTCCGACGAAAAGCAACGCGAAGCGTTCGATACCTTCCTCGCCGATCTCACCGACTATCTCAACAGCAGCGACTACACGCAGGAATTCATGCGCGATAGCCTGCGCCAGGGATCGAATCTCTGCGCCGAAGTCCGCGAAGTCGCTGAGGGTCCTGAACTGAAAGAGTTGGTGGAAAAACAGGTCCAGCTTGGCGAGGAGATGAAAGTCCTCCGCGAGAAAGTCGAAATCGCCGATCGGCTCCTGGCCGTGGATTGGCAGGCCACCTTCGAGCAGGTCCGGAGCGAAAGCGCCCGGACCATCGAGCACACCGCGACGGAAAAGGCCGTCGCGCTGAAGAAAGAAATGGCCGAAGCGCTCGACCAATGGTACTCCGCCGAAGACAGCCTCCAGTCGCTCTCCGAACGGCATTGGAATCCCTTGCTCGCCATGGCCGGCCGCACCCTGGCCGATGAAACCCGCTCCAGTCTTCGCATGCTTTTCGGTGGGCCGCTCGGCGGTTCCGAACCGGCCGCTGCGGTCATGAGCGATCTGCACGCCATCGATTTCAATCTCGGTCTCACTGGGTTGGCCGCCCTGCCGGCACTCGACGTTCAGGAATCCACCGCCGCTTACCAGATGGCCATCGACGAAGAGCACGTCCCGGTGAAAAAATCCTTTGCGGATTGGGTGCTCTTCCGCGGAGTTGCCACCGTCCGCCGCCGTCTCTTCGGAGAGCAAAAGGAGCAAGTCATCGCGCCGGAATTGAAGCAAAAGCGCCTCCCCGATACCGCCCGTGTCGCCTTTCTCCAGATGATCGACCGCGCCGCGAGCGCGAAGTTCCCTTCGCTGCCTTCCAAGTACGCTGCGAGCCTGGCGACCAATTACGTCAAGAAATTCCAGGACGCCGTGCTCACCGAATTGCGGCAGCGCCGGGATCAATTCGCCGCCGACTACGACAACCGGAAGGGGCCGTTCGAGGCCATCAATTCGATCGTCGAATCGATGAAGGAACTGACCGAGCAATCCTCAAAGGTGGTCGGCGAAATTCTCGTCATGGCCCAACAGGAAACGGGCATGCCGCTGGACGTCGGATCAACGGCTCCGGAGGGCGAACTCACCGTGGCCACGCCTTTCCCGGACCAATCGGCGGCATAACGCTGTCGCTGGGGCCCGCAGGTTCGCATTCGCTTCCTTCGTCCGAATCTCGATCGGCGCAGGAGGCGCCGGCGCAGATCAATCCGGCAGAGTCGGCTGCTTGAGAATCATCGCGGGACGATGCCTTGATGGTAGCCAGGGGTTCAACCCCTGTTTGGCTGGCGGACGTGATTCGTACGCGGAGCGACGTTTGGCGCGCATCCCATTGTCCGCGAATTCCTTCTGCGGTTCATCGCTGTCGCATCGCGTAAAAAGTGCAGACCACGCGCTCCCGGAGTGGAAGATTCCCTCCTTAAAAAACGATCTCGCAAGGCGCATCCTATCGGCACAGTCCACGCGAACTGTCGGTGCATTATGCTCATCAAAGTCGGCTACGAGATAGGATTCAATTTTCCCGCACCGCTACCCATGTTACTGATGCTACGGCTTCATCCGTCGCGCGACGATTCCGTGCGGGAGATGGAAAAATTCGAAATGTCTCCGAAGCGGAAGGTCGAGGAATTCACTGATTCCTTCGGCAACCGCTGCGGCCGCGTTTTTGCGCCCGCAGGCCGGGTTACATTCCGCAGCGATACCGTGGTCGAGGACAGCGGCGAACCCGATCCTCAGGCCCCGGATGCGCTACAGATTGCTGTTGAAGAACTTCCCGAGGAAACGCTGCAATTCCTGCTCGGCAGCCGGTATTGCGAAGTCGACAGCGCGCTCAACGATTTTGCCTGGAATCGGTTTTCCAGCACCGCTCCCGGTTGGCCGCGGGTCCAGGCGATCTGCGATTTTGTCCACGGTCACATCCGGTTCGATTACCAGAAAGCCCGCCGGGATCGCACCGCCCGGGACGTCTTTCGCGAAGGGGTCGGAGTCTGCCGCGATTTCATGCACCTGGCCATCACCTTCTGCCGCTGCATGAACATTCCGGCCCGTTACGCCACCGGTTATCTGGGGGATATCGGTGTGCCGCCGGCCCCATTTCCCATGGATTTCAGCGCCTGGTTTGAAGTCTTTCTCGGTGGCAAATGGTACACCTTCGACGCGCGTCACAATGAACCGCGCGTTGGACGGGTCCTCATGGCGCGGGGACGTGATGCTGCCGACGTCGCGCTCACCACCACGTTCGGCCAGAATCACCTCGCGGAATTCAAAGTCTGGACGGACGAGGTGAAAGAAAAGCCACGGCGGAAGGCGCCTGCCCGGCAGGCCGCTTCATCGCCGCGCCGGCGGTAGGGTCACTGCCGGAATTCTCACCGGCTCCGTCAAAATTTCTTCCTCGGCCCATGCCGCTTCCTCTTCGTCACCATCCGCACCGAGCGGCCAGATCTGGAAGCCGCCCCGACTCCAAATCCCGATTTCCCACGTTCCCCAGATCCCTCTGCCTTCGCGAAACCCCTTGTAAAAAACCTCGTGCGCCCCGACGTAAGTCTTGGTCCAGTAACATTCCTTACTCGCGGGATCATAGGCTCCCGCAATGACAAATGGCCCAACCGCATCAGTGCCTTCGCCCGTCATCCTCTCGTTTTTAAAAGTTAGGTTGAGATCCGTCCGCCATTTCCCGCCTCCCTTGGCGTAAGTGAAATAGCCCGTCCATGGTCCCGATGGAAATTCATTCGATTTCATCACGAGCGCTTGGTCGCAAAGTTATGGGATATCAATCTCCTTGATTCGTAAATTGCGAAAAGCCACCGGGCCGTGATCGCCCTGGAGCATCAAGGGACCCTTTGGGGATTCATCGGAGAAAGCCGCAGCATTCGTCGGTCCGGTAACTTCCACATTCTCGTGAATGACTGTCCCGTTGAGGATCACCTTTATGAATCGCGCCTTCTCGATCTTTTTGCCGGAGCCGTCGAAGCGCGGGGCACGAAAGACGATGTCAAACCTTTGCCATTCGCCCGCCGGCTTGCTCGCGTTGACACGCGGCGCGTGGCCTTCGATCTTCCGTTTCTCCTCCTTGCTCCATCGCGCGTAAATACCGCCGCAGTCCGTGTACTCTGGTTGCTGCACACCCCAACTATCGAAGATTTGCACCTCATAGCGTCCCATAAGAAACACGCCCGAATTGGATCCGCGCGTGATGCAGAATTCCGCCTGCACTTCCACGTCGCCGAATTCCGCTGTGGTCAGAAGATTCACCGTTTTGCTCGTGGCGCTGTTGAGCAGGATACCCTCGCCGGGCGTGGCCGTAAAATCCCGTGGAGCGCCCGGATTCAGGGCCAGCTTTCCGACCGCCGCCCATGTTCCCAGCGGGGCGCGCCAGCCGTCGGTGTTCTTTCCATTGAATGGAGTCTGCTCCGATTGACCGGGCTCGCCACTTTGCGCCACGGCCAAGGCTGTTGAGATCGCCATCAGGGCGAAGATTCTGCAGAATTCCCGTATACTATTCATCGTTTGAATTTTTTGCCCGCGGTACCACCGTCAAGGAATCTCCGCGCCGAAAGTCAGCCGGTTCCCATCCGGATCGCAGCAGGTGAAATCGCGCATCTTGTAAAGGCGATCCGCTGTGGGGTGCAGTTGCAGTGCCGACCGCTGGGCAAATTCCGCGTGCAAGGCGTCGATGTCCCCTTTGATCCAGACATAACATTCGCCATTTCCCACCGCGTGTTCGCGGGCATAGACGGGCGAGTCGAGGTGCAGTTCCACCGGGCCACGCTCGACAATGGCGTAGGCGCCATCCGGGCTGACCACTTTGATTTTGAAACCAAGCACGTCGCGGTAATAATCCGCCGCACGCGAAATATCGGCACACGCAAGAACCGGGTACGAGGCAAAGAATTCTGGGGCGCTCATGGGACGAAGCTTATCCCACCGTCCTGCCCGCACAAGCTCGAGCGCCAATCTCCGAACTCCGAACTCCCATCTCCGATTTGTCCCCGCGGAGCAAGGTGGTAGAGTGTTGGCGTCATGCATCGGCGTTTCCTGATTTTGACCGCCTTGTGGAGTTTGTTGCTGGCTGTCGTGGCCCGCGCCGAGACGGCTTCCTTGATCCATATCGACGGCGCCATCGGACCGGCCACGGCTGACTACGTGACCCGCGCCATTGGCGAAGCCGCCCGGCGGCAGGACCAGTGCCTCATCGTCGAACTCGATACGCCGGGCGGCTTGCTCGATTCGACCAAGACGATCGTCGAGCAATTCCTCGCTTCTCCGGTGCCCATCGTGGTCTATGTGGCGCCTTCCGGGGCGACGGCGGCCAGCGCCGGTTGTTTCATTACGCTCGCCTCGGATGTCGCGGCAATGGCGCCTGCGACCACCATCGGCGCAGCGCATCCGGTGCAAATCGGTTCCAGCGGTACGGCCGAGCCGCCCCAGGACGACACGATGAAGCAAAAGCTCGAAAACTATGCGGTGAGCTATATTGAAACCATCGCCACCAAGCGGAAACGAAACATCGAGTGGGCCAAATCTTCCGTCAAAGAAAGCGCCGCCATCACCGCTGACAAGGCGTTGGAGCTGAAGGTGATTGAGATCATTGCCAAAGATACCGACGATCTGCTGCGCCAGTTGGATGGCCGCGAAGTCAATCATCGGAAACTCAAGACCGCGGGAGCCAAAATTACCGAGATACCGATGTCCACTTCAGAGCTGGTTTTTCAGAAACTCTGGCGGCCCGAAGTGATGTTTATTCTCATGCTCGTGGCCATCTACGGCATTATCGGAGAAATCAGCCATCCGGGCACCGTCCTCCCCGGCGTCCTTGGCGCTTTCGCCCTGGTCCTCGTGCTTTATATGGGGGCGATATTGCCCGTAAATTCCGCCGGCGTCGCCCTCATTTTCCTCGCGTTGATCCTTTTCGCCATCGACGTCTTTGCTCCGACTCACGGCATTCTCACTTTCGGCGGGATCGTCGCTTTCTTTGTCGGATCCTTGATGCTTTTCGATCGGAGCGACCCGGCGATGAGGTTGCCGCTGAGCTATATCGTTCCCGCGACCCTCATCACCGCGGCCTTCTTTTTATTCATCGTGACCAAAGGACTGCGCGCCCAGCGACTCCCGGTGAAAGTAGGGAGCGAAACTTTGCTCGGACGAAAGACACCGGCGGTTACCCCCATCGATAGCCAGGGCGGTAAAGTGTTCCTCGAAGGATGCTATTGGAAAGCCGTCAGTGATTCTCCCGTTGGCAAAGGCCAGATCGTCGAGATAATCGCCCTTCATGGCTTAACCATGCGGGTTACCCCCGCGGCCACTTCGTCCGCTGCCTGATCTCCAACCCAACTACCCACATGCCAAACTTGTTCGAAATCCTCGCCCGGCTCATCTCCTGGGCGATTCCCATCCTCGTGCTCTGTGCGATCTTTCTGCCCCAAATGGTCCGGATTCTCCGCGAATACGAGCGCGGCATCATCTTCCGGCTCGGCAAGTCGCTCGGCTCCAAAGGCCCGGGCATCATCTTTCTCATTCCCGTCGTCGACCGCATCGTCAGGGTCGACCTGCGGGTCGTTACCATCAATGTCCCGCAGCAGGAAATGATGACGCGGGACAATGTCCCCGTCACCGTCGATGCCGTGGTCTATTTCCGGGTCATCGATCCGGAATCGGCCATCATCAAGGTCGAGGATTTTCTCAAGGCCACTTCGCTCATCGCCCAGACCACCCTGCGCAGCGTGATCGGGCAGGCGGAACTGGACGACTTGCTCGCCGAACGTGAGCGGATCAATCAAAATCTCCAGCAGGTCATCGATAACCAGACCGAGCCGTGGGGAGTGAAGGTGACCGCGGTCGAAGTCAAAGACGTCGTGCTTCCCGATTCCATGAAACGCTCCATGGCCGGGCAGGCCGAAAGCGAACGCGAGCGCCGTTCCAAGATCATCAATGCTGAGGGCGAATATCAGGCGGCGGAAAAGCTGGTCCAGGCGGGAAAGCTCATCGCCACCGAGCCCATCGCCCTGCAACTGCGCTTTCTCCAAACCATGCGGGAGATTTCCAGCGAGCGTTCGACCACGACCTTTCTCCCCATTCCCCTGGATCTTTTCAGTCCGCTCCTGAAGAAGATCACGGAAAATCCGCCGAAGGAATAGCGCTAGAGCGCATCAAGAAATAGTGTGGCCGCTGCTCGGGAGGGGTGGAGGGCGACGCTTCGTCGTCGCCCCACTTCTTCAGAGGAAGTTTGGGCGCTGACGAAGCAGCGCCCTCCAGCCGTGAGGCGCACCCATCGGCTACAGTTTAACTTTAATTGCTCCAAAAACCGGAGCGGCAATAGGCCGCACCGCGAATCGGGGCCGCATGCTGGCGCCCGCCGGCGCTACTTCTTGCGTTGATAAGTGCCCATGAGCATCCCTTCACCGAGGACGTGATGCTCCATGGCGCCGAGCAGGTCCACCTTGGTGGCGCCCGGCTTTAAAGCCAATGCCGTGTCCAAGGCGTAGAGCTTGAAGAAATAGTGGTGCCCTTTCCCCGGCGGCGGGCAGGGGCCTCCGTAGCCGATTTTCTTGAAGCTATTGGTTCCCTGTTTTCCGCCATCGGGGAGCGTCGGAGTCGGAGCCAGCTTTTCGTTCAATTCGCTCGTGGTCGGCGGGAGGTCGTACAAAAGCCAATGCACCCACGTCCCGCCCGGCGCGTCGGGATCGTCGCAAATCAGGGCCACGCTCTTCGTCCCCTCCGGCAGGCCACTCCACTTCAGCGGCGGCGAACTGTTCTCACCTTCACAGGTGTATTTGACCGGGATGGCGGCCCCGCTCGCAAAAGCGGAACTGCTGAGATTCAGGACAATCTGCTTGCTTCCCGCGGCGGGCTGTTCGGCGAGAGCGAGCGCGCTCCACCACCATGACAGGGCCAGGACTGGCCCGCACACAGATACCAGGATCGGGCATTTCATAGGGATCAAAAACCACTGTCGATCACTTGGTCCGCAGAGGCAATCCCCATTCCCAGCACCGCTATCCGGAAGAATCCCGCAAGTTCGCGAGGATTTTTTTTTGTGTCCTTTCGTGTGTTTCGTGGACACCCCTTTGATTGCGGCTCCGCAGTGGTAACCTGAAAATTTCGCAAACTGTGTAGGTTCTCTTTGGAGAGGTGATGCGGCGATGACGCCGGAAGTAGGAGAGGCTTCCCAGCCTCTTCTGCTCCGATGAAGCGGCAGGGATGCCGCTCCTACTTCGGTTGCGGCTCCGCCGCGTTGCGTTCCCTGGGATACGCAGAGGCACGTAAATAACAATCCTGTTAAAAAACCCGCAAACTTTCTACAAATCCGCATCTAAGCCAGCAAAGCGTTACGCCGCTTCCGACATTCGCCAGCCAGCAGCACCGTCTTTGTTCGCCCCCCCCCAATGAAGAAATACTTTCCGCTCATCTTTTGCTTCTGCGTGATTGCCTCGCTTGGGGCGGGCGCCTTCACGCTGGCTTGGAGTGATTCCAATTCGCAGCCCAAATACTCAGCGCCGCCGTCTGCTTCGAGCCCATCCGACAACCACCCGAAACTGCTGCGCATCGCCGGCACGGTGGACGGCAGCGGCCGGATCGTTTTCACCCAGGATTCCGTGCACTACGAACATAAGTACTGGGCCGGCCCGACCGATATGACATTCGATGGGAAGTCCTGGGAGAACCTCTCGGAGACTCCCGCTGGCTGGCAGAGAATCGCTGCGCAATACGATCTCTCCAAGGCCCACATCATCGAGCGCGACGGGCGCGACGTCATCGCCCTGGAGTTGACCTCGTCAGGCTTCGATCTCTACCTCTGTGATTCCCCCGAAGGCGCCGATCACTACGAGGTCGTCATCGCCATCCCATCGCGGTCCTGAGGGGCCAAAAACGACGAGGTTGTGAGCACTCAAAAGAAGTAGGTGAGGCTTCCAGCCTCTCCCAGAGCGGCAGGGACGCCGCTCCTACTTCGCCGGCTCCTTTCGCCATTCATCAATGATCCTGTCGCTCAGTTGAGCGGCTTGATCTTGATGTTCCGGTACCACACCGGCGCCTGGGCTTTGCCATGCAGGCCCTGCAATCCCACCGGGCCGACGCGCGCAAAATCCTTGATCGGAATCTTGAATTTATTCGGCGTGCCGTCCGGATTTTTGTGCACTTCCTTCCAGTCATCGAGGTTGGCGTGGATCACTTCCTCGCCGTTGAAGACCACCGTCACCATGTTGTCCTTGCAGGTGATGGTATAGCGGTTCCATTCGCCGACCGGCTTGGCCATGCTCTTGGAAGGTGGCAGAAGGTCGTACATCGCGGCCACCATCCCGTACTTGCTGCCATCGGTATTGGCGTGGACCTGGATTTCGATCGTCGCCAGCGCGTCCTTGATGTTGCCGGAGTGGATGAAGACACCGCTGTTCGCATCCGGGGCCACTTTGAATTCGAGGTCGAGAATATAGTTCCCGTAGCTCTCCTTGGTCCACAACGTCTCGTGGTCCTTGGCCACCAACGTGCCGTCCTCCCATTTCCAATGTTCGCCATTCACGGCGTTGGAGAGGTCGGGCGCAAAGAGGTCTTTCCAACCCGTCGTGTCAGGTGGATCGATGGCGAAGCTGGAAGAGGCACTGCCGATGGCAACGAGTGCAGCGAGGAGGCTTCTTGTTGAGGGAAGAAAGGTCATGGGCGACGAAAGGTGGCGATTGGTTCGCCCAACTAATCCGGCAGAAAGCGAAAGCTTTGGATATTCGCCTGCGAGGGCGGCCGCGGACCGGCCGACTATTGCTGGGCTTCTTTAATCAATTGGTTGAATTGCTCCTCCGTCAGTTGACCGGTGTGAAGGTGGCCATTGATGAGAAACTCGGGCGTGCTCGGGGATTTCAGTGAATTGAGTTCGGAGTCGAGTTCCGAGTTGCCCTCCGGCGAGTTCGCGATGAGAAAATGGGGGGAGACTCATGACGGGGCGGAGGCTACGCAATACCGCTGAAGGTGATCAAGTGACATTGACGGCGCTGCTCCTGGAACTCAGGGTGCTCAATGCGGCGGGGATCGATCCGCCAGGGCGAAGCAAGAGAAGGCCGCAAGGACGGAAATCGTCACGAGGGTGAATGGGAGGGATTTTCCCCGAAACAATTGCCCGATGGAATGGAAGAAACGCTGAATGAGCATCACGCCCTTTCCCATGTTGAGCTCCGAGTTGTAGTTGTAGAGCTTGGAATCTTCCGATGACAGCGAGGGATCGGTGTCATCTCCTTCCGCGCGCATCTTCGCGAGTAGGGCTGCTTCCTGTCGCTCGGCCGTCCAGTAGGCCACGCCGGCACCGAGGAAACCGATGACCAGAATGAGAATGCCAATTTTCCGGAAGGTGCGGCGGTTGGTCATGCATCAAGAACTTGCATGATGCAGCCCCGTGCAGCCACACTTCATCGGCCCGAATTTTCCGGGCCGGCGATTTCATGCCGCCTCCACCCAAAACCTCTCCTCTCTTTTTCTCCCTCCCATGAAACGACGCGACTTTCTCCAAAAAGCGGCCATTGCCGGACTCGGTGCCGGTGTATTGAGTGAACGCACCATGGCGGCCGACACTCCACTCGCGCGACGCGACGTCTATGCATTCCGCAACTACACGCTCAAGACGGATAACAAGCCCGTGCTCGACGAGTACCTGAGCAAGGCGTTCATTCCCGCGATGCATCGGCTGGGAATCGGCCCGGTGGGCGTTTTCACCGAGAGCCTGCCGCCGGACCGCGCGGTGGTTTACGTCCTCATGGTGCTGAAATCGGGCGACCAGATCGTCAGTCTCTCGGACAAGCTGGAGGCCGACGCCGAGTATCAAAAAGCCGGCGCGCCCTATCTCGAGGCCAAGGCCACTGACCCGATTTACGAGCGCATCGAAAGCTCCCTCCATCATGCCATCGAAGGCATGCCCAATTTGCAAAAGCCCGATGCCAGCCAGCCGCGCATCATGAACCTGCGCATCTACGAGAGCCACAACGAGCGGGCGGCGAAAAAGAAAATCGAGATGTTCAACCAGCACGAATTGCCGGTCTTCAAACGTGTCGGGCTCACCCCGGTCTTCTTCGGCGAAACCGTCGTCGGCTCGCTCATGCCGAATCTCACGTACATGCTGGTCTTTCCCGATGACGCCGCCCGAGTCGCCGCCTGGAAGCGTTTCGGTGGCGACGACGAATGGCACAAACTCAAGGCGATGCCCGAGTACGCTGACAAAGAGATCGTCTCGCACATCACCAACAAAATCCTCACGCCCGAGCCGTATTCGGAAATCTGATTCCGGCTAGCTCTTCAGCCGCGCGGTCAGTTCGACCAGACCCTTGGCAATCTGCGCGACCTGTTTCGTTTTCTTCTCGTCCTTGAGCTTGCCGGCCTCGTCGAAGGCTTGGTGAGCGACCGGAATGCAGACCTGGTCGGGAAGGACATGGACGCCGATGTTACTCAGAATCGAGCGCACCGTGACCAAGCCGCGCAACCCACCGAAAGCTCCGGGTGAGGCCGAAAGCAGCGCCGCGGTTTTCCCGCGAAAGGCCACGAGCGACGGTTCGTCGTCCGTTTCCGTTCGCGAGGCCCAATCGATCACGTTCTTCAGCGCGCCTGTGATGGAGCTATTGTATTCGGGCGCGGCGATGAGCATGCCGTCGCTGGCGCGGAGTAGCGCCTTGAAGCGCTTCGCACCTTCCGGCAAGCCCGTGGAATCCTCGATGTCTTGATCGAATAGCGGCAGGGCCAATTCGCGGAGGTCGACGACAGTGACTTCCGCGCCATTCGCGCGCGCGGCCTCGACACCGATGGCGAGGAGCTTCTTGTTGTGTGATCCGGCGCGAAGGCTGCCGGCAAAGGCGACGATTTTGGACGCACTCATGGTAGTTGCGCTCAAGTCTGCCGGTCGCCGTGTTCCAGCGCCAGCTTGGAAAATGCGAGGCCGGTGCGTCGCGCGTCACCATGAATCCGAACCTCGGTCCCAAGTGGCCCTTGGGATCGCACTTGGGAGCGAAGCTTTGCTTCGCCGGCGGGGGCGTCTGCGGGTGGGCACGACGCCCTTCAACGTGCACGCGTTTGTTCAATGAGTGCGGCAACGGGCTCTAGTCATTGATGTTTTCCGCCGAGGCACTCATTGTGGGCTCGTGTTCAATCGTTTCTCTCGTGCACTTCAACGACTTCCCGACCGAACCCAGTTCGTCGTATCGATCGTCCTTTACGGGGCGATGGCCAGCCTCGTCGCGGTCGCCTTTCAAGTCGCCATCAACAAAGTTTATTGGCTGACCTTTCTGTATCCGCTGCAAGTCGCGCCGCAGGCCATGCCGTGGATCAGCTTGGGGGTCATTTCCGCAGTCTCGATCCTTGCCGGCTGGTTGCTCTCGAGGTTTTGTCCCGAAGCGGCCGGCAGCGGTATTCCCCAGCTCAAGCTGGCTTTCTGGAAGGATTTCGGCCATACGCCGGGGCACATCGCCATTGTGAAGTTCATCGCCAGTTCCCTGAGCATCGGCGGTGGCCAGAGCCTTGGGCGGGAAGGTCCCAGCGTGCAACTCGGTGGCACCGTCGCATCGGTCCTCGCCGGATGGTTCGGCGTCGCCAAGCAGCAAAAGCGGGCTGCGTCTGCGGCGGGCGCCGCTGCCGGTTTGGCCGCGGCGTTCAATGCGCCTCTCGCCTCGGTGGCCTTTGTCCTCGAAGAGATTCTCGAGGATCTCAACAGCCGCCTTTTGGGGCCCGTTCTTCTCGCCTCGGTCATTGGGGCATTCGTCGTCCACGCCTTCCTCGGCGCGCAGCCGGCTTTCGATCTTCCGCGCATCGACGAACCCACCTGGCGTGCCTATGTCATCATGCCCTTTTGTGCCGTACTCGCGACCCTGGCCGGGGTCATCTTTCAGCGCTCCACACTGTCTTTGCGCGCGCGTTCTCGAAAATGGCGCTGGCTTCCACCGATGTGGCGGCCGCTGCTCGCCGGTTGGCTCACCTGGGGCCTCGGCATGGCCGTTTATGCTCGCACGGGCAGGTTGGGAGTCTTCGCCCTTGGCTACGACGATCTTTCGGTCGCCCTGAGCAAGGGCCTCGTTTGGAAGGTGGCCGCTCTTCTCCTCGTCGCGAAACTCATCGCCACCATTCTCTGCTATGGGCTGGGCGGTTCAGGCGGAATCTTTTCCCCGCATCTTTTCTTCGGCGGGATGTGCGGGGTCGCCGTCGCGGGCGTCTGCAATCACTTTGTCGCCCTCAACGAGTCCGACCGGATCTTGCTCGCCGTCGGCGGAATGAGCGCCTGCCTCGGTGGTGTCGTCCAAGCGCCGGTCACCAGTGTGCTCATCATCTTCGAAATGACGCACCAGTTTGCCCTCGTGCCGGGGCTCATGATCGCTGCCCTCGTCAGCCAGCTAGTGGCGCGACGCTTCAACCACGAGAACTTTTACCAGGAAGCGCTCATTCAGGACGGCCACGACATGGCCCACGTCGTCCCGCCCCGCGATTTGCGGAGCTGGCAGAATCTCCCCGTTTCGGCCATCGCCCATTTCGAACCGGTGGTACTGACCGATCTCGAAAATGGCTCGCTCGCCGATGCCCTGGAAAAAACCCCGTACCAGCGTTATCCCGTGGCCAAGGACGGGAAATTGCACGGCATTTTGCTGCGCGCGGAATTCGAGCAGGCTAAGGTGGAGAGCCGCCCGGTGAGCCTGCACCCGGCGGTGACCGCCCGGCCGAGCCAGACCATCCGTCAATGCCAGATGCTCCTCATCGAATCGGTCAGCGGTTTGATCGTCATTACCGACACCGACCAAGGCCGTCCGCTCGCCGTCGTCACCCTCCACGACCTCTTGCGTGCGCAAACCGCGATTAGCGACCGGGAAGGCTAAGAGCTCCAAATTTGTTTGAGGGGTGCGTCTTCCGAATGGCTGGCGCTTATCGCCTTTGGAGAGCGGGCATTGCCGGGCCGGGCATTGATTCGCCCGTTTGAAACTCGAAATCATCCCGCCTCTCGCAATCATTCGTCTCGGTCATTCGTTTCATCGTCATGACCAAGCGCACATTTCTCACCACGCTCCTTGGCGGCACCGCGGGCCTTACCGTCGCTGCAGGCTATCTTCGTTCGCAAAAAGAGAAAGCCTCGATGCTTATGAACACCGACACCAATCCTGACCGTTCGTCCGTCTCCGTCCGCCTGCTCGATGAATCCGGCGCCCTCACCGCGCCAATCGCCGTCCCGAAAGTCGTCAAATCCGAAGCCGCTTGGCGCGCGCAGCTGACCGGCGAGCAATTCACCATCACCCGCATGCACGGTACTGAGCGTTCCTTCTGCGGCATCTTTCACGACAACCACAAGAACGGTCTCTACATCTGCATCGCCTGCGGCCTGCCGCTCTTCCGCTCCGACGCGAAATTCGACTCCGGCACGGGATGGCCGAGTTTCTTCCAGCCGGTGGCCACGGAGAATATTGGAAAAACGGTCGACCAGAGCTTCGGGATGGTCCGCACGGAGATTCATTGCGTGCGCTGCGATTCGCATCTGGGTCACGTCTTCGACGACGGCCCGGCCCCGAGCGGCTTGCGCTATTGCATCAACTCCGCCGCGCTGAGTTTTCGCGAGGACGGCGTCGAACCCGCCCGCGAAAATGTGCTCTTCGGCGCCGGCTGTTTCTGGGGTGTGCAAGCGGCCTTTGACCAGGTCAAAGGTGTAACCGCGACCCGTGTGGGCTATTCCGGCGGCACGACAAAAAGCCCGACCTACGAAGACGTCTGCTCGCACACTACTGGCCATGCCGAAACCGTCGAAGTGGAATACGATCCCAGGCAGATTAGCTTCAGCGCGTTGCTCGACGTCTTTTGGGCGGAGCACGATCCGACCACCTTTCACCGTCAGGGTCCGGACATCGGCAGCCAGTATCGCTCGGCGGTCTTTTTCACCACACCGGAACAGGAAGCCACCGCCCGGGCGTCCGCAGCCAAACTCGAGAAAAGCGGTAAGTTCGACCGGCCGATCACCACGGAAATCCTCTTCGCCGGACCCTTCTACGCTGCGGAGGAATATCACCAGAAATACTACGCCAAACACGGCGGCGGAAGCTGCCGGCTGCCGTGATTTGGCCCATGCGCCTCCACTCCTTCGCGGCTCTGTCGATGTTACTTGCGCTGGTCAGCCCGGCCCTGCCCGCCGAACCCGTGGTCTTCGAAAGCGACGATTCGCCCGCAACCCTGATCGAACTCTTTACTTCCGAGGGCTGCAGCAGTTGTCCTCCGGCAGAGGCGTGGCTCAGCGGACTGAAGGAAAATCCGGATCTGTGGAAGCGGTTTGTGCCCGTCGCCTTTCATGTCGACTACTGGAACAACCTCGGCTGGGCGGACCGTTTTGCGACCGCGGAGAACACGGCGCGCCAGCGGCGGTACGTGGCTGCCTGGCGTGGTGACTCCGTCTATACGCCGGGCCTCGTCTTGAATGGACATGAATGGCGTGACTGGTTTGAGCATCCAAGCTTGCCCAAGTCGTCGACGGCGAAAGTCGGCAAGTTGACTCTCACCGTGCGCGAGGCGGAAATCGAAGTCACCTTCGCGAGCCCGCGCAACAGCGCCAGAACCGTGCCGATGGTCGCCGAAGTGGCCTTCCTCGCGGGCAATCTTGAATCGGATGTGACGCGTGGCGAGAACCGCGGACGCAAACTCCGGCACGATTTCACCGTCATCCATTTCGCCTCCGCGCCGATGCGGACAGACGGCGAAATCTTCCGCGCCGCCGTCCCACGTCCCGCCAAATTCGCCGTCGCTCCCAACGCGATCGCGGCGTGGATCGCCCCCGGCGAAGCGCAATCGCCCGTCCAGGCCACCGGCGGTTGGCTGAGCCATTGATCACGACCGATTCCAGCGTTTCCCTGGCTGCGCTGACTGAATCCTCCACCCAATCCCGAACGCGGCTGGTAACAACGCGTCGCCCACGCTTATCTCTCTGGTAAGCACTGGCGACTTGATGACCACTTCCCCCGAACAGCACACGCCTGCGGTTTCGCCCGCGGCACGCTTTGCCACCACGCGGTGGTCGGTGGTGATGGCTGCACGGCAGGAAGATTCCACGGAATCCATGGACGCGCTGCAAACGCTCTGCCGCGCCTATTGGCATCCGCTCTATGCCTTCGTCCGTCGCCTGGGAAATTCCGCGCACGACGCCCAGGATCTCACCCAGGAATTCTTCGCGCGCTTGCTGGAAAAGAATTGGCTGGAAGCGGCCGATCGTGAGCGCGGACGCTTTCGGACCTTCCTCATCATGGCGCTCAAACGATTCGTCGCCAACGAATGGGACAAGCGCCAGTCCGCGAAGCGCGGCGGCGGCCAATCCTTTGTGCCGCTCGACACGAAATTCGCCGAGGAGCGATATCTCGCCGACCCGAGCCCGGCACTTTCTCCCGATCATCTTTATGAACGCCGCTGGGCGCTCACCTTGCTCGCCCGGGCCCTGGCGCGCTTGCGCGAGGAATACGAAGCCGACGGCCGGGGCGCTGACTTCGCTTGCCTCAAGAGCTATCTCACCGCCGAGCGCGGGACGATTCCCTACGGGGAAATCGCCCGCGAACTTGGGACGAGTGAAGGCGCCAGCCGGGTGGCCGTGCACCGTTTGCGCAAACGCTACCGGGAAGTCTTCCGCGAAACGGTCTCCGATACCGTTTCCTCCGCGGATGAAATCGATACCGAGATGCGCTACGTCGTCGAAGTTCTGGGGCGCGTGTAACAAACCGGCCGGCATCCTTATTGGAAAGAGCGATGAACGATTCCACACCTGCCACCCTTTGTCCCCGCTGCGGCGCGACGCTCCCCACCGATACGCCCGAAGGCCTCTGTCCGCGGTGCCTCGCCGCCATGCACTTCGGCCCGGAAACCGAACTCACGGGAGGACTCGAGGCCGCCCCATTGCCGCCGCTCTCGCCGGGAGAACTCGCGCCCCACTTCCCGCAACTCGAAATTTTCCAGTGCCTCGGACGTGGCGGCATGGGCGTCGTCTACAAGACCCGGCAAAAATCGCTGAACCGTTTCGCCGCTCTGAAACTGCTCGCTCCCGAACGGGCAAACGACGGCGAATTTGCCAAGCGCTTTACCCGCGAAGCGCACGCGCTCGCCGCGCTCAATCATCCGCACATCGTCACCGTCTACGATTTCGGCCGCGCCGGCGGCTTCTATTTTTTGCTCATGGAGTTTGTCGACGGCGTGAACCTGCGTCAGGCGATGAGCGCGAAACGTTTCACGCCGAAACAAGCTCTCGCCGTCGTGCCTCCGGTCTGCGAGGCGCTGCAATACGCGCACGATCACGGCATCGTTCACCGCGACATCAAACCCGAGAACCTGCTGCTCGATAAAGAAGGCCGGATCAAAATCGCCGACTTCGGCATCGCCAAAATCCTCGGCGACGAATCGAACACTGGCCTGGCCGAGTCGCAGCCCGCCGGCACGCCCCAGTACATGGCGCCCGAGCAGAAGGATCGCCAAAACGCCGACCACCGCGCGGATATCTACAGCCTCGGCGTGGTCCTCTACGAAATGCTCACCGGCGAATTGCCCGGCGCAAAACTCCAGCCGCCCTCCAGCAAGGTGCAGATCGACGTCCGCCTCGACGAGGTCGTCCTCCGCGCCCTGGAAAAGAAACCGGAAATGCGTTACGCCACCGCCGCCGAGTTTCGCACGCAAGTCGAACTGGCCACCGCCGAATCCTCGCGGCCGTCAAAGGTGCCAGCCGCTGCGAGCATGCCATGGAAGAATCTCTTCATCGCGACCTCTGCGACCGTTCTCTTCTCGATCCTGGTGGCCGGCCTGCTGCTCGTCATCGGTTTTTGGTATTGGCGATCCAGTTCGAGAGCACGTGCGGAGGAGTCGCTGGCGCACGCCCGTGCCGCCGAAGCGGATGCACGGGCTAGCCTGATGCCAAGTGGAACTCCGGCGAGACCTCCGGAATCTCCCAACGTCACCGCACTCCCTGCAAAAGCGATTCCTGATCCGGAAAAGGCGGCCGAGCTTTCTCAGGAAGGTTGGCGCCTTTGGCAGCAGGGCGATTTCGGAAACGCGGGTCTGAGATTCAGCGAGGCCACCGCCCTCTCACCGAACGATGCCAACGCCTGGAATGGCTATGGTTGGGCCAGACTCAACTCTGGTTTTGCGGATACAGCCGAAGGGGCTTTCAAAAAAGCGATCACACTCGAGCCGAACAATGCCGGGGCATTGAACGGACTCGGGCAGATTTATCTTTCACGCCGGGAATATGATAAAGCTGAGCCGTTTCTCTTGAAGGCATCCCAACAGCAGGGCGCGTCCGCGGCGTGGTTCGGGCTCACCCGGCTCTATCTCCTCCAAGGCAAATTCGATAACGCGGAAAAGTGGGCGCAGATGGTGGTCGACTCGGGGCAAGGCGACGCCATCGCCACCAAAATGCTGGAAGCCGCGAAAGAGAAACGCCTCAGCGATGGTCTCCGCCAGACAATCGAACCACCGGCCCCGCCGACCAAAGCCGAACCACCGGCGAAACCAGAGTGATCGGTTTAGAGCATTTTTAATTGAAACTGTTGCTGCCTCACCTGCGAGTTGAGGTGAGGAACGACCGCAAAGGTGGTCCGGGCCGGACTGGCGGTAGGACGCAGAGGTTAAAATGACTACGGCTTTATTTAAACCGCTCTCGCGTGGGGCCACCACTGGAACAGCTCCTGCGCCCCTTCCGGTTTGTCACTGCCAATATTCGGCTGCCGAAGCTTATCTTCCCGGTAAGCCATTGGCGGATCCCTCGACAACTCTCCCTGCAGTCCGGCGCGCCTCCGCGGACCGGGCCTGACGTGCTCTTCTCTCCGAATCAGTCGGTCAACGTTCACTTGATGACGGAACGAAAAACCGGCGTGACCTTGGTCCCGGCGACTGCGCTGCAATTCTCGTCCACGAGTCCGTCATCGGCCCACGTGCACGTCATTGATTCCGACGGTCGCGTGAGTTTCCGGAGGGTGACCGTTGGCGTGCCAGGCGTAGGCGGTGTCCGCGAAATCACCGATGGTTTGACGCCGGGCGAAATCGTCGTTGCGATCGTGAACGAACAAGTGAAGGAGGGTGAAAAGGTGCGCTACAATCTGGTCGCGCCCGAAAGCCTGCAACCCCGGCGCCGCAAGCTCACGCCGTCGAATTGATCCCGATCCGCTGAATCCTTTTTCCAAAATGCCGCGACCGTTTCCACTATTCAACAGCTTCTCCGGAATGCCCGGAATTTATCTGACGGCACTGATTACGATGGTTGTCGCCATCGCGATCTTTGTTCCATTCATCGTCAAGCTACGGATGCCGGCGGATGGGCGGCTCTTGTGGCTCGCGGCCCTCATTGTCGTGCCGTTGCAACCGCTCGTTTTCTATCATGTCCGGGTGCCCTTCGACCATTGGGCGGTGGCGCATTTGGGCGCCAAGTCGGCGGCCTATTTTTGGTTGAAGACGTTTTATGCGCCACTCACGGAGGAACCGGCGAAACTGCTGCCGTTGCTCATTCCCGCGATCTGTCGCGATATTCGTCGCGATAACTTCGCGCGCTATGCGCTGGCCATCGGGTTGGCTTTTGCCATCGGCGAAATGGGATTCGTCGCGGAACGCGTCGCGCGCTCGCCTCAATTTGCCCATCTGCCATTTTATCAATTTGGTGGCTACGTCGGCGAGCGCTTGATGACCTGCGTCTTTCACAGCGCGTTTGTCTCTCTGGCCCTTTGGCGGCTCCGGCGGAAATTCGTCCTCGGCTTTGCCTGTGCGGCGGGAGCGCATTGGCTCGGTAATTTTCCTCTCGTTCTCATGGACCCGCACATCGGCCACCTCAGCAAAGTTGCCCGCATAGTCATCGTCGAAGGATGGTTGACTTGCTATTTTCTTGCCGCCCTGGGTTTGCTCGCCTGGTTCTGTCTTGGCCGGTTCAACCCCGCCGCGCTCGTCTTCGGCCGCCGGCACTGCCCCGAGTGCGGTAAGGACTACGACGCGCCGCTTTTCGCGGTCAATCTCGGCTCGAAACGCTACGAGCGTTGCCCGCATTGCCGCCACTGGCACTGGACGATGGCCGCGGGTTTCACGGCACTCTGAACTGCGAGATTTCTTTTGACTCTCCCCCGGCAGAAGAGGCCATTGGTCTTGGTGTAACTCACTCCCCATCCACAAGTCATGAAGCGGCCAAAGAAAACCGAAGCTCTCGCCAAGCCGTCGCGCGGCAAAAAGACCTGGCGCGAGAAACTCATGGACGACAAAGGCCTGCCCAAAACCGGACCCATCGATGGCCGAATTGCCGTGGGTCGGAAATCCGGGACGATGGTCATTCCGGCGCCGCTCGAGGTGGACGAACTCATGCGCCGGGTGCCGAGGGGAAAAATCACCACCATCGACGATTTGCGCGCGGCGCTGGCGGCGAAGCACCAGGTGGACGTGGCTTGCCCGATCACCACCGGTATCTTTGCCTGGATGGCCGCGCAGGCCGCGGATGAAGCGGCTTCCAATGGCGAAACCGAAATCACGCCGTACTGGCGAACGCTCAAGTCTAAAGGGGAACTGAATCCCAAGTATCCTGGCGGCATCGCCGCAATCCGGGCGCGGCTCGAAGCCGAGGGACACGTCGTATTTCAAAAGGGAAAGCGCTTCTTCGTCCGCACCGGGCCGGCCAGGGAACCGCTCGACAAATGACGCTTGTCGGTTGAGTGTACTATTGTATTAATACACTAACGGCGCTTTCTTTCTTTTCCCCTTGCCAGCGATCTTCCTCAGTCAGCGCCAGCGCGGTTCCAGATCCCTGTCACCTTTTACCGTTCACCGACCACTTGGAGGAAAAAATGATTTCCACATTTGATTCCGAGATATTGCCGACTGCCACCACCTCGCCCCATGCGCGGCGATCCATTCATCATTTGCTCACACGGATTGTGGCGGGAATCCTTTGCTTTGCAGTCTGCGGGCTTAGCCTGACTTCCGCTCAAGAAAAGGCCAAAAATCTTTCGCCGGAAATCGCACCGCTCGCGGCGAAATACCAATCCGACCTGACGGTGCTGACCGGGATGCGCGAGAAGGCGCTCGCTCAGAACCGCCAGACCTACCTCGCTGTACTTGCTTCGGCCCAACAAAGAGCCAACAACCTCGGAAAAACCGACGAAGCGAAAGCCGCGTCGGACGAAAAGGATACGCTCACCGCGGGCCGCGACTTGACGCCCCTGGCTGCGCCCATGCTCCCGCGTGAATTGGCCACGTCGCGCGCCTATTTTTTGCGCGAGGCCTCTCGCGCCGAGCATGAATACGCGGTTCACGCCCAGGAGGTCGCTGCGCAGTATTTGCAGGGACTGCTCTTCTTCGAGACCAAGGCGAAATCAGCAGGGCAGGCCGACTTGCTGAAGCAAATTGCCGCAGAGAAGGTCAAGCTGGCCGCACAAGGTGCGGGGCCGCGGCCGGCACGCGGCACCGGTCGCAACCTGGTGCTCAACGGAGACTTTTCGCGGAAGAACGCGGACGGCACCCCGGAAAGCTGGGGCCCGGGCGCTCCCGGCAAAGGTGTGGTCGCCAACGAGGTGAATACCACCTTCCTGCGCGTCGTGAGCACGGATAAGAAGGAAACCTATTTCCTCGAAAATCTGGATCGACCGGCGGAGGCGCAGGAACTCGCCGTCACGGTCCGCCTGCGTTGCCCCGGACTCAAAGAGAAGGGCGAATACGGCCTCGTGGTCGCCCAGCGCGACGCTGCAAACAATCTTCTTGCTCGCGACGCTCAATGCCTTTTGAAGGTGGCATCTCCGACTTGGAGGACGTTGAACAGCGTGGTCAGAATTCTTCCGGAAACGAAACACGTGATCATCCGTTGCAACCTTGTCGATGCGCCCATGACCGTTGATTTTGCGGAAGTGCGCGTGGAACCGCGCTGAAGTTTCGTTCCGGCGGTGCTTGTTTTGGCAAAAGGTTCCGCGCTTACTGGGAGCGCCATGCGTCTCCCCTTTTACTCTCTCTGCTCGCTTGCTCTCCTCGCTCTCGGTCATCTCTCACTCGCCGCGGATTATGATATCGTCATTTACGGCGGAACGGCCTCGGGGGTGATGGCCGCGGTGCAGGCGAAGAAGTTGGGAAAATCGGTGATCGTGGTCAGTCCCGACAAACATCTTGGCGGTTTGTCCAGCGGCGGCCTCGGCTTTACGGATACCGGCAACAAGGCCGTCATCGGCGGGTTGTCGCGCGAGTTTTATCACCGCGTCTGGCAGCATTACGATCAGGCCGCGGCGTGGACGTGGCAGAAGAAAGCGGAGTACGGCAACAAAGGGCAGGGCACGCCGGCGATCGACGGGGAACAGCACACGATGTGGATTTTCGAGCCACATGTCGCCGAAGAGATCTTCGAAAACTACATCAAGCAGAATGGCATTCCTGTCGAGCGCGACGAATGGCTCGATCGAGCGAAGGGCGTAAAAAAGGACTCCGCACGGATAGTCTCGATCACGACGCTGAGCGGCAAGACTTACGCAGGGAAGATGTTTATCGACGCCACTTACGAAGGCGATCTCATGGCTGCCGCGGGTGTGGATTACACGGTCGGCCGCGAAGCGCAGAGCACTTACGGCGAAAAGTGGAATGGTGTGCAAGTGGGCGTGTTGCATCACCGGCACCATTTCGGCGCCGTCAAACAGCCGATCAGCGCCTATGTGACCCCCGGTGATCCCACGAGTGGAGTGGTCGCACGGGTGAATAAGGAATCCCCGGGCGAGTACGGCCAGGCCGACAAGAAAGTGCAGGCCTATTGTTTTCGGATGTGCCTGACGGATGCGCCCGCCAATCGCATCCCGTTTGCCAGGCCCGATGGCTATGATCCGAAGCAGTATGAATTACTCGCGCGAGTCTTCGCTGCCGGCTGGCGCGAGACCTTCGAAAAGTTCGATCCCATTCCGAATCACAAGACCGATACCAATAACCATGGTCCGTTCAGCACCGATAACATTGGAATGAATTGGGATTATCCCGATGCCAGCTACGAACGGCGGCGCGAGATCATCAAGGAACACGAGAACTACCAGAAAGGGTGGCTCTATTTTATCGCCAACGATTCGCGGGTGCCGAAGGACATGCAGGAGAAAATGCAGACCTGGGGATTGCCCAAGGACGAGTTCACCGACAACGGTGGCTGGTCGCCGCAACTCTACATCCGCGAAGCCCGGCGCATGATTGGCAGCTATGTCATGACGGAGAACGATCTGCTGAAGAAGCGCGTCACCCCGGATTCCGTCGGCATGGGGAGTTACGGCATCGATTCTCACAACGTCCAGCGCTACATCACGCCCGAGGGGAATGTGCAAAACGAAGGCGACATCGGCGTGCCGACGAAAGGGCCTTATGGTATCGCCTACGGTTCGCTGGTGCCGAAGCGCGGCCAGGTCGATAACTTGCTCGTGCCGGTGTGTGTCTCCAGTTCGCACATCGCCTTCGGCAGCATCCGCATGGAGCCCGTCTTCATGATCTTGGGACAAAGCGCCGCCACCGCCGCCGCGCTCGCCATCGACGGACACACAAACGTTCAGGACGTCCCCTACGCCAAACTGCGGTCGCGCTTGCTGGCCGATGGACAGGTGCTGGAATACACCGCGCCACCCAAGCCCAGCGCGGCCCCACCCGCGGCGGCGAAGTGACGCCTAATCCTGCGCGGTCATCTGATCGTCCTTGATCTTCGCAAACGGCGAGTAACCGCGTTCGATGGCATTGGCCCAGATCAGCACCAGGGAATCCGGAGGATCGTCCGGAAGGAAGACATGCTTGCCCGCGGCCAATTCACGAGGACCCGTGAAAGGCGTTCCGTCCAGCAAACCCGCCGGCGCGCCCGCTGGCGTGATCAACGTGTAACGCTGCGGGACGTTGATTTGGAAATAGCATTTCCCCTTCGCGGCCACGCCCGGCTCGCGCAGGACCTGTCCGACCACGCGCAGCCGGAAAGCGATCGGCACGTAATTGGCCTTGATGAAGTCCCGCGCGTGGTGCGGCATCCGAATCGTCGTCGCCAGTGGAGTCCGGGTCTGAATGAGGTGGTCGGCGATATCATCCTTGATCGCCCCCATCTTTACGCGGTGAAAAGTCCGCGATTCGAAGACATAGCGATACGGTCGGCGGCGATAGATCGTCTCCCCCTTGCTATCCATCACGTAATCGTCGGGCGCCGTCAGTTTCAAGGTATCGGCGACCATGCCGATCTTATCGGTCGTCAGATCCTGGAACGGTGAGGCCGCAACGAGGATGCCGATCATTTCCGCGCCGGCCAGCAGCGGACCGGCGAGCGACGCACTGCGCGCGGCGAAGGTGACCAGCCAGAGCAGCGCTGGACCAGCGGTGAGCATGATCGCCGGGTAGAGCGGCAGGTAATCTTCTTCGGTGATGACCGGCCAAAATGCCTTGAGAATGACGAGGTAAAGCAACGCCGCCAGGTAGACGAAACCGATTCGGGCGCGCACCGCGATCGACTTTTCCAGCCGCGCGATGAGATAGCTGCCGCCAACGGCCGCCGGCAGGCCGAAGAGGAAACACTTCATCGTTCCATTGCTGAAGAGGTGCAAACTGGAGCCGGGAAGAATGTTGTGCGTGATGACACACTCGTAGAGCGAGTGGATCGCTCCGTGCGTGTAAAAGTAGAGCACGACGAGCGCCGGAATGAGCGGTATGCCCGCCAGCCCCGCGCCCAGGCGGGCCCAGAGCTTCGGCCATTCCAGGTCCAGGCCGCCCGCGCACCGTCGAACGATGAGCGCCCCGACGCCGCTGACCAGGAGCGTCGCCAAAAGCAGCGTCGTTTTCATCGAGACGCTGAAAGCGATGCCGAGAATCAAACCGGCAAGGAAGGTGCGCCGGGCGTTGATGCGGCCGGTCGCGAGGATCAGCAGGACGATGAGCCAGAGCAGGGCCCAGAGTTGGTCCGGGCGAAACTCGATCGAGCTGAGATAAAATCCGTCGAAGTGAAATTCGTCCGTGAAGCGGATCGGTGGAAACAAAGCGGCCAGGACCGTCGTCCACAAAGCCGTGCGCGGAGTGTAGAGCGCACCGGCGATTTTCCAGACAGCGTAAAGGGTCGCGGCAAAGAGCGGCAGCTCGGCCAGACGCATCGGCAGGAGGATATCCGCGCGAACGCCGAGGAGATGAAACACCGGGGCGTAGAGCGCTTGAAAGAGCGGCGCATGATTGTCGAAGACATCGCGATAAGGCAGCAGCCCATGCGCCCAGGCCCAGACGACGTGGAGGTGCTGGGGCTCGTCGGAATCGATCCGGTAGTGCCAGGTGTAAAGGAAGCGAAAGATCAGCCCGAGGCCGAGGAGCGCGAGTGCGAACCAGCGTTCGCGCGGCGGCATCTCCTCCGCAGCGGGAGCTCCTTCCGGCAAGGAAACGGGATCGATGGCAAATCTGCTCATGGGTCGTTGGCCTTGGCGTCGGAATCGATGTAGGGCGAGAAGCCGCGTTCGAGGGCGCGAGCCCAGACGAGCACGATCTGCCCGGCGGCATCCGCGGAGACGATCTCATGCCGGCCGGCTTCCAGCCAGCGCGGGCCGTCGATCGGCTGCCCGTCGAGTGTGCCGCTCGCCGGACCGTACGGTGTGACGAACTCGTAACGCTCGGGGATGATGATCTCGAAACTCACCGGCACGTTTTTCGGCGTGGCCAGCCGTTTGCCGAGCACCCGGCCGCCATCGACGTGGACGTAATTCTTGTCGATGAAGTCCTTCGTTTTGTCCGTCATGCGAGCGGACGAATGAACGAGAGCGGTGCGGGTTTTGATGAGGCACTCGACGATGTCGTCTTTGATGCGGCCCGACTGGATCTGCTGCATGGTGAGCGTTTCGAGAACGAGATACGTCGGGCGCGGGCGGAAAATGGTTTCACCTTTGGTATCGAGGACGTATTCGCCTGGATCAATGAGGCGCAAGAGTTGCGCAAGATGGCCGATGCGCCGCTGCTCGGGCCGTGCGGAGAGCGGTTCATCCGTGACGATGTAGGCAATCTCGCCGGCGAGGAGGAGCGATGGCAGGAGCAGCCAGGGGACGCAGGCGGTGAGAGGCGATTGCCGCCGTTCGCGGAACCAGAAAAATACGCCGACGAGATAGATCGGGAGCAGCACCGCCAGCAAAGTCAGGCGCTTCATCACCGCGGCATCCGCCGGCGAATCGTTGGGAGTGACCCGCCACACGAAGATGGCCGCGGCGATCGGGCAGAGAACGAGCAGCCACGAGATCCTCGCGCTGGATTTCTTTTGCAACCAGTCACGCACCCAGGAGCAGCCGGGCACAGCAAAGATCGGCAGCAGCGGCAGCCAGGGCAGATAGTCTTGCGTGGTCACGACCGGCCAGAAGATGCGCAAAAGCGAATAGAAAAGCGCCGTGACGAGGAACAAAAAGAGTCGGCGGTAGCCGCGGGCGGGATCCTGTCGTACGCTGGGAAGCATCGCCGCGGTGCAAAACCAGGCGGGAATCAACCAGAGCGTGCTCTCCGAGAATAAGTGGTGGAGAAGGTTGTGCTTTTCGCCAGAAGCCGTGTTGTGCTCGATGACGCAATGGTAGAGTGGCTTGAGGGCGCCCTGGCTGGCGAAATAAGCGACAATGGCGCCAGGGACGACGAGCACTCCGCCCAGCAGCGCGAGGATGTAGGCCGGCAACGACTTCGAGATCGGCCGGCCTGCGAGCAGCCAGGTGATCGCTCCGGCAATGGCCAGAAAGAAGACCAGGTAGGTCGTCTTCATCGAAACCGAAAAGGCGGCGCCGAGGAGCAGCGCCGCGGCGAAGATCCGCCCGGGCGTCATTCGTCCGGTCAACGCCACGACGAGGGTGAGCAGCCAGACGGTGGTCCACATCACGTCCGTGCGAAATTCGCCCATGCGGAAATAAAAGACCGGCAGCAGGGCGGCGAGAATGGCCGCGAACCAGCCGGTGCGCCGATCGAAGAGGTTGGCGGCAAGCCGATAGACGCACCAGATGCTGGCCGCAAACAGTGGAATCATCGCCATGCGCATCGGTTGCACGATGTCCGCCCGTTCGCCCAGCCAGCGAAAGAGCGGCGCACAGAGAATGTGAAAGAGCGGGGTGTGATTATCGAAGACGTCGCGGTACTGCAGCTTGCCGACCGTCCACGCCCAGACGACGTGCAGGTGCTGCGGCTCGTCGCTGTTCCATTTATGGCTGTAGACCGAAAACCAGCGAAAGACAGCGAGCACGACCAGCGCCAGAGCGAGGATGGCGATTTCCAGCCGGCTAAGTTTCATTCCCGGAGCCGCCGGCGAATCCGAAGATGCCGGTCGCGCGGAGGCGGGTGGAGCGGATTCGGCAGGCGGGGTGAAGCTGGACATGAATCAGGAACGAGGGCGCGAAGCCGGGAATAAGGAGCAGACTTGCGGGGTCTGGCAAGGGTTGTGTGAATTCTTGCCGTTCATTCTCCCAGGTCGAGGGAGTATTCTGCGCCATCGGCATGAGGACCTGTTCGCGAATTCGAGGAAATCGGGCAAGGACGCCTGCGTTCTTGGAGTGCGGCGCTGCTCTGCCCGTCCGGCCCGGACCCGCTTTCGGAAGGTCTGCGGGTAGGGCGCAGAGGGATTGGAGGCGGCGAAGCCGCAACCGAAGTAGGAGCGGCATCCTTGCCGCTTCAGCGGATCCGATCCGAAGAGGCTGGGAAGCCTCTCCTACTTCTTCCGCCTATCGGGTAACCGCCCGGTCAGCCGCGATGGACGCTTTCCTCGCCTTGCCGCTGCTCTGCAGGTGGAGATGCAGGATGCGTTTGAGCTCGGCGATGGTTTCCGGCAGTTCGCAGGAACCGTGTGGGCCGGGGACGATCTTTTCGGATTCCGCAGAGCTGAGGTGTGAACTCCAGTACGGGACGATGCCGTCGGAGCTATTCGGAGTGTCGCCGCGGCCGCGATCGCCAATGATCGAGTGGAATGGTGCGCGGATCGGGACGGTGTCCAGGACCTTCAGCGTCGGATTCTTTGGCGAAAGGCTGGTCACGCCGTTCGGGAGAATGCGCGCATCGCCCGTGGCGAAACCCACTTCGCCTCGGAGCGTGTTTTGCAGCGTCCCGGCCAGGGCCACCGGCAGGGTGATCAGCCGCATCCCAACGCGGCCGATGAAACTCGTCGCCATGTCGGCCCCGCGATGCGGTGTGCAGATGAAGACAATGCGCCGGATATCCGGATTGGCGTTGTACATGGCCATCTGCCGAAGCGGGCTGTCCGGAGGCGTGCGTGCCAGGATTTCCTCGGCGGGTTTGCCGGCGACGCGAAGCCAGTCGGCGCGCGTCATCGTGACGGCCTGCAGGTGCGAGATGAGGCCACCCATGCTGTGGCCGACAAGCACGATGCCGCGCGGCCAGCCGTAAAGCTGCTTCCCCTTCGCCAGTTCCTGGCGAAAACGATAGGCGGAATAGGAGACGGGATTGCCCGTCGGGTAGCCGAAGACCCAGCATTGGAAATGCCCGCGCAGTTCAGGATCGAATTCGACCTCGTTGATGACATCGCGCCACATTTGCGGCGTGGAGATGAGTCCATGGACGAAGATGAGCGGAATGCGCTCAGGGTCGTAGGGCTCGAGCATGTAGAGCCCCGTTCTCTCCGTGAAATCCTGGGCATGCATCGCAGCCAGGAGCCCGGCCAGCAGCTCGTTGACCGCCGGATAGTAGGCCAGCGGAGCCGAGAAATCGGCTTCCAGCGGCCGCGTGATCCCGGCGACCGTCGCCGTGGTTTGCTTCTCCGGATCACGAAGGGTGAGCGTGGCCTCGTGCCCACGGAAATCGAGCGTCGCCGTGACCGGAGCGGTGACCCCCCACCGGAAGGTGAACGGTTCCCGCGGTTCCTCTTTGCGGACACCAACTAAAGCCCCGCCGATGCCTGTCTGGACGTCACGGCGGCGAATGTTCTTGAGCGACACTTTCTCCGCCGGGACAAACGCGGTGAAGGCGTTGGGATTCCAGTAGCCTTTGCCGATGCCCGGGGCGAGCTGGAGATGGTAGCTTTCGCCGCCCGCCGTGAGAGTCAGCGGGTGATTCCAGAGGTCGCCATGCTCGGCGGAGCGCAGCACCACAGTGAGATCCGCGGCGGCATGGTCATAGAGCCGACGGCCCTTCTCCGTTCCGAGTTGGGAGGAGGCGAGGCTGGCGGCGCGAAGATCCAGGGCGGCGCGCTTTTCGGCGGCATGCTCGGTGAGCATGGCCGGAGAGACTGGCGCTCGCGGGACGACGCAGCCGGCGAAGGCGAGCACGGTGAGCAGGCAAATGCCGGAAGATTTCATGTTTCTCGCTGTTCACCGTTCGCCGGGATCCGAATTGGAAGCGGCTCTTGGAGAAGAATAGAGGGCCACAAGCCGCGCGATGAGGATAGCGACGTAGAGCGTGCCGGTCATCGCTTCGAGGGAAGCAAGCATCCGGGCCGCCTTGGAGACTGGAGTGATGTCTCCATAGCCCAGGGTGGTGAGTGTGGTGAAACTGAAATAGAACGAGGCAAACCCGTTCATGGACTGTCCTGGCAATTGGGTGACATTGATCGCAAAGGCCGCCGGATTCACCAGAGCGACAAGGTGATAGGCGAGCGCCCAGAGCAGGCCGAGCGAGAGATAGGTGGCGATGCTCGCGCAAAGGACCTCGGCGTTGACCCGCGGTGCCAGCAGGATGAATCGCAGGATGTTGGCAATGACGAACGCGAGGAGAAGGATGCCAGCGCCCAGAAAGAAGTGCGGAGGAAAGGCCTCCGGTTGGAGATGGTTCAGCCATTTCCCCCCGACGGCCGGAACGGCCAGGAGCGCGGCGAAAAAGAACGTCAGCCGCCGCCCGCCAATCGCGAGAACGGCCGAAAGATAAACCAGGGTGACGAGAACGGACTCGATCGCTTTGGCGTGGGGCAAATCCTCGAGAAACGGAGTCGCGACAAAAAGCAGCACCAGGGCGATGAGCATCTCGATGGCCGAGAAGCGCAGGGCGCGCCACTGAAATCCCTGGACGCAAGGGCGGCCGGCGTTTTGAAGTTCGCGATCTGGCATGGGTTTGGTGGGAAGCAATCTCACGACGGAACGTGCCCCCAAGTCAAACACCTCGAAAATCGGGGATTGTCCTAATTTGAAAACCCAGCGGGTAAAAAGGACGCATTCCGCGTCCGCTGTCACTTGACGCCCATCTCGGGACAATCGAAGGATCGAGAAATGAAACCCCCGTTCGGCGGTTTAGTCACCGCGTGCGTCTCCGCTTTCTTCGCGCTGCTGATTCACTGCCGAGGGGAAACCGCGTCTCCGGAAAACGCTATTCCGACTTGGTTTCGCTCCAGGCTCATCAACTCAAAGTTCTGTGCCATTTGTGAAGTCAGCGAAGCTTCCGCCACC
Source organism: Chthoniobacter sp. (assembly GCA_036501065.1). GTDB lineage: Bacteria > Verrucomicrobiota > Verrucomicrobiia > Chthoniobacterales > Chthoniobacteraceae > Chthoniobacter. The sequence continues at coordinate 10,917 of DASYAY010000046.1, read as the reverse complement.
CACACAGCCGGGACGTATAAGCTCGTCCAACTATTGCGCGGCCATCGCGAAGACCTGCCTGAAATTCCGGCCTTCATCTTCTTGAAAGATAAGACGCTCGGCACTCGTGTCCTCATCGTTGCGCGCCATACCCCTGCGTCTACCTACTATGATTACGATCCAATCGAGAATGACGCCGTGCGTATCAACGTCGATCAGTCGCGCACGGATTTTGATCTACCCACAATTCGGGTCCCACTTTCCCGCATTGCCCTGATCTTAGAGGGCGTCTAAAAAGTAAGTGCGCACGGGTCAAGCCGGAGGCTTGCCGGACCGTAGCCGGGGGTAACACCCCCGGAATGCCCCCCCAAAAAAATAACTCACGCACCCCGGCCGGGGTGCCGGAAATTACCCCTGGAAGGCACCACACCCTCCGGGGTGCATCCTTTGTGTGGGGTGTCGCTTCCGGGGGTGTTACCCCCGGCTACAGTCCGTCAGCCCTTCGGGCTGGGCCGCAACTTACTTCTTAGACGCCCTCTTAAAGACGCGACACTAGTAAGCCCAACCGAGCGGCGCCGCGTAGCCCCAACCTCCCCAGCTGCCCCAATTCATCGAGGCTTCGTCGTTCAAGGAAGCAGCCTCCAGGTTTTGGTTGCTGATCTGCTGCTGCAAACGAAGCTGGCGGTAAGCTTGGTATTCCTTTTGGCCGCCGACGTAGGCCAGATTGTGCTTCATGTCGGGAAGAACGTAATAGTTCTTACCCTTGTAGGCGACCCGGGTCACCTTGTCCGTCGGCAGTTTGACCAGGAGAGCCTGCTGGTCCGCGCCTTTCGGCGTGATCGGTTTGAAGCCCGCCGCGGAGGCGAGGTTTTCCTTATTTTTAAGATCGGCGGCACAGCCGAAGACAAGGACGCCGAGCACGAGGGCGGCGAGGAACTTACCAATAGTGGGGACTAGTTTCATGGATTTCGGTTTTGGGGTTTGGGCGATGGATTGGAGATGAATCCGGGAGTGGAAGAACCAAACGACGATCTGCTCGCTCAGTAAATTGGGGAGGTTACCTATCTGAGCGCGCCGCGATTGGAACTTATCCAGAAAAGAGTTAGCGAGTGATGAGACACACGATAGCTTTCGTCCGTGCCCCAATGAATGGCCGGGATAAGTACTGATTCGAGCCACCATCCCAGTTTCTTGCGCCAGAGATCCGCGCGCTGAGGCAGCTTGGGGCGCAACATCTTGGAGCGAATGTCCGAAAGCGAAAGGCCATGTCCACTCCCTTTTGGACGGGAGGGAATTTTTAAGTGATGAGCACGTCCGATGCTTTCGAGTTGAGGAGTGCGCCCCCGGGCACGGGCGCGGCGATATTCTTGACACCGGCCCAACGACCGACAGAATGCCGGCGATTTTCCGAAGGCAATTCCCTGCGACGATGGAACCTGCGGCAGGGAGTAAATGCAGTGGATATGAGACGCCCGAGAGATAGCGGAACCTATGGAGGCGCTGGGAATTCGAGCTGTTATTGCTAACTGATATTCTTGCCGGCCGCGCGGGTGAAAATAGCTTGCCCAACCCGGCAAATTTTCGGCGCGCAATGACCGAGCGAGGGCCGAAAGGAAATATGAAAAATGAATTCGAACGTCGACAGATGACGTCCTGTCAAAGCGTGCTCTTCGTCCCATGAAAACTACACTCGACACCCCATTGTCAGAGGCGGATTTGCCGCCATCGGTACCGGAGACGGTGCTTGTAGTCGACGACCAACCGGCACTATGCGAGGTCGCGGAAATGTTCTTGAGCCGCTGCGGTTATCACGTGCTGACGGCCCACAACACGAGGGAAGCCCAGGAGATTGCGCGCCAGGATGCGCACATCGATTTGGTCCTTACCGATGTCGAGGTGCCGGGGATTCACGGCGACGAGCTGGCGGAATGGTTTCACACGACGAGTCCGGAAACCGCCGTCGTGTTCATGTCGGGAGATCCCATCGAGCCCCGGCGGCTGGGCCAGCATCCCTTCATTGAAAAGCCTTTCGTTCACCTCGATGCGCTCGAGAGCACCATTCGCGGGACCCTGTTGAGCCAGCGGATCGAGGCTGGAGTCAAGGAGCGGTTGCCGGCGCTGGTCTAATAACTCACCACACGAAAACGTTTTTGCTTTCGTTCGACGCGCGGGAGGGAGCGCCAGCGCCGAAAAGCCCGTGCTGTCCTCCTGAGCGAAGCGGGGAAGCACGGGCGGAGTCGAAGGACCTCCAATGTCCGCGGGTTCCCGGGCGGAGCGGTGCGCGCACCCTTTTTCCTGAGCGTTCTTCCCCCGCCATCTCGACGAGAATGCGCAACCTCTCTCGACGACCATTACTTATCGCCCACCAGAGCAGTCCTGGCCGCCGCGAGTTCCTTGCGTTTGGCCGCGCTCACTTTGGGATAGTGCAGATCCAGCGAGGCCAGAGCTTCGATGATCGCCGCCGCGACCACGACACGGGTGTACCATTTATTGTCGGCCGGGACGACATACCATGGGGCATCCTCGGTCGCGGTTTCGCGGATGGTCTCTTCGTACGCGTGCATGTAATCCTTCCAAAAGCCGCGCTCCCGCGCATCGCCGGCGGAAAACTTCCAATTCTTGTCCGGGTTATCGAGCCGTTCCAAAAAGCGCTTCTCCTGTTCTTTCTTCGAGACATGGAGAAAGAATTTCCGGACGAGCGTGCCGTTGCGATGGAGATAGCGCTCGAAGCTGCGAATATCCTGGAAGCGTTCGTCCCAGATATCCTTCTTGACACATTCCGGAGGTAACTTTTGTCCGGCCAGAAACTCGGGGTGGACGCGCACGACCAAAGTCTCCTCGTAATAACTGCGATTGAAAATCCCGATGAGGCCGCGCTCGGGCAGTTGCCGGACGCAACGCCAGAGATAGTCGTGATTGAGATCGATGCTCGTCGGCGCCTTGAAGGATGAAACCTGGCAACCCTGCGGATTGATCCCCGACATGACGTGTTTGATCGTGCCGTCCTTTCCGGCGGCATCCATGGCCTGGAAGATGAGCAGGATCGACCAGCGGTCTTGCGCGTAGAGCATGTCTTGCAGTTCCGCCAGCGCCTCGACGCCATTTTGCAGAGCTTCCTTCGCTCGATCTTTGTCCTCCGACTCGAGGTCGCCGGTATCTCCGGGATCGACATCCTTGAGGCGAAATTTCCGGCCGTCACTCACCCGATACGGCTGGGAGAACTGGTGACTCACTTTGATGATTTTCTTCGTTTTCACAGTTTGGGGGATTGGAGATCAATGGACAGGCTTGCGAAATACGCCGGCCAAAGCCGGGGGCAACTGGTCCTCTGGGCTCTCGGGCCAGAGGAGGCAGAAGACGAGCGTCATCATGGAGATTCCGAAAAGGATGCCAACGATGCGGTCGCGGATGGTGTCGAAATCGGTGCCCGGCCCGAACCCTTGAAGAAGGCACATGAAGAAAGCAAAGGCGATTTGCAGACCAGCATAGGAGATTCGTTCACTGCCGGTGGCGATCCAGGCGGCGCCAAAAGAAACCGCGCCAATGAGAAGCGAGAGCGAGGCGATCGATTCCATGTGCGGCACAAGATAGAGAATGGCAAGAAATCCGAGCAGGGCGCCAATGAGACAGCCAACGATGCGCAACATGCCTTTGTAGAGTGTGGCTTTGGCATCTTCCAGGGCGATGAAGCAGCAGGTGATGAAAGCGGTGTGAATTCCAGCCCAGTCGACCGCAGTGTAGACGATGTAACAGGACATCGCCGCCAGCGTTACTTTCAGAGCGAAACGGACATAAGTGGGATTAGTGAACGTGTCGGACGCAAACAACGACTTTTTCTTGGAAGAATGAGCCGCCGCGGCCGTGGCTTCGACCGGCAGGAGAAAACGGCCGACCACGACCGTCAAGGCGAGGGGATAACTGACCACAACCCAAAGCCACAACAGCGCCTGCACGAGCAGCTCCGAGGAAGGCGCCAGTTCCGCGACGCTTTGGGTGGCAGAAAGCACGAAACCAAGGATGAAAGCCAGCGGTCCGATCGCGAAAACCCGGGAGAAAAACATGCCCGCGAAGAGGAGCGCGGCGATGCCCGGAATCCGCCACTCCGGCAGATCGACGGTGAAACGATACAGGAGCAGACTGAGCCCGATGGATATCGTCACCCCGACGATCGCCAGCGCGCCCACGAGCGTGGTCGTCCGCCAATTCTGCTTGGTCACGAAAAAGACCATGAAACAGGAGAGCGCGGCTTCCGGGACCTGCAGGGCCATGGAGAGAATCACGACCAGCAACGTGGTGATGGTGATCCGCAGTGTGTTCCTCAAGCGCCCAGGGGTCGGACCCAACTCCGCGCGCAGCCAGGCCATCCAGCCGGTTTCCATAGATGGGATTGCGAGTGATGCGGCGCTCATCGGCCCGATCTGTCGGACTCTTTCTTGACGATCGCTACGGCGGAGGCGCCCATCCGGAAAAGATTGGGATCGGGATTCTCGACCTCGATCCGCACGGGAAAACGCTGGGCGATATGCACCCAATTCAATTCGCGTTTGATATAAGGCACCCCTTTCAAATCGACCTCGCCATCCGGCTGCACCGCCCAGCCGATGCCCTGCACCTTCCCGCGAAAGCGCTCCTGCGGCGCCGAAAGCAAGTAAACCTCCACGGGTTGTCCCGTCGCAATGTGCCGAATCTCGGCTTCACGGAAATTCGCGACGACGTACCAATGCCTGGTATCGAGAAGGGAAAACACCGGCAGCAAGGGGCCGACATGGGCGCCTTCGGAGATGTTCAGGTCGACCACCCGGCCGTCAAAAGGAGCGGTCACCTTGCAATAGGAGAGCTCGAGTTCGGCGAGCTTGAGGCTGGCCACGAGGCCGGGGCGTTGGGCCATCAAAGTTTGCAGCTTGCTCACGGCGACCTCGGCTTGATTCAAGTGCTCCTGTTCGGTTTCGACGGCCGTGGCGGCAATGTCGCGCGCGGTGCGGGCGACATCCACTTGCTCGGCAGTGGTGAAGTTCTTCTTCAGCAAGGGCTCGAGGCGATCGAGGCTGTCCTCGGCCTGCTTGAGTTGCATCTGGGCGCGCTGAACACCGGACTGCATGACTTTCACCGTGAATTCCAGTTCCTTGTCCTGGGCCCTGGCCACCTCGATTTCCTGGTCGAGCGCCGCCAGATTGGACTTCGCCTTCTCGACCGCCAGTTCATAATCCTCCGGGTCGATCTCGAAGAGAGGATCGCCGGCTTTGACCGCTTGGTTGTCGACGACGTGCAGCTTGATGATGGGCCCCTGGACCCGAGGAATGATCCCGACGACGTTCGCCCGTGCGACCGCATCGTCGGTCCGCGGGTTTTGTTCGGTGACATCCCAGACGTAGAGGACGAGGGCGATGGCCGCGGCAACGATCAACAGGCTCAACAGTGTCGCGAATGCTTTGCCTCCGTGTGTGGACGCTGGTCTCGGCGGAGATGGAGCAGGGGGCGATGTGGAAGGAGCCGCCACCTTTGGTTCGGCCTCGGCCGCAGGTTCCGGGGCGTGTTGAATGGTGGCAGTGCGATCGGCCATACGGGCGTCAATTTTTGAAGAAGACGATCCAGGTGCCCAAGGTGAAGATGACCCAGAGGCAGAAGAGAATGAGCGCGGCCGGATGTAAAGCCGGCTTCAAATGAAGGAGAATGAGCAGGCTGCGGACGATCAAGGTCAGGAGCAAGCCGCCCACGATGCTGATCATCCACGCTGGGAAGTACGACCCGAGGATATCCACCGCCGGCGAATGGTCTCCGGAGAATTGGCAGCCCGCCAGAGTGAGTGTGGATAATCCGATCAGTGCTTCCGATGCTCGTGTCGACCTGGCGTTCATAGGTGCGGCGAAGATGGCGGTTGGCCACCCTCCCGAAGCGATGCAGGTGGAGTATCCGGGACATGACTTCGGATGACAATCCCCCATTTGGCCGGGGTGAAATCGCATTTGCCGGGTGACACCACAAGATCGTTTCGATAGGACAAGGTTCCAGCACGCCAGCCGCATCGACCTTATGCTGATTATTGAGTCTCGTGCAATGGGGTGACGGTCCGTTCTACGGGCGAGCCCCGTGGCACAGCCGTCCCGGCTGTGGGGCCGATAGGCGTCTCGCCTGTCGTCGAAAATCCAAATGATGTCACTCTATTCCACGATCCTCAATAACGAGGACAAACCCACGACCGTGGGCCTCCGTGTCGTTCGATTTCTGAAATGGGTTGGAGGCGTGACACTGCTCGCCAGCGCCAGTTCGGGAGCGTTGGGCGCGAACGATCATCCGCCGCCATCCCCGGATAAACCCTGGGCGCCCCCCAGGATCCAGGAGTACGAACGCGATCTCAGCGACCATCGTTCCGAATCTTCGGTCGGGAAATCGGGGGTCATTGTCGACTCGGAAAAAATATACACGCTTCCCGAAATCATTGACCTCGCCGAGCGGACCAATCCGGACACGCGGGTGGCCTGGGAACGCGCCCGCCAGGCGGCTGCGGCGGTCGGACTGAGCAAGAGCTTTTACTACCCTTTGCTCATGGCCTCGGCGGGCACCGGTTACGATCGCCTTTTCATTCCATTTCCAAAGCTGGACGTGAGTCTGAATTCACAGCGGGTCGTGGCGCAGGCCAAGTCCGCCCTGAAAGACCACCCGACGGACCCGGCGGCCGCCATCCAGCAGGCGTCGGGTCAGTTGCTCAACGACCTCAGTGTCTCGATTGCCGGCGGCGGTTCGCTGGTCGTCGACAGTGTGGCGTCCCGCATGGAACTGAACGCCAAGTGGCTGCTCGTCGATTTTGGACAGCGCCATGCGCTCGTAGATGCTTCGCGACAGCGGTTGATGATGGCGAACGTGGGCTTCAACGCCACCCACCAGAAAATCGTCTTCGAGGTGACGCAACGGTTTTACGAACTGAACGTCGCTCGCGAAAAAGTCAAAGTGGCCCGGGGCGCCTATCGGGCGGCGCAGACCGTGGAACAATCCGCGCGGGAGCGCTTGAAGAATGGCCTGGCGACCAGGCCCGAACTGCTTCAAGCGCAGCAACAATCGGCGCAATACGAATTCGAAACGGAGGAGGCCATGGCGCTGGAAAGCGATGCCATGATCGCGCTCGTCAACAGCATCGGGACGCTGCCGACGAGGTCGTTGAAAGTGGCCGATGTGCTCGACGGACCGCTCAGTGAACATCTCGATGACTCGGTCGATCACTTGATCGACCGTGCCCTCTCCCAGCGGCCGGATCTGGTGGGGAAGCTGGCCAATCTCCGCGCCAAACAGGCCGAGGTTCGCGCGGCCCGCGCGGAGTTCTTTCCGAAAGTCGCGGTCGACGCCCATGTGGCCCGGACGGACCTCGATGTTAGCGTCAACAGCTCGGATTATTTCGGCGCCACGAAAAACACTTATGGCGCTGCCGTCGTCGTCGAACTGCCCATCTTCGATGGCTTCGCGCGCAACGAAAAACTGCGGGTCGCCGAGTCGGAAGCACGCGCCGCGGAGAGCGAGTTGGAGAATGCGCGGGATGACGTCGTGCGCGATGTCTGGAAAGCCTACACCGACTTCAAGACCGCGCTGCGCAAGCAGGAATCGGCGGCGAAACTGCTCACCGCGGCGCAAAATGCCAACGACGCCGTGCTCGAAGCCTATCAACACGGTCTCGGTACTTACGTCGAAGTGGTCACGACGCAAAGGAACCTGATTTTCGCCCAGAGCACGAATTACGAGACGCGGGCCGCCATTTATGCCAATGCCGCCGCGCTCGCCTTTAGCCTCGGCGACCTCGCCCGCCCCACACCGCCGCCGGCCAGGATCTCGGGTGCATCGACGACCGTGAGCTCCACTCCGCGGGCGGCGTCGAAGAGGCGGTAGCGCGGCTCGCCGCCCGTGACGCCTCGCCTGGAAACAAAATCCGTCCCGCATCGCCCCCGGCACGTTCCGGCAAGCAGATGCTCGACGAACAGCGCATTTGGCGGCAATAGAGAGGCATGTCTCCCCTTTATGTGCGCGTGCTTGCGGAGAGCTGGTACCGGCTTGTGCCCAGCCCATGGTCGTACATCCTTCTCGTGCTCATGGCGGTGGTCTGCGGTGCCATCGTCGGCGGCGAACGGGAACGCCGCGAAAAACCGGCGGGGCTGCGGACTTTGACCTTCGTCTGCCTGGGATCGGCTGTGTTTACGATGACCGGTTTCGCCTTTACCTCATCCACCGGCGACTCCGGGCGGGTCGCGGCGCAAATCGTCACCGGCATTGGCTTCCTCGGTGCCGGCGTCATTTTGCACGGACGCGGGACGATCAGCGGCACGACGACGGCGGCGACCATTTGGTTGACGGCGGCGATCGGCATGACCGTGGCGTCGGGCTATGCCTGCGCCGGGGTCGGTCTCAGCTTCATCGTCCGCGGCATCCTGCTCGGAGTGCGGCACTTCGAGGTGCACCGGCTGGGTCTGGTGCCGGCGGAGGAGGTGACCGTCGATTTTCTCCCGGATAACGGCAAGACCCGGGTGCGCATTGAGCGGGTGTTGGTGGATTATCTGGCCGCCGGGGTGATGCACGAATGGGTCACCGTCGACGAAACGTGCATGCGCATGAAATTGCGTTTGCGCTTGCCCGTGGTGCATGCCCGGAGTCTCCTCGCCGAACTGGCGGAAATGCCGCAGGTGCTCAGTATTGAAAGGCGCCCGGAGCCCGCTCCAGGCGATCCAGGTACCGCGGCGACGGTCGCAAAGCCCAGCCCGGGCGCTTTGATGAATCCCGGTGGGGCTGGCAAGTTGGGAAAGAACTAATTCCGGCGAGAGCCATTTGCGTTCGTCGCCGCCGCTTTCGATCGAGCTCTCCGCGCGATCGGGAGCGCCAGCGCCGAAAACCAAACTTTGTCCTCCTGAGCGAAGCGGGGAAGCACGGGCGAAGTCGAAGGACCTCCAATTTCCGCGGGTTCCCGGCGGAGCCTCGGGTTCGGCGGAGATTCCTGAGAAAAACTCATCACCAATGAGGAAACCGCAGGAATCGCAGCGGCATGGGCAAGGGGAAACCGGCGTGGCGCAGCCCATTGGATCGGTAAAAATCAGGAGTCGGCTCCAGACGAATCCCGATGTGTCTGACCACGGCTGTCGGGAAAAACACGGAAGCGAGGCGGCCGGGGTGGGGGAAAACTTGACAGGTTTCGGGTGTTGGACGAACTAGGCGCGCGGGTTGCTACATCCCACCCCGTTCGACGGCTGGGATCTTGGATAAACGCCAAATTGGCGGAAAATCCCAGGATTGAGACAGAGGGAAATCGACGTTGCCGGCTCTCCAAAAAGGCGGCGTTCTCCTTTCCTTACTCATAATAAGAGAGAATTATACGTGACGCGACGTATCGCGAAAAACACGACACCTTTTTTGTTAAAAACATTACATGAAACTTGCTACTTCGGGGTTTGTTCGTTAGTCTCCAACGTCGCCTCCGTTTCCCATATCCATGTCGTCTGTCGGTCATCCCCTCCCTTTTCAACCCGCCATCCGCCGGTGTGTTTCGCTCTTTTTCGGCCTCGTCTGTGGGTTCGCCCAAGTCCATGCCGGGGCGCCGACCGAGGACAATAGCATTCTCCACCTGCCGATCCATCTCGGCCGGGATCGGGTCCTCACCAAGCGCACCCCGGAACACGTCACCCTGCCGAACCCGCGCGTCTGCCAGGCCGAGCCGGCCATTCGCGCCAAGCCCGGCCCGTGGGGCGACCTGGAATATTCCACCGTCTATCTCGAAGCCTCGACCGACCAGTTGAAGAGCAACGAACTGCCCACCTACGACACCGAATGGAACTTCGTCGGCTATACCGACGACCAGGTGGCAAAGCTCTTTGTCACCACCGATATGCCGGAATCGGTCCGGGCGGAATTGCTCGACCGCACGAAGTGGCGGCACGCCAAGGACATGGTCACCGTCGTCCCGAGCAATGAAGCGCTGCTCGGGCTTTCGCCCGAGGCCCGGGTCGCCATCTACAGCGTGCTCACCCATTGGGAAGAGGATCCTTACCATCATGAACCCGTGGCCATCATGGCTCACAGCGTTCGCGAATGGCTCGAGCACGCCGAACTCCCGGAGAACATCGTCTCCACCATTGAAAAGATGTCCTATCACCGCGGCAAGAACCTCGTCTTTGCCGACACCCCGCTCGTCCTGCGCATGGTGAAGACCGAGGAAGAACGCTTGAAGATTCGCAAGGCGTTGAGCCGCACGCCGACCTTGATGGTCCGCCTCTGCCTGACTCCGGAATCGGACGTTGCCGCGATTTCCCAATACTGGGGCGGGTCGACGATCTCCCGCGATATTGGACCGTTCCTCGAAGCGATGGCCGAGAACGGCACCGCCACGGTGGACATGGTTCACCTGCTGCCGCCCATTCCCCGCCGGTTGATCTATACCTTTCCCGGACCCGAATTTGGCCGCACCGGATACTACCCGGATTGTCACTGGACCTCGCTGAACTTTCGCAATGCCGACCCGCTGGAACGTCTGGCCGATCCCACGCTGGCCACGTCCTACGTCTTGGACAATTACACGAAGGTCCAGGGGCCCTATCACTATGGGGACGTGATTTTCCTCATGGACGGCGGCTCCGGCAACGCCATCCATTCCTGTGTCTACCTCGCCGATGACCTCGTCTTCACCAAGAATGGCCGCGGCCCGACGCAACCGTGGGTAGTGATGAAGCTCGAGGATGTCGTCGCCTACTACGGCATGTTTTACACGCCGCAGCTCGCCTGCTACCGCCACAACGGCTAAGGCAGTTTAACAAAACTGTTCACCCCTCCTCACCTCGTGCCCAAACTCTGAGACTGTGTGAAAAGCCCTTGGCTCCCGAGGGTTGGCGGGTTGAAGAAGAGCAAGATGTCCTACATTCAGGGAACCGACCGAAAGCAAGCGATGCTGTTGCCGGAAAGTTTGGAAGATTATGT
>DASYAY010000045.1:0-255076 GCA_036501065.1 Chthoniobacter sp. | reverse complement strand
ACGATCTGATCGAAGCTGGCGGGGTCGCGGGGATCAGCCGCGACTCCGCCCCTCAGTGAAGCGCCACTTCTCAAAAAGCAGCGCTGCTGAAGAACAGACTAACCAAAGCACTTTTCCAACAACCAAGGGGTGGCGGACCGGCCTTTGTGCAATGCTCTGAATCCGGCACCCCTCCGGGGTGCATCCGTTGTGGGGACAGGAATTCCGGGGATGTTATCCCCGGCTACGGTCCGGCAGCCCTCCGGGCTGTGCGGTGTCACCCTATTTTGCACGACCTAATGTGATCCAATCGCGGCAATCTTCGAGCGCGACTCTGCATCTCGCACATCCCGCGCGGCGGCTTCGCGATAGGCTTCGACAGCCAGGGCGGGCTGATGCTGCTCTTCGAACATCTGCCCAAGCATCTTCCAGGATTCCGCCCGGAAGCTGTAATTCTTGAGGAAACCCTGCAATTCGCGGAGCGCTTCCTGGGGCCGGCCGCTGTCATGGAGATACTCGATGTATTTTTTCCGAATGCCCCAATTGCGCGGAGCGAGCTCGATGGCCTGGCGAAGCAAGGCTTCGGGGTCCTGGCCCGAACCGGCGTTCTCGATTCCGGCGCGCAGCAGAAGCGCATCCGCGGCGAGCAGCGGCGAATTCTCCGCATGAGCGAGCGCCTGCCGGGCTTCGGGAAATTTGCGGAGCCGCATGAGGACACCCGCGTATCCCATCCAGATGACCGGCTGATCCGGTGACCGATGCAAGGCCACGCGATAGAGCGCGATCGCCTCGTCTTTATTACCCTCGGCCAATTCGACGTTGCCGAGGTTCATCAGCATGCGTGCGGAGTCACCGCCTTCCGCAATGGTGCGCTCGATGAAGGTCCGCTGATCGCGCCAGTCCGCCTGCCGGTGGATGCCGCGGATGCCCAGCAGGAGAGCCCACGCCGAGAGCGCGGCACCCGTCGCGAACTTCATGGAGACGGGCATCGGGTGATTCCGTCGTAAGAGGATCCCTTGCACGGTGATCGCCAGCGCGAGAAACAAAAAGGCGGCGGGAACGTAGAGCCAGTGCTCGGCGATGGTGGCATTCAGGGGCAGGAGATTGCTGATCGGCAAATAAGCCACGACGAAGGCCACGAGACACCCTGCCGCCGCCGTTTCGCGCCGAAAGCAATACCACAGCCACCCGGCGAAACCGATCCCGAGCAGCACCCCCGCGAGCGTCAGGAACTCCAGCGCACGGGCCTGGCGCAGCGTTGCCTCCGGGGTGTCGAGCGGCCGGGTGCCGATGTCGCGTTCCATGCGCAAATGGATGGGCGCCACGAGCAGGCCGGCATAACCCGCGAAGGCCCGCGCGGCGAGGATCGGACGAATCGCGGCGGGCGTGGGCGGAGGGACGGGCGGAGGAGTCTGTTCCGCCGTGAAGCGCAGGGCGCTGTAGGCCGCCACGAGCAGAAGGACGATCGGCAGCCACCAAATCAAGGCCCGGCGGAAGGCCTTGTGCCAGATCAGCAGCAATAGCCAGAGCAGCGGAAAGATCAGTCCGCTTTCCTTGGAAAGCATGGCCAGAAACAAGGCGAGGGCGGCTCCCAACTGGATCAACCGGCTTCGTTTGGGGGCGCGGAGACCGGTCACTCCGAGGGCCAGTCCGGCAAAACCGAAAAACGCCGCCAGGGGATCGGCGCGCCCCGCCACATAGGTGACCGCGGAAGTCCACAGGGGATGAATCGCCCAAAAAAATGCCACGACCGCGGCGACTTCCAGCCGGGCTTGTGCCGCCCAGCGCTCCGCCAGAAGGGCGCACAATTTTTCCGCCAGAAAGAAAAGCGCGAGAGCCGCTCCCAGGTGCACGAGAATGCTCGTCAGGTGCCAGCCCCAGGGATGGTCGAAGCCGTAGAGTTGGTAATCGAAAACGAAGCTCAGCCGCTGGATTGGCCGATAAAAAGCCGAGGCCGTCGCATCGAGAAAGAGAAAGTGGTGAAAACCTTCGGGGATCAACCGCCAGGAACGGATCAGCGGATCGCGCAGCACCAGCGCGGTGTCGTCCCAGACAAAACCATTGCGGAGCGCCGGCCAGTAAACGAGAAGAGTGGCCGCAATGATCAGCACCACGGCTCCGGATCGCGTTAACTTTTTCAAGCAGGCGATGATGAGAAACAGATTTCGCGCCAGCAAGCGCGCGTTTGCCCTGGCGATTTTATTCGCAGGATTGGTTCTGCACGGCTTCGCCAGCGGCTTGGATCCGTCGGTCCAGCAAGTGATCGTCAGCGTGTCTGCCAACTGGGACACCTCCTCCGGCAAACTCCAGTTGTTTGATCGGACGGGCGGCGAATGGAAGGCGGTCGCGCCGGCCATTCCCGTGCTTTACGGCAAGAACGGGCTCGTCTGGGGACGCGGCGTCTACGGCACCGACGAACCGGGCACGCACAAGCAGGAGCACGATGGCCGTGCGCCCGCGGGGGTCTTTCGCATCGGCACGATTTACACCTACGACCCGGCACTGCCGTCGGGAGCGAAGTATCCATTTCATACCGTCGGCCCCGGCGACGCCTGGGTGGATGACATCCATTCAGCGAACTACAACAAGCAGGTGACGATCGATCCCGCGAACCCGCCACCCTGGTTCGAAAAGGAAAAGATGCGCCACGGCGACTTCGCCTATCGCTGGCTGGTCGAAATCCGCCACAACTCCGATCCACCCGTGCCGAACGGCGGCAGCGCCATCTTTTTCCACATTCGTCGCGGCCCGGACCGCAAGACCGCCGGCTGCACGACGATGGCGGAAGATGATCTGGTGAAAATGATCAAATGGCTCCGCGCCGACAAACATCCCCACTACGCCCTCCTGCCCCGCTCGGAATACGAGGCGAAGTGGAAGGCGTGGGGACTGCCGAGCCCGCAGGAAGCGGCGGCGGTGATGCCGTAGCCCCGGACCAATCGGGTGGATGGTGTGCGGCCATTCCCGTCAGCCTCCACTGAAGCGTTGCTAAAGAAGTACGGCTTCGGCCGATACATTCGTGCGCGTGTCGACGGTGAACCCCGACGAATCCGCGTCGCCCATGAATCTCGCCAGCCTTTTAAATCTCGGAGGACCGGATATTCTCGTCATCCTGGTTATCGTCCTTCTGCTTTTTGGCGCCAGGAGACTGCCCGATCTCTTCCGCGGATTCGGACAGGCGGGGAGGGAATTTCGCGAGGTTTTCGAAGCGATGCGCGAGTCCCGGGAAAGACTTCGCCGTGCTCTGGCGGCTGTGAACCCCTTTGATGTCGTCGCCTCGGTGCTGCTTTTCGTCGCCCTGACCGCATTTCTCCTGGTTCTGGCCGAACGGTACCCGCATTAATCGCCTGCTAATAAACCGGGATGCCGGTGGATAGGTGAATGACTCGTTGCCAACTACGGCAATGTGCAAAGCCAAACCAAACCCCCTCCGTTTATGACTCTCGCCACTCTTTTCAATCTCGGTGGACCCGATCTCCTGATCATCCTGGTGATCGCCCTGTTCATTTTCGGCGGGAAGAAACTGCCGGAACTTGCTCGCGGCCTCGGTGAAGCCATGCGGGAATTCACCAAGTCGAAAGATCAAGGTGAATGACCCATTGCAACATCGGCCAACCCGGTGTAGTTGAAACTGAACCCCATTGCTTATGAACATCGCCAGCCTTTTAAACCTCGGAGGACCGGATCTTTTCGTCATTCTCCTGATTGTCCTCCTGCTTTTTGGCGCCAAGAAGCTGCCGGAACTGGCCAAGGGCCTCGGCCAGGCGGTGCGTGAGTTTTCCAAGGCCAAGGATGAATTTGAACGCGAAGTGACCCGTCCGCCGGCGGCAGAACCCGTGCAGCGCCTCGAGCAACAGCCGGTGCAGCCGACTCCGAGCACGACGGTGCAAGAAACGCATGCCCAGGATGCGCATGTCGCGGATACGCACGTGCAGGATGCGAACGGCGATCATCACCAGATGCCCCAGGAGCACGTCTCCTAAGCCGAAGCGATTATCTTTCGAATAGGGCTCGCCTTCACCGGGCGAGCCCTTTTCCATTTCGCGGATGAGAGGGTTCCTCAGTTTGCCCCGCTTGCTCGCCGTCCTCCTGGCAGTCCGGCTGTTTCCGTTGTGCGCTGCCGAGCCGCGGCCCATCGTTATTGCGACCTACAATATCGAGAATTTCGTCGGCCAGGCCGTGGCTGCCGAAGGCGGCTCGCGGAGGCCCAAGCCGAAGACGGACAAAGCCATCGATGCAGTGGTGCGGGTGATCAAGGACATCAATCCCGACGTTCTCGCCGTGGAAGAGATGGGCGAGCCGGAGCGATTCGCGGAGTTCAAGAAACGGCTCGATGCCGCCGGCCTCGGCTATCGCGATTCCGAATACGTGCAGGCCGTGGACACCGACCGGCATCTCGCGCTGGTCAGCCGTTTTCCCATCGTCGCGCGGCAATCGCTTTCCGACGTTTCCTTCGAGCTCGGCGGCATGCCGCAAAAGGTCCGGCGCGGGTTTCTCGATGTGACCATCCAGGTGAACGACGCCTGCCGGGTGCGGTTTGTCAGCGCGCACTTGAAGTCGAAATTGGCGATTCCGGAAGGCGAGGCGCTGGTCCGGCGCTACGAGGCGCAACTCTTGCGCAAGCACCTCGATGAGATCCTCGCAGCGGAGCCAAATGTCCGCCTGGTCTGTTTCGGCGATTTCAACGACTTGAAAAACGAGGCCGCCTATCACGAAGTGACGGGCGCACGGGGCGGCACTTACATGGCCGCGCTGCCGGCCAGAGACGAACTCGGCGATTCCTGGACGGAGTATTGGAACGAGGCGGATTTGTATTCGCGCATCGATTATATCTTCGTCAGTCCCGCGCTCCACCGGGAAGTGGTGCCGGGCTCGGCCCATGTGTATCGTTCCGCCTATTGGAACGAAGCCAGCGATCATCGCCCCGTATTTGCCAGCATTTTACCAAAAAGCCCGAAATGATGCCTCCGTCTGCCCGTAACCCGTTCCGAAAAAATACCAGCCAGGCGGTGCTTCTTCTCGTGGCGGCGATCTTTTGCTCATGGACTCTGGAGGTCGCTCGCGCCGGAACCGCTGAGGAAGATTGGCAGGCGGTGGTGGCGCTCGACGCGGGGCCGGCGCAACACCCGCAAACGGCCGAAGCCGCCGGCAATATCGTCGTGGCCCATCTCGCCAGGCAGGAGAAAGCCTTGCGGACTTTTCTGGCGGCGCATCCCGAGGACTCGCATGCTTTCGAGGCCAAGCTCCGCCTTTCCCGGCTTCTGCAAATCCGCGCGGATTTCGAGCAGTCGGAGAAACTTCGTGTGGAAGCCGCGAACCTCCTGGAAAGTCTCGAAAAGACCGCCACCCCGGAGCAGCGCACCGAGCTGGATTTTTCCAAAGTCACGCGACTGATGCGTGGGCTGCACCGTAACGACTCGGCGCAGTGCCAGACGCTGCTCGATGCGGCGCGCCGATTCCAAGCCGCTCATCCGACCGACCGGCGCGTGGCCCCATTGCTCGCCGAAGTGGCGACGCTTTATGACAACAAGCCCCAGTTGAAGGAATCGCTGCTCGAAGATGCCCTATCCGCGGTGCGGGAGAGCGACGTGAAGGCCCGGATTCAGGACGACCTCAAGCGGGTGCGCCTTTTCGGTCAGTTGGTATCGATGAAATTCACCTCGATTCAAGGCAAGGAGATCACCCTCGACGATTTTGCCGGGCGGCCGGTATTCATCATATTCTTTGGCGAGTTTTCGACCGAATCGATGACGGCGGTGGATAAACTCCGGGCCGAGGTGGCGCAGTTGCCGGCGGGCGCGGTCGAGGTCGTCGGTGTCGATCTCGATGCTCGGCGCGAAGCCGTTCTCGAAACGATCAAGACACGGCGTCTCACCTGGCCGTTGGCCTACGATGGCAAAGGGTGGGACAGCCCATTGGTGCGTAATTTTGGCATCAACATGGTGCCCACCGTCTGGCTGCTCGACGGCCATGGACATCTGCGTTCATTGAACGCCCTCGAAGGCGCAGCGACCCTGGCGCGCCAGCTTTTGCGCGAGCACTGAAGGGCGCGGGAAAGTTGATGGTTGATAGTTGATTGTCGATAGTCCTCCGCTTTTCCGCAGGCGTGGCCGCTCCGCGGCGTTTTTTGCACACCCGCTCCTGGTTGACACGGCGCTTCCGCAACAATCCGCGCGGCTCTCAACTCTCAACTCTCAACCATCAACTTTCCGCCTACACCCCAATCCAGATCAGCCACGCCCAGTTGACGATGATCGCCCCGATCACCACGAAGCGCACGATTTGGCCGGTGCGAAAAGTGAGCCCATCGAAACGCAGCCGCGGCAGGCGAAAGAGGACGACGATTGCCGCGTAGATATCGTAGGCCGCGACCGCACCGTAGCCGAGGAACCCCAGCGGATTGATTCGCGCTGCGGCCCGCCAATCGTGTTGAAAGGAGTAGCGCAGGCACCGCGTCATCCCGCACGTCGGGCAGGGCAGGCCGGTAACACGATGAAAGACGCAGCCCGGCAACGGCAGTGCCAGGTGCAGCCACAGCCAGGCGCCGGCCAGACACGCCAGCGATACTCCGAGCCAGATTACCTCGTGATCGATCTCTCCGGGACGCAGCCGTCTCCAGGTCATACGATCTCAATGATGACTGGCCTGCGTCGCCGAGACGACGAAAGCAATCAGCACCCCGTAAAAAACGATCAGCGCGAAGCAGCAAACCGCCACCGGCAGGAGCACTCCGAAGACGGATTTGCCCGTGCTGATCTCGTGGGTTTTGGCCATGCCGATACAAAGAACGACGACCCACCAAATAGGAACGATGAAGGTGCTGCAGAAGGGGATGAGCTGAAAAACGCTGGTCGCTCCGTAGGCGTAGCAATTGGTCCGGAACGTCGTTTCAAACGGACGACGGACTCCGCTGCAGAGTAAAAGTGAAAGGTGCAATATGCCCGCAGTGATGAAGCAGTTGACGAGGATGATGATGAAGGGGGATAAAATCGCCACGACGATCAGCACGATTGTGTTCATCCTCGATTCCGGAGCGGTGGGTTGCCGGATGGCCGCCGGCAGGAAATTTTGAATGATGCCGTTGACGTTAAAAACCAGTTGGTAAAAAAGAGCGACCAGCGCGCCCAGCGTGCCCAAGATGACACTGAAGAGCATCGGGGAACCCAGGCCCCCTTCGCGTTTCATCCGTTCGAAGGTGATCGTCGGCTCAATCAGCACGCCTTTGATGGTTTGCCAAAGCGCCACAAAGAAACCCAGTTGGCTTCGATTTTCCCAAGGCGGCCCGTCGCGGCCGAGATCCACGCCCGATATGGAGCCGGTTTGCAGCAGCCCTTGCATCACGCTGGACTTGGCCGCGGCGGAATAGGGTTTGCCATCGATGTAGACGATCTGCTCCGGGGGAAAGTATCGCCCGGTGGCGCTGCAACGAATCCATCCCGGCGGCGCGGCCTCCCCGTCGGCGCCAGCCGGTCGCACCTGCTTCAAGGGCGCCCAGTTGGCCATCCCTTCCTTCCAGACGAGCGAATTTTCCGTGATCGTTCCCGTGGCGACCAGAGCATCAAATTCGGCTTCCGTGACCGGGCCTTTGCGTTCGTCGCCTTGGGCGTAGTACCAGTTCATGTTGTCCTAGTTCTGGAGTGATGGGTCTTCGACTTTCCGTCACTGGCGGCGCGCCGCGGTGAAATTCCGCTGTTTTGCCCGGGCAATGGCTCGGAGGACTAATGATGCCCGTTTTGCATCGAAAAGAAAACTCCGGCGGCAATGCCAATCATGAAGCCACCGACGCAGATCACGATCGCCGGCAGCAGCACCGCGAGCACGGCGCGCCCGGTGCTGATCTCATGGGCTTTGGCAATGCCGATGCACATGGCCACGATCGCCCAGATGCCGGTGATGTAGTTTCCACAAAGTGGAATGACGAGTAACATCGCCGTGGATCCGCGGACGTAGCAGTATGTCCGGAATGTGGTTTCAAACGGCTGCTTCGCCCCCTGGCAGATCATGAGAGACAGGTGGAGAATGCCCGCCCCGATAAACGAACCGAGCAGGAGGAAGAGCGGCATGAGAACGGCCAGACCAGCAAGCAATGGAATCCCGATTTTGAATGGGAAGGGCTGCGTCTGGCCGGGAAGCGACGACTGGAGATTGAGTTGCACGCCCAGGTAGAAAAGAGTGAATACGGTCCCGATCCAGCCGAACGGGATGTAAAAGCCGAGCGGTGTCCCCAACCCGCCCTCGCGCTTCATGAGGCTGAAAGTCGCCGCGGGTTCGATCAGCACCCCACGAATCGTCCGCCAGGCCGCCGTTGCGATACCCAAATCCTGGCGCTTTTCCCAAGCGGGACCACTGCGTTCGCCGTACGATTCGGGAAGCGCCCCGCCTTGCATCAGACCCTGCATGACGGTGGCCTTAGCCGCGGCCGAATACGGTTTTCCTTCGATATAAACGATGTCCTCCGGCGGAAAGAAACGCCCGGTGGCCGTGCAACGAATCCACCCCGGCGGCGCGGTCTCGGCCCCTGCGCCGGCCGGACGCACCTCTTTCAGAGGCGCCCAATTGGCCATTCCTTCCTTCCAGACAAGCGTCTCGGCGGTGATTGTCCCTGCGGCGATCAGGGTGTCAAATTCGGCTTCGGTGACGGGACCTTTGCGTTGGTCGCCCTGTGCGTAATACCAGCTCATGTTGTCCTTGTTCTAGGGTGATGGGTCTTCTACTTTCCGCCGCTGGCGGCGCGTGCCGCAGTGAAGTTGAATCCCACCAGAGAGTAAATCGAAAACGAATGCCTTCCGTCTCTTCTGTCGTTTACGGAGCCTTGACGTGTCCCGAGTGCGCTGCGGCCCTCCCATCGCAAGCCTTGGTGCCCGAGAAGGACGAATTGTGCCCCGGGTGCCGCGTGCCCATTCGCGGGCGGGTCTTTCGCGCGTGGTCGACGCCCGAACCCCAATCCGCCACCGTCTCGGACCGCGCTCTCGAAGGGGAGGCCGTTTGTTTTTTTCATCCGTCGAATCGGGCGGCGCTGCCCTGTGATTCGTGCGGTCGCTTCATCTGCACCGTTTGCGAATTGCGGGTGGGTTCGCGCCACTTATGCCCGGTTTGCCTGGGCAACGGCTTGGGCAAACAAAAGCTGCCGGAGATCATTTCGAAGCGCTTCCTTTGGTCTTTCGCGGCATTCTGGATCGGCCTGATGCCGCTGATCGCGATTCTGATGCTCTGGCCGGTCTTGGTGATCACCGGGGCTTCGGCGATCATCGTCGCTTTGATCGGATGGAATCGTCCGGGAAGCTTGGTCCGCGGCCGTCAGCACTGGGCAGCCGTGGTCGGCATTCTTCTGGGCCTGGCCCAACTTGGCGTGGCCTTCGGTATTTTCTCGATCATTCAGGCGGCGAGGTCCCGATGAGCAGCGACCCCACTCCCACACCCGCACCCGTTCATCACAAGCTTCCGGGAGGTGGCGTCCACTGGACCGGACGCGGCAAGCTTTGGCTCGGGGACGATCACCTCTTCGAAGTCACTACCCTCTTCGTCGTTGAATCGTACCGGCGTTTCTTTTTCCGTGAGATCAAAGCTCTCACCGTGCGGCGAACCAAGGCGCGATTGATTTGGGCGTTGGTGCTGGGCGGCCTGGGATTGCTTTTCGCGCTGGTCACGGCGGGATTCGCCTGGTCCGGCTTTAAAAGCTCGGCCGTGGAGGTGCGTCCGCTGATGTATGGGATGGCCATTATTTTTGCTCCGCTCGCCGTGCTCTGCCTGACGCTGCTCGGGTTCAATCTCGCGCTTGGTCCGTCCTGCCGCTGCTATGTCCTCACGGCCACCGGATGGCATGCGCTGGCCGCACCCTCCCGGCTCGGCCCGGCGGTGCAGGTCCAGGCCCGCATCATTCCGATCATCGAAGCGGCCCAGGGAGGCGCGCCGGACTCGGAAACGGCGGCGCCGTACCAGGGGACGTCTTGATGACTGCGCTGCGCCACCAGGTCTGTCTGAATCATCCGGTGCGGGAAGCCATTGCCCGGTGTCCTTCGTGCGGGTTTTTCTTCTGCCGGGAGTGCATCACCGAACACGACGAGCGAATCCTCTGTGCTTCCTGTCTGAAACGGCAGACCGCCCCGGTGGCGCGTCCCCGGCGCAATCTCGCGCCGCTCGGCCGGGCCTTCGCGGCGTTCTCCGGAGTGGTGTTGGCCTGGCTCTTCTTTTATTTCATCGGGCGGATTCTGCTCGCCACGCCAACGAAGTTTCACGAGGGCACTTTGTGGAAGAGTACCGTGGAGAACGTCATCGACCCGGGGGAATCGCCGTGAATCGCGAAACGGCCCGCCGGGAAGGGCCCAGTGCCCTCGATTGGATCGAGACGGCTACCCATCTGCTGCGGTCCGCACCCGCCGGCGCGCTGCTTTGCTATTACATCGGCAGCGTGCCTTGCCTGCTCGGCCTGCTCTTTTTCTGGACCGACATGAGCCGGGGCGCCTTCGCCGCCGGTCATTTGATCGACTCCGCCTTGAGCGCGGCGCTCCTTTATATCTGGATGAAATCCTGGCAGGCGGTTTTTTTCAGCAAGCTGCGCGCCCACCTTCACTTGGAACCGGAGTCGCCCTGGACCTTCCAACGCGTGGTGTGGTTGGTCGTGGCCCAGGCGGCATTTCAGCCGATCGGACTTTTTCTCCGGTTCATCGCCGCGAATATTCTCTTTCCGTACATCTGGACGTACTCGCTCTTCATCGGCGCGGCCATCTTGAGCGACGGCACGACGCCGAGCCTCCGGGAGATTGCCCGCGGCGCTTTGCGCGAGGCGGGGCTTTGGTGGCGCCAGACGCACGTGGCCCTGTCTGGCCTGCTTTTCTTTGCGTTGTTCATCTTCGCGAACCTTTTTTTCGTGGCGATGATGTTGCCCTCCCTCATCCACACTTTTTTCGGGATCGAGTCGCCCTTCACCCGTGACTCCTGGGCCATGGTCAACTCCACCTTTCTCGCCGCGGTGCTCGCCCTCACTTACTTGTGCTTCGATCCGCTGCGCAAGGCCGTCTTTCTCGTGCGCCATTTCCAGGGCGCCTCGCTTCGCACGGGCGAAGATTTGCGGGTCGCCTTGAAGACGATTCGCAGCCGGTCGCGGCTGGCGGTCGCGGCATTGGTCTTGGTCGGCACCATGGTCGGGAGCCCGCTCGTGCCATCGCGCGCCGAGGAACCGGCGCCGGCTTCCCACGTCGACTCCAAGCAATTGAGCAATTCACTCGATCGCGTGTTGGAGCGGCGCGAGTACGGCTGGCGCTTTCCTCGCGGGTCGACGGAGCAAGCGGAAAAGAAAGGCTGGCTCGCTTCATTCATCGATAGCGCGGGACAGGCGATTTCCCGCAGCTTCAAGGCGGCGTGGAATGCCGTCAAAAACTGGTTCCGCCGCATCACGGAAACGAAATCCAACGATTCGGAAAGCTACTCCAGCACCACGGACTGGAGTTTCGTCGCTCGATTGACCATGGTCATCCTCGTCCTGGCCTTGCTGGTGGTGCTCTCCCTTCTGTTCTGGCGATCCCGCGGCAATCGACGCGAGGTGGCCGGCGCGCAAGCCATTCCGATTGCGCCCGATCTCAACCAGGAAAACGTCACTGCCGATCAACTTCCCGAAGACGGTTGGACGCGCCTCGGGCGCGAGTTGATCGAACGCGGTGATCTGCGCCTCGCTCTCCGCGCCTTTTATCTGGCCACGCTCGCGCATCTCGGCCAGCGCGAGTTGATTCGCCTGGCGCGTTACAAATCCAATCACGACTACGATGCCGAACTGCAGCGCCGGGCCCGCGGGAATGCCAGCTTGCTCGAAGCTTTCGACCACACCCTTTTGTCGTTCGAGCGCGTCTGGTACGGTGACCATGCGGTGACTCCCGAGATTCT
Organism: Chthoniobacter sp.; assembly: GCA_036501065.1. Taxonomy (GTDB): domain Bacteria; phylum Verrucomicrobiota; class Verrucomicrobiia; order Chthoniobacterales; family Chthoniobacteraceae; genus Chthoniobacter. The sequence goes on along the minus strand of DASYAY010000045.1, from coordinate 243,220 downwards.
CGATGGCGTCTCGCAGAATATGGAAAGGATTCGCGCATGCTGAGGAAGCCGCTGCTGAGTCTGCTTCTGGCCTTGGTGCTCGCGGCCATTTTCATTGGCGGGCTCGCCCACCTCTTCGCCCTGCGCTACGAAGTGGGCGACATCTATCCTGCCTATTCGTCGCTCCGCGCGGACCCACTGGGAACCAAGGCCCTGGCCACCGCCCTCGGCGAACTGCCGGGGATCGAGGTGCACACCAATTTCAGATCCCTCCCGAAGCTCCAACCGAAAAAGCCGGTGACCCTGGTCTATGCCGGTGTCTCGCACCACGCCGTTTGGACGAGTGCCGAGTTGCGGGCTTTCGACTCGCTGGTGCTCACCGGTTCGCGTGCGATTTTCACCTTTTATCCCATCGAATCGCCGCCTTCTCCCAAGGACGACAAGAACGCGGACGACGAGGAACTCCGCAAAAAGGAAAGCCAGGCCGGCATTCACCGCAAGGCACGCTCGGATGCGGACAAGAAATCGTCCAAAGCCGACAAGTCCGGCGCCCACGACGAGGAAAAATCCAAATCCGACAAGAAGGACGACAAAAAGAAGTCGACCGAGAACGAGGAGGAAACCTCCGAAGAAAAGTTCATCGACTTCCCTACGGTGGCCAAGCGCTGGGGCTTCAAGTTTGGTTATTTGCCGGAGGAAAAAGGAAAGGCCTACTCCCGGCACGCCGCCCTGGTCGAACCCGGCGGCCATTTGGAATCCGACATCTCCTGGCACACCGCCCTGGATTTTCAGGATCTCAAACCGCAATGGAAGGTGCTCTACATGTGCGGCACGATGCCGGTGGTCATTGAGCGCCAATACGGCAACGGAAGTATCGTGCTCGTGGCCGACTCCTTTCTGGTGAGCAACGAAGCCCTGCGCACCGAACGGCAATCCCGCCTGCTCGCGCGCCTGTTCTCGGGACCGCCGAATATCGTTTTTGACGAGGAGCATAACGACATCCGCGAGCAGCCCGGGATCGCCTCGCTGGTGAGAAAGTACCGCTTGCATGGGCTCGTCGCCGGCCTGCTGCTCCTCGCCCTTCTTTTCATCTGGAAGAACGTCGTGCGCTTCGTTCCGGCCTACACCATCGCCGAGGCGGACCGCGATGTGGTCACGGGCAAGGAATCCGGCGAGGGCTTTGTCAATCTGCTCCGGCGAACCATCGTGCCTTCCGCCCTGCTCGACACCTGTATGGCCGAATGGCGCAAGGCCTTCGCGAACCGTCCGCGCGATCTCGCCATCGCCAACGAAATCTGGTCGCACGAGCAATCGCGTCCGGCCCGCTATCGCGACCCCATTGCCATCTATCGGGCCATTAGCCACGGCCTCATCCGCAAGAGCTGAGCGTTTTTTCCGCCCCTCAAGAATCCCATCACCCAATGCCCACCGACACCGCACCCATTCAGGAAGTTCTCAACCGCGCGCGCGCCGAAGTTCGCAAAATCATCATCGGCCAGGAGAACGTCATCGACAAGGCGTTGATCGCCATCTTTACCGGCCACCACGCGCTCATCGAAGGCGTGCCCGGTGTCGCCAAAACCCTCCTCGTCCGCACGCTGGCCTGCGTGCTCGGGAGTGAATTCAACCGCATTCAATTTACCCCCGACCTCATGCCGGCGGATATCACCGGCACGAGCATCTTCAATCTTCAGCGCAACGAATTCACCCTCGTCAAAGGCCCGGTTTTCACCACCTTCCTGCTCGCCGACGAAATCAATCGTGCTCCGGCCAAGACGCAGTCCGCCCTGCTCCAGGCGATGCAGGAGCGCAAGGTCACCATCGACCGCGACACCCACGAACTTTCGCCAAGTTTCACCGTCTTCGCCACCCAGAACCCGGTCGAGTACGAGGGCACCTATCCGCTGCCCGAGGCGCAGAAAGACCGGTTCATGCTCAAGGTCATGATGAATACGCCGGACCGGGCCAGTGAATTGGAACTCGCCCAGCGCATGCTCGGTTCCAACTCGCCGGAGGAAGCGCTGGCCGCCGGCGCCGTCCAGGCTGTGGTCACCGCGGAGGACCTCGCTGCCCTGCGTCACTCGCTCTCCCAGATCACCGTGCGGGACGAACTCGTTTCCTACGTCGTCGACGTGGTTCGCGCCACGCGTGAGAACGACACCGTGCTCGTCGGCGCCGGCCCGCGCGCCACCCAGGCCTTGCTCCTCGCCAGCCGCGCCAACGCCGCCCTTGCCGACCGCGATTTCGTCACGCCCGACGACGTCAAATCGCTCACCGAAGCCGTCCTCGGCCATCGCCTCGTCCTCCGCCCCGAATACGAAATCGAAGGCGTCACCATCGCCGAAGTCATCGGCAAGATCCTCGAGCAGGTCGCCGTGCCGCGGTAACCCTTTGAAGTCATCAGGACGGCGGACTTGCTCCTGAGACGCAATTTGCTAGCCTCCTCCCATGGCCTCGATCGCCGAAGTCGAAAAGCTCGCATTTGACCTGCCGGATTCGGAACGGGCGCTTCTTGCGGCTCATCTTCTTCGGACGTTGCCATCCGTCCTCGAAGATGAGGACAACGGGCTTGGGGAGGCGCTCCGGCGGGATGTGGAACTCGACGCGAACCCGGAAATGGGCGTGACGTTGGAGCAACTCGATAATCAGATCGGCGCTCGCCGACGCTGATGCGGCTGGTCCTTCATCCGAAGGTCTATTCTAACATCCGATGCTCGTTCCCCGCACCCGCCTGTTGCTCTGGATCTCGCTGATCGTGCTGCCCTTCGCGGCCGTTGGCGCGACGGTGCCGGGAGCGTTCACGATCTCGATGATCTTCATCGGCGGTTTTTCCGCGGTGGTCCTCGCCGATGCGCTTCTGTCACGCGGCCAACTTGCCGGCATCCGCGTCCAGTTGCCCGAAATCGTGCGCTGGCAGAAAGACCGTCCGGGAACTCTCGAGGTGCGCGTGCACAACGACTCACTCGCCGAGCGTGTGCTTCGCATCGGGTTTGCTTTTCCCCGGGAAATCGTCACGGAAAGCGAAGATCGCACGGTGCTGCTGCCCGCCAACGCGGCGCTTTCCCACGTCGACTGGTCGGCGACGCCGAATCGGCGCGGCCAGTATTTTCTCGATCATGCCTACCTCGAGGCCGCTTCGCCCCTCGGTTTTTGGGCGGTGCGCCGCGGTGATCCGCTGCGCTCGGAGTTGCGGGTGTATCCCAATCTTTTTGACGAGCGCAAGAATGTCGCTGCGCTGTTTCTGCGGCGGGCCCAACTGGGCGTTCATGCGCAACGCGCGGCCGGCCAGGGCCGGGACTTTGAGAAGCTGCGCGAATATGTGCCGGGCGATAGCTACGACGAAATCCATTGGAAGGCTTCGGCGAAACGCAGCCATCCGGTGACCAAGGTTTTTCAAGTGGAGCGGACGCAGGAAGTCTATGTCGTCCTCGACGCCTCGCGGTTGACCGGCCGGGAAGTGATCATGGAAAAGTCGCGGACGACTGCCTTGGAAAGGTTCGTCACCGCCTCGCTCATTCTCGGGCTCGCCGCGGAACAGCAGGGTGACCAGTTCGGACTCATCACGTTTAGCGACCGCGTCCTGAGCTTTGTCCGGGCCAAGAGCGGGCAGGCCCACTACGACGCCTGCCGGGATCGCCTTTACACCTTGCAACCGCAGAATGTGACTCCGGATTTCGAGGAGCTATGTTCATTCATCCGGTTGCGTCTGCGCAAACGCGCCCTGCTCATTTTCCTCACCGCGCTGGACGATCCCATGCTTGCGGAGAGTTTCGCCAAGGCCAGCGAACTCATTTCGCGGCAGCACCTCATCCTGGTCGACATGCTGCAACCCGCCGGAGCGCAACCCTTGTTTTCCGACGAGAACGTCTCCAATATCAACGACCTCTACCGCCATCTGGGCGGCCACTTGCAGTGGAACCAACTGCGCGAATTGGCAAACGGATTGAAACGGCGCGGCGTGAAGCTTTCGCTGCTCAATCCCGAAAAATTGGCCGCCGAGTTGATCGCCCAGCATGCCGAGGTAAAGCGGAGGCAACTCCTGTGATTTCTGGAAAGTGCTCAGTGCTTAGCTCTTAGTGCTCAGTATGATTCATCCACGCGTGATCCCGAAAACTAAGCACTGAGCACTGAGCACTAAGCACTGAACACTGAACACTTTTCAACATGATCATCGACCTTCCTCGTTTCATTGCCGCGGAGCGTCCCACCTGGGCGGAACTGGAAAAGATGCTCGATCGCCTCGAACAAACCCACAATTGGAAGATGTCGCTCGAGGAGGTGCAACGGTTTCATCTGCTCTATCAAAAGGTCTCCGCGGACCTTGGCCGTGTCGCGACCTTTGCTTCGGAGCCCGAACTGAAGAAGTACCTCGAATCGCTCACCGCTCGCGCTTATGGCGAAATTCACGAGACTCGTGACCGCGGGAGCAAGTTCCGCCCAATCCATTGGTTCGTGAATGAATTTCCACGGGCCTTCCGCCGGCAATCCGGAGCCTTTGTCATCTCCTGCCTCATCACCGTTGTGGCCATGATCTTCGGCGGCCTCGCCACGGTCTTCGATCAGGATGCGAAAGAGGCGATCGTGCCCGCGCAATTCGCGCATTTGCTCGGCGACCCGGCGAAGCGCGTGGCGGAGGAAGAACATGCCAAACACAGCCGGATCGGCGGCTATCATTCCGTTTTCGCCAGCGAATTGATGACGAACAACATCAAGGTCTCGATCCTGACTCTGGGCCTGGGAATTACCTTCGGCATCGGGACGATTGTTTTGCTTTTCTACAATGGCGTCATCCTCGGGCTCGTCCTCGCGGATTATATCGTCGCCGGGCAGACCTTGTTCGTCCTGGGCTGGCTCATGCCCCATGGGGTGATCGAGATTCCCTCCATTCTCATCGCCGGACAGGGTGGGCTCATTCTCGGCAAAGCCCTCATCGGGCGGGGAGATCGCGCCTCTCTCGGCGAGCGGTTGCGGGCCATCGGCAAGGACCTCATGGCCTTGACCTGTGGCTTCACGGTCATGCTGATCTGGGCCGGGATCGTCGAATCGTTCCTCTCCCAATATCACGAACCCGTCATCCACTATTGGCAAAAGATCGCATTCGGTGTCGTCGAATTGGTCGCGCTCATCTGGTTTCTGGCTTTTCGCAACCTTCCCCCGGAGAATGAAGCCGCATGAACAGCCGGTTGCAGATTCGCACGCCCGAAGGAATCGATTTCTCCTTTGCGCTCGCCGGGCCGGTGGCGCGCTGCCTCGCGTGGGTGATGGATTTGTTCGTCACCATTCTCCTTTGGCTGTTGATTGTTCGCCTTGCCCAACCGGCGATGATCCTCTTCGCGGATATCGCCACCGCCCTCATGATCCTGGCCCTCTTTGTCGTCTACATCGGCTACGGCCTGGTGCTCGAGTGGATGTGGCGTGGGCAGACGCTGGGCAAACGTCTGGTGGGTCTGCGAGTCGTGGACGCCGACGGTCTGCGCCTCCAGTTTCATCAAGTGCTACTGCGCAATCTCATGCGCATGGTCGACGCGCTGCCTTTCTTCTATTTTGTCGGAGGATTGGCTTGCCTGCTCAGCCGGCGCGCCCAGCGGCTGGGGGACCTGGCGGCAAACACCGTGGTTGTCTATAACACCAAGCTCCTTGAACCGAACCTCGATCAATTGCTCTCCGGCAAATTCAATTCGCTGCGCCAGCATCCCCATCTCGAGGCGCGGCTGCGCCAGCGCATCTCTCCGGACGAAGCGCGCCTCGCCCTGCGAGCCCTCGTGCGCCGGGACGAACTCGAGCCCATCGCCCGGGTGACTCTTTTCTCGGAACTGGCCGAGCACTTCAAAAGCATCGTGACGTTTCCGCCCGAGACCGTCGAAGCGATGCCCGATGAGCAATACATCCGCGACGTCGTCGACATCCTCTTCCGCCGGCGCGACGCCGAGGCGAAGGCGAAGGCCGAACGCGCGGCGGTGGGCGCAAGCGTATAACTCTGTCGATCGGAAGCGGCCAGCTCTTAATCTTAATCTTACTCTTAATCTTAATCCGCCACGGAAGATTAAGATTAAGATTAAGAAGTCCGTGGCGAACGCGTCAAAAACCGTAAGCCGCGCCGTCTGTTATCCAGCCTTTCTTTACCGCGCCTTCCGCATCTCCTGGAGAATTTCGTCAAAAACATCGTTGATCGCTTTCCGCTGTTTCTGCTGCTCGTCGAGCCCCCGCCTAAAATAGTCGTAAGTCAGATTTCGGCGGGCGGCGAGAATGTCCGCGGTGCTGAGATTCTTCAGGCCGGCGATGAAATTCTGGTCGGCGGTGGTCGAGTCCCGCGAGGTCAGGGTGTCCTGCCGGTTGCTCGACATCCACCAGTCGAGTTGTTGTTTGATGGCGGGATTGGTGTGCAGGCTGGGCGTGATCTTGTGGTTGCGAGCCAGGTCCATGAGCACCTTGGCCAGATCTTCCGTGAGTTTTTCGATGGTCTGCATCTCGTCGGCTTGCGCGAAGAACGAATTCCACGTCACAGGCTGCCACGTTTTCACACTATCCAGCCGATAGCCAAAACGCCGAATCCGCGGATCACGGATGCGCTGGTGAGTGGCCGGATCGTATTGCGCCACGGTGAGATAGGTCGCCACGCCGATGACCTTCCCCGTTTTGACATGGATGATGGGGCTGCCGCTGTTTCCAGGCACGAAGGGCGCGTCGACCTCGACGAGGTCCGGACCGACGCCGACAATCTTGCCTTTGATCGTGTTGATGACCCCGCCCCCTTCGGCATTGCCGAGCACCACCACGTCGTCGTCGATCGAGGCATTTTGGTCGACCTGCGTCATGATTTCCAGCGGCTTGCCGCCCGGGGTCGTGGCCATGCTGAAAATGTCGTGTCCGACGGCCACGTAGGCGCCGCCGAGCTTCACCTCCCGTCCATCGAGCGTCTTGAAAGCTGCGCCCTTCACCTCCGCGGCAACGTGCGCATTGGTAAAAAGATAATTCCCCTGGCCGAAATGCGCGATGAAACCGCTCCCCGCACCATTGGAGCCCTGCACGAACACGAGGTTATCGCGATTCGCCCTGACGATGTCCGCCGCGCTCAAGGACCCTGCGGGCGGCGGGGCAGCCACCGCCGGCACGACCACCGGCGCCGGCACCTGCGGAGTGACCACCTGGGCCCAAACACCCGTCCCTGTCAGCGAAAGCAGCCCGGCTACGGCGACAGCGAGAGACTTCCGAATCGGGGGAACGAAGAGGCTGCGAATTTCCACGGTGCTGCAGAATACATGGGGCGGCCTGTTTGGCAAAGCATCCGATCGGCGACTCGGAGATTTGGCCGTTCGTCAGCCCACCCGCCGGGGGAGAGCGAAATGCTTCCGCCGCTTACTTCGCCGGCGGCGTCAGTAGAAGATCGAGGATGCCCTTGGCCGCGTCCTTGCCGGTCTTGATAGCTTCGCCGGCGGCGTTCTGCACACCCTCGATCACTGCACCTTGGGCGGCGGCGATCAGGCGGGGCGAAAGATCTTCCGTCGGTTTGTTCGCCGGACCGCTCAGGTGCATCGGCGCCCACACGTAGCCGCCGCGCGAGACTGTGAATACCTTCGCTTGCGATCCGGGCAGGAATTGCAGGCTGCCCGGCGTCACGCCGACCTGGAAATCCCCGTCGATGTTCCCGTTCTCGATCGTGAATTCGCCTTCCACGCGGATGAGTCCGTCCGATTCAGCGACGAAATTCTTCACGTGCAGCCGCGTGTCGTCCCGGGTGAAATCCCCGGAGGCGTTGCTCAAGTTCAGGTGATTGAATTGCCGGGTCCGGGTAAAGGTGGCGATCTCGTCCAGCACCGGAAGTGCGGTCAGTTCGCCTTGGGCCAGGTGCAGCGAACCGGACAATTCCGGTCCGCCGTGGACCGGCAAATCGCTGCGGACCGTGACGTCGCCCGAAAGATTCCCCTTCGCGCGCAGGCGCCAGTCGTCGCTCAGGTACGGGTAGATATCGATATTGGTCAGTTTGAGAGCGATATCCAACTTGTGGGAGAAATTGACTTCGCCGGAGGCCATCAAGGCGCCGCCTTTGGGTTGACGCAATTCCACGTTGTTGAGGAAAAGCGAAGGGGCATGGTAGCGCAGATGAAGGTTCGCCACTTCGAGTTGTGGCAACTTGGCGTAATCGAGCTTTCCGCCCTGTCCCACGATCTGCCAGCCGCCTTCGTACGGGGAGATCTCCAGCGCTGTGTCGTGCAGCCCGCCGCCGTTCCAGGTCAATTCGGCGTCGTGGATCGTCGCTTTGCCGATCTCCACCCGGTTCGGCAGCCAGCCGGTGCTGTTGTCGGGGACTTTCGGGGCGTTCAAGGGAGACGTCGTCGGTTCCGGCGGGCGATTCGCCCGTGGGCCTTCAAAGTTCACGCGCACCCGTTGCACGTCGAATTGATCCACCTCCCACACTTTCTCGAAAAACTTCCGCAAGCTCAACTCGGTGCGGATTTGCTCGACATCCAGCTTCGCGAAAGCGGCGTCCGGACCGCCCTGCGCATGAAAATTATCGGCGAAAATATTCGACCCGGAATAAGTCAAGGGAGTCAGTTCGGCGTCGGCATGGAGCGTATCACCCGCTTTCCGGGCGACAAATTGCCGAAAGCCGTCACTGCGCAAATAGGAATCGATGGCCGACTTGGCCACGAAATAAATCACGACCAGAACCACGAATCCGATGGGAATGCTCCAGAGGATGAAGCGGATCCAGGGCTTGGAGCGTTGGTTGCGGTTGTGGGAGGAAATGGCCATATGCCACTTTTGCCACTGACAAAGCGTCGTCAATCCACAACGCTCTCCCATCATGCTCGAACTTCAGGAAGTTTCCCTCCAGCTTGGCAACGCCCCGGACGACCAACTTCTCCTCTCGGAGCTGTCCGTGCGGTTCCCCAAAAAACATTTTGCGGCCATCATGGGTCCGTCTGGATGTGGAAAAAGCACCCTTCTCAAAGTGATCGCCGGCCTGCGCGAACCGACGCTCGGCCACGTCTCCTGGGAAGGACGCGATCTTTCCGAGGAAGGCGACATGGACCCGCACGAGATCGGCTACGTGCCGCAGTTCAGCATCGCCTACGATTTGCTTACGGTGTGGGAAAGCGTGGAGAGTGCGCTCCGTCTGCGAGTGAGTGGGCTCAGCGCCGCCGAGCAGGAGGCCCGCCTCGAACAGATTTTGCGCGAAGTGGGCCTGGAGGAGATTTGCGATCGCGAGGTGCGGGTTCTTTCCGGCGGGCAAAAGCGCCGCCTGGCTCTCGCCCTGGAAATGGTCAGCTCTCCGCACCTCCTCCTTTGCGACGAAGTGACGAGTGGGCTCGATCCCAAGGCGGAGGACGAAATCGCGAATCTCATGCACCAGATCGCGCAAAAGGAGGATCGCATCGTGCTTTCGGTCACGCACAGCCTTCGCCATCTGGCCCTCTACAATAGCGTCGTGGTTCTGTTTGAGGGACGGCTCGCCTATCACGGTCCGGCGAGTCATCTCTTTCATTATTTCGATATCGAAAAACCCGAGGAACTCTTTCCCCGGCTCGCCCAACGCAAGCCCGAGGACTGGCATCGCTCCTGGCTGAAGCATCGGGTGAGCTACGGCATCGAGAGCCAGGAGGAACCCGCGGCCGCCGTGGCGGTCGGAGAAGCTGCCACCGAAAAACATGCGGAGGAAGCGGAGGACAACTATGCGCACGTGGTCAAGAAAGGTCGCTTTGATGACGAGGAGGGAGAGGAAGAAGTCGCTGCCACGGTGGAGGCCGAAAAATCCGCTCCGGAGGAAAAGCACGCGCCGGAGACGCGCAGGAAACTCGATTATCCTGGCACCCCTGGGGCCCTCAACCAGTTCGGAATTCTCCTCGCGCGGCGCTGGAAAATCTTCCTCCGCGACCGCGGCCAGCTTTGGCTCCAGATCGCCTTGCTCTTTGGCTTCCCCATCCTCGTCGTCATCTTTGCCCTCGACGGCTTGCCGCAGATCAAAAACCCCGAGAGCGTCTTTGGCGGCAACCTTTACCAACAGGCCACCCAGACGATGACCCAGAAATTGGAAATGATGAAGACGGGCAGCCTCGTCTCGGGCTTGATCATGTTCCAGGTCGTCCTCCTCGCGCTTATGGGCTCCAACAACGCCGCCCGCGAGATCGCCGGTGAACGCCTCATCTTCGAGAAGGAAAAATTCGCCGGCGTGCGGCCTTCGGCTTACGTCGCCTCCAAAGCGGTCTTCCTCGGCGCGCTCGTCCTCGCGCAATCGGGTTGGATGGCCGTGTTTGTCAATTACGTCGTCCAGTTCAAAGGCGATCCGCTCACACAAATGGTCGTCCTCATCCTCGTCAATGCCGCCCTCACTTCGGTCTGCCTGGCCATTTCCAGCCTCATGAAAACCGCCGAGCAGGCCTCGCTGGTTTCCATTTACCTCGTCGGATTTCAGCTCCCGCTTTCCGGCGCGGTGCTGGCTTTGCCGAAAATGTTGAGCGCCATGACCCAGCCCTTCATCGCCTCGTACTGGGGGTGGTCGGGATTCATCCAGACCATGCACGACACGCGATTCTACGATGCCATGGTCAATGTCTCGCAAACCAAAATGTCGCCGGCGGACCTTTGCGTCTTCGTGCTTATCTGCCACGTCCTCCTCGGGATATTTATCGCTTACATGGGCTGTAAGAATTCACATTGGGAGTAAACTAATCCGGCATGCCTTTCCTGGTCGCGTTCGCTCTGCCTGCCATCCCGCTTCACTGGCTGCTGCTCGGGTCGATCGTCGGCTATTTGGTGGTCATGTTCACCAATCCCGTGCACGCCAGCCTGCGCGATGGGGCGCGCTGCATCCGGCGTTATGCCGGGCTCTGGGTGACGCTGGGACTCTTCGGCTTTGCCTACGCTCTCTTCCAACTGGCTTTGCGTTACTACTTCTTCTGCGTCCTGCCGCCGGTCGATCGGCCGCAATTTGTCTGGATGCGCGAAGCCTGGCGCGACCAGAAATTCTGGCTCCACGGCTCACCGGAATCGCTCTGGTATCTGCCCCCGCACGCCCTGCACTTTGCCGTTCGTGACTCGGCCTTGCCGGCGCTCGAAAGCGTCGCCGGCATCTTCAATCTCCTCGTTTCCACTTTCCCGCTCTCCGCGCTCGCGGCGATTCTCCTCCTCATCAATTGGGATGGGCACCATGTCGTCCTTTGGCGGGCCTTGCACAAGCGGTTCCGGCTTTGGGGCACGCTCGTCCATGGCGGCATCGTGCTCTGCGCCCTCGCCGCGGTATCCAAACCCTTCCTCTATGCCGCCCCGCAACTCCTGCATCTGCAGCCGGAGGCGGTGGAGATTTGGTTCCAGTGGGCGCCGGTCGTGGACTGGCTTTCGTTTCTCTTCGAATACCTCGTCGGTGTCGGCATCCAAATCGGTCTCGCCCTGGTCGCCTATTGCTGGGTGCGCGGGCTCACTTTCAACCAACATCACCTCCTCGATTTCGCCATCCGGCGTTTCAGTTATGTCGTACGCTGGGCCCTCCTGGTCATGCTCCTCTCCAGCGTTTTCATCCATCTGCCGCTCATCCTAAAAAACTTCGCTGCGTTTCAAGGGATGTTCCCGCACGATGCGTCGGTCATCGACGCCCGGTGGAAAATGTCCCGGAGTTTGATCACCGCCGTGCTGCTCATCTTCGCAACCATCCAGATCACCCTCACGTTTCACAGCGAATCGCTCGGCAAAGCGCTCCGCCACCACCTTCATTTTCTCGCCCGCCACTGGTGGACCTTCGGATGGTTCCTGATTTTGGCGGCCTTGCATTTCTATCTCGCGCTCGTCTTCTTCAGCCTCGTCCAGCAGGGCTTGGGAGAGGGGACTGCGGTCCGGATCGTTTGGGACCTGATCACGCCCTGGCTGAATGGCCTCGTCGCGGCGTGGTTGCTCGCCGCCTGGGTTTGCTATTACAAACACGGCGACGCGCCCGAGCACACCAATGCCCCCCCCGCTGCCGGAGGCCTGGAACAGGGCGTGCTCTTTTGACCCTCGACATTTGGGCTATGAAAATTGAACCACGGATTGCACGGATGACACGGATTTCCGAAATCCGAATCCGTGTAATCCGTGTAATCCGTGGTCAAAAACACCATGGTTAAGGTCAGTCAGAAGCTTTGAATCCCCCCTCCGAAATCCCCGTCGAATTGCGCAACGTGTTCGGCAGTTGCTCCGACGGCACCGCGATCAACGATGTCTCCGCGACCTTCGCTGCGGGCAAACTGCACATTCTCCGGGGCATGCCGGAGAGCGGAAAGGCGGCGCTGTTCCGCTTTGCCGGATTGCTCGAAGAGCCCGCCGGCGGCGAAGTGCTCATCGAGGGCCGCAGCGCCCGTGGCCTCGCCGAACAAGCTCGGACCGAATTGCGGACGCAACGAATGGGTTTCGCTTTTGCCGCGCCATTTCTCCTTGGCTCGTTCAGTGTCATCGAAAACGTTGCCATGCCTCTTTTCAAAATCTCCCACGTCGGACCGGAGGAAGCCCGCCGGCGCACCGAAGCGATGCTCGCTTTTGTCGGGCTCTCCGGTGCGGCCGAACGGCGCGTCGACGAGCTGGTTCCTTCGGCACAATATCATGTCGCCGTCGCCCGTGGCCTGGTCAATGACCCTGCGGTGCTCATGGTCGAGAATCTCGATGGCACGCTGACCGGGATCGAACTCGAGCAATACCTCACCGTGTTGCGCAATGCCGCCGCGGCCCTGGGGCCCGCGATCATCGCCACGGCATCTCCCGCCTTGAAAGTGCTGGACGGCGACCGCGTGCTCGACATTCACCAGGGCGCGATTGCCCGCGACTCGGAATTCCTCCCGGAGGCGCACGAATGAGTGCACCCACCGCCGATGCCCAGGCCATCACCCGCGCGAGCAAATCCAACCTCGCCCTGGCTTTCGTTTCCCTCCCGCGCGAGCGTCGCCGGGACATCACCATTTTCTACGCGTGGTGCCGGGTCGTCGACGATATCGCCGACGATCCAGGACAGACCGTGGAAGACCGCCGCGCCGCTCTCGACCTGTGGAAACAAGCGGTCCGTGCACCCGTCGCCGGGGAGTCGGCATTGGCCGCGCCCGTCCGGGGTCTGGTGGAAAAGTATCGTCTTTCGGTTGGGCATTTCGACGACATCGTTGCCGGCGTGGAGATGGACCTTTCCGGCGCGCGCTATCAGACTTGGGAGGAACTGCGAATTTACTGCCATCGCGTGGCCAGCGTCGTTGGGTTGATCAGCATCGAAATCTTTGGCTGTCGCGATCCGCTCGCCCAGGAATATGCGGAACAACTGGGGCTCGCCCTTCAACTCACCAATATCCTCCGGGACGTCGGCGAAGATTTTGCCAACGGCGGCCGCATCTATCTCCCTCGCGAAGACCTCACGCGCTTTCACTACTCGGCCGAAGACCTCGCCGCCAGCCGGCACAACGAGGCCTTTCTCTCGCTCATGCGTTTCCAGGCCGATCGCGCCCGTGATTTCTACGCCGCCGCCACGCATGCCCTGCCGCCCTCGGACCGCCGCGCCTTGGTCGCCGCCGAGATCATGCATTCCGTCTACCGCCGGTTGCTCGATCGAATGGAAAAGGACGATTTCCACGTCTTCGGCCAGCGCTACAGCCTCGGCCGGCTGCGCAAATTGGGCCTGATTACCCGGGCCGTTCTGCGCGCGAAGTTTCTTCCCGGGTAGGAAGCCAGTCTCGCTCAATTGAGATTCATTGAACAACCCCCGCTTGCCTTCCGTCCGATTCAGGGATAGCTCCCGACCCTTTCATGAAAAAAATCGTTCCGCTTCTCTCTCTTTCGTTGTGCACCTTGTTTGGTTTCACCGCTTGTGACACGCCCGGCCACAGTGCGCTGGCGGGAGCGGCGACTGGAGCAGCCATCGGTGGCCTGGCCACAGGGCGCGGCGGCGGAGCTTTGGTCGGCGCAGCGCTCGGCGCGGGAACGGGCTATCTCATCGGCAAACAAGTGCAGTCGGACCGGAGGGCCGCATACGATCAGGGTTACAATGACGGCCGCTACGCTGACGATGGCTCCAGTGGCCCGGCCGGTCCGGGTCCGGGCTTTCCCTTGGGGCGCTTTACGGATCGCCCCGGAATCGTCACCAGCCCGTACCCGCCTTACAACAACATCGACGTCCGCGACATCCCACGCGGCGCCAAAGTCCAGGACCCTTCGACGGGGAAGATTTTCATTAATCCTTGAAGCGTTCTCTCAAAGGGAATTCTCCAAGCCGCATGAACGCAGGCATTGTCATGCGTATTTAAGTTTCCAGCTTGTCTCGATGCGGTCGAAGGGCTCGCCCCCTGAGTGTGTCAAGTGGCAGTAGCGGGTCATCTTTCGACTCGATTTAAGAACGGCGACGGGACAAAGGCCAACTCGGGAAGAGTCGCCTATTTGAGGTGATTGGGGATTTCCCGATATGGAATTGGGAGTTTCCCGGGTCCAAAATGGGACTCCATCCTATTGAATCGAAAGACCGATTGTGATTGGCATAGGCCTGACAAGTCAATGCCGCCATACCCATGACGCCTGTAGATCAATCAGCTAGCTATTCTAGAACTGTCCCTCGAGATCGCAGCGAGGCGCGCCAGTGGGGTGAGCTCAATGTTAAAGTGCGTATGAATAAATTGAGGCGGCTCTTTTGGTTGCTTTTCCTCTTTTGTTGTCCGGTTGCTTTCGGCGAAGTCAACTTTGCCCAACTCACCGATCCGCACATATTCGATTGCAAAGGGGATGTTGCCGGAAATAAGAAAATGCTGGAGTGGTGCATCGAACGAACAAATTTGGGAGCGCCCGGAGGACAGCCGTTTGATTTTGTCGTTGTCACGGGTGATCTCGGCCTTGAAGGACTTGGAGGGCAACGAGAGAAATTGGATTCCGCAGCTTCGGAGCTTGGAAAGATCATCGCCTCTTCGTCAGTCAAGCATTGGCTGTTCGTTCCCGGTAACAATGATCTTACTGATGAGAATCCGGGCACTATCGGTGTCTACTTCCAATTTATCGACGCGCTCCAAGATAAGGTCCGGAATCACTTTATTGTCGATCTCTGCCCTCGCGACGATGATCCAGCTTCAGGGGTCTATAAAGAAGGTCAATGTCGTTTTATCGGATTCAATAACGCGTCATTCAAGAGCAATGGCAAAGCGTCCGATGCGAAAAAGTTTGAATCCGAGCAACTGAAAGACATCCAGCAAGTTATCGATCGTCTTTCGACGCCGGGTCTTAAACACGCATATCTCTTTTATCACATACCTGAAGTCGATGATCCGTATTACGCGGATCTCCTCTCTCCGGACGATCCGGAGTTTATAAAGCGTGAGACGGAACAGAAAGAACTGGACAACCCTAATCCCAAATCTGCCTGGACTGTGACTCAAGCAGTTCGGACTAAATGGAACGAAGTCGTGAACGATCCCCGGGTCAGTGCCCGCTTTACCGGACACTTTCACACCTCGTTGCGCAAGAGATACGGTGGCGTGGGGAATAACCTATTCATCTGTCCACCGATCGCCAGCAAAAAGCAAGAAGACGCCCCTCGACAAGCGCGCGGTTTTCTTGCTGTTTCCGTCGACTGTGCGCGCGACGAGGTGAAATCTGAGGTGGTTTGGTACGAGGTCAATAAGGTGGTTCCCGAGACACCGGCTCCCGACAAAAACACCGGGTCTGCAAATCGCGAGGGGACCATTGCATTTAATGCGAGCTTTCTAATTCTTTTGGCCGTGGTTGTGGCCGCGATTTACATTCTCTGGCGCCGTGCGCAAAAGTTGATGGGCAGTGCGGCAGATTCTACCCGGCGCGCAACTGCCGTCGTTGGCCTCGTCTTCCTTGGAGCGGTAATGCTTGGTTTTGTAGTTTTGGCATCACTGGCCATTTCCGCACCAGCGGGAGGAGAGGCGGACCGGGTAGTATCCGTTGGCGCCCTCTGGGCTCTTGCGGCCCTTGCTGTAGGGTCCGCTATTGGGTTCCTATTCGGTGTGCCTCACACGGTAGCTACGTCATCAGGGCGGGATGAAGGAGGTCCCGGCCAGACGGCCGCCGATGCGCAGATTCGAGGGGCGAAGACGAATTTGGAAGAGATTGCCGATTGGCTATCCAAGTTGATTATTGGTGGTACAGTCTTTCAATCAGGTAACGTGGTGCGTTGGCTTGGGGATGCCGGAACTGAATTTGCAAGAACCGTGGGAGCTGAGACCGACCTGTGGCGTGGCGTCGGATCTTCCAGTTTGGTGTATTTCGGTTTGGTTGGGTTGTTTGGTGGACATTTTATGACCCGCCTTTACTTGATTGGCGCTCTCCGGCGTGCGGACGAAGGAGATCGACCAGTGGTTGCCGAACGAGCGGGACTTACAGTTGCTCAGTTGGCGGCTCTGGATGCCGCGCCACTAAATATTGAGACGGCCGGGGCGGAATTTGATCCGATCGCCAGGGAGGCGGCCGACAAGATTGTCGAGCTTCCTTTGGATAGTCTCACTAACTGGCGCGATGTCCGGCTTTGGTCAAAGGCACAGCTTAGCAAAGGCAACGTCGATGCGGCCATTCGAGGTTATCAAAAGGCCATCGAAGCTGTTCCAAATGATGCTGAAACTCGCCTTGGATATGCCGTGTCTCTAGCTGTTAGAAAATCTGCGAAACACATTATTCTTACTCAGCTTGAAGCCGCACGGGCCAGCGTCATGCTCAATACTCCCAAAGATTTGCGGAAGAATGTGTATAAGTCGCTCACCTACGTTTGCCTCGATCTAAAAAAACCGGAAGGCTTCTCGAGTGCAATTCGCTACGCCCGCGAGTATCTTGAAAGAGCCGACGCCATTCAAAGTGGTGGTCTTTGGATTAACATCGCGTGTGCTTACGGGCAGGCCTACTCCTGGCTGGCGGAGGATGACGGAAGAAAGGTGTTGCCGCAGGATGTTACTGTTACGAGCGGTCCTTCAGCGGAGCTTTTAGCCGACAGCAGACGTGATGACCTGCTGAAGTGGATTTCAAATCAAGCGTTGAATGCAATGAAGAATGCGATTGCGCGTGACGATGGGGCGAAGACAACTTTTCGTGAGTTGATGGGGATCGATCCGCGTCCTCCAGAACGTGCGGACGACAATGATCTCGAGTGTTTCGGTGGGGATGACGAGTTTAGACGCCTTGTTACGAGTGAGAAAGGCAGTTCGCAAACCTCGGGTTCGACATAACCGTCCGATAACTCGAGTCGTTTAACCGACTTTTCTTTTTCCGTTGGCTATAAATAGCGGAGCATCCCATCCACTCGCGCCTTCACTGCCGGATCCATCTTCAAAAGCTCCGGCCAGGTGCGCTGATAACCCTCGCCCGGTAATTTCTTCGTCGCATCGATTCCCAGGTGCGAGCCGATGCAGGCCGTCGTCTGGGCGTGATCCAGCGCGTCGGTCGGATTTTTGATGAAGGTCGAGTCGCGTTGTGGATCGGTATTCGCGCACAACCGAAAGAGCACTTCGCTGGTATTGTGCACGTCGCAATCGTCGTCCACGACGATGATGTATTTCGAGAACATCATCTGACCCATGCCCCACAGCCCGTGCATGATCTTGAAAGCCTGCCAGGCATATTGCTTCCGGATGCTGACAAAGACGAGGTTGTGAAAAACTCCTTCCGCTGGCAGCGCAATGTCGACGATCTCCGGGAAATTCATCTTAAAGACCGGCAGGAAAACGCGGACGCTCGCCGTGCCCATGTAAAAATCTTCCATCGGCGGAATGCCCACGATCGTCGCCGGATAAACGGCGTCCTGCCGATGGGTGATCGCGGTCAGATGAAAGACCGGGTAATCATCCACCGGAGTGTAAAAGCCCGTGTGATCGCCAAACGGCCCTTCCGGCTGCATTTCCCCCGGCTGCACATAACCCTCGAGAACGAAATCCACATCCGCCGGCACTTCGAGATCGACCGTTTCGCAGCGGACGAGTTCCACTGATTTCTTGCGCGCAAAGCCCGCGAACAGAATTTCGTCCAGGCCATCGGGCAGGGGAGCTGTGGCGGCGAACGTGTACGCCGGATCGCCGCCCAGCGTGACGGCCACCGGCATCCGCTCGTTCCTTTCGTAGTAGCGCCGGCCATGCCGGGCGCCGACTTTGTGAACCTGCCAGTGCATGCCCGTCGTGCTCTCATCGTAAATCTGCATGCGATACATCCCGAGATTGCGCTCGCCGGTGTCCGGATCGCGGGTGTGCACGCAGGGCAGGGTGATGAAACGGCCGCCGTCCTTCGGCCAGCACTGCAAGATAGGCAGGTCGAGCAGGGTCGGCAGGGTGCTGGATTTCGCCGCGGATGCCTTCGGAAATTTGTGCACGACGTCTTTGCACGGGCCACTTTGCACGTGCTTCGGCTTCGCGTTCAGCAGATCGAGCCCCTGCATGGCCAGGGTCCAGGCGTGCTTGAGCGACGTCGGCGGCTTGGCCTTGAGAATCAGCTCCATTTGCCGCATCAGATCGTCCACGTGCTCGAGTCCGAGTGCCATGGCCATGCGCCGCTGCGAACCCATCGTATTGATCGCCAGGGAAAACCGCGAGGGTGCGCCGTTGACCGTCGGCTTTTCAAAGAGCAACGCTTTTCCGCCTCCCGCCGATTTCATCTCGCGATCGGCGATTTCCGTGATTTCCAATTCGGTCGCCGCGGCAAAAGCGATGCGCTTCAGTTCCCCGGCACGCTCGAGAGCGGCGACGAAAGCAGAAAAGGAGTCATGGGCCATGCGCCGAGTCTAGGGACTGGGACGGTGGAGTCAAAATGATGGCGCAGCCCCATTCGCCGTGCATCCGTTGCCAAAGTTTCATGAATCCCAACCCTTTGACCTGCAAGGCGCGGAAGTTGCACTTAGAGGTGGACCCATGCTTTGTCTCCCCGTGAGGACACGTACTATCCGAACTCTGCTTTGGCTTCTCCTCGCCGTGGGCCTCGTCGCTCGTGCCATCGGCCAGGAAGCGGGTAAAGAGCTCCAGCCGAAAGGCTTGGAACAGGATTTTCTGCTCCGGGTGTGGGATACCGCGGAAGGTCTCCTGCCCACCAGCGTGCGTTCCATTACGCAAACGCGCGATGGCTACGTCTGGCTCGCCTCCTTCGACGGAATCGTTCGCTTTGATGGAGTTCAGGCCGTGCTCTTCTCCGGGAAGAATACCCCCGGTCTGCCGCTCATTCCAAAGACGGGCAAGGTGTTCGCCGATTCAAAAGGGCGGCTCTGGGCCGCGTCGACCGACGGGAAGGTCTTCTCCTTCGATCAGATTTCCTGGCGGGAATATCGTGGCGATCAAGGCTGGCCCGGATTCGTCGTCGAAGGGATCACCGAGAACGCCGCCGGGCGGCTCGTTTTCAGCGGCGCCAAGAGTCTCGTGGAATTCGCGGATGGACGTTTCGTGCCGATTCCGATGCCCGAATTGCCGGCGAAATTCCGTCCACCATTGAAAGCGGTCTTCGATGCCCAGGGCAAACTTTGGCTGACCAGCCCGAGCCACATTTGGCGCGAAGATTCCGGTCATTGGACGCAAGTCTGCTCCTTCCTGACGCTGGGTAGCCCATTGCTCGGGGTGACGCCGGCGCGGGACTCCGGTTTGTGGGTGGCGACGTCGCAGGAACTGCGGAAGTACGTCGCCGATACGCCGGTGCAGAAGCTCGCGCGGCCCGCCGATTTTCAACGGGATGATCTCGAGCTTCTCGAGGATTTTCACGGAAACCTCTGGGCCGGCAGCGCCACCAACGGCCTGCGGATTTGGATGCACGATGGACGCCTCGTGAGCGTCGGTGCTGAGGCCGATTCGCTTTCTCCTCAGGTCCTCTCCCTCTTCGAGGATCGTGAGCGGAACGTCCTCGTCGGCACCAATGGAGCCGGCCTCGCCCGGTTCAAACCCCGCCCCTTCAACACATGGTTCGGACAACTCGGCGGACTCGCCGGCGTCCTCGTCAATTCCGTCGGAGAGGATTCGACCGGGCGCATCCTCGTCGGGACGGAAGGCAGCGGTTTGCGCTGGCTTCGCGGAAGCGGGCAGGCCGGACTCATCGCGGATGGGGGTGTCTTCGGCCAAAAGACGCGCGTCACCTCGCTCCTCCATACGCGGGACGGCAAAATGATTGCCGCCGTCCCCGCCAAAGGCCTCTTCACCATCGATGGCGACACTCCGGTCGCCATTCCCGCGAAGCCGCTGGAAGGCGAACTCGTCCGCGCACTCTTTGAAGATTCCCATGGCCGGCTTTGGGTGGGATGCGATCACGGCATCGTCGTCCGTGACCACGGAGCATTCACGCCGATCTCGTCCGGTTCGGCGCCGGTCTTGACGAATGTGCGGGGCATCACCGAGGGGCCGGATGGAACGGTGTGGTTTGTCGGAAAGGAAGGTCTCGCCCGCTTCGTGGGCACTCAGTTGGAACTCGTCACCCTTCCGGCCGTGGTGCCCTCGAAAGCCAATTTGCTCAGCATCTTCATCGATCCTGCAGGCGTGCGCTGGGTCGGCGTGGAATCGAAAGGAATTCTTCGCTGGCAGGGGGAGAATGCTTTCCTTTTTGATAGCTTGCACGGCCTGCCGATGACCTCGCCGGGCGCCTTTCTCGAGGAGGCGGATTTCCTTTGGGCCAGTAGTGAAAAGGGACTCGTGCGCATCCACCGCGCTTCGCTGGAGGCCGTGGCCACGGGAAAATCCAATCGTCTCGAGCTTCAACTTTTCAACCGTGCGGATGGCCTGCCCTCCGACGCCTGCCGGCGCGCCTACCAGCCAACGGCCATCCAATCTTCCGACGGCCATCTGTGGTTCTCCACTCACAAGGGCGCGATTTCCGTGCGGCCCAAGGAGATCGTCACGGCGACCTACGAGCCCCCGGCCGCCATCGAGGAAATTCGCGCCGAGGTGAAGCAGATCATCGTCACTCCCGCAAACCAGGACCACATCGATATTCCGGCGGGGACCCGTCACATGACCATTCGTTGCTCGGTCCCCTCGCTCGGCAAACCCGACTACGTGCGCTTTCAATACAAGCTCGAGGGTTTCGACAATTTCTGGCGCGATGCCGGCAACGAGCGCGTCATTCGCTTTTACGATTTGCAGCCCGGCTCGTATCGTTTCTTCGTGCGCGCCGTGGGGACTGACGGTCGCCTCGTCGAAAAGCGCTCCTCGATCACCTTCATCATCCACCCTTTCTTTTGGCAGCAATGGTGGTTTCGCGCTTTGTGTCTCGCCGCACTCATGGTCGGTGTCGGTTATGTGGTCTGGCGAAGCCAGCAGCGGCATATCCGCCTCCGCGAGGAAAAACTGCGCGAACAGGAGGCTCGGGCCGAACTGGAAATGCAGCTCCAGCAAGTGCAGAAGATGGACGCTCTCGGTCGCCTCGCCGGCGGCATCGCCCACGATTTCAACAACCTTCTGACCAGCGTCGGGGGAAATGCCGAATTGCTCTCGGCATCGCTTCCGGCGCACAGCCCGCAGCGCGAACTCGTGGACGACATTTCCACCGCCGCCGGGCGCGCGCGCGAGCTCGTCAGCCAGATCCTCACCTTCAGCCGCCAGCGGGTCGTGGAGAAGGTGGCTCTCGATCCCGCGCCGGTTTTCCGCGAGGCCGTGCAGCTCCTGCGCGTGGGCTTGCCGGCGATGATCGAACTCCATGCCGAGTTGCCGGAGAAGCTGCCGCCGATCCTCGGCGATGCCGCCCAATTGCAACGCATCCTTTTGAATCTTGGAACCAATGCCGCTCATGCCATCGGCACGAAGACCGGGCACATCTGGGTGCGCGGCGAGGAATCCGAGGTCACAGCAGTGGCTCCGGTGGAGGGTGTGCCTGCCGGTCGCTATGTGCGGCTCATCGTCCGCGATGATGGCCGCGGAATGGACGACAAGACGCTCAGCCGTATTTTTGATCCATTCTTCACCACCAAAGCCATCGGGCAGGGGACCGGACTCGGACTTTCAGTCGTTCACGGAATCGTCGAAACCTATGCCGGCCATATCCAGGTCGAGAGCCAGCCCTCCACTGGCACCATCTTTCGGATCTACTTTTCCGTGACGGATCAACAGCCCGCCCCAGTGGCCGCGCAACCCGAATTGCCCGTCGCCTCCACCCCCGCGGGTGAGGCTGTGATCATGCTCGTCGACGACGAAGCAGTCGTGCTCAAGGTCACACGCGCCATGCTCGAACGGCTGGGCTATACCGTGGAAGGGCATACCGATTCACTGGCAGCGGTCGCGGCCTTTACCGCCGCACCCGAGCGTTACCGTCTGCTCCTCACCGATTACGCCATGCCGAAACTCGATGGGGTGGAAATGGCCCGGGCCTTTTGGGAGATTCGCCCGGACCTTCCGGCCGTCCTCTACAGCGGCTACGGTGGCCGCCTCACTTCGGTGGAAGCGGAACGGATGGGTTTCGTCGAGCTGCTCGCAAAACCTTTCACCCTGCAAATGCTCGAAGAAGCCGTGGCCCGCGCCCTCAAATCGAGTGAGTCCGCCATGGCGGAGAGCAGGCAGGCCTAGTACTTCGTATCATAAGTACGTAACACAATCTGTGAAGTCTTTCCAAAGCGACACAGTAGGTAAAGATAGTATTACGAACTAATGATACGATGTACCAGTCTCCCGTTCACGACTTCGAGAAACTCGGGCAAGGACGCTTGTGTTCTTGAAGCGGTGCTGCTGCACCGCTTTCGGAGGGTCTATGGGTAAGGCGAGCCTGCCCCCACCTTGTCCCCTCCGAAAAGCGCCAGAGCAATCGACCAGTCCGGCCCAGACCGCGCTCCAAAACTTAAATAACTCCGAGGCTTGCGGCCGACTCTAGTCCCGAAGGGACTTCCCGAAAATAGCCCAGCGCTTTAGCGCTGGGATTCTCACCCAAAACCTATTAGTCCCGAAGGGACGGCAGAACTTATATAAGGAACTTACCAGACACTACCCTGGAGTGATCAGTTATTGATTGACTCACAAGTCGTTCGACGCCCCCGGGAGTTGGTTCAGCGCTGGCTACTTTGGCAGGGCAGCTTGGTAGTAATACTGGTTTAACACCCACTCGCCGTTGATGCGGCAGGCCAGGGTGACGTATAGCGGGCTGCCGTCAACCGGCAGGACGATGGTCACCGTGGTATTTGCCGCCTGGCTGGCGTTGTAGACCTCGGCGGAATTCACGCTGCGGCCGACGCTGAGCCAGTATTCGCTCACCCCCACCCCGGCATCCCATGTAAATGTCACCGCGGTCGGCGGCAATACCGCCTGATCGCTCGGCGCGGTGATGCGCGCGGCGACCGGCGTGGGCGCAGGGGTTGTGCCCGTCGCGGAGCCGCCAGTCGTTGCATCCGTGCCATCGGTCGGCGCCGTTCCGTTGGTGCCATTGGAGCCCGCGGCCGTGTTGCCGCCCGTTGCCGGAGAAGTTCCCGCACCCGTGGTCGCGGGAACTGGCGGCGAGGGCGGTGTCGCCGGGGAGACCGTCGCGGGGTTGCCGGCAGTCGGAGTGGTGGCGAGTGCCGTGGTTGCCGCGGTCACGGGCGAATTCGTTCCGCCGGCGGCAATGAACGTGCCGGTAGTGGAGAGCCACTGGCCATTGATGTTTGTCTGCAAGGTCACATAAATTTCCCGCCCATCAGCAGGCAGAGTGACCATCTGGCTTGTCGCCGTGTCGGCGCTGGCGTCGTAAAGATCGGTCTCGCCTTCGGAACTGCCCACACTCAGCCAGTAACTCGTGGCTCCAGGCACCGTGTTCCAGGTAAAGGTCGTCGTTGCTCCGGGCAACACGCTCTCTTCGGCCGGCGACTGCAGCACCGCCTTGGTCGTGTCCGCCGCCGTAAAGACATAGTTATTCGCCTTCCAAGCGCCCTGAATCAGTGATTGCAGGGTAACATAGATCGGTGAGCCATCCGTGGGCAGTGTCACCGCCTGGCTCAGCCCGGTTCCCTGGCTGCCGTCGTAAAGATCCGAGCCACCTACGGTACTGCCGACGCTCAGTTGGTAGGCAGTCACACCCCGGCCGGGATTCCAACTCAAGGTCACTTGCGCTCCCGACAGACTGCCGCCGTTGGCTACCGGGCCGATGATTTGCGCCTTGATCGGTTCGGGCGTGGTCGCGGCGGTGTTCGTCGTCGGGGTCGCGGTATCGCCCGTCGCAGAATTTTTTACGGGTTCGGCGGTTGCCGCGACGGTTTGCGCTGGGACTGTTTGCTTCTTGGCTACGTCCTGGCCGGCAGCAGAGCGGGTGACGGTGACTGTGTAAGTCTTCGTCGTCGTGCCGTCTTGGGCGATAACCACTACGTGGATGGGATTGGCCCCCGCATTCAGCGTAATCGCACTGCCCGGGCTGCCGGAGGTTACCGGCGTGCCGTTGACCGTGACCGTGGCATTGGAATCCGAGAGCGTCGGCATGAGTGTCACCGAAGGTGTAGTACTGCCCACCGTGGCCGTGTAAGTAACTCCCGCGCTCGTAAAGGCCGGGCTCAGCGGACCGCTGCTCAACACCAGGCCGGAGAGGGTGGCCACATTGTTCGGCGTGATAAAGCTGGCTGCCGGCGTGCTGCTACTGGTACCTGCGGCGCTGACCCCATTGACTCGGTAATAATAAGTCGTCGCCGGTTTCAACCCGGTGAGCTTGGCGCTGACCGCCGTGCTGTTGGCGCCGGTCACAGTTCCCGGCGTGGCCGTGGCCGTGGAACCGAACGCGGCGGTCAATCCATAGTTAAAGGTCACCGTGGTGCTCGAGCCATTGGCGTTGATCGTGCCATTGAGCGTCGTCGTCGTGGCCGTGAGCGCACTGACGGTGGTCGTCGCCACGGTCGGCGCGGTCAACCGCGTGACGTTAATGGTGTAAGTTTTGGTCGTCACCGTATCCTGCGCGGTGACCACCACCGGAATGGCATTGACCCCGTAGGAAAGGGCGATCGTCCCGCTGGCGCTGCCCGAAGCGACGGTATTGCCCGCGACGGTCACCGTGGCGCTGCTGCCCGTGGTCACGGTGGGCGTTATCGTTAGTGAACTCACGGCGTCAGGCACCGTCACGGTATAGGCCATGGCCGTAGCGCTGAAAGCCGGCGCCAGAGTCCCTGTGCTCAGTTTCAAGCTGGCCAGCGTGGCCACATTGTTGATTGTCGTGAAAGTCATTTGCGAGCCGTCGCCGGTCCCGCCGAGGTTGACGCCCTTGGCGCGGAAGTAATATTTCGTCCCCGGCTTCAATCCGGTGAGCGCCGCCGTCATGCTCGTCGAAGTAACATCCGTGGCCGTGGTCGGCGAGGCCACGCTATTCGAGCCGTAGGAGGTGGCGGTGCCGTAATCAAAGCTCAGATTGGTCGTGCTGAAATTGGCCACCGCCGTGCCACTGAGTGTCGCCGTGGTCGTGCCGACATTGGTCGCAGCGAGCGTGGTCATGGCCGGAGCCACCGCCGTCCGGGTCACAGTCACCGTGTAAGTCTTCGTCGTTATGCCGTCCTGAGCGGTAACCACCACGTGGATGGGATTGGCCCCCACATTCACTGTCAGCGCACTGCTCGGGCTGCCGGAAGTTACCGCCGTGCCGCCGACCGTGACTGTGGCATTAGGATCCGAAAGCGTCGGCGTCAGCGTGACCGAAGGCGTGGTATTGCTCACCGTGGCCGTGTAAGTGATTCCCGCGCTCGTAAAGACCGGGCTCAGCGGACCGCTGCTCAACACCAGACCCGAGAGAGTGGCCACATTGTTCGGCGTGCTAAAGCTCACCGCCGTCGTGCTGCTGGTGCCTGCGGCACTGACTCCATTGACTCGGTAATAATAAGTCGTCAACGGTTTCAACCCAGTGAGCTTGGCAATGACCGCCGTACTGCCGGCGCCGGTCACGGTGGCCGGCGTGGACGTAGCCGTGGAACCGAAAGCGGCGGTCAACCCGTAGTTAAAGCTCACCGTGGTGCTGGAACCATTGGCATTGACCGTGCCGTTGAGCGTCGCTGTCGTCGCCGTGAGCGCACTGACAGCGGCGGTCGCGACGGTCGGCGCGGTCAGTCGCGTGACGTTAATGGTGTAAGTCTTGGTCGTTACCGTATCCTGCGCAGTGACCACCACCGGAATGGCGTTGACCCCGTAGGAAAGGGCGATTGTCCCACTGGCGCTGCCCGAAGTAACGGCATTGTTCGCGACGGTCACTGTGGCGCTGCTGCCGGTGGTCACGGTGGGCGTCACCGTCAACGAACTCACGGCATCCGGCACCGTCACCGTATAGGATGTCGTCGTCGCGCTGAAAGCCGGCGCTAATGTCCCCGTGCTCAGTTTCAAGCTGGCCAGCGTGGCCACGTTATTGATCGTGGTGAAAGTCATCTGCGAGCCGTCGCCGGTCCCGCCGAGGTTCACGCCCTTGGCGCGGAAGTAATATTTCGTCCCCGGCTTCAATCCGGTGAGCGCCGCCGTCATGCTCGTCGAAGTAACATCCGTGGCCGTGGTCGGCGAGGCCACGATGTTCGAGCCGTAGGAGGTGGCGGTGCCGTAATCAAAGCTCAGATTGGTCGTGCTGAAATTGGCCACCGCCGTGCCACTGAGTGTCGCCGTGGTCGTGCCGACATTGGTCGCAGCGAGCGTGGTCATGGCCGCAGCCACAGCCGTGCGGGTCACAGTCACCGTGTAAGTCTTCGTCGTCGTGCCGTCCTGGGCGGTCACCACCACGTGGATGGGATTGGCTCCGACGTTCACCGTTAGCGCACTGCTCGGGCTGCCGGAAGTCACCGCCGTGCCGTTGATCGTAACCGTGGCATTCGGATCCGAAAGCGTCGGCGTGAGTGTCACCGAAGGCGTGGTATTACCCACCGTTGCCGTGTAAGTAATTCCCGCGCTCGTGAAGGCCGGGCTCAGCGGACCAGTGCTCAACACCAGGCCGGAGAGGGTGGCCACATTGTTTGGCGTGGTAAAGCTCAGGTCGCCACCCGTGCCCGTTCCCGCTGTGCTCACGCCCTTCGATTGGAAATAATAGGTCGTTGCCGGCACTAACCCGGTTAACTTTGCACTCACATTGGTCGTCGTCAGGCCTGTCACGGTCGCCGGTATCGCCGCGGCCGTCTTGCCGTAAGTGGCCGTGGTCCCATAATTGAAACTCGCCGTCGTGTTGGCGCCCTGAGCATTCATCGTTCCGTTCAAGGTCGCGGTTGTCGCCGTTACCGCTGTGGCCGCCAGCGTGCCTGCGGTTGGAAGCGTCGGTACGGTCACGTTGAGATTGTAAGTCTGCTGTGTCACCCCATCCTGTGCCGTGACCATAATAGTAATGGCATTGGCGCCCACGCTTAACGTTACCGGAGCGCTTACGTTCGCACCGTTCACCGTCACCGTGGCATTGCTGCCTGTGGTCACAGTGGGCGTCACCGTGAGGGAAGTGGTATTGACGGAAACCGTGGTCGTGTAATTCAGCGTCCCGCTGGCGAATGCCGGGCTGAGCGTGCCCACGCTGAGCTTGATTGCGGAGAGCGTGTCCACCGTGCTCACTGTGGTGAAGGTCATATCTGCCCCATCGGTCGTGCCCGCGGCGCTGATTCCCTTGGCCCGGTAATGGTAGACTGTGCCTGGCTTGAGGCCGGTGATCGGTGCGGAAATCGGCGTGGACGCCGTGGCAGTCGCGGTGCTCGGCGTGGCTGCGATATTGGTCCCGTAGGCCGTGCTCGTGCCGTAATCGAAGCTCACGGTGGTGGTTTCATTGTTCGCCACCGCACTGCCGTTGAGTGTCGCGCCGCCAGTGGTGAGACTGCTCGCCGTCAGTGTGGTAATTGCCGGCGGCACCAGTCGGGTAACTGTGACAGTGTATGTATCCGTAGTCATCCCATCCTGCGCCGTGACGAGCACAGTAACGGTATTAGGGCCCGCGACGAGACTGACGGCGGAAGTGGCAGAAGCACCGTTCACCTGCACCGTGGCCGTGGTATCGGCCACCGTGGGTTTGAACGTCATCGAGGAAGTCGCGCTCGCCACCGACATGCTATAGTTGTTGACTGCCGTCTTGAAGACCGGACTCAGCGTGCCCGTGCTCGGGACCAGCGCCGAGAGCGCGGCATTGGTCGACGGACCGGCGCGCGTGATCGTCACCATGTAAGTCTCCGTATTTCCATCCTCGGCGGTGACGACGATATCCAATGTGTTCGGGCCGACATTAAGGGATTGCGTACCAACTGCACCGGAGACGGTAGCGCCGGCGTTGTTCGTCGTCGCTGTGACCGTGGTGCTGGCCACGGCATAGCTTACGCTCGGGGTGTAAGTTGTGTTGGCTGCGGAAAAGGCGGGGCTCAATGTGACGCCGCTCAAAGCCAGTGCCTTGAGCGTAGCGTCGGTGGAATTGCGATGCACCACCACTGCGTAAGTCTTGGTGGTGGAATGGTCGCCGGAAGTGACTACGGTGTTAATCGTGTTATTGCCCACGTTCAGCGCGATCGGCGGACTGGCCGCGCCCGAGGGGACGGTGATCCCATTGACCTGCACCGTCGCGGAAGCATCGGCCACCGTCGGCGCCAGGGTCATGGTCGTGGTCGCATTCGGCACCGTCATGCCATAACTCAAAGTGTCCGTGGCAAAAACAGGGCTCAGGACTCCCATGCCCGGATCGAGCGCCGTAAGATCGGCATCCGACCCGGAGCCCGTCTCATAAGCTCCGATATCGCTCCCGTCGCCGCCGCTGGCATTAGGGAAGCCGGCCACTTCCACGGGGCGAGCAAAGCCGCGCTGATCGGTGGTCGCTGGATGCAAGGTGATCGGGTCAATGGCAGCTTTCCCCGCGTCGATTGCGGCGCTGCCAGCGGACAGCGCCACCGTCTGGGTAAGTCCGCCATTGCTGGCCAGGAGCGGTTTGCCCGAGCTATTCACCTTGAGTCCGGCCTGGGTATTGTTCAGGTCGCCGGTGGCGGTGAAAAAACCCGCACACGTGCCGTCGTCGGAAAGATTAAATCCTCCGGAAACATTCGTTCCGTATGCGGAAGCGAAGTTAAAGCCGGGGGAATTCAATGCCAGGAGGGAATTGCTGAGGTTAACCGTCGCGCTGGTGCCATTCTGGTTTGAGTCGTCGTTGGCAATTCCGCCTCCTCCGGTTTGGGCAGAATTGCCACAGATTGTGCAGTTGGTGGCATTCACGGCAGCCACCGCGGAAGAACTGTTATAGATGCCGCCTCCGCGTGTCTTAGCCGAATTGCCGCACACCGTGCTGCTGTCGATATTCAGCGTGGCACTGTAACCACCATCGAGATTGAAAATCCCTCCGCCGGAGCTGCTCGAGGTATTATTGCTAATCGTGCAATGACTGATCGTCAGCGCAGTCCTGGAATAATTCCCATCGTTGCTGATCCCGCCGCCGCTGTTCGCCGCAGTATTGTTGGCGATCGTGCAATTGACCAGTGTCATGTCAGTGGTGCCATAAGTGCCCGAACCGTTGGCGATGCCACCGGCGCCCTGACTCGTCGCCGTGTTTCCAGAGACGACCGTCGCAGTTATTGTCATTGTGGCGGATGCCTCGCCGTCGGAAGCTGTGCTCCATATTCCCCCGGCCCCGGCCGCCGAATTCCCCGTAATGGTGCAGTTGGTGATGGTAGCATTTGCGGGAGTATCGATCGTTCCACTGTAGATCGCTCCGCCGTCGCCCGTCGTTGTGTTGTTGCTGATGGTGCTCCCGTTGATAACCAGGGTAGCCGTCCCATCGGATCCGCTACTACTGATGCCTCCACCATTACCGGTTCCTGTATTATTGCTAATTATGCAGTTATTAACAGTGAGCGTTGAATTGACGCTACCCGCCTGATTATAAAGCCCACATCCCGAGAGCGATCCATATTGAGACGGGGCATTGTAGTTAATCGTGCAATTCGCGATGGTCAAAGTGCCGCCATCGACCAGGATTGCGCCACCGTCGCCGTCCATACCACCACCACCTTGATCCAGACCGCTGGGATCATTGCCCACGCCGTTTCCTTTGGTCAGGGTGAGTCCGGAGATGGTGACATTGTGATTTGCACTGATAAAAAACACCCGGCTGGTGTTGTTCGCACTAACCGTGAGCTTCGTCGCCCCCGGCCCGGTGATGGTGTAGTTATTGCCAATGGCCAACTCATGTCCTCCGAGAGTAATGGTGCCTGCGACCGAGAATTTAATTTCGATGCTCGTCGTGCTCGGTTGGGCGTTTGCCTGGGTAATGCAGTAGCGCAAATCGCCGGCGTTGCTGGAGCCGGCCCCGCCCGAAGCGGAGTTGTTATCTGTCAGGACGTTCACCGTATAGGTGATACTCGCCGCCGACCGGGTCACAACCACGGTATAAGTCTGCGTATCTCCATTCTCGGCAGTGACCAGGATATTCAGCGTATTGGCGCCGTCGGCGAGTGTCTGGCTGCCGATGCTCCCGGAGACCACCGCCGTGGGATTGGTCACCGTGGCCGAGACCGTGACACTTGCGGCAGAGAAGGGCACGGTGGCGGTATAGCTCGTCGTGCCGCTGGCGAAGGCCGGCGAGAGGGTCGCGCCACTCACGCTCAACGCAGAGAGGCTGGCATCGGTTGACCGCCGATGAACGTTGACCGTGTAGGTGTTGGTCGTGACGCCATCCTCCGCGGTGACCACTACCGGAATGGGGGTGTCCGTCGTGCCCAGCGCGATATTCCCGCTGGCTGTTCCGGAGACCGCTGCCTGGCCATTGATCGTCAGCGTGGCGGCAGGATCGGAGAGTGTCGCGGTGACCGTGGTGGAAGAGGTGACCGCGGGGACATCCACCGTGTAGCTCGTCGTTCCGCTGCTGAACGTCGGCGTCAACGAACCCGCGCTCAGCGCGAGATTCGCCAGACCAGCGTTGCTTGGCAACGAAGCGCGTGGACTATTCGACCCGGTGGATGAGGAATCGCCGCGAGGGGTGATAGAGCCAGCCAAACCATCGATGACCAAAAGAAGCAGGAAAATCCCCGCTGCCACGAACGCCGACCCTCTAGAACGCAATTTCCAGGAAAACATGCGCTGCGTATATTTCCGTAATGTAGGGAGCGTCAAAGTCTTTCGGAGTAGCGTGATGCGCTACGTCTTAAAGCGTTTTTGGCTGGATCGTGGTGGTGTCTTTCTTGCTGCAAAGCTGTAATGGACTGGCGGTGTGTTGGTTCGGTCATTGGTGCGGGCGAGGGGACCTCCAAAGCGCACCCATCCGAAGCCGCAGGCCTGCGGAAAAGGCGCCGGATAACGCATTCAATCACTCGTGCGGCTGTAGCATTATGGAAGGCGCTCTGACACACTCCACCCGCTTACCCGCGTGCATTCCCCGAAGCTCCCTTCCCACCGCTCCGCCGTCCTTCTACTCCTCGTGACCGCGGTCCTTTGGAGTCTGGGCGGCGTGCTCGTCAAAAGCGTGGAATGGCCATCCATGGCCAAAGCCGGAGGGCGGAGCGCGATCGCCTGTGTCGTCATTTGGGCGTGGCTTCGGCGACCCTCTTTTACCTGGAGCCCGGTCCAACTCGGCGCCGCCGTCGCTTATGCCGCGACCGTCACCTTTTACGTTCTGGGGAACGATCGCACCACCGCCGCCAACACCATTTTTCTCCAATACACCGGTCCGATCTATGTCGCCCTGCTCAGCCCATGGGTCCTCGGCGAACGCATTCAGCGTCGCGACTGGCTTTGCATCGCCGTGGCCCTCGCCGGCATCGCCCTCTTCTTCCGCGATCAATTCAGTCCGCGCGGGCTCTCCGGAATCTTCTGCGCACTCGCCAGCGGCCTCGCCTACGGGATCATGATCGTCCTCTTGCGCCGCCAGCGCGACGCTTCTCCCGCCAGTGCGTTGCTCCTCGGAAATCTCCTCACCGCCGTGTGCGGTCTGCCCTTTGCCATTGGTCACCCGCTGCCCGCCGGGCAAGCCGGCATGATCGTCTTGCTCGGCGTGGTGCAACTCGCGATTCCCTACATTCTGTTCAGTATCGCCATTCGCCGGGTGTCCGCCCTCGAAGCGGTCTTCCTGCCGATGTTAGAGCCCATACTCAACCCCATCTGGGTCGCACTCGCTCGTGGTGAGCGGCCCGGCCCGTGGAGTCTGGTCGGCGGCACACTCGTGCTCGGGGCCGTGGTCGCGCGCAGTTGGCTTCAAATGCTGCCGATGCAGACCGCGACGGCCGGGAGAAACAACATTCCTTCCACCACCCATTCATAAAATCGCTCCGGCCTCGGACGCAGGACCGCCAGGAAAATGCCGCCGAGATAGAGCGGCCCCAGCCAGCACATCACCCCCCAAGTGTGACGATACGTGCCCGAAGCGATCGCGAACGTGCCGATCGCCAGCAACTCGATCCCCACCAGGAGCAACGCCAGCAGCCAGCGCGTTCCTTTTTCTCCCAGCATCACCGGCAGGCTGCGAATCCCGCAGGCTTCATCACCGGCCCGATCGCGCAAATCGCAGACGATCATGTTGAACATGAGGAAACTCCACGACCGCAGCGATGCCAGGGCCACCGTGGTGAAACTGATTCCGTTTGCTTCGAGATGCAGCCAGGGCAGTCCCAGCACCGACGCCGTCACGATAGTCGGCGCGAAGAAAGTCTTGAGCAATGGCACATCCTTGAAACGGAAGCCGAAGAGCGGGATCGAGTAGTTCAACGATACCAGGGCGCCGCCGAGCACCAGCACCAGCGTCAACCAGTCCCGCCGCAGAATCGGGAGCACGAGCAGGACGAGCACCGAGACGCCGAGCGTCACGAAGCTGAGGATGCGGAGTCGCGCCGCGGCGGCTTCGCGCACCGGAATGTTCAGCGCATCGGCGGGGTCGCGCCGCAGGCGGTCGGCATTGTAGACGAGCAACGCGGCGCAAAACCAGTACGGCATCCACGAGCGCGTTTCCCAATTGAGCAGACGGCCCATCGCCCAACCGAACGCCATGATGCCCAGCGCTCCGTAGATGCTGAGCGTGTGCAATAACATTTCCAACTCCCGCAGGAACGTGGAACCCGTTCCCGAGACGATGGAAATTGGCAAACTGGAAGGCGTGTGTTTCAGTGGCCGCGACTCTCACCCCAGATGCCGCCCACTGCAAATCCGATGAGTTCCACACCTCCCACGGGAAGTCTCGATCCCGCCCCGACTCCAGCCGCGTCCGCGGCCGCCGCGCCCAAGCAGGAGAACGACGTCGAGGCGATCAATTACTTCAAGGATGCGCATGCGATGATCAAGCATCAGCTCGCCAAGGTCATCGTCGGCCAGGAAAAGGTCATCGACGAATTGCTCATCTCGATTTTCACGCGCTCCCACGCCTTGCTTGTCGGCGTGCCCGGTCTCGCCAAGACCCTGCTCATTTCCACCCTCGCCCAGACGATCAATCTTTCCTTCAAGCGCATCCAGTTCACGCCCGATCTCATGCCCAGTGACATCACCGGGACCGAGGTCATCTACCAGAACCCGCAGACCAACGAGCGCGAGTTCAAATTCTTGAAGGGGCCGCTCTTTGCCAACGTCATCCTCGCCGATGAAATCAACCGCACGCCGCCGAAGACCCAGGCGGCCATGCTCGAGGCCATGCAGGAACGCCGCGTCACCGTCGGCGGCGTCAATCACGTCCTGCCCGATCCGTTCTTCGTCCTCGCCACGCAAAACCCCGTCGAACAGGAGGGCACCTATCCGTTGCCCGAGGCGCAGCTCGACCGTTTCATGTTCATGATTTTCGTCGATTACCCGAGCATGGAGGAAGAGCTCGAAATCATGAAGCGTGGCACCGGCGTCGGCGGGGGCACCCCGCGCAAGATCATCGAGATCGATCACATCCTCTATTTGCAGGACGTCGTCCGCCGCATGCCCGTGGCCGATCATGTCCTGCAGTACGCCCAGAAAATCGTCGCCGCCACCCGCGCCAAGAGCCCGCAGGCCCTCGATTTCTGCAAAAGGTGGCTGGCCTGGGGCGCCGGACCGCGCGCTTCTCTCAATCTCGTCCTCGCCGCCAAGGCCCACGCCATCGTCCAGGGCCAGGTCTATGTCAGTTGCGCAGACATCGCCGCCGTCGCGCCATCCATCCTCCGTCATCGCTTGATTCCCAATTTTGCCGCGCAAAGTGAAGGCGTGACCAGCGACGATATCACCCGGCTCATTCTCGAAAAGATCCCGCAAGACCGATGAACACTTGCGCCCAGTCCGCTTCGGTTTCAGCTTATGCCCGATGAAACTGCGCCTCGACCTGCTGAAACATCTGACCGCGGAGGACATTGCACAGGCGGCGGAAGCGAATGTTCACCGCTTCAAGCCCGAGCCGCTTTTCTCGCAAACTGGAACTGGGAGCTTGTCGTCGGCATCAACCGAAGAACGTGTGCGCGAGGAGGAGCACAGCACGGAATTAACTCGGAAGCTGGAAGAGCGTGCGAGGAACTCTGGGAGCGAGAACACGGAAACGAAATAGCGCTGGGCGCTGCTTTGGATTTTCTCCAGCAGTTTCATAGAGCGGCGCCTTTCCTCTTCTTCAACGGAAACACATTCTCTTCAATCGGTCGCGAACTCGCGATCGCAGTCTTTTCCGATCTGCCACAAGTTCGCAAACGCGCCATCAGCAGTGCAGTTGCACACTACATAGCCGGTGTTCTCGACCGTGAGTCCATGGTGCAGATGGTCGAGAGCCTTTGGCAGGTTGCCCAACTTTCAACCGGCGATCGTGTGCGCACGCTGAAAGGCACACTGCACGGCGTAATTACCAAAGTACTCGACGACGGTCGGGTTGCCTGGCGGCCCGATGGAGCATCGAGCGAACTGATGGCGCTTCCAGAGTCACTCGAGAAAGAGTCGTCCTAAATGCCTGAGAAATCCCCCCAGAGCACCCTCCTCGACGCGGAAGCCATCCAGCGTGCGGAGCATCTGGGTTTGCAAGCGCGAACCATCGTCGAGGGCTACATGGCCGGCGCGCACCAGTCGCCGTTTCGCGGCTTTGCCATCGAGTTTGCCCAGCATCGGGAGTACGTGCCCGGCGACGATACCCGCCATCTCGACTGGAAAGTGCTCGGTCGCAGCGACCGCTATTACATCAAACAGTACGAACAGGAGACCAACTACGTCGCCCATCTGCTCCTCGATGGTAGCGAGTCCATGAAGTACGGCTCGGGAAAAATCTCGAAGCTCGATTACGGGCGCACCATGGCCGCCTGCCTGGCCTACCTCATCCTCCTCCAGCGGGATGCCGTCGCCGTCGGCGTCTTTGACGCCAAAATGCGCGAATACCAGCCACGCACCGACGCGCTCGCCAAGATTCATCAAATCTGCCAGGTGCTCGCCAGCTTCGTCCCAACCGACAAAACCGCCATCGCTCCCGCGCTCAGCGAACTCGCCCGGCAGGTCAAACGGCGCGGCATCGTCATCCTCATCAGCGACCTGCTCGACGACGAAGCGAAAATACTCGAAGGCATCCAGCATCTCCGTTTCGGCGGCCACGAAGTCATCGTCTTTCACGTCCTCGATCCCTACGAACTGACTTTTCCCTTCCGCGGCACTGTGGAATTCCACGGCCTCGAACAGCAAGGCAAAGTCCTCACCCGCCCGGCCGAATTACGCGCCAGTTACCTCGCCGAATTCGGCGCCTTCCTCGATCGCATCCGCCTCGGCTGCGAACGCCAGGGCTGCCCCTACCTCCGCGTCTCTACCGACCAACCCTGGTCCGACGTCCTCAGCGCCTTCCTCGCCACCCGTCTCCACCGCTATGGGTAGGATATTTTTAAAACGCAGAGACGCAGAGGCGCAGAGGTCGCAGAGGAAAGTTTGCGGCTTCGCCGGCAGGAGGGCGTCACGAAGCAGCAGAAATCTCCGCATCCTTTTTGGGCTTGGCGTTGTGTGTGTCGAGTCCTCATCAAATGGCAAGCCTGGCGCGATCAAAAAAGCAAAGGAGGCATATGCACGAAAATGAGATTTCGCATTCAGTAATTGGAGCGGCGATCGAGGTGCACCGCGAGGTTGGGCCGGGAATCATCGAAAAGCCGTACGAAGAAGCCATGTGTCATGAATTGCATTTGCGCGGCTTACCGTTTGTGCGGCAAAAGCCGGTTCCATTCGTTTATAAAGGTGTGCGGCCTTCCACCGACCTAAGGACTGATCTAATCGTCGCCGAGAAGGTAATCGTCGATCTCAAGGCGAAGGATCAGGTGATAGCCATCGATAAACTCAAGGTCTTAACCTATCTCCGTCTGCTGAACCTTAGGCTTGGTCTGATCATCAACTTTCACGTCGCTGTCTTGAAAGATGGCGTTTATCGCGTCGTCAATAACCTCGTTCCGCCGGATGCGCCCGAAGAGCCCCCAGACCTCCATTCCTAAATCTCTGCGCCCTCTGCGTCTCTGCGTCTCTGCGTTTTAAACAAAAGCCGTGGCCTTCCTCAACCCACTGCTCCTCTTCGGTATCATCGGCATAGCTTCGCCGATCATCATCCATCTGCTGGCCAAGAAGAAGATCAAGCATGTGGTCTGGGCGGCCATGCGGTTTTTGAAAGAGGTCGTCGAGAAGAACCAGCAACGCCTCACTCTCGAGGACGTTCTTCTTCTTCTTCTCCGTTGCCTGCTCCTCATTCTCATCGCCCTTGCCCTTGCGCGCCCGTCCTTCAAGCAAGGCGGCATCGTCGGTTTCGGCGACAGCAACGAAGCCGCCATCATCGCCATCGACGATTCCGCGAGCATGTCGCAGACGGACGGAGCGACTTCGAAATTCGAGCAGGCGCAAAAGGCCGCGGAGGATGTGCTCGATTCCCTGCCCAGCGGCTCCTCGGTCGCCGTGTGGTTCGTCTCCGACGTGGTCAAGAGCATCATCCCCGAGCCGACTCACGATTTCGCGCTGGCCCGCAAAACCATCCGGGAAGCACAGCGCACCGATCATGGCACCGAGATCCTCTCGTCCTTGCGCCGGGCCGTCGAAGTCCTTCAACGGCAGCCGGCGGGAGTTAGACAGCTCTTCCTCATTACCGACGGCCAGGCCAATGGCTGGAAACAGCTCGCGGAAACGCGCGCGCTTTTCCAGTCGGCGCGCGACGTGCATCCCAGGTTCGTCGTCATCGGCGAGAGCGAGCAACACAATCTCGGCGTTACCGGATTGCGCATGGCCAGTGCCCTGGCCCCGGCGAATGAACCGGTCCGGTTCGAGATCGAGGTCGCCAACTTTGGTGTGGCCGAGGCGCGCAATGTCCAGGTGAGCCTCGGAATTGACGAAGACCCCCCCAGCGATGAGGCCAGCCTCACTGCGATCGGCCCCGGGGAAACAAAGACCATTTCCCTCTACGCCACATTTCGCGAGCCGGGTTACCACGCCGCCGTGGCCAGGCTCCCGGCCGACCGCAACCCGGCGGACGATCAGCGCGCTCTCGCGGTCCACGTCATCGGCGAGACCAATGTTTTGCTCGTCGACGGCAATCCCGGGATCGAGCCGCGCGAAAGTGCCGTCTTCTTTCTGCGCAATGCGCTCACCCCGGTCCCGCCGGAGCAACGCGAGAAATACTATATCAAAACGAAAACGATCATCCCCGCGGAGTTATCCTCGACCAAGCTGGGCGATTACGAAGCCGTGGTCCTGGCGAATGTCGTCGACCTGCCGGAGTCGGTGCTCGGAAGCCTCGAGCGCTATCTCCGTGCCGGCGGTGGTCTCATCGTTTTTCCCGGCGGCAATACCAACACCGCCTTTTACAACAAGGAACTATTCGACGCCCGCGGCATCCTCCCCGCCGCCTTCGGGGAACCCCACGGCAGCGCGGAACAACAGGAGCAATATTTCACCCTCCAGTCGAAGGACTACGATCACCCCATCGTCTCGATCTGGCGCGACCCGGCCGCGGGCAATCTCGCGACCGCGCATTTCTATCGCGCGTTTGCTCTCCTCCCGGCGAAAAAGAAATTCCCGGATGCCGGTCCGCCGATCGTCGTCCTGAGTTATGCCGATGGGCAGCCGGCGGTGATGGAGCGCACGTGGGGATTCGGACGTGTCATCCAATTCAGCAGCACCGCCAACACCGCCTGGAATGACCTCTGTATTCGGCCGATCTTCGTTCCGCTCGTCCACCGCACGCTCGGCGCGCTCCTCACCCGCCAGGAGGAAAACTTGAACCTGCGCGTGGGTGCACCGCTTCGCGCGGTCGTCGATGCGGAATTGATCGGCAAGGATGTGATGGTCAGTGCGCCCGGTGGCAAGGGCAGCGCGGCCGGGTTGCAACGAATCGCCTCGGTCGGTGGGGTGCCGTTGCTCCAGTTTGCCGGCACGGATCGAGCCGGAATTTATGAAGTTCATCAAGGCGACGACGCCACGCCGCTCCTGCGCTTCGCCGCGCAGGCCGATCCCGCGGAGTCCAATCTCCAGGAACTTTCCGCCCAGGATTGGAAGACCTTCGATGGCATCGCCCAGGTCGTCCATTGGACGCCGCAGACGAACTTCCGGGGAGAACTGCAGCGGGAACGCACCGGAAACGAATGCTGGATGGCGCTCGTCATCCTCGTGCTCATCGGAGCAGTGGTGGAAACGACCATGGGCAACCGCTGGAGTGAATCGCGATGAACTTCACCCATCTGCTGCTTCGCTTCTGTGGGGTGAATTTCGAGAACGCTTCGCAGGTCACCGCCGCGCATCTCGCCCTGCGGAATAGCGATTTGGCGGGCTGGGTCATCCTCGCCGCACTCCTCGTCCTCGCGCTCACCGGCTGGAGTTACTGGCGCTCGGCGCGCACCCTCATTTCCCGGCGTTTGCTGTGGTGGCTGACAGCGCTGCGTGCCGTCCTCTTTCTCCTTCTCTTGCTCATCCTCCTCCGGCCGGTGCTCGCCTTCACCGTGGAAGGCACCATCCGTCGCCAGCTTCTCTTCCTCATCGACGGCACCGCGAGTATGAAGATTCAGGATCCGCGCTTCGATCCCGCGGACCTGGCGCGTGCCGCCATGGCCAAAGGCATCCTCGATTTTCGGAAAGGTTTGCAACAACCGCTCGACCCGGGCCGCCTTTCCGAAGTGAAACAGGTGCCGCGTGTGGAATTGTTGCGCAGCGTGCTCAAAAGCGAATCCCTCGGCCTCCTGAAAAAGTTTCAGCGGGAGTATGACCTCAGCGCTTACAGCTTCGGCCAAAATCTCGCCGAGTTGGGAGCCGGCGAAACGCCCGGCACGACCGCACAACCGCGAAACCGGACATCGGATTCCGGTGAAAACATCGCCTACGAAGTGGATCAACTCGATCCTAAGAGCCAGGTCACCGCCATTGGCGACGCTGTCCGCGATCTACTCGAGCGCAAGCGCGGCCAGCCTCTCGCCGGCATCTTCCTCGCCACCGATGGCGCCAACAACACCGGCACGCAGCCGCTCGAAGCCGCGCGCCTCGCGCGCGCCGAAGGCGTTCCGCTCTACATCTACGGCGTCGGCATTACTTCACCCCGCGACATCATCGTCCGAAATCTCTTCACCCAGGATGTGGCTTTTGTGAAAGACGAACTGCCTGTGACCGTGCAAGTCCGCGGTCAAGGCCTTCGCGGACAAAGCGCCAAGATCAAGCTCATGCTCGGCGACGAACTCGTCGCCGGCAAGGACCTCATTTTCACCGACGACGGCGAACAAACCGTCTCCCTCCCATTCACGCCGCAGCATCCCGGTGAATTCGAATTGCGCGCCTCGATCGATCCGCGCGAGGACGAAGCCGCCAAGGACAACAACGCCGTCAGCCAGCACCTGAAAGTCATCGATGGCCGGATCAAGGTGCTCTTTGTCGACGAAGCGGCGCGTTGGGAGTTCCGCTATTTGCAAACCGCGCTCCTCCGCGATCGCCGGATCGAGCTGAAATGTTGGCTCGCCGAGGGTGATCCCACGATCGCCGGAGGCGAAGGCTCGCCCTACCTCAAGGCATTTCCCGAGACCAAGGAGGACTTGTTCAAATACGATTTGATCATCGTTGGAGATGTCGGTCCGAAGGATATCGGGGCGGCGCAGATCGATTGGCTGGGAGAATTCGTCTCGAAGTTCGGAGGTTCCTGTTTGTTCCTCGCCGGACCGCGCAACAATCCCTCGACTTTTCGCGGCACCGAACTCGAGAAGATGCTCCCCGTCGAATTGGGCGAAGGAGCCACGCGAGCGACCAACGCCGAAACGCCGATCAAACTCGAATTGACCCCGCTCGGCCAATCCAGCGCCATGCTCCGGCTCTCCGCCAGGGACGAGGAAAATGCCGCGATTTGGAAAGCGTTCCCGAATGTCTTTTGGGTCGCCCGCGTGACCCGCGCGAAACCCGCCGCGCAAGTGCTCCTGCAAGACTCCGACGCGACGAAGGCCACGCGCTCTGGAAAAAT
Source organism: Chthoniobacter sp. (assembly GCA_036501065.1). GTDB lineage: Bacteria > Verrucomicrobiota > Verrucomicrobiia > Chthoniobacterales > Chthoniobacteraceae > Chthoniobacter. The sequence continues at coordinate 203,083 of DASYAY010000045.1, read as the reverse complement.
GCCGGTCATGGCCCTGCAACAATACGGCCTCGGTCAGGTCCTCTACGTCGGCACCGACAATACCTGGCGCTGGCGTCGCAACTCCGACGAACGCTTTTACCCGATCCTTTGGGGACAGATCGCCCAGAAGCTCGGCCTGGCCCATCTCCTCGGCGGTTCCAAGCGAACCCAGATCACCGCGGACAAACAAAGTTATGCCGTCGGCGAGCGCGTCACCATCTACGCCCGGCTCTACTCCGCCGATTTCACTCCTTTAAAAGACGCCACCGTCGAAGGCAGCTACGTCGTCAAGTTGCCGGACGGAACGCCGCCCGCTGAAGCGACCCGCCAGAGCGTCACCTTGCGCGCGGTGCCGGACCAGCCCGGCATGTATCGCGGCGATTTCACCGTGCTCACTCCGGGCATCCATTTGTTCTCCATCAAGACCGACCCCAATACCGTCTTCGAGATCAGTGCCGCGGAGGCCGCTTTCGAATTTGGCGAAACCGCCATGAACGAGGCCTTGCTCAAGCAGATGGCCGAGATCAGCGGGGGCGCCTTCTATCGGGAAGAAACGCTCTATCATCTTCCGGAAGACCTCCGCGCCAACAGCGAGCACGTCTCGTCCGTCGTCGACGCCGAGCTCTGGGCCTCGCCGCTCTATTTCCTCCTCCTCTTGACCGTGGCGACCGTCGAATGGGCGCTGCGCAAACGCGCCCAGCTAAAGTGAGTCAAGGCTCGGACTTCGATTCCTCGGAGACGAGTTCGTAATGGTAGAACCGATCGTCAAAGATAAAGCTGAGTTGCTTTCCATTCGCCGAAAGTAGCATGAGCTGCGTGTCCCCATGGTTGAAATGGATCGTGATGCTATCCGCGCCGTTGACGTCGTATCGGTAACCTGCCGGAACCACCGTTTCCTCGCCGAAATTCAGGTGCGCGGGCAGGCCGGGGCGCAAGTGTTCCCGCGGAGCCGCTTCCCAAGTCGTTCCGGCCAATCCCATTCTGGCTTTCCCCGTCGTATCCAGAAGTTCGTAGGAGTAACTCCTGTCCGCGAAAGTAAAGGTGAACCTCTTTCCGTTGGGCGAAAGCTCCATGGCCTGCGTGTCGCCGTGGTTAAAGTGGATCGTGATGCGATCTTTCCCATTCACCTCGTATTGATATCCCGCCGGCGCGACCCGATCCTCGGTGAAAGTTAAGATCGGGGCGAGTCCGCCGCGCAGGGGCTGTGTCGGCGAAGCTTTCCAACTCGTCCCAACGAGTTCCTTTTTCAAATCCCCGCTCTGCTTTGCCGTCGTCGCTCCATTGTCATTGAACGCAGATTCATCGGCCAATCCACGCGCCATACCGATGGCCCAAAGGCAAAGAATGATTCGAGTGAAGAAGGTTGCCGAAACTTTAGGCCGCAAGTTCATGGGGAGGTCGAGGGCGGGGGAAATCATCGGGGCAATCGGTGGCCCGCTTCTCTGACCCGAGGCTGCCACGCGCCTCGCCTGGATACAAGGCGGAAGCGACCGAAGCACGACCGGCGAATATCTGCCGCGACCCGCATTGAGATTTTCCACGGCGAACGCTAGCGTCTTGATCTGTGCCCAATTCGGTCCAAATATCCGCGCCACAAATCCGTCCGCCCGGCGTGGAGGACGCCCGCGAAATTTTGGGACGTATCCGCCAATTGCGCGGCCGGCACCGCCGTGCGGCACTGACCACCGGCGTATTGATCGCCATCGCCGCACTCTGCGCGTGGCTGGCGAGTGAAACCGTCACCGACTTCCTGACCAATCTCCCCTGGCCGGCGCGTCTGGTCTTCTTCGTCCTCGGCGTCGGTGGCGCCCTGTTTTTTTTCATCGTTTGCGGCCTGCGGCCTTGGGGCCGGCGGCTCGATGACGAGCGCGTTGCGTTGATGGTCGAGCGCGCGTTGCCGGCCTTTCGCTCCCGATTCATCGCTGCCGTTCAGCTCGCCCAATCGCCCGAAGATGGCAGTTCGCCCTCCTTGATCAAGGCGCTCGTGGCCGAAACGACCGCGCTCGCCGCGACCCTGGATTTTTCCACGGTGGTGGATACCAGCCGGCTCCGGCGCTGGCTCAAAATCACCGGCCTTTCGCTCTTGATCGTCGGAGCTTTGGCCCTCATCGGCGGCACAAAAAGCTGGCCCTTGGCCCGGCGGGCATTTTTGTTTCGCAACCCCGTTCCCCGCAAAACCCTCATCCTCGAAATTTCCGGTCCGCGAGTGATTGCCATCGGTGATTCATGGCGAGTGGCTGCCGTCGCCGGCGGCATCGTCCCTGCCAATGGGCGGCTCTTCCTCAAGACGGCTTCGGGGCGGCGCCAGGAATACGAACTCCCCCTGGCCGGCGGCGGGTCGCCGCCGACTTTCGCGCGCACGTTGCAGAGCGTGCAGGAGTCCTTCGACTATTGGATCGCATTGGGCGACGCCGAAAGCGACCGCGTTCGCGTCCAGGTGAAACCGCGTCCCGGCGTGGTCAGCATCGAGTGCCGTCTCACCTTTCCCAGTTACACCCATCTTCCGCCGCAACGTCGGCCGCTCGGCGATTTGAAGGTTTTGGCCGGCAGCCGTCTCGCCCTCCGCGTGCACGCCAACTCACCGATCAAATCGGGCGAGATTCGGCTCCTCGCTGAGGATCTCGAGAAAATCACGAAATCCGTGCCGCTGGCGATCGATGCCAAAAATCACACACAACTTTCCGGCGACATCGAAATTCCACCCAAGGACATCGCCGGCCTCACCTTGCATCTCCTCGACGAGGACGGCATCGAATCGCGCGCCGCGGCCATCTACCCGATAGAGTTGCTGCCCGACAATCCACCCACGATCAAGATTCTCTGGCCCGACCGGCGCGAAGAATTGCTCACCCGCGACGCCACCATGCTCATCGCCTTCTCCGCCAAGGACGATTACGGCGTCGCCAAAGTGCGGCTGAACTATGCCGTCGATTGGTTGGAAGGCGGCCCTTACAAAACCATCGACCTGGACTTGGGCGCCGCGCTGCCCCAGGAACTGAATCGCCGTTTCAATTGGCGGGTCGGCCAGATCACTCCGCACGTCGAAGAGGGGAGCGTCATCGACTATTGGATTGAAGTCCTCGACGCCAACGACGTCACCGGCCCGGGTGTCGGCAAAACCGAACACATGCAGGCGCGCATCGTCAGCGAAGCCGAAAAACGCGCCGACCTCGCCAATCGCTTGAGCGACGCCATGGAAGGCCTCAACGCGGTGAAACAAGGCCAGGAAGACGTCAACCAGCACCTCGGCGAAATCATCTTCGAGAAACCGCCGGGTCCGAAGGCCCCATAAGTCCATTTCCGCCCTCGCCATCGAAGTTTGACGCCAGCTCCACAGAATGGGACACTCCGATAAGTTTCCCCACCTATGAAGCGCCTGCCAACCTTCCTCCTGCTCGTGTGCGCCGTGTCGGTGGTTCACGCCGAAGAGGCCACGCCCGTCGAGCGGATTCGCGAGGGCGAAGCCCGGCAGCAGCAACTCCGGGGAGACGCCGAGCGGGTCGTCGAACAACTCGACAGCATGCTCGACGAGTATCAGCGCAACCAGATTGGCGGAGACGACATCAAGACGCTGCAGGCCCTGCGCGATTCTCTCGCCAAGCTTTCGGTCGACGAAATGAAGCGCGTCCTCGACCTGCTCGAAAAAGCCCGTGCCACCAAGGATTCCGGCGAAGCGAAGCAGCGCGTCGCCGATGCCTACACCGATCAAAAGGCCATCCTCGCCGAGATGAACAAACTGCTCCGCGATCATCTGCGAAATCAGCAAGGCCAGGAAATCGCCCGGCAGATTTCAAAACTGGCCGAACGACAGGCGGTGAATCTGCAAAACGGAATTTCGCTCGGCGAATGGAGCGATGGAAGAAAGCCGGATAATTTCGAAGCGGCCAAGGAGGCAAACTTGCAGGGACAACACAGTGAGCAGGCGGCGATTGGCGATGAACTCAAGGCTCTGGCGCAGCAGGTCGCGGCGTTCGCCGGGGACCCGGAGAATGCCGAGGAAGCCCGCCGATTTAAAAAGGGACTCGAGGCCATCCAGAAGGTCCAGCCCAGCGTGGACAGTGCCGCGGCCGCGCTCAAAGCCGGCCAGCTTTTCAAGGCGGTCGGCGATGAGAAGAGCGCCCGTGACGCCATGCGGCAATTGGCGCGCGACATTGCGCCCCCGCCCGAGCGTGCCGAATCGCTGCGCGCCGCCGAGAAGGAACTCGCCAAGGCGATCGAGGATCAGAAAGACCTTGCGGACGACACCGCCCTGGCCGCGGGGGAAAAGGATTTCGAGCGCTGGCTCGATATCTGGCTCGACAAGCGAGTCATGCGAAATCCGAGACTGGCCCAGATTCCCCGCGAAAAATTGCGGACGGACCCGAATCTGCAGAAACAATTCAACGACCAGAAGGCCGGTTGGCCGCCGCACGAGATGGCCGACCTGGAGCCGAAGCAGGGGGAACTGGCGGCACGCACCGACGAGATTGCCCAGACCCTCGGCAAACTCTCACCCGAGGCCGCGCGCGACGTCAAAACGGGCTCGGACAAGATGCAGGAGGCGCGCGGCGCGATATCCGACAAGAACGGTCCGGCCGCTTCCAAGAGCGCGCGGGATGCCCTCGCCGCGCTCCAGGCGGCCGATGCCCGATTGCAGCAGGAGATGGCGAAAGCCGACGCGCTCGCTGGCAAGTCGGGTGACCCGGTGAAGGATTTGCAGGCGCTCCAGCAACAGGCCCAGGCGCTCGCCCAGCAGCAGGCCGAGGCCGCGAAGAATCCCGACAAATCCGCTCAACCAGCCATGGCCCAAAAGGTCGGCGAACTGGCGAAACAAGCCGCCGCCATGGCTCCGGCCGCTGCCCCTGCGGCGCAGCAGGCCGCAGCCAATGCCCAGAAGGCCGCCGATGCGGCCCAGGCGGGGAAACCGGCGGCCGCGGCTCAAGCCCAGCAAGCCGCCGCGCAGAATCTCGCGCAAGCCGCCCAGCAGATCGCCCAGCAAGCGGCCGCCGCGCAGCAGGCCCAGCAGCAAGTCGCCGCCGACCAGGAGGCCACGCGCAAAATATTGGAAATCATTCTTGCCGAACAGAAGTTGCAAATCGACACCGCGAAACGTGCCGCGCTCACGCAAAAGCAAAAGCCGTTACGGCACGATACCTTCAGCAGCCAGGCCGGCCGCCAGGGCGAAATCAGCCAGCAAACGGAGGATGTCGCAAAGACTCTCGGAGCCGATGCCCCCGCCGCCAAGACCGCCGTCGAGTCGGCGCAGTCCGCGATGAACGATGCCAAGCAGGCACTGGAAAAGTCGGATGGTGAGTCCGGCCTCGCCGCCGAAAAGAAAGCCATCGAAGAGCTCTTTGCCGCCATGTCCGGAACCCAGGCCGCCGCCGCGCAGCAACAGCAAGCTCTCGGTCAGAAAGCGAACGAACAAGCCGGCGCTGCCGCCGCCAACGAAGCCGCGGCTCAACTCGCCGAAGCCCAGGCGCAGATCGCCCAAGCCAACGAAGCTCTCCAGAAAGCGGCCGGCGCGCCACAGCCTGGCGCCGCTCAGCAAGCCTCCGCGCAATTGGCCAAGGCCGCGGAGGGCGCCAGCAAAGCCGCGGCCCAAGGCATGCCGGCAAACGCGCCGGCTCAGCAGGCGCTCCAAAATGGAGCCCAGGCCGCCGCGCAAGCCGCCGCCCAGGCTGCCGCGCAAAACGTCCCCGGCGCGCAAGCCCAGGCCGCCGCCGCCCAGCAGGCGCTCGCCCAGGCCCAGGCTGCGCTCGCGCAAGCCCAAGCGGGCTTGATGGCCGCGAACACACCCGGTGGCCCGCCCATGCCTGGCACTCAACCGGGACAGTCGGGACAACCCGGACAACCCGGACAACCCGGACAACCCGGACAACCCGGACAACCCGGACAACCCGGACAACCCGGACAACCCGGACAACCCGGACAACCCGGACAAAAGCCCGGAAATTCCCCATCGAGTAAAAATCCCACCAACGTCCCGGGCAAACAGACAGGCCAGCCGAGCGACAACCCCGCGCAACAGTACCAGGCGCCGGGCAACGAGACCGCCCAATTGCAAACCCGCGCCGTGACCAACGCCAGGACCACCTTCACCGGACTGCCCGCGCGCGAGCGCGCCGTCATTGAGCAGGCCCAATCCGAAAAATATCCCCAGGAATACGGACCGCAGGTCGAGCAATATCTTCTCAATCTCGCCCGCGAAAGCGCGGAGAAAAAGTAAGACTCTCAGGTGTCAACATCGTCGGGTTCCGGATGTCGGTCCGGCAGCCACAGCAAGATCAGGAAACCGACAATGGTCAGGGAAAAAATCCCCAGCCAAAAGGGATAACCCGCGCCCTTGGCGTAGATACATGCACCCAGCATGAATGGAATGGCAGCGGCGATGCGCAGGATATTTGCGACCGTATGGATTTCTGGCGGAGTTCCCGGAGCGATGATGATTGGCAGCATCACCGCGGCCACAAAAAGCATCCCACCCACGAACATCAAAACGGTTGCCGGAGTTCTATGTGAAGCCGTCATAGGTCACCAAACAGGAACTTACTCTAAATAATATGCGGACGCCCGGCCAGAACGAATTCTCCCAGAGCGGTTCCGAAAATGATGTGGCGGATCGACAGTCCCGTAGGGACTTCCGAAAATAGCCCAGCGCTTTAGCGCTGGGACTTTGCGCAAAGAGCCAATCAGTCCCGAAGGGACGGCAGAACTGATAGAAGCAACTTACCAGACACCACACGGGATAATCTGCTGGTGCCCGGCCAGAACGAATTCTCCTTGCGCCGGCCTATACCAGCACCACCCGCCACTCTATCGGTTTCCCCTTCTCGACCCGCAGCCACGCGTAGCTTGCCGGTGCGCCACGATTCGGCCGCGTGATGCAACCCGGGTTGAGAAAACGCACTCCACCGATGGTTTCATCCCGCGGAACGTGGGTGTGCCCATGCAGAAAAAAATCACACCCTGCCGGCGCCGCCCGCGGCGGGATATGTTCGAGATGAAACCGGTGGCCGGCGATTCCGAAGTCCAGCGTCAGCGGCCACCCCACGCACTCGTCGCAATTCCCGCGCACCACCCGCACCTTCGGCGCCAGCGTTTTCAACACGTCGATCAATGACGGCTGACAGACATCCCCAAGGTGCCAGATTTCATCAGCGCCGGCGATCGCCTTGCTCACCTGTTCAGGCAGGCGATCGTGCGTATCGGAGATAACCGCGATGGATTTTCGATTTTCGATTGTGGAATTTTCGATTAGTTACCGCCCGCGCTTGTCCTTCGATTAGCGACAAGCATGGAAAGGATTTCATGGGCGCAATCCCGCGATCGAAAATCGAAAGCCGAGTCTGCGAGACGCCCACGGCGCAACGGGGGCAATTCCTTATCTCCCCGTAACCGACTGCACCGCATAGGAATTCTGGATCACGTCATTCACCCGTGCCGAACTCAGCACTTTGCGCGTCTGGTAATCGAGATTTCCATCCTTCCCGATGATCGCAATCGTGAACTTCCCCTGCGCGCCATAGGCGCTGGCCACCGCCCCGCCATCATTCGCCGTGACCACCGGAATGTTCGATTTGATCGGCCCCGCCTCCTTCGTAAACGCCGCCACGAAGATGACCTGTTTATTGGCGAATTCCTGGTATTGAAACTTCAGGTTGCCCACCTGTTTCTTGAAGTCCCAATTCTTTGGAGAATCGGTAATGATCAGCACGACCGGCTGCCCGCGCAGCCCTTTCAGGGTCGAGGCCTTGGTGCCGACACCTTGGTAGGAAAAATCGGGCGCCAGTCGAACGACTTGGGCATGCGCGTGGGACGCGGCAACAACGAAGAAGAGAAAAGCGACGAGCAGCAGGGAACGCATTGTAGGGATCAGACTTTCAGAATATCGGCTTCCTTGGTGGCCACAGCTTCGTCAATTTTTTTCACGAAACCATCGGTCAATTTCTGGATTTCTTTTTCGTAACTGGCGAGGTCATCTTCCGTCAGCGAACCGTCCTTTTGCGCTTTTTTCAGCGTATCCAGGCCGTCCCGCCGCGAAGAACGGATCCGCACCCGGGCTTCCTCGGACATTTGCTTGATTCCTTTCACCAGGTCCTTGCGCCGTTCCTCGGAAAGCGCCGGAATCGGCAGCCGGATGATCTTCCCGTCCACGGCGGGGTTGATGCCGATCTTCGATTCCTTGATCGCCCTTTCGATGTCCTTCGTGGTGCTGGCGTCAAAGGGTTGAATCACCAGCAGCCGCGCTTCCGGCGTGGTAATCACCGCGAGCTGCTTGAGCTTCATGGTCGAGCCATAGGCTTGGACATCGATATTTTCCACCAGCGCGGGCGAGGCCTTGCCCGTCCGCACCGAGGCAAACTCGTGCTGCATGTATTCGAAGCCCTTTTCCATCGTGGCTTCGGTTTCCAAAAGAATTTCATCGGGATCCATGGCAAAAAATTATTCAGAGGTGACCAGCGTCCCCACGGCTTTCCCGAGAACGACGCTTTTGATGTTATTGGGCTTCATCATGTCGAAAACGATAATCGGCATTTTGTTGTCCATGCAAAGACTGAAGGCGGTCGAATCCATGACGGAGAGCCGCCTGCTCAGCGCTTCACTGTAAGTGATGCGGTCGAACTTCGTCGCCTTCGGGTCCTTGAACGGGTCCGCCGTGTAGATGCCATCGACTTTCGTCGCTTTCAAGATCACTTCCGCGCCAATTTCGTTCGCCCGCAGCGCCGCCGTCGTGTCCGTCGAGAAAAAGGGATTGCCCGTGCCGGCGACGAAAATCACGATTTTCCCGTCATCGAGCTGGTCCGTGGCCCGGCGCCGGATGAATGGCTCGGCCACATTGTCCATCCGGATCGCGGTGTGAACCCGGGTCGGCAGCCCCATCTGTTCGAGCGCGCTTTGCAGCGCGAGACCGTTGATCACCGTCGCCAGCATCCCCATGTAATCCGCCGTCGCCCGTTCCATCCCGCGATGATGCGCGGAAATCCCCCGCCAAATGTTTCCGCCCCCGATGACCACGGCCACTTCCACCCCGAGACCGTGCACGTCCTTGATCTGCGAACACACCTCCTGGACGATCTCCGGCGAGATATTGTCCATGCTCCCGCGAGCCTTTAGTGCCTCCCCGCTCAATTTCAAGACGATGCGTTTATACTTCGGCTTGAGTGATTTTGCGGGCTTTTTAGAGGCGGACGAAGAGGGCATCGCGCACCGATCAAACACGAACCGCGCGCTGCTTGGGAAGCTATTTTAGAACGCCCACGCTGTCGACGGAGCCGTCCGCACTGCCATCCGGCCCGCTCCCTCCACAAAGCCGTCCGCGAAATCGATCACGCACATCAATCCGAACGTCGCGTGGTAACCGCTCGCCGCACCGGCTACCCGGAATTCGCGGTTGAAAATGTTCTTCCGATGGCCCCGGCCGGCCACCCCGTCGTCCACGATCAACCGGGCGACGATCGAGCGGGCGTCATGCACCCCGTAGTCGATATTTTCACCGGCATGCCCGACCCACCGGCCAAACTGGGCCATCCGATCCCACGGCTGGCTGCCGTTCGCTCCTTTGTGCCCGCGTCCACCCACCGGCCCGGATTCCAGGACGTGGCTGAGCGCGCTGTTGCACATGCCAGGCGAGACGGAAAGCGCCGGCAGCGGACGCGCTTTCTCCAAAAAGTGGATGGCCTCGCCGACCGCCCCTCCGCCAGATCCAGGATACTGGGCGGCAATGATTTGCGCGTATTGCTGGGGATTGGTCCGGGCGAGATTGATTTCCGCCAGGACTTGATCGGAAAGATCGGTGGCGTGGGAAACGACGGGCAGAAGCGCGAGGGCGGCGACTATTGCTGTGGTAAATTTCACAAATACTGTAAAGCAGGTGGAATGCCAGAGTTGCATACCTCTCTGTTGAGAACTCCCCGCCGTTTGTGACACCACTACAGAAGATTTTCTGAGCAAACCTGCGTAACCCAAAACCGTCGGCTTGAATTAATCCAGCTACTGAAAAAGCCGGCCAAGGGGCAAATAGAGCGAGCGATAAGTTTCAAATCTGCGAAAATAGGAGCGAATCCGATTCATTTCAGTTTTCCTCGCCCCCGGGAAAGCCGCTTCAAACGATGGGTCCAAAATTTTTCGGCAAATATTTCTTGCCGTATCGTCCCGTGCGCCCTACGTCTATCCCCGTTCTCTCCCCGAACAGAAAGAGAAAGCGCCTCTCCGGCCCCCCGCCTGAGAGGCGTTTTCATTTTCAGGCGGGAGCGGCAGGCTCTTAATCTTAATCTTAATCCTCCGTAGTTGGGGATTAAGATTAAGATTAAGATTAAGAGCGCACCCCCAGCCGCGAGACCCCTCTCTCCTTTCGATCCGCGGACTACAGTCATGGACGGATGCGAACCGCTGGGGTACATCGGTGCCTTCGCCATGATCGTTCGCCCCATTTCGAGCCTCTGGTTGCGCCTCGCGCTGCCCTTCCTGCTCTTCGCCGTGGCGGGCTCATTGGTGCTGGCGCTTTGGTTGCAGGCTGCCGCCGAGCGGGAATCCCGCCACGTCTTCGCCACCTTGGCCCGCACCAATGCCGATTTCATTAAAAACGCGCGCCTCACCCCCAACGAACGCGTGGCGGACTATCTCAGCCGCGTCTTGAACATGCATGTTTTCTTCCGGCGCGGCGTTCAGGACGTTGCCCCTGGCGAGAATGGGAACGCCCTGCGCCAAAGCCGCGAACTCGTTCCCAACGTCAGCGGTCCGCTGGAGCCGGAGCGCGATCTATTGCGCGCCCTGCGCTACGAGCGGGGGATCGTCCGCGCGGGACGGAACTTCGAAGCCATCGCCGTCCCGTTGGGAGACGACGAAAGTTTCATCCTTGTGCGCCAGGCGGAGCCGGCCTGGGCCTTTCTCGTGCGGCCGGAAACACTGCTGCTCCTCGGCGCCTTTTGGGCCTTTTCGGTGGCCTTGGCCTGGGTGCTGGCGCGCGGGTTGGTGCAGCCCCTCCGGCAGCTCGCCGAACGTCTTCCACAGATCGAGCACGACGCCGCCGAACCGTTTCCCGGCGCCGAACGCGCCGACGAAATCGGACAGCTCGCCCGCGCTTATCTCGCCACCCGCGCCCAACTGGCCGACGAACGCAACCGCCGCGAACAAGCCGAGCGCCTCGCCCTCCTCGGTCGCATGGCCACCGGTCTGGCCCACGAGATTCACAATCCCCTCGCCGCGATTCGCATGCACGCGCAGCTCATCGAATCGGCGCACAATGGCGAACTCGCCAGCGCCACGCACGATTCCATCCCCGTTTTGCTCGGTGAAACTTCCAAGATCGAAGGCCTGGTCCAGCAGTGGATGTTTCTCGCTCGGCCCCAGCCTCCGCAAACTGCCCCCGTGGATCTCGGTGAAATCGTCGCCGGAGTCGTCCGCACGCTCGCCCCGCAGGCCAGCCACGCCGCCGTGCGCCTCGTCAATGAAGTCCCGCCCGGCCTGCGCACGCGAGCCGATGCCCGCCGTTTGGCTCAAGCCATCGGCAACATCACCCTCAACGCCATCCAAGCCATGCCCGCTGGCGGCGACGTTACCATTCGCGGGGAGTGCGATACCATGGTGCGCCTCCATTTCGTCGATACCGGCGCCGGCTTCACGCCGCGGGCCCTCGCCCATTACGCCGATCTCTTCTTTTCGGAGAAAGAAGGTGGCATGGGCATCGGCTTGAGTGTCTCATCGGAGATTCTCAAGGCCCACCAGGGCGCGCTCCTCGTCGGCAATGCCCCCCAGGGCGGCGCCCTCGTCACGATGCAACTCCCCGTTTATCCATGAAATCGATCCTCATCATCGAAGATGAACACGCTGTGGCCAGCGCCCTCGGTGCCATTGGCAAGCGGCTCGGCTACGAGGCGCGGCTCTCCGCCAGCGGCCAGCGGGGACTCGACGAATTGGCGCGCGGCGAATTTGCCCTCGCCATCCTCGACATCGGCTTGCCCGATCTCAGCGGCCTCGAAGTGCTCAAGGAAATCCGCCAGCGCGCCCCCGGCTTGCCCGCCCTCATCATCACCGCCCACGGAAATCTCGACAACGCCGTCGCCGCGAAGAAGCTCGGCGCCGCCGGTTACCTCGTGAAACCGCTCGATTTGCGCGAAGTGCAGGAAACGATTCGCCAGCTCGCCAGCGCCGCTCCCGCCCCGGTTGTCGCTGCGCAAAATTCGCCGTCGTTGCTCATCGGCGCGGCCCCCGCCATGCAGCGTTGCTTCGTGGAAATCGCCCACGCCTGCACCAGCGACGCCCCGGTCTTGATCAGCGGCCCGACCGGCACCGGCAAGACCCTCGCCGCCCGCATCATCCACACCAACAGCGCCCGCAGCGACGCCCCGTTTGTCACCTTGCACTGCTCGGCGCTGCCGGAACACCTGCTCGAGAGCGAACTCTTCGGCCACGAAAAAGGCGCCTTTACCGGCGCGCTCACCTCGCGCGAAGGCCATCTCGAACGCGCCCGCGGCGGCACCCTTTTCCTCGACGAAATCGCCGACATTTCGCCGGCCATCCAGGCGAAGATTTTGCGCTTTGTCGAGGAACACACCTTCACCCGCATCGGCGGTCGCGAAGACTTGCGGGTCGACCTCCGGCTCATCACCGCCACCAACAAGGACCTTCGCGAAGAAGTGCGCGCCGGCCGTTTCCGCGAGGATCTCTACTATCGCCTGCACGTCCTGGAAATCAGCATGCCCGCCCTGCGCGAACGGCCCGGCGATATCCCCGCGCTTGCCGCCTATTTCCTCGGCTCGATCGGCGGCCCGCATCCGCGCCAGTTGGCGCCCGAGACCCTGCATCTCCTCCAGCGCCACACCTGGCCGGGAAATGTCCGCGAAATGCGCAACGCCCTCGAGCACGCCATCGCCGTTTCCAACGGCGGCGTCATTCTCCCGCAGCATTTTCCGCGGGAATTGCGTGAATCCGAAGGCGCCCTGCCCGCTCCTGCCGATACCCTGGAAGTGGTCCTCGGCGCCTGGCTCCAGCGCCAGCTCGCCGCCGGCGTGTCCTACCGCGAGATGCACGACGCTCTCGAGTCCATGGCTCTTCACCACCTCCTCGCGCACTTCGATGGAAAGCCGACGGTCCTCGCCCGCGAAACGCGCATGAACCGCGTCACCCTCCGCAAAAAAGTCCTGCGCCTGAGCCGCGGCGAAGAAGCGCCACTGGATTAGCGCAGACCTTTTCTTCCCATCCCTCCCGCCGTCTGCTATTGGCGGAGTTCCACCTCCGAAAGTTTTCCCCTCCCTCATCTACATTATGGAAGAGCCCGAAGTCCCCATCGACGAAGTCCGCGAGCACATCGACCACCACGCGCATCACGAAAAAGATCCATTCATCTCCAGCGTCGCCGTCAGCACCGCGATCATCGCCGCCTTCGCGGCGATCTGCTCATTGCTCGCCGGAGATCACGCCAACGAGGCCATGATCAGCCAGCTCCGATCGTCCGATCAATGGGCCTTCTTCCAAGCCCGCAGTACCAAGAGCCAGGTCATCGGCACGAAGATCGGCCTTTTCCAGGCCATGGGCAAGGAACCGCTGCCGAAAGACCTCCAGGAACTGGAAAAGTATCGTGGTGAGCAGGACAAAATTAAGAAGGAAGCGGAAACGGTCGGGGAAGAATCCGAAGACCACCTGGCGCGTCACAAACTCCTCGCCAGGGGCGTCACCATGCTCCAGATCGCCATTGCCATTGGGGCCATCTCCGCTCTCACCCGGCGACGCTCCATCTGGGTCGTCAGCCTCATCTTCGGTTTGATCGGCGTCAGCATCCTCGTCTTTGAGCTCTTCTTTTTCGTCCACGCCGCCGTCGCCCACGCGGGCTAGGCGCTATCTACTGCACGTCCAAATCGAAGATCGGTGGGCCTTGTAGGGGCGGCAGCGTCTCCGCCAGCTTTCTTTGCTGCTCGATGACTTCGAGCTTTTTGCGCACGTCCTCCGGCAGCGCTTTGCGCTGCTCCTCCGTATCGATCGGCCCGTCGAAGATCGTCTCGCCTTTGGCATTTCGCGCCGCCAGCGTGCGCTTGCCGTCGCGAGTCGCCAATTCGATCTCGCCGGTATCGTCCTTCATCACCAGCTTGGCGTTCGCCACGTTGTACGTCACCAAGGCATTCGGCTGCACCACCCGAATTTGTGCCGCGCCCCCCGGCCGAACCTCCCGGAGAATGTCTTCGGGCGCAATCGACGGACTCGTCTCCACCGCCGATGGATTCGGCACCACCGTGACCGCTTCCGTCGGAGGCAGATCGGGCAGCTTGGGCATCTCCGCCGAGGGATTCTTCTGCCAGACTTTCATCCGCTCCTGATAATCGTGCATCTTCTGGCTGTACATCTGGGCGCGTTCCTGAAACCGCCTCGTCTCGTCTTCCAGATGCCGCGAATACTCGCCCGATCTCTCATATTCGCCCGGCGGAAAGACCGGTCCGCCGCTCCGGAAATTGCCCGGCATCGGGAACCCGTGTGACCGCTCAGGAAGCATCCGTTCCCCGATCTTCACCGTCACCGTCTGCTCCGCCGCTTTCCGAATCAGCGTGACCGTCGCCTCCGCATCCTTTTTCAGCGCACGGACCAGCGCGGCAAACTGGCTCGAATCCACGAGTTGCTGATCGTTGAACTTCGTCAGCACGTCGTATCGCTGGATTCCGGCGACCGCTGCGGGACTGTCCGGCAGCACGTCCGAGACGACCAATCCGAACCCCTCGCTCAGCCCCAACTGCGCCGTCAGCACCCCTGGCGGAGGCGTCGTAATCACCCCGATATACGACGTTGGCTTGGTCGGGATGGGCATTCCCCACGGACCTGGCGAGTGGTGCCAGCCTTCGGAGTGATGATGCTCCCCATGGCGTCCTTCCGGCGGTGGTGGTGGAGTGGGCGGCGCCGGCGGTCCCGGCGGAGCGGTCGCGTCGGGAGCGGGTCGTTCCGGAGCCGGCGGCTTCGGCGCGTCCTGCGCGAAGGCGGCACACGTGACAGCCGCAAAGAGCGCCGCCAGCAGAGAGGAAAATAGCGTTTTCATGGTCACAAACGGATCATTGGAGCGAAACAGGCACGAGATAGACATCCTCGCGTGGAACTTCCAGTACGACGCGCGCACCGGTTTGCGGATTCGACCAGGCATGCCGCTCGACATAGCTGTAGCGCACCTCACGCGCCGGGCCCTCGTCCGTTTCGATCACCTCATCGGAACCTTCCGTCGAGACCAGGTCATGCGTCGTTTCGTCATGTTCGAAAGCTGCCGGTTGCGCCGCTTCCGCCGGTGCCGGATTGGTCGCCGCCGCTGTCGCCGTCATGGGTTCGGATCCCGGCCGCGGCCAGCCGTGCACCAGCGCCAGCACCACGAGCACCGCCGCCCCTCCCGCGCAAGCCCAGCCAAAATCACGCAGCAAACGAAGCAAAAGCGCCGGCAGCGATGCCGCCGCGAAGGGCACGGCCGCCGGCTTTTCCGGCTGAATGTCCGGCGCCAGCAGATCGTGGCGGATGCGTGCCTCCAGGTCTGCGGACGGCTCGGCCGGCCGGAGCAACTGGCGAAGGTTTTTTTCGAATTCAGCGTCGTTCATTCGAGTAAGGCTTCAGGTCACGCCGCAACGCCTGGAGCGCGTAGCGATAGCGCGACGAGATGGTATTGATGGACTGGTCAAGGGCCGTGGCGATTTCGGCAAAGGTAAGGCCGCCCCACAATCGCAGGACGACCACTTCACGCTGCTCCACCGGAAGCTCGCGCAGCGCCAGTTCGACGAGCGCCGCTTCCTCCCGTTGCTCCACAGCGTAGTCAAAAAATGGCGTATCCTCCCGCACCACCCCGGCGTCGGGATTCGCTTCCCGCCGGATGCGTCGCTCGCAGCTTCGGCGAAAATCCAGCGCACAGGTCCGCACTGTCGAATAGAGTAGGGGATAATGTTCCGGCTGGGCCATCGGCTGGTGTTGCCAAAACTTGACGAAAGCCGCCTGGACCACGTCCTCGGCATCCGCCGGCGAAGCCACCCATTGCCGCGCAAAAAGCAGCAACTTCGGCGCGAGCTCGCGGTAGCAAATCTTCCAAGGCGTTTCGGCATCGCTTTCATTCATCAAGCGGGGATCTTCAATGGGGGAAACGCCGCCGAGCATGCTTTTTGTCTACCCCACAGAGCAGGAAAGGGAAAGCAGCGACTTCCCAAACCGCGCCCCAGCCCCCATTCCCAACGTAGCGTCCGACTCGGACGCCCATTGGATGTTGGATGTTCCTCCATCCCTCGTACCCAAACTCCATTTGGGCACGCCCATAGGAGCGAGATTCCATCTCGCACGGAGGGGGTGTCCGCGGGCGGGAAATCAGCAATGCAGCCCCACTGCGTCCGCTGCGACACACACAAACTCACCCCCAAAAAATCCCTCTGCGACCCTCTCTCGCCCCTCCGCGCCTCTGCGTTTTTCCCTGCCCGTCGCTTCAATTGCCACCTAGCCCCGCTGGCCCCTTCCACGCCTTTTGATTGTCCAGTCGCAGCGCTCCGCTACAAGCGACCTGTCACCACGCTATGCCGGCCCCCACACGTCCCTCCATCCCCACCGATGCCGATCGCAACTGGCGGCGCTTTGTCCTTTTCCGCGTCCTCTTCAATGCCCGCTTCTACTACCCCGTCCTCGCCATCCTCTTTCTCGACCTCGGCCTGAGCGCCACCGAGTACACCATCCTCAACTTCGCCTGGGCCCTGGCCAACCTCTTCACCGACCTGCCCGCCGGCGTCCTCGCCGATCGCATCGGCCGCAAGCCCCTCGTCGTCGCCGCCGCCATCTGCATGGTCGCGGAAATGACCCTCCTCGGCCTTGCTCCCCGGAATGGCGGCCTGCTCCTTTTCCTCTGCTGCCTGGCCAATCGTCTCCTCAGCGGCACCGCCGAGGGCATGGCCAGCGGCGCCGATGAAGCCCTCGTTTTCGATTCCCTCGCCGAACGCGGCCGTGCCGGCGAATGGCCCCGCGTTCTCGACCAGGTCATGCGCTGGCAGGGCGTCGGCATCATCATCGCCATGATCGTCGGTGGCGCCGTTTACGACCCTGCGTTTCTCCAACGCTTGCTCGGCTTCATTGGCGTCACCGCTCACCTCGACAAAGCCGTCACCCTGCGATTCCCCATCTATCTGAACTTCGTCACCGCGCTTCTCACCCTGGCCTGCGCATTGGGCCTGCGCGAACCCCAAACGCGCACCATGCAGGTCGTCCCAGGAGATGCGCCCGAAGCGAAAATCGGTGACGCCGCCAGCGGATGCGAAAAGACCGCCTGGCAGATCGCCAGCCGCGCCGGCCGCTGGATCATCCAAACCCCGGCCGCCCTTTTCGTCATCACCGCCGCCGTCCTCATCGACAGCGTCACCCGGCTCTTTCTCACCTTCTCCAGCTCTTACTTTCGCCTCATCTCCCTCCCCGAAGCATTGTTCGGCTTGATCGGCGCCGGCATGGGCGGGCTCGGCCTGCTCGTTTCGCCCATCGCCCGGCGCATGGTCACGACCAATACCATGCTCCGCAACTACGTCCTCCTCGCCGCCACCGTCTCAGTCGGCTTGGTCGGCGTCGCCTTCCGCTGGACCCATTGGGGCATCATCTTTCTCCTCCCCTTGGCCGGCTCCATGACCGCTCTCGGCTATATCGTTTCCTATTACCTGAACGCCCTCACCGATTCCACCCATCGCGCCACCGTCCTCTCCTTCAAAGGCGTGGCTATTAACCTCGGTTACGGCTTCATCAGCCTCCTTTTCGCCCTCGCCCTGCGCACCGCCCGCCCCGGCGCCGCGCCCGATCCGGATGCCGCCCTCGCCCAGGGCCTCACCTATCTTCCCTACTGGATCCTCATCGGCGCCGTGCTTTGCCTCCTCTGCTTCGCCAAACATCGCCGTCTGCTCACCCTCATTCCGAAGACCGAACCTGCCGATCTGTGAATGCCGTCCGCACCATTGACGGTATCCATTTGCTCGAGCAAAAAACTCCGCGGCCAAACATCCCCTGCATCCCCAACGACACTCCATGACCCGCCTCCTCCTCCGTCTCCTCTTCGTCTTCTTCACCGTTTTCTGCACGGTGGAGTCGGCTTCAGCTCAAACCAGTTTCCATAAAGTCCTTTTCCTCGGCAATAGCATCACCAAACACGGCCCGAACGCCACCATCGACTGGTCCGGCAATTGGGGCATGGCCGCGACCGCCGAAGAAAAAGACTACGTCCATCTGGTCACCCAGGGACTCGCCGCGAAGACCGGCGCTCCTCCGGAAATCATGGTCCGGAACATCGCCGATTTCGAACGCGCCTCCACCGATTACGACATTGCCGGCAAGCTCAAGGACGCCATCGATTTTCCGGTGGACCTCATCATCCTGGCCATCGGGGAAAACGTGCCGCTTCCCAAGACTCCCGAAGATCAGGCCGCTTTCCAAAGCAGCGTTGTGAAACTGCTCACCGCGGTGAAGGCAAATCGCCAGCCCACCTTGCTCGTCCGTAGTTGCTTTTGGGCAAATGCCACCAAGGATGAAGCCCTCAAAAAAGCCTGTGCGGAAGTGGGCGGCGTATTCGTGGACATTGGGGCGCTGTCGAAGGACGAGCACAACTACGCCCGTTCCGAGCGTCCCTTCAAAAATGCCGGCGTGGCCAGGCATCCCGGCGACCAAGGCATGGCCGCCATCGCCACCGCGATCCTGGACGCTTTGCCAAAAAAATAAGCGGCCCGAGCACGAGCCCATCAGCAAGCGCCGCGCGGGATTCGATGTAATCGAAGCGCGCCAGCGTTGTGGAGTGCGGCGCTGCTGCGCCGCTTTCGGAATGTCTGCGGGTGGGAAGCTACGTCCCACCACTTACCCCGTCCAAAAGTGCGGCCCCCTCTCAACCGCTCCCGCTTTCGGACCGCTCCACGCCCCGATGAAGCTCCTGCCAGCATCGCGACTACTGGAATATACCGCCGCCAACCCCTCGCCAGGCGTAACTCAAGAAGAGAAAGCAATGATTATGAAAAAGCTCCCTGTCCTGATTTCCCTGCTCGTCGCCGTTAGCATCACACTCGCCGCGACGGCCCTCGCTGCCGGAAATGATCCACTCAACAGTTCCGACAAATCCTTCGTCCAAAGCGCCTACGAAGACGGCCTCGCCGAAATTCACTTCGCCGGCTTGGGAATCGAAAAAACCGCGAACCCTGAACTCAAAGCCTTTGCGGAAAAGCTCGAAGCCGAGCATGGAAAAACCATCGGCGAATTGCGAACTCTGGCCCAAAGCAAGAACGTCTCCGTGCCCAGCAGCGTCGGCTTCGCCGACAAGAGCAAGGAAATGATTCTCGACGCCAAATCCGGAGGTAGCTTCGACAAATCCTTCATCGACACCATCGTCAAGGACCATCAGAAGGCCATCGATAGCTTCGAGAAAGAGGCCAGCGATGCCAAAGATCCCGACGTAAAAGCCTACGCCACCAAGACCCTGACAGCATTGAAGGCCCGCCTCGCCACCGCCCAGGAACTCCAGCAAAAGCTCGGCAAATAAGCAGTCTCGGGAATGAAGTGCAGGCCAGTACGAAACCTTCCCCAAGGGGAGGGAATAAGGTCAAGTTCAATGCTTCTTTTCCCCTCTCGTTTGCCCTCTCGTTCCCAAAGTTAGCGAAGCGCTTTGGGAACGCGCTTCTTCTCCCGGAAACTCTGTTTCCCTGTCCCCCCCGGCGATCGTCGCGAAGCCGGGGTGCTGGAAGATTCCCGCGCGCCAAAACTTTGCGTCTTTCGTGGTTCCACCTCCTCTGGTTGGGGCTGCGGGCGGCTCTGCGACCTCCGCGTCTCTGCATTTAGAGCATCTTTCGAAAGTAATTTCCGGCTCGGCCGAAGAGCCGAAGAACCTCCAATATCTGCGGGGTGGCGTTGCGGAGCTGTAGGTCATCAAAACAGAAATCACTTTCAAGAGAGCCTCCGTTGAGAAATCAATCCGTGAAATCCGTGTAATCCGTGGTCCAATTTTTCCGAACCTGTTCTTTCGCGTGTTTCGTGTCGAACACCTATTCCTTCGCTGGCTTTAAATCCGTAACCTTGAAGTTTTGAAACCCAAGGAACGTGATCGTGATCTTATTCGAGATCAGCTTTGGTTCTGCACCGGCGGCTGCCAGGGCGTCGTCATACGTTGTCGTCCCTTCAGTTCGGACCCGAAAAAGCGAAACGATCGCACCATCGTTATGCGACCCGCGTGCATGCCCGAACCCGATGGGTTGAATCACCAGATAACGCTCATCCGAATCAAAACCAGTTTGCACCCGCCAATGACTTTCGCTCGGAAACCCCTCCATCACCTGCGGATCAAAGGCAAAAAAGTCCGTTCCATTCTCCTCGCGAATGCGAGCGGTTAAGGATTCATACTGGCCCTTGACCCGCGCGTTGCTCTCGAGCAGATGCCGATAAAAGGCTTTCACCTCCTCCGAAACATCAAATCGCTTTTTCGTAGAAACCTTCGTCACTTCGCGACTCGTGTCCGCGCAATGGCCGAAGTGACAAAGGAAAACGGTTAAGAAGAGGATAAGTGCAGTTTTCACGATATAACTTCAAATTACGCTCTCCGAGGCGGACTCGGTTGCGGCTTTCCTAAACTCAGTCGTCGAGCAACGTTTGCACGTCGCGCTTACTGTGGAGCACCCGCACGATTTCCAGGGGACGCGTTTCGCTGCGGTAAATGACGAGGTACTCACGCACTCTCCAGAAGCGCAGCGGTTCGCTGGACAGATCACTTCGGTAGTGTCCCATCCCAGGGGTTCTCACTAGTTCACCAAACGCGTGAAACAGCTCGTCGCGAATCCGGTCCGCGACATCGATATTCTGAACCTGAGTGCGTAGTAATCCCAAATCTCGTCCAAGTCGTCGCGTGCAACCGGCGCGAGAACAAAATCACTCACCGCGTTGCGCCTTCCGCACCGCGTCGCTCTTTTTCTTCATCGCCGCAAGCACTTCATTTCCTGGGATGCCTTCCCCACGATCGAGCTGCTCGATGCCGGTCTGGATTTTCCGGCGTACCTCTGCCAGTTGCGCCTCGCGCAAACGATCCTGATCTTCGAGGAGTCGAAGTCCTTCGCGGATGACTTCACTGGCCGACTGGTAACGACCGCTTTGCACTTTGCTCTGAACGAGCGCTTCGAGTTCTGGCGTGAGTGAAACATTCATGGCAATTCTCCCCAAGGACTTTTAAGAATTGCCACGAATAACGAGGAATATCCAATCCTGTTATTGTGAGGGTGCCAAGCCCTCCTTCCAAGAAAGTCGACGCCGGACGCACGACTCTTACCGCATCTGACGCATAGGAACGTCGAAGGCGTTCCTGCCAGCGGTTCAGCCGCCACCCTCACAGCCGCAAAAGCCGCTCGGCATTCCCATGCGCAATCCGCTCTTTGTCCCCCGCACTCACCGGCAGACCGTCCAAAAACGAACGCGCTTTCGCCATGGATGCATATGGGTGGTCCGCCGAGAATAGGATTCGATCAACGCCCACTTCGAGCAACAGATCGAGAAAGGTCGGCGTAAAGTTAAACCCGCTGAAGGTGTAGTGGACGTTCTCCCGGAGATAGTCACTCATCGGTCGCTCGAGCTTGGTCATGGCGACCGGCATCACATCGAGTCGTTGCAACATGAACGGCAGCCCCTCACCCATGTGACCAATCACGATTTGTAATTTCGGAAACCGATCAAACGCACCTCCGAGAATCATCCGGATGACATGAACCGCCGTCTCGATGTGCCAGCCCCAGCCTGGCCCCGCGAGCATTTCCGTCACCGTCGGCGAAAAGCCGCCATACGACGCCTCGATCACCGCTTTCGGCGGCGGTGTTGGATGGAGATAGATCGGCACCCCGAGCGATTCGGCACATTCCAAAATCGGCCAGAAGAACGGATCATCCAGATAGCGCCCCCGATGGTGCCCATTGATCACCGCTCCTTTGAAGCCGCACTCGCGCACCATCCGTTCGAGTTCCTCCGCCGCCTTCTGCGGATTTGCCGTCGGCAAGGCCGCGAATCCGGCAAAGCGCGCCGGATTCCTTTGCACCGCCTCCGCAAGAAAGTCCATCGCCAAGCTGTGCAAGCAGCCGGGCCGCACGGTCCCCAACCTTCGCCGCCTGATCTTTGATCTGTCGCCCCGGACCATCCAGAAAACCGGGACTCGCAAAATGTTCTTCAAGGGTAATCGTGCGCATAGTCATTCAGGCAAGCCGCCACGAACCAGCCAACCCTCGAGAATTCGCGGGGCACGCCTCACCATTCGCCCCCTCTTCGAGCACTTTGTGCAGTTCACCATACAACCCCAGCTGTACGCGACAAGGACGGCAACGCCAGCGCCGCGTCGCCGCGCGCACAGTATAGGTCGCATTGGTCCCATTGGTCCCATTGGTCCCATCCTTCCCATTCCTCCCATCTTCCCGCCGACAAAGGCGTGAAATAGACAGGCTACAGCCCCCTCAAACTCGCCCCGGAAGCCGCAAAACAACTCCCCCAAAATCTCCGGAAAGGCTAAATCCCACACCCCCGAAAAATAACCTTGCCTTTCATGCCCGAAGTCCCAACGACCGGTCACATGCGCATCCAGCCAAAACCGACCGCCCCAAGCGTCCGCCCCCGGATCGCCCCTTCCATTAGGGCGCGCCCATTGGAAGCGAGATTTCATCTCGCAGGCGGTGGTATCTGTGGGCGCGCAACAATCCCCGCGCCAAGCCGCCCTCCAGCCCGTACGCCCGCAGAAAACCGGACGTCCTCGTATCAACACTCCCCAATTTTCCCCAGAGTAACCACGAAGGTTTTCGCGAAAAAGTCATCATTTCTAAACATCGCGCCCGCCCTCAAGCGCAGTTCAGCCCACCCGCGAATGCCGCAAGAATCCCGTCCTTCCGTCGCCACGTTCGCACCGGACCCATCGAATGTTGGATGTTGGACGTTGGGTGTTGGATGTTTCCCTCCGGCTGTTCCCTCCGCCCCCAGATTGACGCCCCCGCCAATTTCTGAAATTCCTCAGTCCCCCTTTTCTCATGGACATTCGCAAGGCCCTCATCACCGCCGCTGGAAAGAACCAACGCACCCTGCCGCTGCAATCGTTGGTCGATCGCGATGGCGTCACCAAAACCGCGTTGGCCATCATCATCGAAGAAATCCTTTCCGCCGGCATCGACAAGATCGGGATCGTCATCAGCCCCGGCGATGAATCCGCTTATCGGGTCGCCGCCGGCGCCCATGCCGCACGGCTCACCTTCATCGAGCAAACCGAGCCGCGCGGCTATGCCCACGCCATTCATTCCGCAGCGGACTTTTGCGACGGCGACCCGTTCCTTCTCCTCGTCGGTGACCATCTTTACTTGAGCGCCACCGAGAAGGGCTGCGCCCAGCAACTCGTCGAAATCGCCCGCGCGGAAAATTGCGCCGTCTCCGCCGTGCAATCGACGCACGAAAGCAAACTGCCCTACTACGGCGCCATCGGCGGCCAGCTTGTGGATGCCGCCCGCCACCTCTACCAGGTCGAAGCCGTGCTCGAAAAACCCACGCCCACCGAGGCCGAGCAAAAGCTCGATGTCCCCGGCCTGCGTGCCGGTTACTATCTCTGCTTTTTCGGAATGCACGTGCTCACCCCCGCGGTGCAACGGATTCTCGCCGGGCTTTTTGCTGAAAATGCCACCGTCAACTTCCGCACCGCGCTCGCCCGATTGGCGGAAAACGAGCGTTACCTCGCCGCGGAACTCGCCGGGCGACGCTACGATTTCGGTGTCAAATACGGCTTGCTCACCGCGCAACTGGCGCTCGCCCTTTCCGGACGTGACCGCGACGAAGTGCTCCGTGGTTTGGTGGAATTGCTGGCCACGAACTGACCATGTCCTCCGGCCTCATCGATCTCATCACGTCGCGCGACGAAGCCGTCCGCAACCGCTCGCTCGACGATCTTTGTCGCGAGATGTCTCTCGCCGCACTTCTCGGGGAGTGCGCATCGTTGGAGGAGTTTCGCCGCCACAGCGAGAATCTCTATGAACGTGTCCGCGCGCTCTTCTTCCTCTACGCGATTCATCGCTTTCATTTGCCGGCGCGAACGGAGTTGAAACCAGGCGGACAAATTCCCTTTCACGGTTACGAGCAATTGCTCCAGCGGCGCTTCGAGGAGGCCATCGAGATTTTTTCCGCGGCACAAAAGGCCGGCGGGCCCAGCGATGGCCTGAGCAGTGCGCTCGCCGCCGCTTATCATCGCCTCGCTTTCCAAACGCTCGCCGACCAGGTCCGGCGCAGCGTTCGCACCGTCCGCGGCAACCAATGGATGTTCCGCATGGGCCATCCGAAAGATCAGCCGCTCCGTTTGCGGCCGGAACTGCTCCTCCGGGCTGCCGATGGTTCCTATCCCATTTTGCGCGAACGCACCCCGGTGCGAATGGACCTCACCCATTCCGCCTGGAGCGACATTTTTTTCCTCGGGATGGATTACCCCGAAGGCGCCAGGGTGCTCAATGTCTCGGTGGATCTCGGAGTCCACGGCCGCGACACAAAACCGCAACCCCCAGTCAGCGCCTGGCTGCGGGTCATCGAGGAACCCGTCCTGCGCCTGGTCAGCGTCGACTTGGGCGCGAGGGCGGATATCTCCGATCTGTCGGAAGTCTTCGACTTCGCCCGCGATTATCTCGGCCTTTTGAAAGCGGCCGTCATTGCTTCCGGCTTGGTCCCGCCGGGCATCGAAGGCTCTGGCCAAAGCCTCGCCGATCTCCTCGCCGAAATGCTCGGGCCTGGCCGCGGATTGGAATTGGTTTCTGCGGTCAACGACATCCCCAAAGGTTCGCGCCTCGCCGTGTCCACCAACTTGCTCGCCGCCTTGATCGGCGTCTGCATGCGGGCGACAGGGCAGGCGGAGTCGCTCACCGGCCCGCTCCGCGAGAGCGAGCGGCGCTTGGTCCTCGCGCGTGCGCTCCTCGGCGAATGGATCGGCGGCAGTGGCGGCGGCTGGCAGGATTCCGGCGGCGTCTGGCCGGGAATCAAGTTGATCGAAGGCGTCGCCGCGCAACCCGGCGACCCGGAGCACGGTATCTCGCGCGGCCGGCTCATGCCCGTGCACCACGTTTTTGCCGATCACGAAATAGCGCCGGCTTCGCGTCAGCGCCTTCAGGATTCGCTCGTCCTCGTCCATGGCGGCATGGCCCAGAACGTCGGCCCGATTCTCGAAATGGTGACCGAAAAGTATCTGCTCCGTTCGGCCGCCGAATGGCAGGGCCGCCAGGAAGCGCTCGGCATTCTCGCCCAGGTGCTCGACGCCCTCCGTGCCGGCGACATCGCCCGTGTGGGCGCAGTGACGACACGCAATTTTCAGGGACCGATCCAGACGATCATCCCGTGGGCCTCGACGGCTTACACCGAGCGCCTCATCGAACAGGTTCGCACGGAATTCGGCGCCGACTTCTGGGGCTTTTGGATGCTCGGCGGCATGAGCGGTGGAGGCATGGGATTCATCTTCGCCCCCGCGCGCAAAGCGGAAGCACAACGGCGCTTGCAGGAAATCATGATCACCACCAAGCGGGAGTTGCAGCACGCCCTGCCCTTCGCCATGGACCCGGTCGTTTACGATTTTGCCATCAATGAAAACGGGACCTTTGCCGATCTCTTGAAAGGCGCCGAAACGCTCATGCCCGCGGGCTATTACGCGCTCACCGTGCCCGGTTTGTTGCGCCAGGATCGCCGCACGCTGTCGGCGTTGCGTCGGGCGGAACTCGACAAGTTTGGCGCCGCCTGCCGCACCAAACCCGATTTGCGCGGCATGGTCCAGACGCTCTTTGATGCCATGCTGCCCCGTGGCAAAGCGGAGACCGCTGGTGAATCGCTGGCTTCGCTCCTCGAGGCGAATGGTTTCGATGCCCGGCAGCATGAGCAAATCCGCGCCCACCTCCGCGAAGGCCGCATTGGGCTGGCCCAAAACCGTTTGCCCGCCAGCGCCGTCATTGAGGATGTGCGCGAGGAAGACGTCGTCGATTTGACCTCACGGCACGACCGCGATCTGGAGGCTCGCGGCCTCGCCGCCCTGCGCAATGGCGAAGTCGCTGTCGTCTCGCTCGCGGCCGGCGCAGGTTCTCGCTGGACCCAGGGTGCGGGGGTGGTCAAAGCGCTCCATCCTTTCGCCCGGTTGGCCGGTCGCCACCGGACGTTTCTGGAGACGCACCTCGCCAAATCCCGGCGCGTCTCGCGGTTGGCCGGCGCTGGCGTGCCGCATGTTTTTACCACCAGCTATCTCACCCACGAGCCCACCGCCGCCTTCCTTGCCAGCCACGGCGATTACCACTACGAGGGTCCGCTCCTGCTTTCGCCAGGTCGAAGTGTCGGCCTTCGCATGGTCCCTACCGAGCGCGACCTGCGATTTGCCTGGGAGGAAATGCCCCAGCAGGTCCTCGATCAGCAGCAGCAGAAAGTGCGGGAAAGCCTGCGGACGGCGCTCATTGGCTGGGCGCGAGGCGCTGGCGAGGCCAGCGATTACACCGACAATCTCCCGCTCCAGTGCCTCCATCCGGTGGGCCATTGGTTCGAAATCCCGAACCTCTTTCGCAACGGCACCCTCGCTCAGTTGTTCGCCCAGCGCCCGCAATTGAAGACGCTCCTCCTGCATAACATCGACACCCTCGGAGCCGACCTCGATCTGGCAATCCTGGGACATCATCTCGCCAGCGGCGCAACACTCACCTTCGAGGTAATCACCCGCCGGCTCGAAGATCGCGGCGGCGGCCTGGCCCGCGTGAACGGCCGGCCGAGGATCGTCGAAGGCCTGGCCACCCCGCGCGAAGAAATCGATTTCGCCCTCACTTACTACAACACGCTCACGACCTGGATCGATCTCGACAAATTGCTCGAAGCGTTCGGACTCACTCGCGCCGATTTCGCCCCCGGTGCTAACGCGGACGAGAAGATAACTTCCGCCATCCGTTCGCTCGCCGCCCGGATGCCGACATACATCACCCTCAAGGACGTGAAGAAACGCTGGGGCCACGGACAGGAAGACATTTTCCCAGTCACCCAATTTGAAAAGCTTTGGGGAGACATGACCGCGTTGCCCGAGATCGATGCGCGTTTCGTCGCCGTCCCCCGCCGCCGCGGACAGCAGCTCAAAGATCAGGCGCAACTGGACGGCTGGCTGCGCGACGGCTCCGCCGCCTACGTCGAATCTTTGTGTGCGTTTTCTTAACTAACTCCTAACTCCTCCCATGAGCGTCCAGGTCTACGGTTGCAATCACGTCGCCATCGAAGTCGGTGACATCGAAAAAGCCGTTGCGTTTTACACCGACGTATTTGGCCTCGAGCAACTCGATGAAGGCGAAGGCGACGCCTTCTTCAAACTCGGCGAGCATCAATTTCTGGCCATGTTCGAGCGCAAGAACATGCCGCCCGACAACAGCAATCGCCATTTCGGAATCATGGTGCGTGACGAGGCGCAAATCGCCGAAGTGCGCGAGAAACTAACCCGCAAATACGGCCTCGAACTAATCGAAGGATTTCGCTGTGACTTCCGTGACCCCTGGGGCAACCGCGTTCAAGTCGTCGATCTCCACGACGAATCACTCATCTGGCTGCTACCCTATCGCGAAGTCCAGAAAGCCGGCGTGAAGTTCTAGGCGTTATCAGGCAAGGAGCGCTTCCACGACTTTGCCATGCACGTCGGTGAGCCGGAATTGGCGGCCCTGGAATTTGAAAGTCAGCCGCTCGTGATCGATGCCGAGGAGACGGAGAACGGTCGCTTGGAAATCATAGACGTCGACCGGGTCTTTCACCACGTTGAAGGCGAAGTCGTCGGATTCGCCATAGACGAGGCCCGGTTTCACACCCGCGCCAGCCATCCAGATCGTGAAGGCATAAGGATGATGATCGCGGCCCCAGGCCTTGCGGTCGTTGATGTCGCCCTGGATGAATGGCGTCCGGCCAAATTCACCGCCCCAGATGACCAGCGTATCGTCCAGCAACCCGCGTTGCTTGAGGTCCTTGACCAGCGCAGCGCTGGGTTGGTCGGTATCACGGCACTGGATTTCGAATTGCGTCGAGAGATTGCGGTGATGATCCCAGCCGGCATGGAAGCATTGCACGAAGCGCACCCCGCGCTCGACGAGCCGCCGCGCCATGAGACAGTTGTAAGCAAAAGATCCCCGCTCCATCACCTGCGGCCCATACATCTCGATCGTCTCCGGCGATTCCTTCTTGAAATCGATGAGTTCCGGGACGCTGGCCTGCATCTTGTAAGCCATCTCGTACTGCGTGATCCGCGTCTGGATTTCCGGGTCGGCAAACTCCGCGTAATGCTCTTCGTTGAGCTTCGCAAGATCGTCGAGCAAACCGCGCCGGACCTCGCGGGACATGCCATCGGGATTCGAGAGATAGAGCACCGGATCGCCACTGCCGCGAAAGCGCACCCCTTGAAATTTCGAAGGCAGGAATCCGGAACTCCAATAGAAGTCGTAGAAAATTTGCCCGCAGGAAGCTTCCTTGTCGCGCGAGGTCATGACGACGAAACCGGGCAGATCGTCGCTCTCCGTGCCCAGCCCATAGGTGGTCCACGCGCCCATGCTCGGGCGGCCGGGTTGTTCGGCGCCGGTGAGGAAGAACGTAATCGCCGGCGCGTGGTTCACCGCCCCCGTGTGCATCGATTTGATGAAGCAGACGTCGTCCGCGATCGAGCCGATGTGCGGGAGAAAATCGCAAACCCACGCGCCCGATTGGCCATACTGCCTGAACCCGGTGAAATGCGGCAGGACGAGCTTCTTCTTCACGTTGGCCGTCATTGTCGAAAAGCGCCGATCGCCGAGAATCGCTGCCGGGATTTCCTGGCCGCGGAACTGTTCCATCTGCGGCTTGTAATCGAACATGTCGAGATGCGGCGGCCCGCCATTTTGCAGGAGATAGATGACGTGCTTCGCTTTCGGGGCGAAATGAGGCAGGTCCGGAAGCCCGCCGAAACGATGAGTGGGCGTCCCACTCGAAGGTACCGCGAGGCCATCGCGAGTGAGCAGTTGCGCAAGAGCTGCGCCGCCCAGGCCAGTCGCGGTTTTGGAGAAGAATTGCCGGCGCGTGAGATAGGCGGCGCGTTCTTGTTGAGGTGTCATGGTGATCACTCCTTCGTCAGTGTCTCGTCGAGATTCAGCAAAAGCAGAGCGAGGCCGGTATGAGCGGCGAGTTCGCGGGGCGGCAAGTTAGGATCGGGTTTCGATTCTCCGGTCGTGATCAGTTTCTTCGCACTGTCTTCGTCGTTCGCGTATTCCTGCCGGAAACGCGCGAGCGAACTGGTGAGCAGCGTGGATTCCTTTTCGGTCGGGAAGCGGGCAATGCAGAGGCGGAAGCCATAGCGGAGACGTTCGGCATCGGTATCACCGCCCTGCTTGAGCATGCGCTCGCCGAGAGCACGCGCCGCTTCGATGTAAGTGACGTCGTTCATCGTGACCAGGGCGTGCAACGGCGTATTCGTGCGGCCGGCATTGACCGTGCACTGCTGGCGGTTGGCGACATCGAAGAAGAGGGTCGGAGCGACGATCCGCCGCCAGAAAATGTAGAGGCTGCGGCGGTAGAGAGCATCGCCGTGATCCTGGGTGTACTTGATCTGGCCGAAGCTGGCGTCCTCCCAAATGTTGGCCGGCTGATAGACCTTCACCGGAGGACCGCCGAGCTTTTCCACGAGCAAGCCCGAGGCCGCCAGCGCCTGGTCCCGTAGCATCCAGCTCGGGATGCGGAAACGCGGGCCTCGCGCGAGGAGTTTGTTCTCCGGGTCGCGTTCCGCCATGCCCGCGGGAATGACGGACGACTGGCGATAAGTCGCGCTGGTCACGATCATTCGCATCATCCGTTTGACGTCCCAACCGCTGTCGATGAAATCACGGGCCAGCCAGTCGAGGAGCTGGGGGTGAGTCGGCTTATCACCCTGCAAGCCGAAGTCCCCGGTCGTCTTCACGATTCCGCGTCCGAAAAACGTCTGCCAGTAACGATTGACGATCACACGCGCGGTCAGCGGGTGCTCGGGCGAAACCAGCCAGCGGGCGAGCGCCAGACGATTCTTCGGCGCATCGGGCGGCAATGGCGGCAGAAAGGCCGGGGTGCCGTGTTCGACTTTGTCGGCGTATTTGTCGTAGGCGCCTTTGACGAGGATGTAGGTGTCGCGCGGCTCGGGGCGGTCGCGCATCACCATGGTGCGCGGCGTTTCCCGTTCGATCCTTTCGCGCGCCGCCTTGGCATCGTCGGCTTTCTTTTTTGCGACGATCAGACGCGAATCGCTCGCCAGATAGAAATCGCTGATCGTCTTTTTCTGAGCGTCGGTGCGCTTTGCCGATTCCACGGCGACCGCGGCCTTGACCTCTTCGGGGACCGGTCGCAGGAGCACGGCGGGCGAGTCGGTAATCGAGATGCGGAATTTTCCGATGACGTGCTGTTTGTGAGCGGAACGAAATTGCAGGCGAAAGAGCAGCATCGCATCGCGCACATCGGACGACGAACGCACCTTGAATTTCGTTTTCATCTCGAAGACGGCTTCGTGGGGTTTGCCGACTTGCGGCCAGGTGCCCCAACCGGTTTCGTCCTTGCCGTCGAGAGCATTGGCGAGCGGCCATCCCGGCTGCTCGAAGTCGGCGTGCGCGGCGACGAGTTCGACCGGTTTGCCTTCGCCGAGCATCTGGAATTCGGACAGCACCCAACTGCCATTCGGCGCCCGTCCCGGTCCGTGGCTGGCCAACGAATCATCGGGTAAAACCTCCAGACGGACGGCGGTAGGATTGCGCAACGAGGTGGTCGCACCGAATACAAATTCGTCAGTTTCCGGATTGCTTCCACTGGCCAGAACGGACCCGTCGGCTTGTTGAGTGAGCGTCGCGCCTTTCTCGCTGGAGAGCTCGTTGGGGACGAGCGGATGCCATTCGACACTCGCCAGCTTCGCGCCATCGACCAGAGATTCTTCCCAAGCCGGCTGTTCCTCGCGCAGTCCCTTTTCGAGATCCGCCCGTTCCTTGTTGGCCGCTGTTTCCGCCGCCTTGGCGGCATCGACTTTGGCCTGCTGTTCGGGCGAGGCCAGGCTGATGATCGGTTTGGCGTAACCGCCCGCATCGTTCCCGCCGCTTTCCTCGATCGAATTGAAGTAGGCGCTGAGCTGGTAATACTCGCGCTGCTTGACCGGGTCGAACTTGTGATCGTGGCAGCGGCAGCAATTGAGCGTGAGCCCCATCCAGACAGTGCCGGTGGTCTCGACGCGGTCCATCACGTATTCCACGCGGGATTCTTCCGGAATGCGCCCGCCTTCGCCATTGATCATGTGATTGCGATGAAAGCCCGTCGCGATCAACTGATCGAGTTTGGCGTCCTGCACCCAGGAGGCCATGAAAGTATTCTTCCGCCCATCCGCCGTGTCGGCCCCATCGGGAAGCAGGTCACCGGCGAGTTGCTCGATCGTGAATTGATCGAACGGCATGTTTTCATTCAGCGCCTTGATCACCCAATCGCGCCAGTACCACATCGCGCGGGTGGGATCGCCCTGGTAGCCGTTGGTGTCGGCGTATCGGGCAGCATCGAGCCACTCCCACACCATGCGCTCGCCGTAGCGGGGCGACGCCAGCAGGCGGTCGACGACTTTTTCGTAGGCGTCGGGCGCCTGGTCGGCGAGGAAGGCATCGATCTCCTGCGGAGTCGGCGGAAGCCCGGTGAGGTCGAGCGTGACCCGCCGCAGCAGGCGGTTCTTGTCCGCTTCCGGTGCTTGCTGCAGATTTTCCTTGGTCAGGTGATCCAGGACGAAATTGTCGATGACGTTGCGGACCACGCCCACCGTCGGATCGGGCTTGGGGATTTCCGCTTTCTGCGGGGCGACAAACGACCAATGTTCCGCCCAGGGCGCCCCTTGCTCGACCCACCGCTTGAACAGGTCTTTCTGCGCGTCTGTCAGCTTGTGATTCGACTTCGGGGTCGGCATGACCTCGTCCGGATCGGTGCTGAGAACGCGGGTGATCAGTTCGCTGTCATCCGGCTTGCCGGGCGCGACGATGGCGCGTCCATCCTCGTTCTTTCCAAAAGCGCCTTCCTTGCGGTCGAGTCGCAATTTTGCCTTCCGGGCATGCTCATCCGGACCGTGGCATTTGTAGCAATTGTCCGAGAGGATCGGTTGGATGTCGCGGTTGAAATCGACGCGATCGGACGCCGCGCCGAGAACCGATCCGCCGGAAAGCGCGATCGCGATGGGGAGCAGCAGGGCTGGGAGGTGGCAGCGAAACATCGGTCGCATCTT
Organism: Chthoniobacter sp.; assembly: GCA_036501065.1. Taxonomy (GTDB): domain Bacteria; phylum Verrucomicrobiota; class Verrucomicrobiia; order Chthoniobacterales; family Chthoniobacteraceae; genus Chthoniobacter. The sequence goes on along the minus strand of DASYAY010000045.1, from coordinate 170,898 downwards.
CGGGTTCAGTGGATTACGACGCAATTTACGAAAGAGCGTAACGGGGATCGGAGCCGTTTCTTAGAGATCGGGATGCCGGACGCAAACGATGTGGATCGAAGGAGAATCTTCAATCTTCCACGCGCCCGTGCAGGCGCCGGAGCGAAACTTCCACGGACTTTTGCCCGTCGCCGATCCAGATGGCTCCGTCCTGGACAGTCACATCGAGTTTCATCGAACGGGTGGCCAGGGCGGCGAGGGACTGGCTCTGCTCAGTCGGCACCTGCCAGACGTTCAGGTTCCGGGTCTGGGCAATCCTCGGGCCAAGGCCGCTCCACCATTGGGAAGTGCTCGAAGCGAAGCTGTAGACAGTAACGCGTCGCGAACGGGAACTGGCCTGGAGCAGGCGCCGTTCGTCCGGCTGGCCGACCTCGATCCAATGCAGCATCAGGCCGGTCAGATCCTTTTGCCATAAGGCTGGTTCGTCCGCCTCCCACATCCCGCGGGCGAATTCCAGCGGGCCGTGGTCATCGTCGGCTGGCACATTCAGCGCAAAGGCGAGAAGTCGGATCAAGAGGCGTTCGTCGGTTTCCGAAGGATGCCGGGCAATGGTCAGTTCATGATCGCCGTAGAGGTTGCGGTCCATGTCGGCGAGTTGGAGGCTGGCTTTGTAGATGGTGGCTTTGAGTGCCATAGCGGGTCTCTATCCTTTATTGATTTCTTCAGCAGATTGCCAGGAGCACGCTGCCCAGCGGTTTGCCCCCGGTTGCCGGGGACGCCTCACTCCGGAATGATGAGTGGGATGACCTGCCTTCCATTCCTGCGATAGGTCCGGAAATCACTGTCCGTGGTGAATACGACGGTGTCCCCACGCTTTTCCGCCATCCGCACGAGGCAGGCATCTGCGAAGCTCATGGGTGTATCGCTGTAGCGCCGGACCAGGCGGAGTGTTTCCGCCAGTTCCTCATCGAACGAGTAGCGCACCACGACAATTCCGCGCTCGATCAAACCACAGAGTGCCTCTTTCCCGTCCCGCGCGCGCTCGAGCAGGAACAGACTTTCCGAAATCACCGCTTCACACGTCGCAAATGGTTCAGTCGCCGCCTCGAAATGGGCGCGCGCCCAGGCATGGTGAACGTCGCGGCCTCGCAGGGCGGCAACGAGCGGACCGGTATCAATGAGAACGTTTTTTCCCATAGCCCTTGAGGTGCGCCTTGTTCGAGGAAAGATCGGCCGGCAGGGAGTCGGCGCGGATCACCAGGTCCTCCATACGGTTCCACAGCGAAGCCTTCTTCGCTGGGGTGGCGGCAGGGTTTTGCCTCAACCGTTCGCGAACGATTTCAGACTTGGGAACGTTCCGGGCCTCCGCCGCGCTGGCGATTTCCGCAAACAGCGAATCGGGGACTTTGATGGTCAGCGTTTTCATCGGAGGCACCGTATTACCGCTCTGCCAATGTGGCAACACCGGAGGCCCGAGGATCTGCCGCGAATTGAGAGCGTTCCCTTGAAATTCGAATGCGACAGGGCAGGCTTCGGCTTGTGACCATTTCGGGAGACTTCGAAACCCATCTCACCATTGCTTCTCCAGAGGCCGTGGAGGCCGGACACTTGCAGATGATCGCGGCGGAATGCGGCCTGAAGGTGACTCACATTCTCCTCGACCGCGGCCAACGACCCTCACAGCCCATGTTGACCCGGCATAGTGTGGGAACGCTCGACGATGCCCTGGCGGCGGCGCGCGGGCTCGCGGCACTCCTGGCCTCCAGCGGTTTGAAAGTTTGCCGCACGAAACTTGAAATTGATGCGATCAATCCGGCGGCTCCATCCATCGAAGGCGAGACGAAGGCCAATCCTGCGGAATGGTATTTTGAATATCATATCAAGGTTCTCCTGCCGTCGTTGTCGGACCTTGAACCGCTGAGCAAAGTCGCCCAACGAAACGCCTCGCGACTCTCGCGGAACGCCTTTTTGCGCCGGCCCGACGGGCAGGAGGAACGCTTTCTTACCCGGCGCTTCTATGCGGCGGTTCGCCTTGATGTTTTCCAGGCCCTCACGGCCGTTACGGCCGATTTGCAGGAAAATGGCTTTGCCGTTCTGGATTACGAAGCGGAGTACGTCGTTTTCGATAGCAACGTCGCTTTGGACGCCGGATGGCTCGATGCTTCGTGATTCAAATGAGAACCTTAAAAAATCTCATTCGGCGGCTATTTGTGAAGGAGGATGCCGGGAATGTCTCCGGTGGATCGCGTCGAAGGACTGTTCCCTGGCAGGCGGATTTTGCCCCGACGTTTGGGCCTCCGCCGCGAAATGACGAGCCGACGGACGGTCTCATCTTCGACCCCGCGACCATGCAGTATGCCCGTGCCTTCCGCCGCGGCGACCCGGCTCTCCCGGCTGATGAAATGGCGCATTGGCATGCAGCCCGGCGCGAAGTCATGCGGCACTTGCTGGACATCGTGTCGGGCACGGAGTGGGCGGATCATTTGGTGTTGCGAGGCAGCTTGTCGCTCAAAGCGGTTTGCGGTCCCGAAGCTCGTGAGCCGGGCGATATCGACTGGATCGTGCAGCCGGCGGACATTCGAATGGATGAACCCGCGGCCTACTCGATGATGGGTGGCATCGTGCAGGCGGTCGCCGCGAACGCCATTTCCGGTGCGGTAAAGATCGACGTGAGCGCCATCTCGCGGAACGACATTTGGACCTATGCCCGAGCCCCGGGACATCGGATCGCCTTTCCCTGGTCGTGCGGTTCCCTGCCGCCGGCGCTGGTGCAAATGGATTTCGTATTTGAAGAAAAACTGCACGTTCCACCTGCCGTCGTCGGCTTGACCTTGGGAGAATCACCGGAAGTTTCCGTCCTCGCTGCGAGCACCGAAGAATCGCTGGCATGGAAGCTCCTTTGGCTCCTCTCCGATAACTATCCGCAAGGCAAAGACCTCTATGATGCTGTCCTCCTCGCCGAGCGAACGTCCTTGCGAAGCTCGCTCCTGAAAACGGTGCTGGAAGACGCCAAATGCTGGAGGCGAAATTGGATCACGGAGACGTTTCCGTTTCGAAGGAATGACGATGAGCCCGTCGACTGGGAAAACTTTCTCAAGGAATGTCCGTGGGTCGAAGGAACTTCCGGGGCTTGGATTGCCCGGCTTCAGAATACCATTGCACCTGTCGTGCGGGAACTGTGCGCGGAGTTTCCAACTATCGGGTCAGGATCGTAAACGTTGGATTACTTTTTCCACACTTCCCGGGCATTTTAGAGCGGGTCGCGCGGTCAGCTCTAGATTATTGCGATGCGGTTCGGTTGCAGGATGCTTTCGCCTCCCGGACCGAAGGTTTCGCGCCGTATCAAATGCGTGTAATATCGCACTTCTTTTTGCCTGTATGTCCCCGATTTCCTATCCACCCGAGCTGCCGATCAGTATGCGGCGCGAGGAGATTCTCGCCGCCGTCGGCGGGAATCAGGTCGTGGTCGTGGCTGGGGAAACGGGATCGGGCAAAACGACGCAACTCCCCAAAATGTGCCTGGATGCCGGGCTGGCGATGCGGGGCCGGATCGGTTGCACGCAGCCACGACGCGTCGCCGCGCTGAGTGTTTCGCGGCGGGTCGCCGAGGAACTGGGCGTGACGTGGGGCCGCGAAGTGGGATGCAAGATGCGCTTCAACGACGATACCGGTCGCGAGACGCGGATCAAGTTCATGACGGACGGCATTCTACTCGCGGAAATCCAATCGGACCCGCTGCTGCGCGCCTACTCGGCGCTGATCCTCGATGAAGCGCATGAACGTTCGCTGAACATCGACTTTCTCCTCGGCTACCTGCAGGGGCTGTTGCGCAAACGCGGCGACCTGAAGTTGATCATCACCTCCGCGACGATCGACACGGAGGCGTTCTCGCAGGCCTTTGGCGGTGCGCCGATCATCGAAGTTTCCGGCCGGCTCTGGCCGGTGGAGATCCGGTATGCGCCGATCGAAAGCCACGCCCGGCCGGAGGAACAGGCCGACGAGCTCAACCACATTGAAGCGGCGGTGCGCGCGACCGAGGATGCCCTCATCGAGTCGGAGACGGGGGACGTCCTCGTCTTCATGCCCACGGAACGCGACATCCGCGAAACGCGGGAATTGCTCGAAGGCAGCCTGGGTGCGGAGTTTGAAGTGATCGGCCTTTTTGGGCGCATGCCCGCTGCGGAGCAGCAGCGCATCTTTGCTCCGGGACCGCGCCGGCGGGTCATTGTGGCGACGAATATCGCCGAAACTTCACTCACCCTGCCGCGCGTTCGTTACGTGATCGACGCGGGCCTCTGCCGCATGAGCCGCTACAATCCGCGCACGCGGACGAAGCGCCTCCCGGTGGAGGATATCTCGCAAAGCAGTGCGAACCAGCGCGCGGGACGGGCAGGGCGGGTGCAGGACGGCACCTGTATCCGGCTCTACGCGGAAGACGATTTCGCCAAGCGCCCGCGCTTCACGCAGCCGGAAATCCAGCGGGCGAATCTGGCGGAAGTAATCCTGCGGATGAAGGCGTTCCGGCTGGGAGATATCGAGACGTTCCCGTTTCTCAACCCACCGGTGAGCGCTGCGATCCGCGCCGGTTACACGCTGCTCCACGAACTGGGCGCGCTCAATGATGCCAATGAATTGACTCCGCTCGGCCAGGAACTCGCACGGCTGCCCATCGACCCGACGCTCGGGCGCATGCTGCTTCAGGCGCGGCGCGAGAAAGCGCTGCCGGAAATGTTGATCATCGCCGCAGGCTTGAGCGTTCCCGATCCGCGCGAGCGTCCGGAGGATGCGAAGGAAGCGGCCGCGGCGGCGCACAAGGTCTTTGCCGATCCCGACTCGGATTTTCTTTCGCTCCTGAATATCTGGCGCGCCGCGCCGGAAGCCGAGACGCGGGGCAATGCGCTTCGCCGATTCTGCAAAGCGAACTTCCTTTCGCTTTCGCGGATGCGTGAATGGAGGGACATCCACCGCCAGCTCACGGACGCCATGGACGACGAGTCTCCGTCCCGGTCCAATCCGAAAGCGGAGCCCGCCAATTACACCGCGATTCATCGGGCGGTGCTGAGTGGTTTGCTTGGCCAGATCGCGCTGCGGCAGGAAAAGAATAGCTACAAGGCCTCGGGCGACCGCTTGGTCACACTCTTTCCCGGGTCCAACCTCTACGAGCGCCGGGAGAAGTCGCGCAAAGCCACCGCCGCGACGCCCGCGAAGGAAAAGAGCACGCAGCCGCTGTGGATTGTCGCCGGTGAGATCGTGGAAACTTCCCAGCTCTTTGCCCGCATGGTCGCCGGGATCAATCCCGAATGGGTGATCGAGCTTGGCGAGCATCTCTGCAATTTTCGCTACACCGAGCCGCACTGGAGTGCCAAGGCCGGCCGGGTGCTCGTGCTCGAGCGAGTCCTCGTCAGCGGTTTGGAAGTGGCCCGGCGAAATGTGGATTTCCGTCGCATCGATCCCGTGAAGGCTACGGAGCTTTTCATTCGCGGAGCGCTTGTGGCCGAGGAAGCGCGCCTGCCGCATCACTTCTTTGCCGAGAATCGCAAGGTGCGGGAAAAGATCGAGACCGCCCTCACGCGGGTGCGCAGCCGCCGGGCGCACGATCTGGAAGAGTCGCTCTATCAATTCTACGCCGCACGAATCGAAAATGTCTCCTCGGTCCACGACCTGAATCGATGGGTGCGCGAGCGCATCGGCCGGGAGCCGAATCTCCTCTGCGCGACGGAGGCCGATCTCATCGGAGACGACGAAGCGACTTATGACCGGTCGCTTTTCCCCGATCACGTTTCCCTCGGGCACACCGCCCTGCCGGTGACCTACGCCTATACGCCGGGGCACGAATCCGACGGCGTCACCGTGCGCGTGCCGCTGCCTGTGGCGACGCAATTAACGACCGGACAAATCCAGTGGATGGTTCCGGGATTGCGCGAGGAACAGATCGGGGTGCTCCTGCGAGCCCTGCCCAAGTCGGTGCGCAAAACGCTCCTGCCTTTGGAACCGAAGATTCGGGAAACGGCCGCTGAGTTTGCGCCCGGCCGCGCCGATTTTTTCACCGCCCTGGCGGATTTTCTTTCCCGGAAATATCGCGTGTCCGTGCACGCCGAAGACTTCCCTGCGCAAAGTCTCCCCGCTCATTTGCAACCAAGGGTGGAAGTCGTCGATCGTGGCAACAAGACCGTCGCGGCGGGGCGCGATCTCGAGGCAATCCGCACGAAGGTTGAGAATCACGATGTCCGGTCGGAGGCCTGGGAAACGGCGGTCCGTCATTGGGAACGGCGCGCCATCACCACTTGGTGCGTCGGTGATCTGCCGCCCTCCGTGGTTGTGGAGGAAGTCCATGGCGCGGCCCTGCTCGCCTATCCTGGATTGGCTTTGCGCGAGGGCGAGGTGGACGTGCGCCTCTTTCGCAAAGCCGAGGAGGCCGAGCGCTCCTCGGGCGCGGGCGTGCGCCGCCTTGCCGAACTCGTCCTGGCGCGCGATCTGAGTCGCGTTTGGAAAGAGCTCGCGGCCTTCGCCAAATATCTTCCAGCGGGCGCTCCCCAGCAGCCCGCCGGATATCATGCCGCGCTCCAGCAGATGAGCGCGAAACTGCAGCCACCGGCCGGCGCTTTCACGACTCCGGAAGTGCTCCAGAAATCGGCCTACCAACACCTCCTCCAACAAGCTCTGCAGCTCACCCCGATTTTCCCGCTGTCGGAGGCGCGCTTTGTCGCCCTGGCCGAATCCGCCCGGCGCGAGCTTCCGGCGCTCACCTATCAACTCGGCGAGCGGACCCGGCAGATTCTCGATCTGCGGCAAAAGCTCCTCGCTTCTCCGAAGCGGTATCCCGGCTTCGAAAAAGATCTCGAGCGACTCGTCCCCGGCGATTTTCTCGCGCGCACGCCCCACGCTCAATTGCCGCATCTCTTTCGCTATCTCCGCGCCATCCAGATTCGCACCGAGCGAGCGGCCATGAGCCCCGCCAAAGATGCCGAGAAAGCAAAACAACTCGCACCATTTGCCCAATGGGAAAACCGCGTGCCCGCACCGCAACACGAAGCCTTTCGCTGGCTGCTGGAAGAGTTCCGCGTCTCGCTTTTCGCGCAGGAACTGGGCACCGCACAACCCGCTTCGGCGCAGCGCCTGAAGGCTCTTGGGGGACTGCAGCGCATTTGGTCGGAGACGTAGAAATGGGGCTTTCTTGATTCACGGATTCGGTCGCCGGTGCCCGCAAGGCCTAGGGGAAAACTCATTGCTCAGTTTCTCGAAGCCGCGGATACAACCGGTTGCGTGAAAACTGGTAGCCGCATATACTCGCTGCGATGAGTACGATCATGGCCATATTGGAACCGAATGCGGATGGGACGCTGCATCTGCCTCTGCCGCCGGAATTGCGGAATCAGCCAATCCGGGTAAAGGCGGAACTGGAGCCCGTGACGGTTGGATCGCGGGCGAAGGCGGGGCTGTGGAAGGACATGCCCGGCCGATTCTGGATGGCGGTGGATTTTGACGCACCGTTGGAAGACTTTCGCGAGTACATGGAGTGAAATATCTGCTGGATACACACGTGCTGCTGTGGTTCCTGCGCGAACCGGAGAAGCTTCCGTCTCACGTGCTGGCCGCAATCGAAGGTGCGGAAACGCAAACTGCGGTCAGCGTGGTGAGCCTTTTGGAAATTGCCATCAAGACGTCCCTCAACAAACTCTCGCTGCCAAAACCATTCGACGAGCTCTTCCCGGTTCAGTGACAGAAAGCGGTTTGGCACTGCTGTCAATCTTGCCCAGTCACATCGCGGCCGTGAGCCGTCTTCCGTTTCACCACCGTGACCCATTTGATCGATTGCTCATCGCTCAGGCGCAGACAGAAGGGCTCACGGTCATAACAGCGGACACAGCCTTCGCCGCTTACGGAATCCCGGTGCTGTGGTAGCGATTGGGTCGGGATCTGCCTGGTTGAGTCCTACGGCGCGATGATGCCTTCCTTCAGCGCCATGGACACAGCGGCCGTCATGCCGTTGACGTGCAGCTTTTTGTAAATGCAGCGCATCACGTAGTCGGTGGTGTGCTGGTTGAGGTCAAGGCGATCGGCGATCTGCTTTTTGCCGAGGCCTTCGACCATCAACTGGAGCACCGCGGTTTCGCGTTCGGTTAGGCCGTAATCCTTCCGCTCGGGCTTGAGCTTGGAAAACATTTCCAGCACGCGACGGGCGACGCGCGGGTTCATGGGAGAGCCGCCGGCGAGAGCCTGTTCGATCGCTTCCGCCACCCGGTTCATCGGCTCGGATTTGAGCAGGTAACCGGAAGCGCCGGAACAAATGGCACGAAAGATTTTCTCGTCGTCCTCGAAAACCGTGAGAACGAGCATGGCGGCGTCGGGAAGGACCGCCTTGAACTCGCGGATGCCCTGGATGCCGTCCATGCCCGGCAGGCCAACGTCGAGCAGGATGACATCGGGCTTGGGATCGGCGCTGGGCAGGGCCTCGAGCGCGTCTTCGCAACGCTCGAACGCGCGCACCCCACAGAATGAGCTGCGCGAGGAAAGGGCACGCGTCGCAGCCCGACGGAAAGCGGTGTTATCTTCGACGATCCAAACGTGCGGCATAGGTGGAGCTATGTACGGCAGCCGTTCGGGTTGTGCAAACCGGATCGGGGCCAGCGGAGGTCTTAATCGTAATCTTACTCTTAATCTTAATCCCAACCGCAGAGGATTAAGATTAAGATTAAGAGCCCCGGCTGCGCGGCGCCTCAAACCGGCGCGCGCAGCGTCACCGTAGTACCCAATTCCGGCGAGGAATCGATGGCCACGTGCCCGTCCAGATCGCGCGCGCGTTCGCGCAGGTTTTTCAGGCCGATGCCTTCCTTGACATGGGCTGGGTCGAAGCCGACGCCATCGTCGTGAACGGTGAGAACGAACTCGCCATCCTGAATTTCAGTGCGGAGTTCGACTTGTTTGGCACGGGAATGGCGGACGATGTTGGCGAGGGTTTCCTTGAAGAAAAGGAAGACCTCGCGGCGCGCTTCGATCGGCCAATCGGCGGGTGGGTTTTGCGGCGGCGCGAGCCACTGGATTGCTTGCCGGGCCAGCATCCGCTGGGCAGTGCGCTGGAGACGGGTGGCCAGGTCGATGCCGGCCTCTTCGCGTGCGCCGAGGACCCAGAGCACTTCGCGCATCGCCTCCATGCTCTCGCGGCTCACGCGCTGGACTTCCCGCCAGTCGTCGCGGGTCTCATCCGTGGCGGATTCGGCGGCGAGTTCCCCGGTGACGGCGAGGCTGGCCAGATTGCTGCCGATTTCATCGTGGAGATCGCGGGCGAGGCGCATGCGCAGTTCTTCGATCTCGTTTTTGCGCCGCTGCCGGGAGCGGACCGTGAGGGCGAAAGCGCCAACTGCCAGCAGGGCGATGGACACCGCGAGCGAGCGAATGCCGCGAACGAAACCATGCTCTGCGGCGATGGCACGCCGGTCAGCGAGCGTGGCCAATTCGGATTCCAGGGCGCGGCGGCGCGTCCACGTGGCGAGCCAATCGGGAAGCTCCATCAATTTCCCGTAACTGGTGTAGCCGTCGATGAGGAGCGAGCGTGGCCAGTTTTTGGACATCGGCATCAAGTCCGGCGTGGCCGTCACCGTGCCGTGACGGGCGACATTCACGCCGCCGGAATAGACTTCTATTTCCGAAAGCCCGTAGCGGCGCGGAGGGCCGCTCGCCGAGGGCGCGAGGAAAACCACGCGCACCGCGCGCGCCGCTCCACTCACCGGGATGGTGACGGGATTGTTGCCCGGATTGGGATAATCCGCGGATTCGAAAAGCGTCACGGGGGTGGTGAATTTGGCATCGGCGCTCGCTTCGAGGCGAAAGCTTTTCGGAAAGGCGAAACCTGGAACGTCCGCGCCGATGCGCGCGTGCACGGGATGAATGCGAACCTCCTGCAATTCAAATGTGCGCCCAAGGTCGACGGCCATGAACGGGGGCGAGTTGTCTCGCGGCACATCGGTGAACAGGCCGTCGTATTCCAGGAGTTCCTTGCGGATCGGCGGGCCGAGCGGGGTCCGGCCATCGACGAGGTTTTGCTGGGACCAGCGCGGCAGCAACTCGTAACGACCCGAAACGCTGACCGGACAATTGATGGCGATGTTGCGATTGCCGGAGAGCACCATCAGCTCGGCGAGGGCAAAGAAGTACTGGCCGTTCTCGAGGGCAAATTTCGTAACCGTGACCCGGACGTAGCGGGCCTTTTGATTGGATAGTTTGACGGCGACCGGGGCGATGCCGGGATCGGGATAATCCGATTCCGTAAAATCGGCGACGGTCGTAAAGGTGACAAAATCGCGATCGTCGGAGATATCGACGCGAAAACGTTTGGGAAATCCGTAGGAGTTGCGCTCGATCGATTGCCAGTCGAGCTGGGCCGGGAAGAGGGCGATCCAGTCAATCGTCTGGGTCGAGCGCAGATCCACCTGCACCCAGGCGGGATTGAGCGGCGGAGCATCGAGCCGCGGATGCTGATAGCCGAATTGCTCGGCTGTCAGGCCGACGACCGGGATGCCGAGATTGGCCAGTTCGCGCTCACAGACGGCGCGTTGGCGGTCGAGATGGCGCAACTCGGGGTTGAGCAACTCACCCAGCCAGGAAGAGGAGGCGTCCGCGGCTTTTGAAGGGAGAACGAACGCGCTGCTCAGGATTCCGATTGCAGCAAACCGGATCATGAATTTCGACCGGCCGCGGACAACATCCAACATCCAACATCCAACACCCAACACCCAACGAACCGCTGCGCTGATCGCACGATGAGCGAGGGCGTTAAAATGCAGGCCGCCGCGAGGGGCGGGGCGCGGCCGGTTCATTCGTGGGGGGATCGGGGCTGCTACTGCAGGCGCTCGGGATTCAAGGCCTGGAGAGGCTTCGGGACGAAGCGGCCGTTTTCGCGGATGAGTTTTCCGTCGAAGAAAATGCGGCCGCCGCCGTAGTCCTCGCGCTGGATGTTGACGAGGTCCCAGTGAATTTGGGAGCGATTGCCATTCTCTGTTTCCTCGTAGCACTGGCCCGGTGTGAAGTGAAACGAACCGTTGATTTTTTCGTCGAAAAGAATGTCGCGCATCGGGTGAAGAACATGCGGATTGAAGCCGATGGCAAATTCGCCGACATAGCGCGCACCGATATCGCTATCGAGGATGGCATTGAGCTTTGCCGTGTTATTGGCCGTGCCCTTGATGATTTTCCCGTCCTTGAATTCCAACCGGACGCTGTCGAAGGCCGTGCCCTGGTAGATGGTGGGCGCGTTGAAGGTGACGTGGCCTTGCACGGAATTGCGGACGGGCGCGGTGAAGACTTCGCCGTCGGGAATATTGTGCGTGCCTCCGCAGGGAATGGCCGGAATGCCTTTGACGGAAAAACGCAGATCCGTGCCGGGGCCTTCGATATGAACCTTGTCGGTGCTTTCCATGGCCGCTTTCAGGGCCTTCATGCCGGGCTGCATCTTCGCATAATTCAGCGTGCAGACGTCGAAGAAGAATTTCTCGAAGGCCTCGGTGCTCATCCCGGCGCTTTGCGCCATGCTCGGCGACGGCCAGCGCAGGACACACCAGCGGGTCTTCTTCACGCGCCAATCGAGGACCGGCTTCATTCTTTTCGAAACGAGCTTCATTTTTTCCGGCGGCACGTCGGAGAGCTCGGTGATGTTGTCACCGCCGCGCACCGCGATGTAGGCCTGCATCTTTTTCATCCGCGCGAGCTGGTTTTCGTTCATCAGCTCGAGCTGTTCGTCCACCGCGCCGAGGGCGATTTCGCGCGTCACCCGGGTGTGCTGGTTTTGCACCAGCGGAATGGCGCCGGCGGCGCGGGCCGCCCGGATGAGGGCGACGGTCATTTCGTCGGGAATGTCGAAGGCGTCGATGAGGACCTTGTCGCCCGGGCCGAGTTTGGTGGAAAAATTGACGAGGCCGTGAGCGAGTTTGTCGAAGCGGGGGTCGTGCATAAGCAGAGGGAAGCTAGCACACGGTGAATTGTGCTGGCTATGGGGAAAGCGGGGAGGGGAAGTTCTTAGTTCTCAGTGCTTAGTCCTCAGTCTCTGCTGCTCCGGGCAAAGTTGGAAGACGACCTCGGCATAGCAGCGACGGCTATCAACCATCAACGATCAACTTCCCAGCGGTTTTCCGCTGGCATCGGTCCGAGGCGTCGCTATCTTGCGCGCCCTCGCTCCTCGCTCCTGTTTAAACGTTCCCGATGTCTCCGAAACTGCACACTCCCGAGGAATTGTCCCGCGTGCGCGATGAATTTGCCGCCGCGGGCAAACGGCTGGTTTTCACCAATGGCTGCTTCGATTTGCTGCACGTCGGCCACGTCCGTTATTTGCAAGCGGCCCGGGCGTTGGGGGATGCGCTCCTCGTTGCGGTCAACGGCGATGTCAGTGTGCGCGCCTTGAAAGGGCCGACCCGCCCGATCAACAACGAACAAGATCGCGCGGAAGTGCTCGGCGCGCTCGCCTGTGTGGATTTCCTCACGATCTTTCACACCGAACGGGTCACGGAACTGGTGCGGGTCATCCGCCCGCAGGTTTATGCCAAAGGCGGAGATTACACCGTGGCCAGCCTGGACGCGGGTGAACGCGGCGCGCTCGAAGCCGTCGGCGCGGAGATTCGGATTTTGCCGCTGGTGCCAGGGAAATCGACCACGAGCATCATCGAGAAATGGCAAAGCTGAGGCTGGGAATTCTGGGCTCCGGAGAGGGGTCCAATTTTCGCGCGATTGCCGAGGCCATCGTCGCGGGATCGCTGGATGCCGAAGTCCGCATCGTCCTGAGCGACGTGGAGGGCGCGGGCATTCTCGCCAAGGCGCGGGAGCGCGGGTTACGCGCGAAATATGTCGCGCCGGGAAAATTCAAAACGAAATTGGAGCCCGAGGCCGAGGAACGCATTGTCGCACTCCTGCGCGAGGCGGGAGTGGATCTGGTCGTCCTCGCCGGCTGGATGCGAATGGTCAAGGCGCCTTTGCTCCACGCCTTCCCGCGACGGATCATCAACATTCACCCATCATTGCTCCCCGCATTTCCCGGCCTGGATGCGTGGAAGCAAGCCCTCGCCGCGGGTGCGACGGGGACCGGTTGTACAGTGCACTATGTGGATGAAGGCATGGACAGTGGCGACGTCATCGCGCAGGCCCAGGTGCCAGTGCTGCCCGGCGACACTCCGGAACAACTTCACGCCCGCATCCAGGTGGAAGAGCACAAGCTTTATCCGGAGGTCATCCGGAGGATTGGGCTGGCGTTGCGCTGAAGTCCGACCTTTGACGCGGGTTGGGTTGGAAATGGTTGAAGGTTTGGCGCGCGTCGGGTAGGCTCTCACTGCCCTCGAGTTGCAGCGCATTCACGAGCGAATCCTGGAGTTGGAAGAAGCGCAGAAAGTGGGGGAGACGCCGGAGCTGCTTGCCGCGGTCGATGAAGGACTGCGTTCGGCCGAAACCGAACCAGCTTATTCAGTCGATGAGGTTAGGGCGCGTTCACGAATTGCTTTCCGTCCTCCGTTTGCGCGATAGCGTTTTGGAGTGCGCCAGTGCTCTGGCGCTTTTCTGAGCCGCGCCTCACGCGGTGCCCGCGCACAACCCGCAGACATTCCGAAAGCGGCGCAGCAGCGCCGCACTCCAAAAACGCAAGCGTCCTTGCTCGTTTTTCTCGAATTCGTGAACAGATCCTAGCTATGGCAAAGGTGAAAGACTCGCTCAAACTCGACTGAGCTCTCCACGAAATCCGAAGAAATGAAGCCCTTCGACTGTCTGGCTCAATTCAAGCGGAAAATGCGCGGGGAAAACTTTTTCGGACAGGCGCTTGCGCGCGGCATTTTGAGGGCCATTCTTTGCGCGCTTTATGTCCGGCTTTACGCTTTTTGATCTCAATCCCGAACAGGAACGCGCCGTCCGGACCACCGAAGGGCCGCTGCTCATCCTAGCCGGAGCCGGCACCGGCAAGACGCGCGTCATCACGGCGCGCGTGGCTTACCTGATCGCCCAGGGAACGGACCCTTTGCGAATTCTCGCGGTGACCTTTACGAACAAGGCCGCCGACGAAATGCGCGAGCGCCTCGCCAAGATGATCGATCCCGCGCAGGCCAAGAAGGTGACGATGTCCACCTTCCACGCGTTGTGCGTGCGCATCCTCCGGCAGGACATCGAACGGCTGGGCTGGAAGCGGAATTTTTCCATTTACGACGAAGGCGATCAGATGGGGCTGATCAAGAAGATCATCACGCGCACCGCGGCAAAGGATGAGAAGCTCGACCCGAACGTGGCCAAGAACCTGATTTCCAAGGCGAAGAACAATGGCTGGCGCGAAGTGTCGCCGGGGGACGAAAAGACCCTGGCGGGCGCGGTTTTCGCCCGTTATCAGGCGGAATTGAAAACCCTGAATGCCGTCGACTTCGATGACCTGCTGTTACTCGCGGTCAAGCTGCTCTCGGAGCACCCCGAGGCGCGCGAACGCTGGCACCGGAAGTTTCGCTATCTCATGGTCGACGAGTTTCAGGACACCAATCGGCTGCAGCTTGAATTGGTGTCGATGCTGGCCAAACCGCTCGATGAGGGTGCGAGCGAACGCCCGAACATCGCGGTGGTGGGCGATGACGACCAATCGATCTACGGCTGGCGTGGCGCGGAGGTGAGCAACATCCTCGAATTCGAAGCGCACTTTCCGCAGCCCGAAGTGGTGAAGCTGGAACAGAACTACCGCTCGACCAATGCGATCCTCGGAACCGCCAACGGTTTGATCAAAAACAATCCGCGTCGCCGATCGAAGAAACTCTGGAGCGCTTCGGGTGATGGTGAAAAAGTGCGGGTGATCGGCATGAGCGACGACCGCCAGGAAGCGGAGTTCATCGCCAACGAGATCGCCCAGCGGACGCTCTCGGAAAACGGCTCCCACGAAGATTTCGCGGTGCTCTTCCGCATGAATGCGCAATCGCGTTTGCTCGAGACCAATCTTCGCCAGCTCAATATCCCGTATCGCGTGGTCGGCGGGAAAAGTTTCTTCGATCGGCGGGAAGTCAAAGACCTCCTGGCCTATGCGAATTGCCTGGTGAACACGGATGACGACGTGTCCCTCCTGCGGATCATCAACACGCCCGCGCGCGGCATCAGCGCGAACACTGTGGAGAGCGCGATGGAGTTCAGCGTCCAGCAAAAGTGCGGCGTGTTTGCCGCCCTGCGCTCGGAGGAATTTCGGGCGACGCTCGCCAAGCGGGCGGTGGAAGCGATCGACCGATTCAGCGAACTCCTCGACCGGTTTGAAACGAAATTGAATACCCCGCTCTCCAATCACGCCGCGATCTTGAAAGAGATGATGGTCGAGACGGGCTACCTCGAAGAACTGCGCCGGACGTGCAAGACCCCCGAGGAAGCGCTCGGCCGGGAAACGAACCTCCACGAACTAATCAAATCCTTCGAGGATTATCAGGGACGTTCGACCGAAGGCCTGCGTGGTTTCCTCGACGAAATGAGTCTGCGCCAGGATCGGGAGGACGACGACAAGGAGCGGGGCACAGGTGTGACTTTGATCACGCTCCACGCGGCCAAGGGATTGGAGTTTCCGCACGTTTACTTGATCGGCCTCGAGGAGGGACTGTTGCCCCACGACCGCTCGAAGTTGGAAGGGACGGTCGACGAAGAACGGCGGCTCCTCTACGTCGGGATCACCCGCGCCCGCCGGACCCTCGCGCTCTCCTTCTGCCGGCATCGGATCAAGTACGGCAGCCCGATGCCGGGAACGCCGAGTTCGTTCATCAAGGAGCTCCCGGCGGAATGGGTCGAGCACCGGGACGCCACACAAATTCTCCGCGCACCGGTCACGGAAGCGGGAGCCGTGAGCGGGTTCGGCGCATTGCGTGCCGCAGTGGAACGCGCCGGCAGCCGCTGACGCGAGACAGCTGCGCCGCAATGCCCAGAAACCTAGTTCACGGCGCCGCCGGTTCGATCGTGAGGTCGAAGTTGGAAGTCGGCTCGAGGACGAAATGTTCGACAGTCACTTCGACGTCCGCGGTTGTCGGGACTTCGAGCGAAGCTAGTTTTTCGACCGGGGCATCAGCGGTCCAGTTTTCGAGGATGACCTTGTCGTTGGCGAGAATGCGCACGCCTCCGCCGCCCGACGCATGCAGGCGCCACTTGCCCGCGGGGAATTTGATGCGGGCATGGGCGATCATTCCGAAATGATCGGCGCCCGGGCCGTGATCGCTGAGATCTTCGTTGATCACCAGAGCCTTCGGGCCGCCGTTTTGGTAAGGGAACTGCAGGGAGTGGACGTCCGCGCTCTCCGCGTCCGCTCCCTTGGCCAGTGCGCGCCACCCCGCGGGATCGTGCAACGGGTCGGACTTGGACGAAAACCAGGTCGCTTTCCAGTGCGCACGGCCGAAATAAGTATGAGCAAAGGGCAGAAGAGCGCTGGCACTGGCGATCTGAGCCAGGTCGCGATAAGCCGAGAGGGCCTCTTCCGATTGCCCACTGTCCCAAGTGTCCAGCACCTGGCGAAGCAACCCCAGCGACCGGCGCCTTTCCGCGAGCAGCACCGGTGACGTCATCCATTCCGAGGAATCCGTATCGAGCGCGCGCGAAAAGGCCGCCTCGGCCTCCGCCGCCACGGTCCGGGTGGCCGTGTCGTCCGGCGCACTGCTGTGGAGCAGACCAAACGCGAAACGGGCGTCGTCCACCCATCCGAGTTGGGCGTAAGTTTTGACGAGAGATCGCAGGGCCGCGACGTCGTTGGGTTGCGCCAGCTTTTGCGCCATCAGTTGGTCGACATCGTCGATCAGCATCCCGCGATGAGAATCCCAGACATGGACGTGGTCATCGTACCCGCCGCTGAGGATCGCCCGGCCATCGGCCGTCCAGTCGATCGCATGCAACTCCGAGGGACCGAAATCCTGGGCGATTTGTTCGACCTCGCGGCCGCTATCGGTGGCAAAGATTCGGATCGTTCCATCCTGGCCGGCCGTGGCCAGCCGGGTGTCTTTGGGATTCCACGCCAGACGCCAGACCCCGCTGCTGTGACCGGCGAATTTGCGGACAGTGCGGCCGGTATCGGCGTCGAAAAGCCCGGCGATGCTATCCTGGGTGGCGTAAGCAAGATACCGTGCATCGTGGCTCCAGCGCAGATCGAACACCGCATGCGGCGGTTCATTTTGCGGCGACACGCTGCTCTCCACAAATTCGGGAGCGGCTTTCCAGGTCGCGAGCGGTTTGCCGGCGAGGGCGTCCCAGATTTGCACAGCCCCATCGGACCCGCCGACCGCGATCCGCTTTTCGTCCGGGTGCCAGGCGAGGCTGGTGGTGGGACGCAGAATGGTGGCGAGAAGTGCGCCGCTCCGTGTATCCCAGATGCGGCTTTGTTCGCTGCCGGCGCCGGCGAGATAGCGGCCGGAGCCACTCCAGGTGACGCGATCGGCCCGAGGGAGAGCGTAGGAGGCAACGAGCAGGCCACTCGCGGTATCGAACACCTGGATCAAACCTTTGCCCCGAGAGGCCGTCGCAATCCGCGTTCCGTCCGGCGACCAAGCCACATCAAACAAGCTGCCTTGAAACGACGGGATCGCGATGCTCAAACCCGAATCCGGGTCGGCGAGGAAGGCAAAGTCCCGAAAATTGACCAGCGCAATACGCGTCCCCTTCGGGTCCCATTGCGCTCCAGCGATCCAGTTGTTCGGCACGACGCTCAGCGTGGTGTTTTGCGCCGAAGTCGGAAGCCACGCCCGCAAAGTCCCATCGGATCCCCCGGAGAAAAGGACGGTCCTCTCCGGGTCGCCTTTCTGTCCGGGAAGTTTCAGCCATGCGAGGGTGTTCACCGCGCCGGCATGCCCATTCAGCACGTGGATCCCTTCGAGAATAGTGCCGGGTTTGAAGATGCGGATGGTGCCATCGTGGCTGGCGCTCGCCAGGTGAACGCCATCCGGACTCCACGCCAGCGCGCTCACGAGGCCGTAGTGGATCGGCTGAACGAAGGGCTTCTTTTTGTTCGTTAAATCAAAAACCGAAACCGTCAGATGCTTGGAACCGGCGGCCACATATCTTCCGCTCGGATCGATCGCCACGGAGAACACGTCGTTCCCCGACGAAGCGGGCTGGGAAAGGAGCGGTTGGTGGTTGGCGATGTCGAAGACCTCCAGCGTGCGATCGGTTTCGGTCTCGCCCACGGCCAGCGTCTTTCCATCCGCCGACCAGTTCAAACTGGAGACGCCATTTTTCGTCTTCGACAACGTTTCCGCTCGGCCGGCATCGCCCGCCTCCAGCGGATGCCAGAGCAGGATGTCCTTGCCTTCGCCGCCGATGGCGAGGGTGGGGTGGCCATCGTCCGCTGGTTTCCAGGCGACCGCGCGAACGCGCTGGCCGTTGCCGACCCGCAGTTCCGCGACCTTTCCATGGCTTTCGGTGTCCCACACGCGAACGCACCCATCCGCGCCGCCGGATGCGATCAACTTGCCCGCCGGATACCAGGAGACGGCTTGCACCGCCCCGGCATGCGCCGCTACGCGCCATTGCGGGACGAGCCCGCGAATCTGCCAGACGGCGATTTCGCCGTCCGCGCCGCCGCTGACGATCCGTGTGCCGTCCGCGCTCGTCGAGACCGCGAGCACGCCGCCCGGATGGGCATTGACCCGCAAACGCTCCTGGCTGGCTTGGCCGGACAAAAAGAACCATTCCCAATCGCGCAAATCCCGGCCACTCGGCTCGAGGCGATGCCGATCCAGGAGTTGCCGCGCGGTGCTCGGCTGGCCGTCTTCCAATTTGCGTCCCGCCTGGAGCATCTCGGAAAGGTAGAGCTGATCTTCCGCCACATCCCGTTGTTGGTCGGCGACCTCGCGGGCCGTCACGGCCTGTTTCACGGCCTCCTCGATGCGGCGATAGGCGCGGACCAGGTTGAGCGAAAAGATCAGCCCCGACAAGAGGAGCAAACCAGCGGCGATGGACACCGCGCGATTCCGGCGCAGAAAGAGCCCGGCCAGCTTCCAGGCCCCGGCCTGTTCGGCGCTCGTGGCGAAGCCGCTTTGGTAGGCCTCGAGTTCCACCTGCAGGGCCTTGACCGTCGCGTAGCGCTGGCCCTTTTGCAGCGACATCGCTTTCAAAACGACCGCCCCCAGGGATTCGGGCAGGCGCCCTCCGGGAAGGTGCGGCAGACGCTTTTTTCCGCACGCCTCGGCAAAGGGAACGATCTGGCCGGCGCGGACGTTTTGGATCACCTCCGTCGAGGTCCGCCCGTGGAACGGCGGGCGGAGCGTGAGGATGTGGTAAAGGATCGCGCCAAGCGAGTAGATGTCCGTCCGTTCGTCCATGCTCTCCACCTCGCCGTTGGCCTGCTCCGGAGGCATGTACTGCGGTGTGCCCATCACCGTCCCGGAGATGGTCGGGCCGATCGTCGTGGCATCGGAATCCGACAGTTGCGCCGTCTCGACATCGGCCAGCGGTTCCAAAGGGAGAGTCCGCAGGCGTTCCCGGCCGAGCAATTTGGCGAGACCCCAATCCATGACCAGCGCTTCGCCATATTCGCCGAGCATGATGTTCGCCGGTTTCAGATCGCGATGAATGACCTTTTTGGAATGCGCGAAAGCCAGGGCGTCGCAGACCTTTTGGAAAACCGTGAGGAGTGCGCTCAGCGGCCAGTGCCGAATCATCTCCGCGTCGTCCGCGGCCAGCAACTCGAGCACTCGCCGGAGCGAGATGCCCCGCACGAGTTTCATCGTGTAGTAGGGATTGCCTTCCTCGTCGACCCCGAGTTCGTGAATCGGGACGATGTTCGGATGCTCGAGCTGTGCGGTGATCTGCGCCTCCTGCGAGAAGCGATCTTCAGCCCCCGGTTTGGTCGGTTCGCGCATCACCTTCATCGCGACGTCGCGCCCCAGCGCCGGCTCGTGCGCGCTCTTGATCACCCCCATCCCCCCGTGGGCCACGGTGCGCCCAATCGCGTACTTTTTTCCGTTGCGCTTCCCAGCGGTCGCGGCGCGCCGCACCGTGACGTCACCGGGTTCCGTGCCCAATTCCGGCACGGCATCGAGCACCAATTGAAGGTCTCCGAGACGGACCCGTTGCCCGGGCTGAATGATCGTGGGTCCCTTTACTGCCTCGTCATTGACGAACGTGCCCGCCGCGCTTTCCAAATCCACAATCCGCCATTCGATCTCGCCAAGGTCGAGCCGCGCATGGCGGTCGCCGACGCCTTCGCCTTGCACATGGATTTCGGCATCGGCGGCTTTGCCGATGACGTAGTTTCCCGGGGGGAGTACCCGCTCGTAGAGCACCTCGTCCCTCCGAAAAACCGAGACCTTGGTCTGGGGTACGGACATGAAGGAACTGGCTAACCGGTAATTCAGCAGGGAGCAAGCCGGGAAGCGGACGATGCGCGAAGCAGACGGAGAAACGCATCCACCTGCGGGCGAAATAGCTCCCGGCTTTCGACAAGGTGCCGGTCCCCCGGGGAAAGATCTTCCGCCGCCAGCGTCCCCGACCAAAGCAACGCCAGGAACCACGCATAACACGAGTGTTGCCGGCCTTCGTTCACCACCCGGTCCCGATGCTTCGTCGACCAGAATTTGTCGCCGCCTCCGCAGTGGAGCGTCCGTTGCAGCAGATTCGCCAATTCATTGAAAAGCCGTCCGTCTCGAATCCCCACGGGCGCCTGCCAGTAGCAGCCGTGCTGGCTCCAGAGCCGATTGTCGAGCGGCCGAACACCCGCCGCGCCACGCCGGGCCCAGAGCACGGCATTGAGCACCCCTTGATCGCCGTGGCCAGGGTAGACTTTCCCTCCGCCGAAGATCGCCTGGTCGCAAGCCTGGGCCCACTCCCTCAAGATCGCCCGATTCCCTTCGGTCAGCGCGCAGACGTAGAGCGACGTCGACATGTAGCAGTTGTTTCGCGACGGTATTTTCATCCCGTACGGCGCATAAGTCGCGTCGTACGTCTTGCCCGCGCCGTCCTTCCCGCCGTGGAACGCTCCCGACTCCATCGCTTCGTCCACAATGTCATCGATCGGGCCGCAAAGGACGCAGTCGGAATCGATGCCCACGAGAACATCGTCATGAACGGTCAAATCGCTGGCGCCATAGGCCTTCAACTCCCAGGCGGCCACTTTCCGTCCCGGCTTGGCCAGTTCCGCCGCCTCGACCCACTGCGCTCCCGCCCGCTCGAGAACGGCTCGTTGTTCCGCAGTCACGCCGCGCTTGTGGACATGATTGTGGGCCACGACGATTCGCGCAGTGGGATGAAACGCGCGAATCGAATGCACCGTGGCCACGGTCCCCGGAAAGAAATACCCATCGGTCACCGTGATGAAGACGACGCGGATCATGGGGACGGCTCGGGCCCGGCGGTTGCGGTCCGCTGCTTGATTACCTCGATGGCCACAGCGGCTTCCGCTGCGGAGAGATATCGCGCAGTCCCTCCGGTGAAATAACACTCCACGCGCCGGATGACTTCCTCCGGCGTGATCATATCCATGCACCGCGGCAACGGGCCGGACCGCGGACCGGGCGCGGTTTCCGGGACGACATCCACGCACAGGTGCTTGTCTTTCTCGTCACCATCGCCGAGTGGCACCGTCCGGCTCTTCCAGCAACCGCCGTTGTCACAGCAAAAGAGCGCGCCGTTGAGGTGTATGTATTGATGGTGCGGATAAGCCTCCCATTGGACGGGTTCACGCCCGCCGGCCACGACCACGCAGGGGCGGTTCTTCGGCCTGCCGCCCTTCACCTCCACCGCCGCCGCGAGGTGCATGTGGAGCGTGACCGGACAAAGCACTCCCTCGGCGTGGTAGACGAGGCGCACCAGTTGCCGCAAATCCGTTTTCCCTCGCAAATCGAGCACGCCGCGCAGCGGAGGATGCGCGTGGCTGCTATCTCCGACCTGGACGAAAAGAATTCTCCCGCGGAAATGATCGACCACCTGCTGCCAGCGAACCAAGTCCCACCACTTGATCGTGAAATCGTGTTTTCCACCCGCCACGATGATCCAGAACGGCATCGGCTCCCGGGTGATCTCCTGCACCTGCGACATCCATTGCATTTCCGTTTCCGCGAGATGGATGCTGCCCTTGAAAAGGCCGGGCAGGATTCTTCGGCCCAGCTTTTCGCTCAAATCTTCGATGAAGCCGTGGATGAAATGGTACGGGTGTTGATTGCTCTTGTGGATCAGCGGGTAATGGCAGTCGATGTGCTCCGCTTCCGCGTCATCGTCCGGCAATGGCGTGATGTCGGGATTATTCTCCCACAGCGCCGGACAAGGCGTGCGGACGTCGGTGACATATTCGCCCGGGAAGGTCTGGTGCAAATCGCGCACCGCCGCGGTCAGCATGACCACGTCACCGGGCGACAGCCGATTGTGGAGGATCAGCTTTCGAGGCATGCTTTGCGGATTACAGCCGGGTTACTGGGCGCTGTTGCCAGGCAGCCGAACGGTCTTGCTTCAACCGCGATCAGCCCGGGAAAATGGAGCTGGAGCTGCTGCTCGAAGACGAAGAAAAGAGCGAGCTCCCGTGCCACGACGAGGAACTGCTGGAGGACGGAGAAGACGAACTGCTGGAGGAGGACAAGGAACTGCTCGAAGAGGGAGACGGGCTGCTCGAAGAAGACAGACTGCTGTACGAGGAACTGCCGTGCCACGAAGAGTGGCTGCTCGAAGAGTGTGAGCTGCTCCAGTGCGAACTGCTCGAACTACTGGAGTGCGAACTGCTTGAACTGCTGGAGTGCGAACTGCTTGAACTGCTGGAGTGTGAACTGCTCGACGAGGAAGACGAACTGCTCCAGGAAGAGGAGGAAAAGAGCGAGCTGCCGTGCCACGAGGAGAAACTGCTCGACGAAGGCGAAGACGATTCACTCGACGAGGAGGAACTGCTCGAGGAGGGTGAGGAACTGCTGGAAGAGGAGGAAGACGAGCTGAACCAGGAAGAACTGCCGCTCCAGGACGAACTGCCACTCCACGATGAATGCCTGAATTGATTGGATTTCATTCCGTCGGTATTTTTCGGTGGGCCTTTCAGCCAGTTTGTCAGCCACTCCAACATGGGGGCCGTAGGTAGCAAAACGGTTTCCCCGGCGGCAAGCTAATTTCGAAATTCCGCGTAAATCGCCAAACCTCGGAGCACCACTCAAGAGCTGCTCGCCAGCGTGTAACAGTGATGCCGATGCGGATATCCTTTCAGCTCATACTCTCCGGGAATGAGGGTGGTCGCGATCAAGGGCGCGAGGTGCTTCTGGGCGGAGGCGCTCAGGCAAAACGATACGCCGAGGGTGCTGGCCAGATCCTCCAGCCGGAAGATATAATTCATTTCCGGCCCGAGCATACTCTCCTCGCCCCAGACCGATTGTTCGCCAAAGGTCACGAGCCCGTGATGCAGGGCGATCCGGAAACCGACCGCGCTTTCCTTTTGCAGATGCTGGAAGTCGCCCAGCGCAGACACCACTTCGGCCCGGGTGGCTTCACCGCGATCTTCCCAGCAGGCCAGAAATCCATCTCCCAGGTACTTCGGGACACGCCCGTGCCGCTTCTCGACGATCCGCTGGCTGTCCCGCAACCACCGTCCCACGCTCAGCGCCAGGCGGTCGACTTCCCATTCACGGCTGATCACGGTGAATTTTTCGATGTCGGCGATGAGCAGCCAGACGCGTTGCTGGCGAAGGTCGAGCACCGTGGCGTCTCCACTCATGATCACGCTCCCAAAATGAGTCGGGGTGTCGTCCGTGCGCCGCCGGGCCAGGGCCGGCTGATGAAAGACATAAGTCTCGCCACCGATCGCCACCCGGTCGCCGTCCCGGAGGCGCGTCGGCCGGACCACACGTTGATCGTTGCGATAAGTGCCGTTGCGGCTCCCTTGATCGATCAGCCAGAACTCCACCTCGTCCTGCACGTGAATCACCGCATGGCTGCGCGAGGCCTTCGGTGAGTCGACCACCACCTGATTCTCGGGCCCGCGCCCCATCGTGCACTTCCCCTCCAAAGGCCAGTGCTGTCCAGCGCTGGATTCCAGCCACGCGGTGCCGGAATGGGCGTCAGTCGGGTCGTTGGTGCGAGGCATTGATCAGGTCGGAGTGGTTCAGCAAACGGCAAGTCCCTCATCCTAGGAACGAACCGCGACGATGACCAAGCGGGAACTTCGTCACGCACAATATCTCACGCAGCCTCGTCGCCGAACGTCGACAACGCCGACGCACTGGGGCGAGTTCACGAATTCGAGAAGATCGGGCAAGGACGCTTGCGTTCTTGGAGTGCGGTGCTGCTGCACCGCTTTCGGAATGTCTGCGGGTAGGATGAGCCGACCACTACTTTGCCGCCTCCGAAAGCGCCAGAGCATTAGTCCACGGCGCGGATACCCCGGCGAAGATCGCCCGGGTATTTCCATCTCAGCCTCGCCCGCTTGCGCGGAAATCCTCAGCCAGGAATCCCCGCCAGCATCTGCGCGTTGGTCGGAAACTTTTTCACGAAGAAGAGCAGACGCTCGATCGCTTCGACCTGCTTGTGCCCGGCCAGGCCTCGGCGGATGACATTGATCTTGTGCAGGTCCGCCTCGGGCAGGAGCAACTCCTCACGACGGGTCCCGCTTTGGAAGATATCGACGGCCGGGTAGATCCGCATGTCGGCGATCTTCCGGTCGAGAACGAGCTCCATGTTACCCGTGCCTTTGAACTCCTGGAAAATCACTTCGTCCATGCGGCTGTTCGTCTCGATGAGTGCGGTCGCGATGATCGTCAGCGAGCCCGCCTCCTCGGTATTGCGCGCCGCGGCGAAGATCTTGCGCGGGATTTCCAAAGCACGGGAATCGAGGCCGCCGGACATGGTCCGTCCGCCGCCCATGGCGTTGTTGAAAGCGCGGCCCACGCGGGTGATCGAGTCGAGGAGCAGGAATACGTCCTTGCCCGATTCGACGAGGCGCTTGGCGCGCTCGATCGCCAGTTGCGCGATCCGGGTGTGGCTCTTGATGTCGCTGTCATTCGAGCTCGCCATGATTTCCGCCGTCGGCACGGTCCGCTTGATCTCCGTCACTTCCTCGGGACGTTCGTCGACCAGGAGGATGAGAAGCTTGATGCCCGGATGATTCTTCACCACGGCATCGCCGATGTGCTGCAGCAGCGTCGTCTTGCCGGTGCGCGGAGGCGCGACGATGAGGCCGCGCTGGCCCTTGCCGATCGGGCACATGAGATCGATCACCCGAGTGGTGAAGCGTTCCGGCACCGTCTCCAGCCGGATGAGCTTGTTCGGGCTGATGACGGTCAGTTCGTCGAAGGACGGCAGGCGCAGGGATTTATCGGGATCGTCGCCATTGATCTCGGTGATCTTGAAAAGCTGCGAACCGCGATTGCCCCGGCGGGTCAGGCCTTTGACCCACTGACCATCGCGCAGGTTGTACGCCCGGCATAACTCCGGGGTCACGAAAACATCGTTCGGGTGCTGGGCGAACGTGCGCTTGGAATCGCGCAGGAAACCGAAGCCCTTGCCGGAAACTTCCACGATGCCCTCGGCGTCGCCGATCTCTTCTTCGCGCGGGGGAGGAAGTTCCGCCTGCGCTGCTTCCATCGTCGCGGGTTCGGCCCGCTCACGACGCTCGTGGCGTTCATGCCGTTCATGGCGTTCGTGCCGCTCGCCGCGTTCACCTCGTTCCGCCCGTTCGCCACGGGAATTCTCGGAACGCGGAGATTCGGCGCGAAGCGCTGCTTCCACGCGTGGAAGATCGAGTCGCGCCGCTTCCTCGGGCGAAACGGCGATCGGGATCGGAGCGGGTTCGATCCCAGCCGCGCGGGCCTGCTCTTCCATCTGCTTGGCCACGTGGCGCGGAATGTAGACGGGACGAGGTCTGAAGGCCGGCTGAGCGGGAGCCGGCGCGGTCGCAGGACTCGCGGAGACGGCTGGCGCCGCTTCGACCCTGGCCGCCGACGGGCGCCACTCTTCGACGGCTGGCGCCATCGGTGCCACCGGCAGGACGGGTGCCGCCGGTGCCGCCGCCGGAGCGGGCGGCGCCACCTCAGCGACTTCCGCGGCAGACTCAGGGACGACCTCCTTCGCCGCCTTCGACTTGGACGCTGCCTTGGTCGTTTTCTTCGTCGCCTTTGGCTTCGTCGTTTTCGTGGCGCTCGTGCGGGCCTTGGTGGTCCGCTTTCGGGTGGTCTTTTTGGTTTCGGCGCTTTGCTCTTCGAGCAAAGGCTGGTCTGCGGGCTCGGTCATAGAAAACTGATAGTTGAAGATAAGTTGCGGCTCTGTTGCGGCCGCCGGGGTAAATGAATTCTTGATGGTGCTAAACGGTGAGTTGGGCGAGGGCTTCTTCAGTGGGGGCAAAATTGCTGTGCACGTGCTGGACGTCGTCGCTGTCTTCCAGCGCCTCGATCAGCCGGACGACTTGCGACGCCACCGCCGGATCGCCGACCGTGACGTTGGTCTCGGGAACGAACGTCAGTTTCTGCGCGTCGGATTGCACCCCGGCTGCGCGGAGTGCTTCCGCCACCGCATAAAGGCGGTCGCCCGCGGTCGAAATCACGTGGTGATCTTCTTCCTGCGTCAGCTCATCGCCACCGGCTTCGATGACCAGACCCAGGAGGCGCTCCTCCTCGATCGCGGCGGCTGGCACGGTGATCCGTCCCTTGCGGTGGAACATATAGGAAACCGCGCCGGTCGAGGCGAGGTTGCCATGGTTCTTCGTCAAAACCAATCGCAGGTCTGCGGCCGTCCGGTTGCGGTTGTCCGTGGCCACTTCGACGAGCAGGGCCACGCCGCCGGGCGCGTACGCTTCGTAAACCGATTCCTCGATATTCGTCGCTTCAGTACCTTCACCCGACCCGCGCTTGATCGCACGGTCAATGTTGTCGTTGGGCATGGATTGTGCCCGTGCCGTCAGGATGGCGCAACGCAGCCGGGGATTTCCCGACGGGTCGCCGCCGCCCATCTTGGCCGCTACGGTGATTTCCTTCGCGAGCTTCGAGAAAAGCTGCCCTCTCTTCTGGTCGAGGGGACCTTTAATGTGTTTAACTTTGGACCACTTGCTATGACCCGCCATGGATCAGGGTTGTTAATTGAATAGTTCGGGTGCGCTCCTGCGATCTATCTTATCTTGCGAGGGAGAGTCCTGCCGAGAGGGTCAGGAAAGCCGGGAACGCGAACTGTGTGTCGTAAGATGCGGGAGAACGGCAGGGCCGTCAACAAGGAATTTTGGACGGGGGAAGACACGTATTTTTTCCGGGTGTCTTGGGAATCGTACTTGGAATCCCCGGGGCTGTTTGCTTACCTGACCCAACCCAGACCTCAATTCGGGGACCCATGAAGATCATTTCAATTCACCGCGGTGCCGCTGCGCTCCTCTGCACGCTCGCTCTTTTCACCGCTGGTTGCAGCACCAACAACTCGAACTCGGGCAAACCCGGCCATCGCGCCCTCACCGCCAAGGAAGCGGCCAAGATTTTTATCCTCTCGGGAAACTGGAGTCCCATCAACGGTGACGGCAATCAAATCACCTTTGTCCCCGATTCCTCCGGCCCGTCGACCGGCCGGGTCATTGGTATCTTCTCCGATGCCGGCACCTATGAGGCTTCCGAAGCGCAGCCTGAGACCGGCCGTTTCAGCATGTGGGTCAACGCCGGTCGGGTCGACTCGGACGACCCCCTCAGCAAGACCTCTTTCTCCGGCGAATTCAGTGCCGACGGCAAACTCCTCTCGCTCACCCGTCACTGGGGTGGGGGAATGCCCGACGAGACCAAGACCTACCGGCGATAGGCGCGGGAAACGGCGAATGCCGAATGCCGAAGGCATTCAAAAAGGGCAAATGACCAACTAACCCAAGCCGCGCGGGTTTCGAGCCTCGGCGATTGGGACTTCCTTCGTCATTCGACATTCGTCATTCCCAAAGCCGGTGCTAAGATGTTCGCCATGTCCGACCCGCGTCTCGCCGAGTATTTCGAGTTTCTCCGTTTCCCCAGCATCTCGACCGATCCCGAGCGGGTGAAGGACGTAGCTGCTTGCGCCGCCTGGCTCGAGCGCAAACTCACGGGCATGGGCTTGGAAACCCAGGTCGTGCCGACCGCCGGACATTCCATCGTGCTCGCGAAAAACCGCCACGTGCCCGGCCGGCGCACCGTGATGATTTACGGCCACTACGACGTGCAACCAGTGGACCCCGTGGATTTATGGACGTCACCGCCGTTTGAACCACGCGTCGAGGGCGGAATCGCTTTCGCCCGCGGTGCCGCCGATAACAAAGGCCAGATCTTCGCGCACGTCCTCGGCGTCGAGGAAGCGCTGCGGGAAAAGGGCGAACTGCCGGTTAATTTGATCTTCCTCATCGAAGGCGAGGAAGAAGTCGGCAGTGCCCACCTCGAGGAATTTCTCCACACCCATCGCCAGGAACTGAAGTGTGATGTCATCGCCATCTCCGATACCGGGATGATTGCGCCCGGCGTGCCCACGTTCACTTACGGCCTGCGCGGAATCGGCGCTCTGGAATTGAAAGTCCGCGGAGCCAGGAGCGATTTGCATTCGGGGATTTATGGCGGCGCCGTGGCTAACCCGGCCACCGCCGTGGCGCGCTTGGTGGCCAGCCTTCATGATGAGCGAGGTCGCGTCGCAGTGCCCGGCTTTTACGACGATGTCGCCCCATTGCAGGATTGGGAACGTGCCGCCTGGGCGAAGCTGCCATTTGGCGATGCGGATATCCTTCGCATTACCGGTGCGCCGGAACTTTTTGGAGAAGCAGGTTACTCGACCTTGGAGCGCACCTGGGCGCGCCCGACCGCCGAAGTCAATGGCATCGGTGGTGGCTTCCAGGGCGTCGGGACGAAAACGGTCCTGCCCCGTGAGGCCTTTGCCAAACTCACGTTCCGCCTCGTTCCCCATCAGCGCCCCAACGATGTCATGGCCAAAGTGAAAGCCCATTTGGAAAAACATCGTCCTCCGGGAGTAACTTTGGAAATCAGCGGCGGCCACGCCGGCGAGCCCTATGTCACCGATCCTCAGTCCTCCGATGGTATCGCCGCGCAACGGGCCTTGCAGCGCGCTTTTCCCGGCAAGGATATCGCCCTCATCCGCGAAGGCGGCAGCATCCCCATCGTCAATACTTTCAAGCGAGTGCTCGACGTGGAGACGTTGCTTCTCGGTCTGGCCATGCCGGATTGCCGCGCACATGCCCCGGACGAAAATTTCCCGCTGGAGAATTTCTTCGGGGGAATCCGATTGAACCGCGCCCTCCTGGAGGAACTGGCCCGATAAGTCAGGACGAGGAAGGGCAACCGCGGTCGAGACGGAACACGAAACACTGGCAAATGAACCGATCACGCACCATAACCGCCGTTCTCGCCGCGACGGTTCTGTTATTGGCCAATGTCATCGATTCTCCGGGCGCAACCAAAAAGAAGAAAGCATCCAGCGACGGCGATGCCAGCGATCAGGGCCCCGGCGCCACGCCCTCGCTGAATTTGCCCTTGCCGACCAAATCCAAGACCAATGCCGCAGCCAGCCCGACGCCGGCGAAGAAAGCCGACGACTCGGAAGGAACCCCCGGCAAGACGCCAAAGCCCTCTGCGGATTCCAAGAGCAACGGAAAGTACGGACCCGACGCCACGGTTGAACCGGAAGAGATCGCCGAATTTGACGCCCAACCCAAGCGGGTGCAGCAACTCATTCGCGACGCCGTCGACCTTACCCGGCTGAACCTCACTTACACCTTTGGCAGTGCTGATCCGGACCAGGGCGGCATGGATTGTTCCGGCACCATCTACTATCTCCTGCGCGCTCATAACTTCACCGATGTCCCGCGCGATTCCGCCGGGCAATACCTTTGGGCCCGCCGCGGCTGCGGATTTTTTCCCGTAGTGGCCAGGAGCGCCGATAGCCCGGAATTCAAGGAATTGCAGCCCGGCGACCTCATGTTCTGGACTGGGACTTATGAAAGCGGCCGGGATATCCCCATATCTCACGTCATGATGTATCTCGGAAAAGAGAAAGCCTCCGGCAAGCGCATCATGTTCGGCTCGAGCGATGGACGAAGTTACAACGGCGTCCAGCGCTGGGGGGTAAGTGTCTTCGATTTCAAGATGCCCAAGGCGGACCCGACCGGAAGCGGCGAGAAAACCAAGGCGGAATTCGTCGGCTTCGCTCGAATCCCCGGCCTGCGTTCGGCCGCCCCGCCGATGTTAGCCGGCGAAGAGAAATCGAATCCGGAAAAGAAGGAGGCCGCGACCCCCACGCCCACTCCCCCGAAGAAGACAAACAGCAGTTCCCGGAAGAAAAAGAAACCGACCCCGTCCGACAACTAAATCCGGAATCGAATTAAGGATACGCGCTACCGAAGCGCGAAGCGTTTTGGACTGCGGCGTCTCTCCGCCGCTTTCGGAGGTTCTTCGGGTATGCGTCCGTATTCTCCTCGTGCCCAAACTCCATTTGGGCACGCGATTAGGAGCGAGATTCCATCTCGCAGGCGGGGGTGTCCGCGGGGCCGCATCAGCGTTTTCCATCCGAAGACACGTCCTAAGTCGCTTCCGGCGGTTGCTCGTCCCCTTCCGCAACTTCCTCATCCTCATTACTGACAACAGGAGCAATCGCCTGGAGAATTTCGTTGTCGCGCATGTTAATCAGAATCACGCCCTGGGCGTTGCGTCCTGTTTCGCGAATGCCCGTGACCTTCGTGCGCACCATTTTCCCCTTGTTGGTGATGAGCATGATTTCATCCGCTTCGCGCACCGTCAGCGCTCCCGCCACTCCGCCTGTCTTGTCATTGGTCTTCATCGTGATGACTCCCTTTCCACCTCGCGATTGGATCCGGTAAATCGGTCCGCTTTCATCGTCGAATGGCGTTCGCTTCCCAATGCCGTTTTCGCCCGCGACGAGCAGCATCGAGTCTTTGTTCACGAGGGCGGCGCCGACGACAAAGTCGTCCGTTTCCGGACGAATGCCCCACACACCCACCGTATCCCGGCCCTGATCGCGCAATTCCCCTTCATTGAAGCGGATGCTCATCCCCCCGTGCGTAATCAAAACGATCTCGTCAAATCCGGTCGTCAGCTTGCAATCGATCAGTCGATCCCCGGATTCGATCTTGATCGCGATGAGGCCGCCTTTGCGGATGTTCTTGAAGTCCGAAAGATTCGACTTCTTGACGATGCCGCTCCGGGTCGCAAAGACGATGTGCAGTTTATCACTCCAGGTCTCTTCGTCGGTCTTCTGCCCTTGAATGCGAATGGTCGCGGCGATCTTTTCCTCCGGACGCAGCTCCAGAAGGTTGGCGATGCTGCGGCCCTTCGAAGCGCGTGAACCTTCGGGAATCTCGTAGACCCGCTCGACATAGCAGCGGCCGTCCTGGGTGAAGAACATGAGATAGTCGTGCGTCGTCGCCGTGAAGAGATGCTCCACGAAATCGCTATCCTCTTCGGTGTCAGCTTCGCGGGCCGTCATCCCGATGACCCCTTTGCCCCCGCGCCTTTGCGCGCGATACGCACTCACCGCGGTGCGCTTGATGAAGCCGTTGTGCGTCAGCGTCACGATCACCCCTTCGTTGGCGATCAGGTCCTCGATCGCAATCTCACCCTCCTCGGGAACGATCTGTGTCCGCCGGTCGCTCCCGTACTTCTCCAGAATCTCCCGAAGCTCGTCCTTGATGATTTGCAGCACGCGCCGCTCCCGCGCGATGATGTCCATCAAGTCTTTGATCGTTTCGAGCAGCTTGTCGTACTCGCTCTTCACCGAGTCGCGTTCCAGACCGGTGAGTTGATAGAGTCGCAGGTCGAGAATGTGGCCCACTTGTTTCTCGGTGAACTTATACATCCCGTCCGCCGTGAGACGCGCGTCGGAGCGGATGAGAATGCCGAGCTGTTCGACGATCGCGCGTGTCCACGACATGGCCATGAGTTTCACCTTGGCATCGTCGCGGTCCCGGGAATCGCGAATGATCCGGATAAAGTCGTCGAGATTCGCCAGGGCGATGAGAAAGCCTTCGAGCTTCTCCGCATCGACCTCGGCGGCGTTGAGGAGGTAGCGCGTGCGCCGGAGCACGATCTCGCGCCGGTGCTCGATGTAACAGGCAATGGCATCCTTTAGGCCGAGCAGGCGCGGACGCCCATGGTCGATCGCCAGCATGTTCACCGCAAAAGAGGACTCCAGCGCCGTATGCTTGAACAGATTGTTGAGAATGACCTTCGGATTGCCGTCCCGCTTCAGCTCGATGACCACCCGGGTGTTCTCGTCGGATTCATCGCGCACGTCGCTGATCCCGGTGAGAACCTTGTCGTTCACCAGCTCGGCGATGCGCTTGACGAGTTCCGCCCGGTTCACGTTGTAAGGGATTTCCGAAACGATGATCTGTTCGCGCCCGCCCTTCAGTTCCTCGACCCCCGCTTTGCCCCGCACCCGCACCGCCCCGCGGCCCGTCTCGAAGTAAGAACGGATTCCGGACCGCCCTTGGATGATACAGCCGGTCGGAAAGTCAGGGCCCTGGACATGCACCATCAGGCCGTCGAGCGTGATGTCCGGATCATCGATCTGCGCAAAAATACCATTGATGCACTCCTTCAGATTGTGCGGCGGAATATTCGTCGCCATGCCGACCGCGATGCCCGTGCCGCCATTGACCAGAAGATTCGGGAACGCCGCCGGCAGGACGACAGGCTCCATCAGCCGCTCGTCGTAAGTCGCGACGTAATCGACCGTGTCCTTGTCCATGTCGTCCATGAGGGCGGCGCCCAGCCAGCGCAGCCGCGCCTCGGTGTAACGCATGGACGCCGGCGGATCGCCTTCCACCGAACCGAAATTACCCTGCCCATCGACCAGCATGTCCCGCATCGCCCAGGGCTGCGCCATGTGCACCAGCGTGGGATAAATCGCCTGGTCGCCGTGCGGGTGATAGTTACCCATCGTATCTCCCACGATCTTGGCGCACTTGATGTGTTTGCGATTCGGCAGCACGCCGAGATCGTTCATCGTCACCAGAATGCGCCGCTGCGATGGCTTCAGCCCATCACGCGCATCGGGAAGCGCACGACTGATGATGACCGACATCGAGTAATCGAGAAACGATTTCGACATTTCTTCGGCCACATTGACCGGCTGAAGCTTTTCGTTGGGGTTGAGATTGGGCATGGGAAAGCGGGGAGGGGTAAGTGGGGTGGGTGGCCGTTATTCAGGCGTCTCGTTCACGGAGAAGGTTCCTTGCTGGTATTTCGCGATTTCGGTGGAGAGTTCGCTAATTCGATGACGCGCCCGGGCGATTTCCGCAGTGAGGTTTTCCACGGGGATCAATTCGCTGTGACCCGCTCGATTGAGCGCCATGGGCAGCCCATCGCGGCGGTGTTCCTCCACACATTCGAGAAACGACTCATGCAGCCCAAATTCGGAAAGTAAGTGCATCGGAATTCCGTTCGCCGGGGGAAAGGTTTTCATAAATTCAGGTTAAAATCGCGAACTACGGCTGCGAAAAGTTCCTGCTGATCGACATTCCGACTTTCGGCTGTTCCATGAGATGCCGCGGCGCAAAACGCTTGATGAACGTCGTCTTCCCCGCACCATTCGGCCCTGCAATGACGTAAAGCGACGCCATCGCCTCATACATCGAGCCGCGCATTCAGCGCGTTGTCTTCGATGAACTGCCGGCGCGGTTCGACGACGTCCCCCATGAGGATGGTGAACATCCGGTCCGCTTCCACGGCGTTGTCTTCGTTCAACTCGACCTTCATCATCTTGCGCTTGTTCGGGTCCATCGTGGTCTCGAAAAGCTGCTTCGGATTCATTTCACCAAGCCCTTTGAATCGCTGGATGCTCAGCCCCTTTTTCCCAATCTCGATCACCCGGCTGTGAATCTCCGGCACCGAGAAAAGCGAGTGTGTCACGGCCTTGTCGCCTTCGCCCTCGATCAACTCGAAGATCGGATGATCGCTATCGGCAAAGTGCTCGATCTTCAGTCCTTTCCGAGCGATATCGGCCACCAATTTCTGCACCGCCGTGGATTCGTGCAGTTCAATGAGCCGGGCCCGCCGCCGGGCGCCATCCTCTTTGTCCTTCTTCTTCGCCGCCACTTTTTCCGCGCCCGCTTCGCCTTCACCCTCGGGGGTGTCGGTGCCGCTGGTTTCCACAGCCGTATCCTCGAAAAGATTGAGATCGCGATTTTCCTCGTGAAAGGCGCGCACCTCCGTCTCGCCGGGGAAGTAAGTCACCCATTCCTGGTTCCCTTCGCGCACTTTCACCATGTAAGTCGGAAACATCCCGGTTTGGGGATCGCGTTCGCTGAGATAAGTCTCAAAGTCACCACCGTGACGGCGGATCGCATCGCTGAATTTGGCGAGGCGCTCGAGTAGCTCCAGCAGCTCCTTGAGCTGTGTCGCGGTGAAGACTTTGCCGTCGGCCAGGTTCTTCAATTTCACCTCCTCGGAGCCCAGCGTGATCAGGATGCGGTTCAACGCCGCGTCGTCTTCCACGTATTCCTCGCGCTTCTTCCGCTTGATCAGATAAAGGGGAGGGCAGGCGATGTAGACGTGCCCCTTGCGAATCAGGTCGGGCATCTGCCGATAAAAGAAGGTCAGGAGAAGAGTGCGGATATGTGATCCGTCGACGTCCGCATCAGTCATGATGATGATCCGTCCATAGCGCAACCGCGCCAGATCGAAGGCCCCCTCGTTGTCCTTTTCCTTCTCACTATTGGCCACGCCGATCCCCGTGCCGATCGCCGTGATCAATGTCTGGACCTCGGTATTTTGCAACACCTTGTCGAGGCGCGCTTTCTCCACATTGATGATCTTGCCCTTGATCGGCAGGATCGCCTGGTAGCGGCGATCGCGTCCTTGCTTTGCCGAACCGCCGGCGGAGTCGCCCTCCACCACGTAAAGCTCGGTCAGCGCCGGATCACGTTCGGAGCAGTCGGCCAGCTTGCCCGGCAAGCCTCCGCCCGTGAGCGCGCCTTTGCGGACGGTTTCCCGCGCTTTCCGGGCGGCTTCACGAGCACGGGCAGCCATCAGGCATTTGTCGATGATCCGCTTTCCCACCCCGGGATTCTGGTCGAAATGCAGCATCAGCCCTTCGTAACTCACGGACCCTACGACGCCCTCCACCTCCGGCGAAATGAGCTTCACCTTGGTCTGCGACTCGAACCGCGGGTCCGGGTGCTTCACGCTCACGACTGCAGCCAGGCCTTCCAGGACGTCATTGCCGGTGATCGCCGGATCCTTGTCCTTGAGCAGCGAATTGCTCTTCGCGTATTGATTGATGGCGCGGGTCAGCGAGCCGCGAAAACCGCTCGAATGCGTGCCGCCATCGGGGTTGGGAACCGCGTTGGTATAACAAAGCAACTGCTCGTTGTAGCTATCGTTATAGTGCAGGCCGATCTCCACGATGATCCGGTCGCGTGTGCCCTTGATCATGATCGGCTTCGGATGCACCAGCGTCTTGTTCTCGGAGAGACGCCCCACGAATTCCTCGACTCCTTTCGGATGGACGATCTGCACCGGTTTGGCCCCTTCCGTCCGTTCGTCGATAAACGTGAAGGAGAGCGGCGAGTTGATATACGCCAGGTCATGCAGCCGCGTAATGATCCGCTCCGCCTTGAACTCCGTCGTCTCGTTGAAAATCTCCGGGTCGGGCCGAAAGGTAATCAGCGTGCCCGTCTGCTTTTTCGATTTCACCTCCGCGATGACGTGCAGTTGCTGTTTCGTCACACCGCGCTCGAAAGACATCGCATGGATTTTTCCATCGCGCGTCACCTCCACCTTGAACCACTCCGCAACGGCGTTGACGCACTTCGCGCCCACGCCATGGGTTCCGCCGGAATACTCGTAGTTGCCCTGCCCATACTTGCCGCCGGAATGCAGCCGGGTCAGGACCAACTCCACACCGGGCATGCCTTCCTCCTTGTTGATGTCGACCGGGATGCCGCGTCCATTGTCGCGAATCGAAATCGAACCATCGGAATGGATCGTCACGTCGATATGCGTGCAGTAGCCGGCGAGAAATTCGTCGACCGAGTTGTCCAGCACTTCGCTCACGCAATGGTGCAGCGCACGCTCATCCGTTCCGCCGATGTACATGCCGGGCTTTTTACGCACCGCTTCCAGTCCCTTGAGCGAGCTGAGATCGTCAGCATTGTACTCAGTTTTTCGGGAAGCAGTTTCAGAATTCGAGACGACAGAATCGGCCATAAATGCAGTGGGGAAATATTGCACGGGAAGTCTAGATTTGCCCCACCATGGCCACAACGCTTTTTTTCCCTAAAAAAAGCGTAGTCCCCCAAGGAATTGGGGTATTTAAAATCTCAGACCACAATATATTGATGTCTCGGTAATGGTTCGCGACTTTTTTTCCCCACCGTGAATTTGCAGTTCTTCCTCTCGCTTCTCGTCCCGCTCTTCTGGCTTTTCCTGCCCTTTTTCCTCGGGGTTGCGCTCTTTGTTTTCTTCCTCGGCTCCATCCTCTCCCGCCGCGTTTGGATTTTGGGCCTGCTCGCCCTCACCCTGGCCTGCCAGTGCTGGAACCTCAGCGACGTTTTCATCCAGGGGCATTTCTACTTCGTGGACGGCGATTGCTACTCGCGAATGACCCGCGCCCAGATGATCGCCGAGCACCCGGGAACGATGATCCGGCGCCACGAGTTCGAGAACTGGCCCCAGGGGGTCACCGCCCACACCACCGCCCCGCTCGACTACCTCATCGTCTTTCTCAAAGTGCTCCTCGATGGCGCCTTCCGTTTGTTCGATCCCGCCCACCGGAGCCTGCTCCATTCCCAGACCCTCGACCTTGCCGGGGCACTCGTTTCGCCGCTCCTCGGAATGGCCGGCGCGATATTCCTCGCCTGGTGGCTCACGCACTTCCGCGTTCCCTACGGCTCCGCCGCGCTGTTCATCTACGCCGTCAGCCCGATTGTCGCCCACGGCTACTTGCTCGCCCGTCCCGACCATCAGTCGTTGCTCATGATGCTCATCACCGTGGCCCTCGGCGCCGAACTTGCGCTCGCCCAGGGCCCATCCGCGGCCTTGTCCCCGGCGGGCCAGCGGAATTGGGGAATCGTCAGCGCCCTCGCCTGGAGCACGAGTCTCTGGGTCTCCCTCTACGAACCCACCATCCTCCTCGTCGTCGTCTTCCTCCTCTGGCTGTGCTTTCGTCCCCGCGCGCTTTTTACGCGAACCCGCCTGCCCGGCGCGGTCATCTTTCTCGCCGTGCTCCTGCTCGCCCTCGCCTTGGAAGGTTGGTCCGTCGAGTTGCCCAACGCCGAAATGCGCGCCTATTTCGGCAATTGGGAGAAAACGATTGGAGAACTTTCGCACGCGCCCGCGAAAGTGATCTTCCAGTGGATCGGCTGGATGGCCGTCGCGACACCAGTCTTGCTCCTCCTTGCCTGGCGGCGGGATCGTCGGGCGCTGCCCCTCCTCATCCTTCTCGGCGTCGTTTTGCTCCTCACCGTCTGGCAGGAACGCTGGGGATATTTCCTCGCCATCGTCTTCGCCTGGACTCTGCCCTGGCAGATGCAGGCCTTGCAGGCGCTGCTCGATTCCCTCGTGAAAAGATTTGTCCCCGGCACGCCCCGCGCCGTACAGGCGATTTTGCGATGGTCGGTCACCTGGATGCCGTTTGTCATTTGCCTCTGGCCGATTCTCAAGGACTGGGACAGCCGCCTTTTTCCCGATGACTTCACCCAGGATCGGCAAACCGTGAACCGCGGGGAAATGGTCGCCCTGCGCGGACTCGCTGTGGAAGCCATCGGCGCGAATGGCGGCCCTTTCCTCGCCTCCTGGTGGTTATCCCCGGCCATCGCCTATTGGTCGCGCCAGCCCGGCGTGGCCGGCACCTCGCACGAGAGCCTCCCCGGCATCGTCGACACCGCTCACTTTTATCTCAGCGCCAATCCCAGCGACGCCGCCACCATCCTCATGCGCCGGCCCGTCCACTGGGTTCTCGCTGGTGATCCGCAGCAGGAGATCAGCACCTCCAGCATCCTCCTCGGCGTCGCGCCTCCGAAAATGCCCATGGCCACGATCCTCTACGACCATCCCGAAAATGCGCCCGATTATCTTCGGGAATGGAACGGCAAAGTGACCGCCCCGATCGCCGGTGTCCGCTTCTATCGCCTTTATGAAGTGATCGATGCTAATTTGCCGAAATGAGTGACTACGATTTTATCGTTCTCGGTGGCGGAAGCGCCGGTTATGCCGGCGCCGCGACCGCCGCTCGCCTGGGCTTGAAAACCGCCGTCGTCGAAGGCGGACGCGACGTCGGCGGCCTCTGCATTCTCCGGGGCTGCATGCCCAGCAAAACCCTCCTCGAGAGCGGTCACCGCGCCGAAGATATCCGCCACGCCGCGGAGTTTGGTCTCCACGCCGACTATCGCGGAGCGGATGGCGAGGCGATCCGCGCCCGGAAGCGGCGCTTGATCGGCGAGTTTGCGGATCATCGCCGCCACCAATTGGAATCCGGAAAGTTCGAATTCATCCGGGGAGAAGCCAGCTTCACCGGCTCGCACAGCATCGAGGTGCGAATGCTCGATGGCAGTGGCGTCCGGACGTTGACAGCGCGGGCTTTCCTCATCGCCACCGGTTCACACATTCAGTGGCACGATATTCCCGGCCTGCGCGAGACCGGTTGCTGGACCAGCGACGATGTTCTCGACGCCGGGCACATCCCGGCGTCGGTCGTCGTGCTCGGCGGGGGAGCCATTGCGCTCGAACTCGCCAGTTACTACGCCGGCATCGGTTCGCGGGTCAGCGTCGTCCAGCGCGGCCACCAGCTTTTGAAGGAGACCGACGAAGATGTCGCCACCGAGTTGACCAAGGCCCTGGAGCATCGCGGCCTGGAAATCTTCCGCGACACCAAACTCTTGCGAACCGAGCGCGTCGCCGGCGGGAAGCGCGTCCACTTCTCCCACGCCGGCAGCGAGCGTTCCGTCGATGGCGAGGAGATCATTTACGCCCTCGGGCGCGAGCCCGCCACGGACGTCCTCCAGTTGGCCAAAGCCGGGGTGAAAACCGACGGACCGCAGATCCTCGCCGACACCCATCAGCGTTGCGGGCCGGAGCACATCTTCGCCGCCGGCGACGTCTGCGGCCCCGTCGAAGTCGTCCACATCGCCATCCAGCAGGCGGAACTCGCCACCCGCAACGCCGCGCGCACCCTCGGCTGCCTCGATGGCGCGCTCGAAGAGATCGATTACCGTCTCGCCCTCTTCGTCGTCTTCACCCACCCGGAGGTCGCCTCCGTCGGCCTGACCGAACGCCAGGCGCGGGAGAAGCACGAGATCGCCACCGCCACATATCCCTTTGCCGACCACGGCAAATCCATGATTCGCGGCGCCACTCACGGCTTCGTCAAACTCATCGTCGAGAAGTCCTCCGGCCTCATCCTCGGCGGCTCCTGTGTCGGCCCGAACGCCGCCGACCTCATTCACGAAATTGCCGTCGCCATGTATTTCCGTGCGACAGCCGCGGACTTGGCACGAATCCCGCACTACCATCCTACGCTTAGCGAGATTTGGACGTACCCTGCCGAAGACCTCGCCGGCACGCCAAATTTGATGCCGCCGTGAACAACTTTCGCGAACGACCTTGACACCCAAAATGCCGCGCAGAATAGTCGCCCGTGTTTAACCGCATCCGCTCTGGCGACGCGACTGCTTCTGAAGTGGCTGAACAACCGCAAATTTCCGCCGCAACGCCTGTCACAACACCAAATAAATCCAACCTCATGGCCGATACAATCTCTGGCAAAAACCTTCTTTCCGCTGACGTCGAAATCAAGGGATCGATCAAATTTCAAAACGAACTCGTCGTCGACGGCAAAGTCGAAGGCGAAATCACCTCCGCCGGTGTCCTCACGGTCGGTGAAAACGCCGAAATCCGCGGCGAAATCAAAACCAAGTCTGTGACCGTGCTCGGCAAGGTCCACGGCAACATCACCGTCGAGGAACGTTGTGAGCTCAAGGGCCGTGCCGTCCTCCAGGGCGACCTCAAGGCCGCCCGCCTCGTCATCGAAGACGGCGCCACGTTTGTCGGGAAATCGGAAGTCACTCCGGTCAAGGGAGCGCTCAAGGAAAGTTCCCGTCCTCCGGCTCCGCAACCCGCGCCCGCCCGGTAATCGCGGCCCTACGTGGCCAGTCCTAATACACCGAAGCAACCCGAAAAAATCAACGCCGACTGCCCGCATTGCGGATTCAGTCAGCTCGAGTCTGCTTACGCCAAGTCGACCTTCTGCCGGAAGTGCGGCCAGCACTACAGCATTGAGAAGCTGCTTGCCCGCGAGGCTACCAGCCTCAAGGCCCCGTCGATCCTCGACAAGATCTCCAAACTCGTTTCGGGCGAGAAGATCCGCGACATCTGCTGCTTTAGCTGCGGCTACCGCCAGCGCGTCAGCACTTCTGCGCAGTCCAGTATCTGTCCCCAGTGCGGATCGTACATCGACCTGCGCGATTTCAAGATCAGCGGACCTTTCGGACGAAGTATCCAGACCCAGGGCGAAGTCTACCTTTCCGCCAAGGGCGAAATCACCAGTTCCAAAGTCGCCTGCGGCAGCGCCTACCTCGAAGGCAAGCTTCGCGGCAATCTCTCCTGCACCGGCACCGTTTCCGTCAAAGTGCACGGCAAGCTTCTCGGAAGCATCGAAGCCTATCACCTCGAAATTCTGAAGCGCTCCGACGTCGAATTCGTTCGCCCCGTCAAAGCCCATTCCATCGAGATTCACGGCAAGATTTCCGCCCGGATCATGTGCGAAACCGGCGTCACCATCACCAAAGGCGGTTCGTTGGAAGGCGTCGTCTACGCCAAGGCCATCAACATTGAGCGCGGCGGAATCTTCAGCGGCGAACTCTTCATCGGCCAGCAGCAGCTCACCCAGCCCGATCTCTTGGGCGATCACCCAGGCTTGTTCACCGACGAGACCCTCGGCCTGGGTCCGGCTTAATCTCCCCCTTGGAAGGGGTATCGAAAGCGCGACAGCGTTTTGGAGTGCGCCGCCGCCGCGGCGCTTTCAAAAGTGTACAACAAAGCCGCAGCTCCGTGCCCACATCGGCCACACTTCAGGCCGTTAACTATTTCTTCAGCTTGCGCACTTCCTGGTTAGCCTCCCTCGACGCCAGATTTTCCGGGTACTGCGCCATCACCTGCTCATAAATCTTCCGCGCGTCCTCCGTCCGCCCCTTCTCCGCCAGGATTCGCGCCTGCGCCAGGAGCGCAATCGGCGCACTGAAGCTGTTCGCAAAGCTGGTCGAAACCTTTTGATACATGGCCAGCGCCTCATCGACTTTCTTTTGCGCCTCGAGATTCGCCGCCAGGCTCGTCCACGCCCCGCTGATCATCTGGTTCTCCGGATATTTATCGATGAACGTATGGAGCGCCGTATTCGATTCGTCGAACTTCCCTTCCCCGCGCAACTTCGCCGCCAGCAGCAGGTAGGCGTCACCCGCCGCCGGCGTTCCACCGTACTCCGCGATCACCTTCCGGTATTCGTCCACCGTATGCGCCGTGGAAAGCTGCACTTGCGCCGCATCATTGCGCCTCATCCCCACGTACTCGGAAATGCCGTAGGCGGCGAGGGCGACAACCACGATGCCCAGGAAAATCAGGATCTTCTGCTGGTGATGAAACCAGAAGACCAGCGGGTCAAAGCCAGTATCGGCGGGAGGCGTCGTGGTGGTAGTGGAACTGGGCATAGGGGCGGGCAAGGTTCCAAAACTCCCGCCTTCGCGCAAGGGTCAATCGCGTCGTGCGAGAATTTGATGCTCCTGCCGGGTTTTCACGATACTGCTCGCCGGCACCACTCCCCGCCACACCGTGCCCGGATACAGCACCGAATTCCGACCGATCAACGAACCGGGATTGATCACCGAATTGCACCCGATTTCCGCCCGGTCACCGATGATCGCGCCAAATTTCTTCAGCCCCGTCGGCACCAACCCTTCCGGCGTCGGCACCACGATTTCCCCATGGTCCAGTTTCACATTGGACAGGATCACCCCGGCCCCGAGATGCCCCCGGTAACCGATGATCGAGTCGCCCACGTAGTTGAAGTGCGGGATTTGCGCCTCGTCGAAGATGATCGAATTTTTGAACTCGCAGGAATTCCCCAGCACGCAGCCCGACCCGACGATCACATTCTCCCGGATGTAGCAGCCGTTGCGAATCTCGCAGCCTTCCCCGATCCACGCCGGCCCCTTGATCATCGCCCCCTGTTCGATCACCGTCCCCTTGCCGATGAAAACCGCGCCGCTGATGAACGGCTTGCCGACGAGCCGCCCCTGGATCGCCGGCTTCAGCCGAAATTGCAGGTAACTGGTGATCTGCTTGAGCGCATCCCAAGCATTCACCGAATTCTCGAAGAGCATCCGGTGCTCGGTGTGGTTCAGGTCGAGGTAATCACCTGGGGAAAAGGTCATCATGGGTCATTTAAAGGGGAATTTCGGCAGGCAGGAAATGCAGAAATGTCGCCTTTAGCCCACAAATTTCGCATCGAGCCACTCAGCGACACCACACTTTTCATCCCGGAGCGCCAGCTGCCCCCACCTCTCGACCCGACATCGCTTAATCCCGCAGGGCCTTCCCCGCCTCGAAGTTTCCCAGTCCCCCAGGGACTTCCCGAAAATAGCCCAGCGCTTTAGCGCTGGGAAATCCCGAAAAAAACCGACCAGTCCCGAAGGGACGACACCGCCCTGTCGAGGCATAAGCACCAATCTCAGCGAGCATGAAAGAAAATTCACCCCACCCGAAGCGCGGCAGCGTTTTGGACTGCGGCGCTGCTGCGCCGCTTTCGAAAAGGGCAAGGTGGCGGAACGCTGGCGCAAACCCACCGACAATCCCAAAGCGCCAGCGCGCAGGCGTTGAGCCCATACTGCTTCACGTCTCCACGCTGAAGTTAGCCCGATGTCCGAAGGCGGCCTCAAAACCGCCGCCAATCCCACCCATCCGCCGAAATCACCGTGGCGTCAGTTTCGACCCCTCCTTCGTATCCTTCACCACCCAACCCTTCGCCAAAATCGCATCGCGCAACTCATCGCTCTTCTTCCATTCCTTCGCCGCGCGCACCTTTTCCCGTTCCTCGACCAGCGCCAAAACGTCGGCCGGAATCGCCGCCGCCTCGCGCTCAAAGCCGAGCACACTGTCCATCCGCCGCCAATCAGATAGGATTTGGGTGGCTTGGTCACCGAATAAGGTCTTGTCATCCATCTGCTTGTTGGAACTGCGAATGAAATCGAACAGATGGCCCAATGCGCCAGCGATGTTCAGATCGTCATCCAGAGCGCTGAAAAACCTTTCTACGTACGGGCTTTGAGAAACACCAATGGCCCTTGCGGCTCCCATGTCTCCCCTTTTTGACTTTGCGAGATCAGACAATCTTGCCACCCATTCGTCTATTCGTGCGAGAGCCATCCGCGCCGCTTCCAGCCCAGGAAGGGTGAAATTCAGCGGGAGGCGAAAGTTCACCGTAAGCAGGGCGAAGCGTGCTTCGCGCCCGGTGAACCCTTTCTCCAGCAAGTCGCGCAGCGTGTAAAAATTTCCCAGCGATTTCGACATCTTCTGCCCGTCCACCATCAGGTGCGCGCAGTGCAGCCAGTAGCGCACGAATTTCTTCCCCGTGCAACACTCGCTCTGCGCAATCTCCGCCTCGTGATGCGGAAAAATATTGTCCACCCCGCCGCAGTGAATATCGATCTCCGGGCCAAGCAGCGCCGTCGCCATCGCGCTGCACTCGATGTGCCAGCCCGGCCGTCCGCGCCCCCACGGCGATTCCCAACCGACATCGCCATCCGCCTCGTCCCACGCCTTCCACAACGCAAAATCCCCGATGCTTTCCTTCTCGTACTCGTCATTGGCGATCCGCCCGGTGGGACGCAACTCCTCGAGATTCAGATGCGCCAG
This sequence comes from Chthoniobacter sp., assembly GCA_036501065.1. Lineage (GTDB taxonomy): Bacteria > Verrucomicrobiota > Verrucomicrobiia > Chthoniobacterales > Chthoniobacteraceae > Chthoniobacter. The sequence continues at coordinate 127,150 of DASYAY010000045.1, read as the reverse complement.
CTTCCCGTAATCGGGGAATTTCGACAGCCGGAAATAAACACTGCGATCCTCCGCCTGGTAGGCGATCCCGAGAGATTCGAGCTGCTGGATCATCGCGATCATCCGCTCGATGTAGCGCGGCTCCGTCGCCGCTGGAAAATGTTCCGCGCGTTTGATCCGCAACGTATCCAGGTCCTGGAAAAAGGCGTCCTTGTAGACGGCCGTGAAGTCCGCCAGCCGCTTCCCACTGTTGTGCGCACCGCGAATCGTCTTGTCGTCCACATCGGTCAGATTCATCACCCGCTCGACTTGGTACCCACGGGCCTCGAGATGCCGCTGGAGCAGGTCTTCGAACAGGTACGCACGGAAATTCCCGATGTGCGCGTGGTTGTAGACCGTCGGACCGCAGGTGTACATCTTCACCCGTTTGCTCGCCGCATCGAGCGGCGCGAAGTCTTCCAGCGCGCGGGAATAGGTATTGAAAAAGCGCAGGGCCATGTCCGTTGATCCTATTCCGGAAGCTCGACACTGGCCACGGCGAGCGCGGCCATCCCTTCGCCCCGCCCCAGGAAGCCCATCTGTTCATTCGTCGTCGCTTTCACTCCCACTCGTCTCGGGTCGAGCTTCAACGCTCCCGCCAGGTTCGTCCGCATCTGCGCCACGTGCGGGCCGATCTTCGGCGCTTCCGCCACCAGCGTCGCGTCGATGTTGATCACCCGCCCGCCGCGTTCGGCCACCAGCGAACCCGCCTTGCGCAGGATTTCCAGGCTGCTGATCCCGCGAATCGATTGATCGGAGTTCGGAAAATGAAAACCGATGTCCCGTTCGCCGATCGCCCCCAGCACCGCATCCGCGATCGCGTGCACCAGCACATCCGCGTCGCTGTGCCCCTCCAGTCCATGGGTGTGCGGAATTTCCACCCCGCCCAAAATCAGCACCCGCCCCTCCACCAGGCGATGCACGTCGTAGCCAATTCCGGAGAGCGTCATGGCCGCACCTCCAGGTCGATCCGTCCGCTCGACGCGCGGATGCGCAGCTTGTCCGGATTCTCCGACCGCGGCTCCATCACGACTTTCCCGCCCGCCGCTTCCACGAGCAACTTGCCCGCCGCCACATCCCACAGGCTCACGCTCGATTCGATATAGGCGTCGAGACGCCCGCACGCCACGTAGGCCATGTCCAGCGCCGCGCTCCCCATCAGCCGGCATTTCCGGGCGCGGCTGATGAAATAGTCCAGCATCGGCAGACCGGCCGCGATCGTCTCCTGCGACTTCGCGAAACCGATCGACAGTACCGCGTCGCTCAATTTGTCCCGGGGGCTCACCTGGATCGGCTTCCCGTTGAGCGTCGCCGTTCCGCCGCGTTCCACCTGCCAGATTTCCTTTCGCGAAGGATCGTAGATCACGCCGACGATGATCTCGCCCCGCTCCCGCAGCGCGATCGAGACACAGAAATGCGGAATCCCGTAAAAGTAGTTCACCGTCCCGTCGATCGGATCGACGATCCATTGGTAATCGCTCTCCTGGTTCCCCGCGATCCCTTCCTCGCCGTAGAGGGCGTGATCCGGGAATCGTTCCAGCAACTGGCGGGTAATCAGCTCCTGCGTGCGGACATCGAGATCGAGTTTGATGTCGTGCGCAGTGAATTCATTCACCGCAAGGGTCGATCCAAAATGGCTGTTCAAATAATCGCCGGCGGCAACGGCCGACCGGGCGGCGGCATCGAGATAGGTGGAAATGGACATTGGCAATCAGGGATACAAGTAGCTTTTGCGTTCGGCCCCCATTCAACGGGAAACGGCTATCAACTATCAACTATCAACCATCAACTGGCCGCTTCCCAGCCGCCCATCCTCCAAAAAGACGAAACGGGAGGAGAAATGAATTTCTCCTCCCGTTCGTTTAAGTTGCAGGGGTCTGCTTACTTCTTCTTCGCGCCCTTCTTGGCTGGAGCCTTCTTCGCCGCGGCTTTCTTCGCCGGCTTGGCTTTAGCTGCAAGTTTCTTGGGAGCTGCTTTTTTCTTAGTCGCCATCGATAATCCCCCCTTTCAATCCGCAGATGCGGTTCACAGGAAATTTTTGAGAGTGGTTGATGAATGCCATCACTCGTTGCTTGCGTGTTGGGTAATGAACTTGTGACAAAGCGTCAACGAATTTTTTCTTGCGCTGCTCCGGAATTTATCGTTTCGCGCGTGCGAATTGCGCCTTTGATCATCGCATTTTTTCCGCGGCGACGTGTCTCGCATCACCCGGAGAAGCTCTGTTCATGCCGCTTCGCGAGCCATTCCGAAAAATCCTTTCCGCGCGCGCACATGTCGAAAATCGATGCGCACTTCGCGCCCAAAAAATTTCGCTATTTTTTTTGCGCGATGATCTGCGCAGCGCGCTCCGCGATCTCCTCCACATTCCACAAACGACCCAATCCTTCGTACCCACACGCCAGCAATCCTTCCTCCGGACCGATGAATTCCACTCCGCGCGCGCTCAGTCGTTTCACGTTCTCCTGCGTCGCCGCGTGCAGCCACATCTTCCCATTCATCGCCGGCGCGATCAGCACCGGCGCGAGTGTCGCCAGCGCGATTTCCCCGATCGGATTTCCCGCCAGCCCGTGCGCCAGCTCCGCGATGATGTTCGCCGTCGCCGGCGCCACCAGCAGCAAATCCGCGCGATCCGCGAGGTCGATGTGGCCGGGCTTCCATCCGGGCGCATCCTCGAAAACGTTCGTCATCACCGGATTTCGCGAGAGCGTCTGGAAGGTGAGGGGAGTGACGAACTGCTGCGCCCCATGCGTCAGCGCCACGTGCACCTCGAAACCGCGCTTCGCCAGTTTGCTCACCAGATCCGCCGCTTTATACGCGGCAATCGATCCCGTCACTCCCACGATCACGACCGGGTTGCTCATGGCATCAGCGCCATCCGCCGGCTCAAGTAGCGCTCCGCTCCCATGATCTTTCGAAATTTCAGCAGGTCCTCCTCCACCGATCCGCTGATGATCGTGTAGCGATAGTCCCGCCACACTTCCATCTCATCGCCCGCATTGTGCAGCCGGGTTTCGATTTGCGCCGGCGTTTCCGTCCCGCGTTTCGTCAGCCGCCGCCGCAATTCCTCCAGGCTCGGCGGCATGATGAAGATATCCGCGATCGACGCGCGGATTTCCGGGCTCGGGTCATCCCGAATCTGCCGCGCCCCCTGCACATCGATATCGATCAGCACATCCACCCCCGAGTGAAGTTGCTCGACCACCGCGCTCCGCAGCGTCCCGTAGTAGTTTCCATGCACCTCGGCGTGTTCCAAAAACTCGCCCGCCGCCAGCCGCTGTCGAAACTCCTCCATGCTCAGGAATTGGTAATCCTCACCATTCGTCTCGCCCAGTCGCGGGGCCCGTGTCGTGCACGAGACCGAGTAGACGAAGTCCGGCGTCTGCCGCAGCGCATTCACCAGCGTGCTCTTCCCCGCTCCCGACGGAGCCGAGACGACAAACAGAATCCCCAGCCGGCGAAATTGCCGGGGCGTCGCACCGCCGCCTTCGTTGGCCGCGCCGCTATTCAATGTTTTGGATTTGTTCACGGATTTTCTCCATCTCCGCCTTGCACGTCACCACCAGTTGCGAAATTTCCACGTCATTCGCCTTCGCCCCGAGCGTATTGAATTCCCGCCCGATTTCCTGGCACATGAACTCCAGCGTCCGGCCCACCGGTTCATTTCGCCGAAGGTGATGCGCAAACTGCGCGAAGTGGCTCTCCAGTCGCGTCAACTCCTCGGAAATGTCCGATTTGTCCGCAAAAAAGATCACTTCCTTCGCCAGTCGTTCGTCGTCGATCTGCAACTCCAGACCCGCTTTCTCGATCCGGTCATGCAACGATTGCCGGTGACGCTTCAGCACCCCCGGCTGCAGCAACCGGATTTTCCGCACGCACCCGCGCACCATCTTCAGCCGATGGATCAAATCCTTCGCCAGATGTTTGCCCTCCCGTTCCCGCATCTTCACCAGGTCGGTCAGAGCCTCCTTCAGCGCGCTCTCCACGTTCGGCCACGCCTCGCTCGCCGAAAATTGCTCTTCCGGCGCACGCACCACTCCCGGCGCGCGCAGGATCGTCTCGATATTGATTTCCCCACCCGCGTTCAGTTCCTTCTGCAATTCCACCATCGCCCGGAAATACGTCCGCGCGAGATTCGTATCCAGGGTCACCGCCTGGCTCTTCGTCCCCGAGAAATGCGCCACCACCACGTTCAGCCGCCCGCGCGAAACTTCCGCATTGATCACGTCCCGCACTCGCGGCTCCAGTTCCGAAAGCTCCCGCGGCAACGTCACCACCACGTCGCTCTGCTTCCGATTCACGGAATTCAATTCGACGCTGAACTTGCTGCCGTTTTGCGAACTTTGTCCCCGGCCATAGCCGGTCATGCTTCTCATAGGTGCTATTTCCAGTCGGGCCGCCCGCCTTCGGCAAGCCCGGAGTTATCGGAAGCGAATGGCGATGATGATCACGACGACCAGTAAAACGACGATCAACGCCCCGCCTCCCCAGAACATCATCCGCTCCCGCTGCCGTGCTTGCCGCCTCGCTCGCCGGCGATCCGCTCGAGCCTCCCGCGACGACTCATTTTCCGGGGCCATCGCGAAATTCGGACGCCGGATTTCCTTGCGCTCACTCCGCGAGAGCGGTTGCAGCACTGCTCCGGCGCTTTCTTTCCGGGGCGCCACCCCGCTTCGCGCAGCGCCACCGCCCGGCAAACTGCGCGGGGCTATTGCCTCCGGCGATGCGCTCGCCGGGGCCAGCGCTGGCGCCAGCGCCGGCAGTGGCCCGCTTTCGTCCGTCTCGCCCTGCGCTCCCGGCGCTTCACTCGGCATCCGGTTTCGCCGCCGCGGCAGCACACTGTCCGGCGAACGCTTCTTCCACGACACCGCCGATCCGGGCGGCAGCCGCCCCATGATCCCGATCTTCCGCCACACCTCCTGCACATCCAGCTTGAACGCCTCGAACTCCTCCGGCGGCACCGCATCCTTCAGCGTTTGCAGCGAAAACGTGATCGTCGCCAGCCCTTGATGCCCCTGCCAGTGGCAGGAAAAGCGAAAGGCCTTTCCATTCACCCGCTCCACTTTCGCCTGCGGTTTTTGCAAACTCGGCGAATCAATCTCCAGCACGTGCTTGATCCGGCAGGGATACTGCAGCGCCCACGGGTGCTCCCGCTTTCCCACGTGGTGATAGCCGAGTACCGCTTGAATCGTATGCGCCGTCATCCGGAACCGCGCCGCCCGCTGCTTGTAATTGAAATCCTCCCCCTCGTTCAGATCGAACACCTCCCCGACCACAAACTCGTTGGCCTGCCGATCGTCCTCCCATTCCAGTTTCCCCGCCCGTTTCGCATGGCGAAAGATGCGCTGCAAAAAACGCTCTCGCGAACGCGCAAAATCGTCCGTCCCGATCTCCGCCATGCTCCGCCTCCAGTACTCCGCCTCCCGGCCCCCCGCGGTCACGGCAACCCGCAGGCTCGACGTCCGCCCGCTCGTATCGAGGAAAAACGTCTCCCGCAGTTCCAGACGATGGCTCGCCCCGTCCGTCGCGATCGGCTCCAGGTCCTGCACCCCCGGCCCGATCGGCAGCCCCAGCCGAAACGGCGCCCCAGGACGCGTCAGCGCCGTCCCTCCCTGCAAACTCGCCGTCACATCCACCCAACGCCGCTCACCCCCGACTTCGTACTCCACGATCGCATGGTTGAACACTCCCAGCATCGGCAGAAAATCCTGCACCGCCGGGCCAAGCACCGAATGCACCAGGACCGGACGCGCCGGCGTTCCCAGCCGCCGCAGCAGATGCGCCGCCGCGAACGACTTGTCCTTGCAATCTCCAAACCGCCGCCGCAGCACCAGCCCCGGCGGCGTCGGCACCTGGCCGCCCAGTTCCCCGCTCACTGAGAGATACCGCACCTCGTCCTGGAGAAAAGTCAGCGCCCGCTCGATTCGCTGCGCCGGTGTCCCGCCCGCCGCCGAAATCGATTCCGCCAGTTCCACGATCTCCGCACATTCCAGGTCTTCCTTCCACGCCGCCGCCACTCCTGCGGCCACCTCCGCCCACGACGCAAAATCCGAAATCTGAATCCATCGGCCCAGGCAAAACCGCGCCGGTACATTCCGCTCCATTTCCACCCGCGGCGTCCCGCTGCTCTGCCACGACCATTCCGTTTCGCCTCCTTCTTCCCGTACCGTCGGCGTGAGCTGCGGATCATTGCTCTTCCACCGCATCGCCCGTCCCGTCGCAAATCGCGCGCTCAAATGAAAAGCCTGCACCCGCATGCCCTCCGGCATCGTGATCCAGCACGCAAATCGATCCGGGCAGACCAGCGAACGCCCCTCCACCGTGTAGCTTAGGTCCAGCACATCCCCCACGCGCACATCCTCCATCAGGACCACCACCGTCAGCAATCCGCCCACATTCAGCCCTTCCAACCCCGCCTCGCGTTGCAACACCCGCAACCTTTCCACCTTCGCATTTTCCCCGCGCTGTTCACCGCGGATCACCGCCAGCGAATGGATGATCAGCCGCTCATTGCGCGGATCGAAATCCACCCGCCACTGGCTCGCCCGGCGCACCGCTCCCAGCGTATCCAGCCTGTGCACGTCGCGGATGTAACAACCTTCCGCCCGAAACTGCCGGTCCATCAGCAGCCACGGATTCGTCGCCGTCGCTCCTTCCTTTTCCTCCAGCTCGCGTTCCACCACCCACGGCTCCGGCGGTGTAATCGTCACCTTCTCCAGCACTCCCGACGGAATCGCCCCGATCGCATCCACCGCCGTCGTCGTCGCCAGTTCCGGCGAAAATCCCACCGCTTCCGGCAATTCCCCCGATAACGGTTCCAGCTCCAGCTCAGGATTCGTCCCCGCCATACTCCCTCCCTACTTCAGCAAATACTCCGCCGCTTGCGCCACATCCTTGTCCCCGCGCCCCGACAGATTCGCCACGATGATCTCTTCCTTCCCCATTCCCGGCGCCACCTTCAACACTCCCGCAATCGCGTGCGCCGACTCCAGCGCCGGAATGATCCCCTCCGTCCGCGATAACTTTTGAAACGCCGCCAGCGCCTCCTCATCCGTCGCATAATCATAATCCACCCGGCCTTTGTCGCGCAGATACGCGTGCTCTGGCCCGATCGCCGCATAATCCAGCCCCGCCGACACCGAATGAGTCAGTTGAATTTGCCCATCCTCATCTGCCAGCAAAAACGTCTTCGTCCCTTGCAACACCCCCAGCTTCCCGCCTTGGAACCGCGCCGCATGATCGCCATTGCGAATCCCGCGTCCTCCTGCCTCCACGCCCAGCATCTTCACCTCGGCATCATTCAAAAACGGCCAGAAAAGCCCGATCGCATTCGACCCTCCGCCCACACAAGCCACCAGTAAATCCGGCAATCGCCCCTCCCGTTCCTGGATTTGTTTCCGCGCCTCATCCCCGATCACCCGATGAAAATCCCGCACCATCATCGGGTACGGATGCGACCCCAGCGCACTGCCTAAAATATAGTGCGTCGTCCGCACATTCGTCACCCAATCCCGCATCGCCTCATTGATCGCCTCCTTTAGCGTCTGTTGCCCCGCCGTCACCTCCACCACCGTCGCACCGAGAAACTTCATCCGCGCCACGTTCAACGCCTGCCGCTGCGCATCCACCTTCCCCATATAGATCACACACTCCAGCCCCGCCCGCGCCGCCACCGTCGCCGTTGCCACCCCGTGCTGCCCCGCCCCCGTCTCCGCGATGATCCGCTTCTTCCCCATCCGCTGCGCCAGCAGGATCTGTCCGAGCGCATTATTGATCTTATGCGCCCCCGTATGGAGAAGGTCCTCCCGCTTCAAATAGATCTTCGCTCCGCCCAGCTCCTGCGTCAGCCGTTCCGCAAAATAAAGCGGCGTCGGCCGCCCCGCATATTCCTGCAGCAACCACGAAAGCTCCCGCTGAAAACCGGCATCCGCGCGAGCCACGGCATATTCCTCCGTCAACTCATTCAGCGCCGTCATCAGCGTCTCCGGCACAAACATTCCACCATAAGGGCCAAAATGGCCGTGGGCGTCGGGTAATGTGGCGAGATCAAGCATGGGACGCGCACCCTAGGCGCACCCGCCAACCCGCGCAAAGGGATTTCACCACCCCAGCCTCCCTCCATCCAATCTTCACTTTTCCTCGCACACCTTCCTGCGTCTTGCGACTAAGCGCACGATTGCATGGAATTCTCGTCGAGGTATGTTGACGGCGAAGTCAATCGACCATGAGCGAGCCCGAAAAATTGATCACCGAACTCGAGTCCAAATTCCCAGCGTTGTCGGGCGTGGCGTTCACGACCGCGCGGAACGAGACGCTGGCCGCCGGAGAGAGTGTGCTGCAAAGTGAAAACGGCGTCATTTACGAGGTCTTCCCGGACGGAACCCGTATCGAACGAAAGCGCATCGAACCGCCTGTGCCCATCGCGACTGGAACGAAGGTCGTCATTCGGTGAATGGGGAAACGCTGCGCCTGAGAATGTTTGCCGGGCCCAACGGTTCCGGTAAAAGCACGCTCAAGTCGGTCCTTCGCCCTGAATTGTTGGGCGTTTACCTCAACCCCGACGAAATGGAGCGGGAAATGCGCCTTGGCGGCGGGCTCGATCTGCGAAAGTACCGCGTGACCCTCGTCGCTGAAGACGTTCGGGAGTTTTTCCAGAGATCACGATTGCTCGCCGACGCTGGTATGCCCGACATCGCCGGCAAGGTCGCGGTCTCCGACGGTCGCCTCACCATCAGCGGTGGCGCAGTGAACTCGTACGTGGCCTCGGTGGTGGCGGATCTTTTTCGGAAACATTTACTGGAGGCGAAGACCACCTTCACTCTCGAAACCGTGATGTCTCATCCGAGCAAATTGGAACTTCTGCAGAAGGCTCAGCAGATCGGCTACCGAACCTATCTTTATTTCATCGCCACGGACGACCCGGTGATCAACATCTCCCGGGTGCAAGCGCGGGTTCGGCGTGGTGGGCATCCGGTGCCGGAAGATCGCATCGTGAAGCGGTATCACGCCTCGCTCGCGCTGCTCATGGGGGCGATTCGGCACACGAATCGCGCTTACATTTTCGACAACTCCGGCGAAGGCCGGGCGCACACTTGGCTGGCGGAAGTCACCGACGGCTGCGAACTCGAAATGAAATCAGACCAAATGCCCGCTTGGTTCAAGTACGCGGTCTGGAACAGAATCGCTCCGGGCGCATCTTGACCCGAGCAGCCGGCTCGAAAAGGAGACGCAGCAGGGAGCTGTGAAATTATTCCGCACACGCCCGGCCACGATTATCTCGGCGACCGGTCCGAGTGGCCGTTTTTTACGTAATTAGAGCGAAGTTGCACCTCGCACAGCGGGGCTGTCCGCGGGCGGGACCTTCCCTTTTCCATCTTCAATTTTCCGTCCCTATTCGCCCCTCCCAGGACAACTTCCGCCGCGACCTGGCGCCCAGCATCCGGAGTCTCCCATTCATCCTGTGATTCCCATTCGTCCCATGCCTCCCATCCCACCAGCGCCGGAATCTTCACGCCGTTGCCGCGTCGTCGCGTCGGCCAGAATGGAAATCACCTCACCCAACCCAGAGCCACTCGGCCATGAAAGGAATCCTTCGCTTTCTGCACGCACCCGCCAATAATTCCCCACGGTACCATGTCGCCAACGACCGCAATACAATCCCTCTGGATCGCCTGGCTCCTCTCGTGGATGATCGCCGCACCCTGGTCCAACCGGACGGTGGGTCGCCCCAGACTTGGTTCCGAACTCGCCTACCGCCTCATCACCGCTTTCGGCGCCCTGCTTTTGTTCGTCCCTGGTCGCCGTCTCGATTTCAGTCTCAAGCTCTGGCCTACGCCGCCAGTCGTGGGTTGGTTTCTCTTCGGCCTGGCCGCGGCGGGAGTGGCTTTCACTTGGTGGGCGCGCCTTTACCTTGGCCGAATGTGGTCAAGTTCGGTCACACGCAAGGCCGGTCACCATATTGTCGATACCGGTCCTTATGCCTGGGTCCGGCATCCCATTTATTCCGGCCTCTCGCTCGCTCTCGCCGCCTGGGCCATCCTCCAGGCGAGGCCCATCGCCTTTGCCGGTTGCGCCCTCATCTTCCTCGGCTTTTGGCTCAAGGCACGACTCGAGGAACGCTTTCTCCGCAACGAACTGGGACCGGAAGTTTATGATCCCTACGCTCGCCGAACCGGCATGTTCTTCCCCCGCGTCTAGAACCCGTTCACGACTTCGAGAAAATCGGCCAAGGACGCTTGCGTTCGTGGAGTGCGGTGCTGCTGCACCGTTTTCGGAAGGTCTGCGGGGAGCAAGCCCGCAATGGTCCGCGCCTCGATGGCCGAAAACCCCGCTGCACCGCTTTCGGAAGCTCTGCCGATAGTAAGAGCCTGCCATCACTTTGCCCCCAAAGCGCCAGAGCGTTGGCTCGGTCCCTCCAGTCCCGCAGGGACTTTCCGAAAATAGCCCAGCGCTTTTAGCGCTGGGTCTTCCGTGTACCGATTGCGATGAGTCCCGGAGGGACGGCACCCGCTTTCCCATTCCACCAACGTCCCCGCAAGTAGCGCCAGCGCCATTGGATGTTGGATGTCGGATGTCGGATGTCGGATGTTGCGGCGAAGCCGGCCCGAGTTTGACGAGGGAGATGTTGGATGTTCCTCAACCGCCCATTCGCACCTCCCCACAAAGATGCACCTCCACCCCAAGCTCCGCGAACGCCGCCGCCTTCACCCGCGCCCCGCGATGCGCCTGCTTTTCATTCGGCGCATACACCACCTGGATATGATTCGACTTATGCCGCGCCATCATCTGATCGCGCGTAACGCCTTTCATCACTGCATGCATGATCGGCCACTGCACCGTCGTCTCCCGCCAACGCCGCGCCGTCTCCGCCTCCGGCAACTTCACCACTTCGGCAACCCCGACGTCCGCGTGCAGTTTTCCTCCGCTGACAAACACCCGGCTCCAGACAATGTGCCCAGGCTTGCTCACCCCCTTCAGCGTCCCGCCACCCAAACGGAAATACATCGGCGGCTGCCGTTCGCTGCTTGCCCCTTTCCATCCGCCGATGAAATGCGCCGGCGGCGCCGCCCCGCTGATCAACAGCACCCACACATACTCCCCATCATACTCCGCCCCCCAGCGCAGATCGTGCAGCGTATTCTCCGGAGCAAAACCGAGTTCACGCCAAAGTCGGTACGTCACCAACCCATCGAGCCCGGCGCATTCGTCCACTTCATTGAAGTGCGGCAACGCCTCGCCTTCAAACAACACCCGCTTCCCATCCGCACTCCGCACCGGCGGCCGATCCACATTGTTCAGCATCCCTTCCACCAGATCGCTCGCCGGCGCCAAATCCTTCAGCCCTTGCTGGTACTGAATGCCGATCCCCGCACAGCCAAACTCATCCGCGATCCGCAAAGCGGCAACATACATTTTTGCCTGCTGCAAAACCTGCGCCTCGGTGAGTTCAGTTTCTTCGTTCGACCCAAAGCGAAATTGCAGCCCGCGCTTTTTCAACCACGCCACCACGCCCGCCGCCTCCGCATCTGTCACCGTCTGCATCGCGGCAAACAGCGTGGACTGGCTCAGCCGTTCCTTGAATACGCCCGTAGGATGCAACAGCTCGTCGGGAATGATCGCATTGAACATCCCCATGCACCCTTCATCGAAAACCCCCAGGATCGCCTTCTCCTCGCGCAATTTCCGGCCAAATTCTCGCCCAATCCGTTCATCCTCCGCCGGCAGCTTCAGTAGCGCCAGATCGCGGACGTGCGATTGATCGTGCGTCACCGTTCCCGTCGTCAGCCATTCGCGCAGCCCCGCTTTGAAAAACCCATCCGTGAACGACTCGCTCCACAACGTCGAGTAGCGAACGCCGGCCTTCGTCAGCGAAGCATTGAGATTGAGCAAACCGACCAGCCCCGGCCACGTCCCGCTCCAATTCGCCACCGTGAGAATCGGCCCGCGATGCGTCGTCAGTCCTGCGAGCACATGGTGCGAATACTGCCACACCGCTTCAGCGACAATGAGCGGCGCCTCGGGATCGAGCGTCCGAAAGATTTCCATCCCCGCCTTTTGCGAGTCGATGAACCCATGCCCCTTCGCCTTGTCCGCGGCGTGCCCGCGCTGAATTTTCCAGCCTTCCGCAGCAAACGCCTTCGCCAGCGCCGCCTCCATTTTCTGCTGCGCCGGCCAGCAAACACGATTGGCGCTGAGCCGAAGATCGCCACTGGCAATGAGATAAGCGGTTTTGGGTTTGGAGGACTTCATAGTTGGAGGTGGAGAGAAGAAGTAGCAGCGGCATCCTGCCGTTTCCAAGAAGCTAAAAGCTTCTCCTCCTTCGAATCTCGTTCCCAAGTTATACTTGGGAGCGAAGTTTCACTTCGCATGGCGGGGTGTCTGCGGGGGAGCCATCGGATGTTTGTTTTGCATGTTCCTCAGCCCGTCCCGCCCGGACCAAAGCCTGGCTATGGATTCAGTGTTTTGGAAAACTGCGCGGCGAGTTCCCGATAACGACCATAGAGAAGATCGTAAGTGGCCCGATGCTTTCGATTCGGTTTGACGACGGGCGCCGCCTTCGCCGTCGCCATCGCCCGGATCGCCGCGGTCGGCGAGGAAAAAGCCCCGGCGGCCAGCGCGCCCAGAATCGCCGCCCCGAGGGCCGGCCCATGTTTGCACGGATGCACCGTGATCGGCGCACCGAGGACATCGGCATACACTTCGACGACCAGCGGATTGTGGTGCGGCAGCCCGCCCGTGGCCACCAACCGGTTCACCGGCACACCGCCTTCCCGCAGCAGATCGACGATCCAGCGCACCCCACAGGCCGAAGCCTCTAGCAACGCACGGTACAGATGGGCCGGCGTATGATGCAACGTGAGCCCCGTGAATGCGCCAGTCAGCGAACCGTCCATCAGCGGCGTGCGGCAGCCGTTGAACCAATCGAGGCAGAGCACACCATCCGCGCCCGGCGCGAGAGCGGCCGCTTCCTCCGAAAGGCGCCCGAGATCGCGCTGACCTGTCAGCCGCCGCAACCAGTCAAAGGCATCGCCGACTGCCGCCTGGCCCGTTTCATAACCGACAAATCCCGGCAGAATCCCATCACGCACGATGCCGGCGACGCCGGGAACAAACCGTTCCTCGGTGCTGTTCAGCATGTGGCAGGAACTGGTCCCGAGCACCATCACGAAGGTGTCCGGTTCCGCCGCACCAGCCCCGGGAACACCGGCATGCGCATCGATGATCGCCGCACTGACCGGCGTTCCTTCCCTTAGTCCCATTCGTTTTGCCAAGGCCGGTTGCAGGCCGCCGGCCATCGTTCCCGGCGCCAACAATCGGCCCGGCATTTTATCCGCCACCACACGCCCGAATTCGGGATGAACCGCCGCCAGAAACTCTTCGCTCGGATACCCGTCATCCGCGCTCCACATGCCCTTGTATCCGGCCTGGCAGGTCGAGCGGGGCAGGGTAGCTGCGTCGCCGCCCACCAATTGCCAGACAAACCAATCGCCGCCTTCCAACCAGACTTCCGCCGCCTCGAAAACGCGCGGAGCGCCTTCCAGCGTCTCCAGCATTTTCGGAAAAAACCACTCCAGTCCGATGATCCCGCCATAGCGCGCGAGGAAACTCTCGGAGCGTTCCCGCGCCACCCGGTTGATCCGGTCAGTCTGCGCCTGGGCGCCGTGATGTTTCCACAGTTTCGGCCAGGCCAAAGGTTGGCGGGCAAACTTCTCCGGCAGGCACAGAGGCGTCCCATCGCGCCGCGCCGGCAGCATCGTGCAACTCGTGAAATCCACGCCGATTCCGACGACATCTTCGGCCTTCGTTCCCGCCGCGCGCATCGCCGAGCGTGTGGCCTTGGCCGCCGAGTCGATCCAGTCCTGCGGATGCTGCAGCGCGTAGCGCGGCGGCAGTTTTTCACGCGAACCCGGCAGCGAATCGATGATCTGCCCATGCCGATACTTCACCACGGCAGACGCATGTTCCCGCCCGCGCAGATCGACCAGAAGCGCACGAACGGATTCCGTGCCGAAATCCAGACCGAGAGCAACTTTTGAAGCCATGTTATTCGAATTAATTCTGGGTCGGAATTCCGAGATCGGCGAGCACCGTCCGGACCCGCGCGCGTTCTTCCTCACGAAAACGATGAAACGGTTCCGCCAGAAAATCGTCGCAGATTCCCGTCTCATGCAGAGCGCATTTGATCGCCTTGAGAAAAGCCGAGCTGTGCCGGCCGACATGATACAGTGTCGACGAAATCCGCATGACCCGGGCATGCAACGCCTGGGCGCGATCAAGTTGGCCCGCGAGACAAGCTTCGTAGAGGTCCACGTAGAGCCGCGGTTGCAGATTCGCGCCGCCGCACACCCCACCGTGGCCGCCGAGCAGGAGCGATTCGGCGAGCAATTCTTCCGGGCCGATGAGCAGCGACCAGTCGGGACGTTCCGGCAGCAGCCCGATGAGTTGGTGAAAATAGACCATGTTTGCCGAACTATCTTTCAGGCCGGCGATATTCGGAATCTGCATGGCGCGCCGCACCGTCTCGACTTCGAAGATCGTCTTCGTGTGCGTCGGCATGTTGTAGAGGAAGAGCGGCAGCGGCAGCTCGGGTGCAAGATGCTGCACGTATTCCAAAAGTTCCGGCTGGCTGTTCGGGAAATAGTACGGCGCCGAAACGACGAGGGCCTGGGCGCCGCATTCCGCCGCCCAACGCGAGAGACCGATCGCTTCGACAAAAGCGGTGTCGGTGATCCCAACCAGCACCGGCACACGACCCGCGACCAGCCGGCAGGTCCGCTCGATCAATTCCCGGCGAAGGCGATAGCTCAGACTCGGTGCTTCGCCGGTTGTGCCGAGCACGAAGATTCCGTGCACGCCGCCGGCGAGGACATGCGCGATGAGCCGTTCCAGGCCCGGGACGTCGAGTTCGTCGCGGGCCCGCAGCGGGGTGATGAGTGGAGGGACGATGCCGCGCATGGATTCCGGGATGTTTTAATCGGGCCACTGCCCACCGGACATGGGCCGAAGGACGAGCTTTGCCGGATCGATGACGACATGCTTAATGCGCTTCCGTTTCCAGGTGTAAACGACATGCACCAGTCCATCGGCGGCCTGGATCACTGCGGGATAGCTGTATTCGCCCGGCTCGTTTTCGAGGACGAGCGCCGCCTGCCACGTCTGGCCATCCACCGAAACGGCGACGTTCAGCGGCGAACGTCCCTTGGTGGTGTGATTGTAGACGAGCAGGTGCCGGCCATCGCGGAGTGTGACGGCATCCGTCCCGGAATTCGGGTTGGGCAATTCGGTGAGAGTCATCTCGCTCCAGGTTTTTCCACCGTCGTCGGAAGCGATCCGGAAAAGATGCGACTGGCGCGTGCGCCCGATCGCTAGCAAACGATCGCCGCCGAGGAAGAGAATGCTCGGCTGAATGGCGCTGATGTTCAGCCCGTCATTCAAGAAGCCCGTTTTCGTCCAGGTCTTTCCCCGATCGGGTGTACGCTCGAATTGCACGCGCCATTTGCTCGGTTTCTCGGCAGTCTCGATGCTCGAACCGCAAAGCAAGGAACCGTCGGGCAAAAGGACCGGCTTGTTCTTCACCGGACCGACAAAACCCTCCGGCAGCGTAGTTGCGGCGGACCATGTTGCACCGGCATCTTCGGATGTCTTCAAGTAACCCGCCCACCCATTGGGATGGCCGCCCGCCTTGTAGAAGAGCAGCAGCGGGCCTTTCGGCGACTGAAAGAGCACGGGATTGAAACAGGCGAAGCGCTGGCTGTCGGCGTGCACACCATTGGCGACTTCGACCGGCGCGGTCCACTTGCCGTCGAGGCTTCGCGAGAGCCAGATGCCAACATCGGGAGCGCCTTCGCGCGTGCCGCCAAACCAGGCGGCGACGAACCCGCTCTTTGTCTCCACGATGGTCGAGGCATGGCAGCTCGGAAATGGCGCAGATTCAAAGATGAATTCGGACTTCACGATCCCGGTTGTCACCTCCGCCGCACATGCAGACACGCTCAATAAAAGGAAGAAGAGGAACTTCATTTCGAGCGGGGATTTCGCAGGTAATAGAAGTGCCCGTCCTCCGCGCCGAGGAGCAGGTCGGGAATGCCGTCGTTGTTCCAATCGACAACGGTGGGGCTGGTGTCGTGGCCGGCGAGCTTGGTGGTGTCGAGGTTGCCCATGTTTTTGAAAAACCATTTGCCGTCGCGGTGATCGACCTGCCGCCACCACTCGGCGTTGTCGCTGTTGATGAGGATATCCAGCGCGCCGTCGCCGTCCCAATCCACGAGGCAGAATTTGCGCCGGCCGCTCTTCCCAGCCGCGCCGGTGGAGAAACGAAGCGGGACGCCTTTCTCGTCGCAGAAGACGCGCTTCGACGGGAGCAGGATGAGCTTGCCGTCGCGTTTAGCGCGTTCGAAAAATGCCAGGTAACCTTCCTGGTCGAGCATGACGAGGTCGACGAGGCCGTCGTTGTTCCAGTCGATGGCGAACGGTGTGGTGCGCCACTCGGTGAGCAGCTCTTTCCCCTGCGGCTTCTGCCAGCCCCAGGCGAGTTGCGGCGGCGCGCCTTCCCACTCCACTTCGATCGGCTGCGGCGGCGCCAGCTTCGGCTCGGTGCGCGTGCCGATGTTTCGATACCAGACGACTTTGCCGAGGATGGAGTTGACGATGAGATCGGGCAGCCCGTCGCCGTCCCAGTCCGCCACGGTGAGCGTGGTATAGCCCCATTTGGCCTCGGCTGGGCCCTGGATGCTGCCATTCGGCCCGGCCATGATGCGGATCGGTTTGCCATCGACTTCCAAATATTTTGGAGCCGCCCATTTTGGTTTTTCCACACCGGGACCGCTGAGGTTTTTAATGAAGCCAAGGTAACCGGCGCTATCTCCGCAAATGATGTCGGTGGCGCCGTCGCCGTCCCAATCCACGCCGCACGGCGAAACGAGCGCGCCGAATTTCACCAAGTCGGCTTCCTGCTGAAAATAGTGCGGCGGCAGAAAGACTGGCGTGTGATCGGCATCGAGCTTGCCGGTATTTTCGACGAATGCCACGCGCCCGTCTTCATCGCCGACGATGAGATCCACATGGCCGTCTTTATTCCAGTCGATCGCCGTGGGCATGATCATTTCGAGATCCATGGCCACCTTTTTGCCCTCGGGAGTTTTCAAGCGGCGGCCGGGAGCGTACTTCGGTGCGGTTCGCGTGCCGATGTTTTCGAAGTAGGTGAAGCCGTCGAGAAACTCACCGCAAATCAGATCGAGTTTACCGGTCCCGGCGAAGTCCGCGAAACACGGGCAGGGCCAGCCAAAGGTTTCGATGGGCTTGTCACCGGCCTGGATTTTCACCGGCGATTCGTAGATCGGCTGATCGTTGGTCCCGGCATTGCGCAGCAGATAAACGTAGCCATGCAAAGGGCCACGGGTCCATTTCCCGCTGGCATCGTAGGCATTGTCCCAGCCGTAGTCCGACCAATCGTCGGCGCCGACGATGAGGTCGAGTTTGCCGTCGCCATCGAAATCCACGCGCTTCCAAAAATTTCCGCGGACCTTGTGGCTGTGAATGTCCGAGGGCAGAGGCAGTTTCCTCGGCTGGTCGAGGCCGGTTTTGAAAAAGTCGGGATACTCGGCCGCCGGAGAAAGGATCACGGATTTCCCGTTGACGTAACTGACTTGCACGTTTTGCGCTCCGCCGCTGATCCGTTGGGCGCGCTCGAAAATCGGGAAAGGGTTTCGTGCGGTATCGCCGGTGATGTTGCGGAAGAAATACAATCCGTTATAGGGCTTGTCCGGGCAGTCCACGACGAGATCGAGATTGCCGTTGCCGTCGAAGTCCACGGGGAGCGGATCGGCCCAGAGCCCGACCGCCAGGTCAACGGTGAGTCCAGGATTGTTGTAATGCAACGGCTCGAGGGCGAACCCCTCGAATGCGACGAGGAGAGCGAGACAACACGGAAGCCAGCGAGGGATGGTCATACTCGGGGAAAAAGAACGGTTCGAATCGCGACCGGGCGAGAGTCAGGATTTGCGGGCTCGCGGTTTGCCGTTCGGCGTGAGTGCAGAACCGCGTTCGATGCGTTGCAGATCTGCGAGGAGATCGTCCGGCAGCCCGAGAGGGATGGAACGCGTGTCCGGCATGGACTGGGCGCGATCGTAGTGCTCGAGCGCTTCGCGCATGCTCGAACGGATGTGCGCGGACATGAGTTGCCGGGCGCGTTCACCGCGGCGGAGCTTTACGGAGTCGAGGATATCGCTGTGAAACCGATGGATGCGCTCGACGACGGCGAGACTGTGCTCCTGACGGGGAGTGCCGAAGATGCGGGTGAGCATCTGGGAATCGGCAATGATCTTGATCAACCGCCGATTCCCGGAAGCGCGGAGGAGGACCATGTGAAAGCAAAGATCGGCGGAGAGCAGGCGGCGCATTTCGTCGGCATCGAGAACCGGGCGCCTGGCCTTCTTGAGCCCGGTCGCGAGGGCGCCGATCTCGTCGCACAGCCTGCCGAGGGTGATCAAATCCGCTTCGTCGAGCCGGTTGGCGGCCTGGGCAACAGCGTACGGCTCGAGCGCTTCGCGCAACTCGTAGAGATCCTCCAGGTCCCGCCGTTCCGGCCGGCGGACAATCGTCCCGAAGCGCGGGACCTGCTCGAGCACGCCTTCCTGTTCCAGCCGCTGGATGGCTTCGCGCACGGGAGTGCGGCTGATGCCGATTTCGCGGGCCAGGGAGTGCTCGGAAAGCACCTGGCCGGCGGGGAGATCGCCGGCGAGAAGTTTGCCGTGGATATGCTTGTAGGCCTGGTCGCGAAGAGGGTTGGAAGGCATGCGGGGCGGGCAGATAAATACCACTGGTATACCAGTGGCAAGCACGATTTGTTAGCCGCTTTGATTTTACTCCGCGAAAAGCCGCCGTCCCGTCTTCGCCGGCTATTCCGGCCCCCGGTCGGAATTCGGCCCGAAGGAACGCACCAGGCCGTCCCGGCCGATGATCACGTAATAGGAAGACGCTGTCGGCTGACCTTGATTGAAAACGTAGTCGTAGACGGTCAGGGCGCCCTGGTTCGTCACATGGAACGGTTTGCCGAGAAGCGAGTTCACCTGTTGGAGTGTCATGCCGACTTGCAGGTGGGCGACTTGCCTGGGACCGGTGCCGCCGGTGGCGCAGGCGGTGAGCAGAAGGGCGAGGAAGAGAGAGGCGAGACGGTTCATATTTCGAGCACCGGCGGGGGTTGGAGTTCCGCTCTTATGAAGCGTTTTGCGTCGGAGAGCGAGCCGGGAAATGAATGCGACCGGCGCCCGGCTGAACCCAGCGGCGAATCCCGGCCGCCCGCTGCAGACGATCTCCGCCTAGCGATTCACGCTGACGCTGTCATTCGGCGGAGGCATGGGCGTCGGGCCTTCATAATTCCCCGTCTCGACGTTGTAAGTGCGCCGCGGATGCGGATTGTTCGATGCGCCCATGTCTTCGGAAGTGCAGCCGGCAAGGCCCAGAAGCGCTGGGAGAAGAAGGAACAGGGGGGAGACTTTCATGCCGGCGGCGTCAGTAGCGATTCTCGCTCGCGTTGCTATCCGAACCAGACATCGCCGGAGGCCCGCCAAAGCTGCTGCGGGCGCCGGGGTCGGAGGAGTCGGACGTGCAGCCAGCGATGCACATCAGCACCGGAAGGGCCAGGATGAGAAGGACGACTTTCATAGGGGTAATGGATACGTTTTGGGCGATGAGCGCAAAAACAATCGCGCATTTCAGGACGCTGATGTTTCGCCGGAACGTTAACGGCCGGACGTCCGAAAGTGCGGCGACAATCGCGGCTTGCAGTGCTGCCGAGGCCACCGCTACTCGTTTCAAATGACTGCACCCGATTCCCCTTCCTCCGGCGTGGCCCGAGTTTTCGGCCGCGTCCCGGGTG
Organism: Chthoniobacter sp.; assembly: GCA_036501065.1. Classification (GTDB taxonomy): domain Bacteria; phylum Verrucomicrobiota; class Verrucomicrobiia; order Chthoniobacterales; family Chthoniobacteraceae; genus Chthoniobacter. Next base: position 107,259 of record DASYAY010000045.1, on the reverse strand, counting down.
CGGTGCTCATTGGGATGGAACTCTTGCTCCTTTTGCTCGTGCTGGCTGGGGCTTGGAAGGCGTGGAGTGCGTGGCCGCCGGTGCCGATTTCCGATCCGGACACTTGGGGTTATTTGAATCCCGCTTTGTCGTGGCTCAGTGGACAGGGATTTCAGCAGACCGACGGCCGGGACTGGCTCTATCCCGCGTTCCTGGCGTTTTTCCTGAAAACCACGGGATCGTTTCAGGGAATTGTCGTTTGGCAGGAGCTTCTCGCGCTCCTGTCGGGAATCCTCATGGCGGTCACCTGGCATTGCTGGGCTTCGATGCAGGCCTTGAATCGATGGGGCCGCTTCGCCTTCGCTCTCGCCGGCGCCGTGCCGATCTATGTTCAGTTGGTCAACCAACAGAACCATTTCTTCGTCATCTCGATCCGGCCCGAAGCGGTGCTGACCTTCTTTGTCTACGCCCAGCTCGCCTGCCTGATGTTGTATTGCAAATATCGCTGGCAGATGCCGCGGGTGATTCCTTCGATGGTGTTTGGAGCCGCGGCGATCGTGCTCGCTTACGCCTGCTTTTTGCTGAAACCGAGTTGGTACTTCGCCTTCGGGACGACTTCCGCGCCCGTCCTCGTGGGCCTTTTTGGCCAGGCACTTTCCCGCAAAGTGAGATTTCTCACGCCAGTGCTGGGTGTCGCCGCTGCCGGTTTCCTGCTCTGGCTTCCGGCGAAAATCTGGTTCATTCGCGATGGTACTTCTCGCACCCTTCTCCCGGACGCGCTTTTCTGCGTCCACGCGGAGTTGATCGACAAGCTGCTCGAATCGAAGCTCGCGGCCATGCCCGATTCCGCGCCGGAGAAGGCCAGGTTACAGACCTTGACCCAAACGCTCGAGAGCGAGATTCGCGATGCCAAAAAGGGCCGCCGGATTTATGCGAAACTGATCATCGACGCCGACTATCTCATGCATAGTCACACGCTTTCCGCGGCGATCTCCGACTATACGGGCAATGACCGCGGAAAGTTCAGCGCCTTTTGCTTCGCCTCTTACTTCGGAGCCGTATTCCACTATCCGTTGGAGTACCTGAAGAAGGTAACAGACCAATTCGAATACTTTCTCTTTCCCGAGCCGGCTACTTTCTTCAAGGACCAGATCAATCTGATCAAACCTTACAAGGGGTCGGCCGAATCCATGGCCCCGTACGCCAATACGTCATTCCGCCCGGAACTGCAGGCGATGCTCCGCCGCTATCGGGAAGAAACCACCGTGCTCCTCGGCTCGGTGAGCACGATGGAACGGGATCGCCGGCTGCACAATGTGGCCAAAGCTTCGCCGAAGTGGACGTTGCCTTTGGAATTACTCTTCTTCGCCACGCTGGCCGCCGCCATTTTCTGGCCGCCGTTGCACCCATTTCGTCTGGGTGGGTGGGTTACATGCTGTCTCTTTCTGGCGCCATTTGGAAATGCCTTTGGTGTTTGTATCGTGCACACCCTGGATATCTATCGCTACCGGGTGACTTATGGGGGCTATCTCCTGACGGCGGTGGCGGCGATGACACTTTTTGCCATTGCGGTATTGGTTTGTGCCGCGTGGAAGTTAGTCCGGAAAACGGGCCGCGACTGACTTGCTTTTTACCCCTCGTTGGCGGAAACGCCGCGCCCGCGGCTGGAGTCCGGTAGAGCTTGTCGCCTCGGAGCAAATACCTCAACGTGCGCACCGCCTATGAAGATCTTCGTTCACCTTTTCTACTGGATGTTTCTCATGATCCCCGTGTTGATCAATGCGGCAATCTGCTTCGCGTCGTACCGCTGGCACGTCCAGTTTCGATTGGTCATGGCGAGAGAGCTCGAGCAATTGCGAAAGGGACGGGTGGGATAGATTGCCAAGCGTGAGGTGGCCGCGGCGAAAACAAGGATGTTAAACAGTTGTGCCGGATCGCAACTCAGCGGCGACGGACTGATGAGCTTCCCCGTGCGATTCAGGGGTGATGACCTGTGACGATTCCAACAAAAAAGCCCGGGATGCACGGGCGGTCGTGCTGGCGTGGGTTTCCAAACTTCAGTCCGGCGAATATTCCGGCTGCCGCAATGATGAACTGGCGCGGCGCTTCTGTTCCTTGCTGCCCTCCGACGTCGACCTGGAATTGCGGGCCACCTACAATCCGAGTGCCTTGGTCCATGAGGCGCGTTGGTACCATCGGGGCAGCGAGGTGGCCGAATTTCCGAAGCCGTTTTGCGCGGAAGATTCGGGCGACGCGCAAATCCTCGCTTGCGCGGCGATGATCGCCCTGCCGGATTAGACGGAAAGTGGTCGAAATAGCGGCAAAATTCCGGATTTTTTCAGACGCACCAGACCGGGGCCATGCGAAACAGCTTTTGCTATGAATCGTGATTTGCGTGAGAAAATGCCAGGCGAGCGCAGGGCGAGAGCGAAGGCGAACATGGATGAAGTGCAGAAGGTCGTCATCGAAGTTCAAACCTCGCGATTCGAATGGGACAAAGAGCACGGAGATGAACTGAAGTACGCCAGCCACTCCGGTCTCTGGAAGATCCGCATTCGGTAAAGCGAATGCGGCGGCTCCTCGGGTGTCGAGGGGCATCCGGTCCGAAATCCTGTATCCCGCCTGAGTGGCAGCAATCCTGCTCGGTGGGTGTGGCATGCATCGGAAGGCATTAGTCAGTTGCTTGCTGTTTTTCACGTTGTTGTCCGTGGTGCGCGCTGCCGATCCGGTGAGCTACCGCGAGATAGCGATGCTGCTCCGCAATGGGGAAGATCCGCAGTACATCATCCAGGAGGCGGCGCGCCGGAAGCTGCTTCAGCCGCTCTCGGAGGCGGAAGCGCAGACTTTGGTGTCGCTAAAGGCCTCGCCGGCTTTGATGAATCTTTTGCGCGATCCGGCAAACGTCATTTCGCCGGAGGCCGCGACCGCATATTCCAGCCGGGTTCAACAGGAAAAATCCCGGGTGCTATTGGATCAGCAACGCGCCGAGCAGGCGGCCGCCGCCAATGCGAAGTCGCAGCAGGAGGAAAAGGCGAATGCGGTGGCTGCCGCCCGTGCCGTGTCCACGGCCACCGGTGGAATTTTGGGCCTTCCCGTGATCTTGAGATTCACCGCGGTCGACGGCTCATTGATCGATCTCGAGAAACTGCGCGGCAAAGTCGTTTTGATCGATTTCTGGGCGACGTGGTGCGGGCCGTGCATGAAGGAAGTCCCCAACGTGGTTGCGTCTTACGAGAAGTATCACGACAAAGGTTTCGAGATTGTCGGCGTCTCGCTCGATCAAGACAAAAGCGCGATGCTCAAAGTCGCGCAGCAACGAGGCATGACCTGGCCACAGTACTTCGACGGTCAGGGCTGGAAGAACTTCGTCAGCAGCGCCTTTCATATCCAGGCGATTCCCGCCATGTGGCTGGTGAACAAAAACGGAGTGCTCGCCACCATCACCGCCCGCGGCAATCTCGACGAAGAAATCGCCAGGCTTCTCGCCGAATGATTTTGTCGAGAACAGAAACGGCGAATTTCGAGTCCGCGACTCATCTTTAAAATAAACTGGCGGCTTTCGACGCGCTAACGATAGAGTTATCGCATGCGATGAAAGTGCCGAGCTCTCTGGTAGTATTTAGGTTGGACGGTCAACGGTACGCCGTTCAATTGAAGGTTGTTGAACGCATTGTTAACGCTGTCGAAGTTACTCCGCTTCCCAATGCGCCGGCGCCTGTTCTGGGGGTGATTAACGTCGGGGGACAACTCCTGCCCGTATTCAATCTTCGCCGCCGGTTCGATCTTCCCATCCGTGAAATTGGCCCCAGGGACCATTTCGTGATCGCCCGGACGGCACTGCGACTGGTCGCGCTGGCGGTGGATGAGGTCCAGGAAGTGGTTACTCGTGCGGACATCAAGATCACTCCGTCGGAAGAGATTGTCGGCGGTGTCGAATGCATCCAGGGAATCGCCAGATTGGAAGACGGCCTGGTGCTAATTTACGACCTGGAGAAGTTTCTGTCGTTGGAGGAGAGCCGGACCTTGGAGAGCGCACTCAGCAAGGAGGTGGCGAGTGAAGTTGGATGATCGAGCGCTTTGGTCGCAGGTAAGTGCGTGGGTGGGCGATCGGCTGGGCTTGTCGTTTCCGCCGGAACGTTGGGAGGATCTTAGGCGCGGAGTCGCGGCCGCGGCCACCGAGTTCGGAATCAAAGACGTCGTCCAGTGCGCGGGATGGCTGTTGGGAGAGCCTCCCAGCGAGGCCACGTTAAAGATAGTGTCGAAATGTCTGACGGTGGGAGAAACTTACTTTTTTCGTGAAAAACAAGCGTTTGACGAACTCGCCAATCGGATTCTCCCCGAGTTGATCCGCTCGCGCCGGGGCCGGAGCCAATACCTGCGATTTTGGAGCGCGGGCTGTTGCACCGGCGAGGAAGCATACTCCCTGGCTATCTTATTGCGGCAGCTTCTGCCGGATTTGGAGGATTGGAATGTCACGATTCTCGCTACAGATATCAACGAGCACTTCCTCCATCGGGCGGCTGCCGGATCGTACGGAACGTGGTCGTTTCGCCAGGCCGCCGTCGGTTTCAAGGAGGCTTACTTCCGCCCAAGGCCGGAAAGGCGGTTTGAGATAGCTCCGGAGATAAAACGGATGGTGACCTTTGCCTATCTCAACCTTGCGCAGGATGTGTATCCCTCGCTGACCAATGGGACGAATGCGATGGATTTGATCTTTTGCCGCAACGTTTTGATGTACTTTACGCCGGGCCAGGCTCGGAAAACTGTGGAAAAACTGCACCATTGCCTCCTCGATGGCGGTTGGTTGAACGTCAGTCCGAGTGAGGTCTCCCAGGTGTTGTTTTCGCGGTTTGCCGCGCGCAATTTCCCCGGGGTGATTTTCTATCAGCGCTGCGATGCGCTCACTCGGGATGCGGGCCTCGCGCATCCGGCGGACGCCGTGGAACCAAGTGGCATACCCACCTCGACGGCGCCAGCGGGGGTGGAGTCCTGGCGGCCCAATCTCGACTTCGAAGAAATTTTCCCGAAGGAAGCGTTCGAGTCCCCGCAAGCCGCCGCGGAATCGTTCTATGAAGATGGGCGCTACGCCGAAGCCGCCGAGACGCTGCTTCCCGCGGAAACCGACGTTGCGGACTCTCCGCGCTACTCGATGCTGGCCCGCTCCCTGGCGAACCAGGGCAAATTGAGCGAGGCGCTGGAGTGGTGCGACCGGTGGATCGCCGCGGAAAAACTCGACCACGCCGCCCACTATCTTCGAGCAATGGTCCTGCTGGAACAGCGCGCGGTCGACCAGGCGCATGCATCCTTGTTACGCACGCTTTATTTGCAGCCGGACTTTGTTTTGGCGCATTTCGCTCTGGGCAATCTTGCACGCAGCCTGGGAAAGGACGATGAAGCAGAGAGACATTTCGCCAACGCTTTGCGCTTCCTCGAGAAATACCAGCCGACTGCTTTGCTCGAGGATTCGGAGGGACTAACCGCGGGCGGCCTGGCTGAAGCGGTGCGAGCGGCGAGCGTCGCATTTACCCACTGATGAACCATTCGAAATCCCTCTCCCCCCAGGAAGTCCTGGCCGCGCGGGCGCGTGAATTGGCACGGGTTCCGGAAAGTGAGCGGCCGTCGCAAGTTTCACTGGAGTTGCTGGAATTCCGCCTGGCCCACGAACGTTATGCCGTGGAGGCGCGCTACGTGCGCGAGGTTCATCCCTTCAAGGAACTGACGCCGCTGCCCTTCACGCCGCCGTTCCTGCTCGGGATCGTCAATCTGCGAGGCCGCATTCTCCCGGTGATGGATCTGAAGAAGTTCTTCGACCTTCCCGAAGGAGGCCTGACCGACCTCCATCGCATCATCGTCCTGCAGCACGCGGATGTGGAACTCGGCTTGCTGGCCGATCTCAGCGTCGGCGTGCACATGCTCCCGGTCGAGGATTTGCAGGCGTCCCTCCCGACGCTGACCGGGGTGCGAGCGGAATATTTGAAGGGGGTCACCCGCGAACGCCTGATCGTCCTGGATGTGACGCGAATTCTCACCGACCCAAAGATTCTCGTCCAGGACGAGTTGGAAACGTAACTCACTAGAACCCCCCGGAAAACCAAACCGTTATGAAATGGAACGTCGGAACAAAATTAGGCCTCGGCTTCGGCCTGGCAGTCGTCATCTTCGCCTTCGTCGGCGCGATGGCGTTCAATAGCATTGTGCAGCTCCTGGACGACTCGCAATTGCGGAAGCATAGCTTCGAATTGTTGGGTAGGCTGGACGAAACGCTCTCGTACTTGAAAGACACGGAGACTGGCCAGCGGGGCTATCTTCTTACGGGCGAGGATACCTACCTGGAGCCTTATCAGGTGGCTCTGGGAAAGGTGGATCAAGACCTGCAGGACCTGCGGAAATTAACGGCCGATAATCCGAGACAACAGCATCGGCTGGATACCCTCGAGCCGCTGGTCGCGGAACGCCTCGCCTCCGCGAAGAAGGTGATCGACACTTACCGCAGTAAAACCTCGGAGGCTGCGATTCAGATCATCAAGACCGGTGCGGACAAGGCGGTGATGGATGAAATCCGCAAGGTGATCGGCGAGATGCAGAGCGAGGAAGAGGAATTGCTGGCGAAGCGGACCGAGGAAACTCAACTGAGCTCGCAGCGCACCAAGTGGACCATCGGATTGGGGACCGGCGTCGCGATCATTCTGGCGGCGATCGCGGGTTTCCTCATCACCCAGGACATTGCGCAGCCTCTGCGGGGGCTGACGCGCATTGCCGAGCGGATCACCGCGGGCGACCTCAACGTGAAAGTGCCCAGCAACGGACGCAGCGACGAAGTCGGTCTGCTCTCCCGCGCCTTTGACCAGATGACGAAATCCCTCGGCACGGTGGCCGACACCGCGGAACAAATCGCCAACGGCGACCTGCGCACGACGATCAAGCCGCAATCGGCGGACGACATTTTGGGCAACGCCTTTGCGCGGATGAGCCTGAATCTGCGGGAGCAGATAGGCGCGCTGGGGGAAGGAGCCAACGTCCTCGGCTCGGCGGCGAGCGAGATCGTGGCGGCGACCACGCAACTGGCCGCCAGCGCCACGGAATCCGCGACGGCCGTCAGCGAAACGACGACGACGGTGGAGGAAGTGCGGCAGACGGCGCAGATAGCCAGCGACAAGGCCAAGTATGTCTCCGATACCGCCCAGAAAGCCGCGCAGATCTCGAGCACGGGTCGCAAGTCCGCGCAGGAAGTGGGGGAGGGGATCGTGCGGATTCGTCAGCAAATGGAGGCGATCGCCGCAAGCATGATGCAGTTGAGCGAGCAAAGCCAATCCATCAGCCAAATCATCGCCGTGGTCGAGGACCTGGCTTCGCAATCCAATCTTCTGGCCGTCAATGCCGCCATCGAGGCGGCCAAAGCCGGCGAGCAAGGAAAAGGTTTCAATGTCGTGGCGCAGGAAGTGAAAAGCCTTGCGGATCAGTCGCGCGCCGCGACCAATCAAATCCGCACCATCCTGGGCGACATCCAAAAGGCCACGACTGCCGCGGTGTTGGTCACGGAGCAAGGCAACAGGGCGGTGGAAGTCGGCGAGCGACAGACCAGCGCCGCCGGGGAATCGATCCACGCCCTGGCGGGAAGCGTCAGCGAGGCGGCGCAGGCGGCCACGCAGATCGCGGCGTCCAGCCAGCAACAATTGGTGGGCGTGGATCAAGTGGCCCGGGCGATGGAAAACATCAAGCAAGCGAGCACTCAAAACGTGTCCAGCGCCAAGCAGCTCGAGGTATCCGCCCGCAATCTCAATGAACTCGGCCATCGGCTGAAAGAAATGATCGAGCGGTACAAGTTCTAGGCGGCCATCATGAGCGCGGCAGACGACGATTTTCTGAAGAAGCTTCGAGCGACCTTTCAGGTCGAAGCTCGGGAGCACTTGGAAGCCATCGCCGGCGGTCTGCTCGAACTGGAAACCGCGTCCGATCCGGAAACGGTCCGGCAACGAATCGAACGAATTTTTCGCGCGGCGCACAGCTTGAAGGGAGCCGCGCGGGCCGTCGACTTTGTGGACGTCGAATCGCGTTGCCAGTCGTTGGAAGACACTTTTGCGACGTGGAAGCGAAGCCAGGTCGCCCCGGGGGCCGGGTCGCTGGACGCGGCGCATCGCGTTCTCGATCAGGTGGCCGCATCCATTTCGGGCTCTCCTTCTCCTCCGGTGGCATCGCCGGCTCCATCCCCCGTCGCTGTGCCGGAAGTGCTGCCGAGGGAAAGAGTCTCCTCGGAAACGGTGCGCATCAGCGTGGCCAAGCTCGACGCCCGGCTGGTCGAAGCAGAGGAGATGCTCACTGCAAAATTGACGGCGGCGCAACGGGCCAAAGATCTCGCGGAGCTGGCCGGCTTGGTCGACGGCTGGCGCAAACAATGGTCCTTGATCGAGCCGGACGTGCGGGCGTTGAAGCAAAAGATCGATGCCCCGGAAACGCTTTCGGGCGCCGGCGACTCGAGAATCGCTCAGACCAGGGTGCTGGAGTTTCTCGAGCGGAACCTGGCCTGTTTTCGCTCGCTGGAAAGCCGGGTCACCACCCTCGCCAGGGTCGCGCAACAGGATCGCCACACGATCGGAAAACTCGTGGACGACTTGCTCGAAGATTCCAAGAAGCTCCTCTTGTTGCCCTTCGCGACGATCACCGCTCCTTTCCCCAAGTTGGTTCGCGATCTTTGCCGGGAACAAGGCAAAGAGGCGAGTCTCCTGATCCAGGGCGAAGAGGTCGAACTCGACAAGCGCATCCTGGAAGAAATGAAAGATCCGATGATCCACTTTTTGCGCAACTGCGTGGACCACGGTATCGAGATGCCGGCGGAGCGCGCCATCACGGGCAAGCCCGCCCGGGCCACGATCACGCTGGCCGTGTCGCGCACGAACGGGAACAAAATCCAATTCCTCGTCTCCGACGACGGCGCCGGCATTGATTTGGAAACGGTCAAAGCGGCGGCCATCAAGCGCGGTCTGCTTTCGGCCAGCGCTGCAGAAGAGATCAGCGATGAGGAAGCGCGCGCTTTGATTTTTCAATCCGAAGTCTCGACGAGTCCGATCATCACCCGCCTTTCCGGCCGCGGGCTCGGTCTGGCCATCGTCAGCGAGGCGGTGAGAAAGCTGGGGGGAGTGATTTCTGTGCGAAGCGAACCTGGCCGAGGCACCACTTTCAAGGCCGTCCTGCCGGCCGTCCGCGCTACCTTTCGCGGAATCCTTGTCGAAGTGGCCGATCGCAATTTTGTCGTTCCGACGGTGCAAGTGGAGAGGGTCACGCGAGTCAAGTTGAGCGAAATCCAGACCGTCGAAGGGCGGGAGACGATCGTATTCGACGGGAGCGCAATTTCCTTCGTTCATCTCGAGGATTTGCTCGGGCTGGCGCCACCGGCGCGGCCAGCGCAGCCGTCCGAATCCGGGACGGCGCTCGTTCTTCGCGCCAATGAACAACGCATCGCCTTCCAGATCGATCGGGTGATCAGTGAGGAGGAAGTCCTGGTCAAGCCGTTGCGCAAGCCCTTGGTGCGCGTGCGAAACATCGCCGGCGCCACCGTCCTCGCGAATGGTCAGATCGCGCCCATTTTGAACGTCGGCGACTTGCTCAAATCCGCGCGGAACTCGAGCGCCACCCCGCGGTCTTCCGCATCCCGGCAGGAAGCGCTCCAACCCAAACAGCGGACCATTTTGGTGGCGGAGGATTCGATTACCTCACGCATGTTGCTGAAGAGCATCCTCGAAGCCGCCGGCTATGTGGTGAAAACGGCCGTGGATGGCGCCGAAGCGTTCGGGTTGCTCCGGACGGAACCGTTTGATCTGGTCGTTTCCGACGTGGAAATGCCGCGGATGAACGGCTTCGATCTCACGACAAAAATCCGGGCCGACCACAAGCTCGCCGAACTGCCGGTGATCCTGGTGACGGCGCTGGAAACGCGAGAGGATCGTGAGCGCGGGATCGACGCCGGAGCCAGCGCCTATTTGATCAAAAGCAACTTCGATCAAAGCAACCTGGTCGAGGCTGTGCAGCGATTGATTTAATGGAGCTCTCGGTGCCAATTCCGGAACGAAAAATCAACGCCCTGGTCGTGGACGACTCCGAAGTCGCCCGGCAGTTATTGACACACATCCTGGAGGGTGATCCGAAAATCTGCGTCGTGGGCACCGCCAAGGACGGCCAGGCGGCGGTCGATTTCGTGACGGAGCGCCGGCCGGATATCGTTCTCATGGATATCAATATGCCGGGGATGGACGGATTCGAGGCGACGCGCCGCATCATGGAGACGAGCCCGGTTCCGATCGTCATTTGCAGCGGAGTTCTCAACCCGAACGAAGTGGCCACGACCTTCCGAGTCATGGAAGCCGGGGGGCTGACCTGCATCGAAAAACCCCCGGGTCCGGAGCATCCGGAATACGCCGAGAAAGCAGCGACGGTGAGGCAGATGGTGCGGCTGATGGCCGAGGTCAAGGTGGTTCGGCGGTGGCCGGCCTCGCGAATGGCCGGCTTGGCTGCCGCGGATCCGTTCACGACCGAAAAGCGGAGCAAAGGGTCGATCCGATTCGTCGGAATCGGGGCCTCCACCGGCGGGCCGCCGGCCTTGCAAACGATTCTCGCGGGCCTGCCCAAGGATTTCCCGGCGCCGATCCTCATTGTGCAACACATCGCCCGCGGATTTCTTTCGGGCCTCGCGGACTGGCTCAATCAAACCACTCCGCTTCAAGTCCACATCGGAGGCCACAGCATGCGCCCTCTGCCGGGTCACGTTTATCTCGCGCCGGACGATTTCCACATGGGGGTCAACACCGGCGGATTCATTACCCTATCCACAGCCGCCGCCGAAAATGGACTTCGCCCCGCGGTCTCCTACATGTTCCGTTCCCTGGCGGAAAACTGCGGTGCCGAAGCGGTGGGCGTGCTCCTCACCGGAATGGGCCGCGATGGCGCCGTCGAATTGAAACAGATGAGGGACACGGGCGCGCTGACCATCGCGCAAGATCGTGAAAGCTCGGTCGTCCATGGCATGCCCGCCGAAGCCATCGCGCGGGGAGGCGCCGTCCAGATCCTCCCCCCGGAGAGGATCGCCGTCGCACTTTCCAACCTCGTCCAGCGCAAGACCGCCAGTGGAGATTTTTCCTTATGAACGCCAGCACCGAATCCGACATCCCCGTAGCGGAAATCCTGATTGCCGAGGACAGCCCTACCCAAGCTCAGCGGCTTCAGCACATCCTCGAACGACAGGGCTATACAGTGACGGTGGCAACAAACGGCCGCCTCGGCCTCGAAGCCGCTCGCCAGCGCAAACCGGCGCTCGTCATCAGCGATGTCGTCATGCCGGAGATGGATGGATACGAATTTTGCCGTGCCCTCAAGGCGGAAACGAGTCTCCAGGATGTTCCCGTGATTCTCGTCACCACCTTGTCCGATCCGCATGATGTCATCCGCGGACTGGAATGCCGCGCCGATAACTTCATCGTCAAGCCGTACGACGAGCGCTACCTCTTGAGCCGTGTGCAATTCGTGCTCGTCAACCGGGAGATGCATCGCACCGAGCACAGCGGGATGGGCGTCGAAATTTACTTCAACGGCCAGCACCATTTCATCACCGCCGACCGCCTGCAGATCCTCAATCTTTTGCTTTCGACCTATGAGGCCGCGATCCAGCGCAACAAGGAACTCACGCATCTCCAGGAAACGATGACCGAACTCAACGGCCGGCTCGAGGAATCGAACAAGGAACTCGAAGCTTTTTCTTATTCCGTGTCGCATGACCTGCGGGCGCCACTGCGGCACGTGGAAGGTTATACCGAGCTGCTTTCCGAGGAGCTCAAAAAGGGTGAGCCCTCGGCGAAGATCCAGCGGTATCTGGGCATGATCATCAAATCCAGCAGCCGGATGGCTCAACTCATCGACGACCTGCTGGCCTTTTCGAGAATGTCGCGGACGGAAATGCGCGAGACCAGCGTCTCCCTCGAGGATCTCGTCACGGAATCCATCGCGGAATTGGAGATGGCGACCAAAGATCGGCAGATTCAATGGAAAATCGCCCCGCTGCCGCGGGTCAAGGGGGATCGCGCTTTGCTGCGGCAGGTTCTGGCCAACCTCATTTCCAACGCCATCAAATACAGCCGCAAACGCGAAGTGGCGGAGATCGAGATTGGCTTTTATCGCAACCCGCCTGAGGAACTGACGATCTTCGTCCGCGACAATGGAGTGGGATTCGACATGCAATACTCGGACAAACTCTTTGGGGTTTTTCAGCGACTCCACCGGGCGGAAGATTTCGAAGGCACCGGCATCGGGCTGGCCAATGTCCGGAGGATCGTCTCGCGCCATGGCGGCCGGGTCTGGGCCGAGAGCATATTGGGCGAGGGGGCCTCGTTCTACTTTAGTCTTCGCGAAGCCCACTGACTTTTGGGCGCGACACGGTACACTCGTGAGCCTGGCCGAAATTAAGCAGGAAGTCATTCGGTTGACTCGCGCGGAGCGCGAGGAACTGGCCCTGCAACTCGCGGTGCTCAGGGACTTGGAAGACCCTGCGCTCGTCGTCGAATTGACTCAGGCGCATGCGGACGCGGAGAGCGGTACGCCGGAACTCACGCGCGAGGAACTACTCGCTCGGCTTCGCGCCGCGGGACGGACAATTTCCGGGTAAACTATTTTGCGCGTGACCGCGTGCTCTTCGCGTAGTTTTTGCGCGCTGGGAATGGAGAATTCGCGTAGCGGAAAAAAGAGCCCGAACACCGCTCGGCGTTTTTTTCCGCCGACTCAATCGCGCTCGTGATTGTGGCGAAACTGCGTAGGGGTCACGCTCGTCACCACGCGAAATGCCCGGGTGAAGGCGCTGTGATCGGAAAAACCGCATTCGAGGGCGATTTCCGCGACGCTCCGGTCCGTGTCGCGCAGCAGGCGGGAAGCCGCAGCGATGCGGGTTTTGGCGATGAGCTGGCTCGGAGTGATCCCGAAGATGCGCTTGATGATGCGGGCGAATCGCGCGGCTGGCAAAGCAGCGATTCGCGCCAGATCGGAGGGGGTGAGCGGAGTGGAAAAGGCGCTTTCGAGGTGGTGAAGTGCGGTGGCGATCTCGGCGGGAATTTCCTTCGTGGGGATGGGAGTGCGCACGTCTTTCGACATGCCGATGATACCCGTCACGGCGCCCCTGGCGTCGCGAATTGGCAGCTTGGTCGTAAGACACCAGACGGGTTTGTGCGGCGTATACCAGTGCAGTTCGAGACGCTCGACAATCGGCCGGCCCGTGCGCAACACCGTCGCGTCCTGCTCCGCCGGAATCCGTCCAAAATCGCCCGGACAGACGTCGCACGGTCGGCGTCCGATCATTTGTGCTTTGCCGGTCAGTCCGTGGCGCTCGACCAGCGAGTGGTTGACGACCAGATAGCGCCCGAGCCGGTCCTTGATGAAGAAGGCGATGTCCGGTGTGTGGTCGAAGAGCCGCTCGAGCAGTCCCATATCGATGCCGCCAGTGGATGCGGCTGTGGAAAGTGCGGCGGTTGTGCTGAGATTCATGCGGACGAGCGATTCCGAATCAAGACCATGGGGACTGACAGAGGGTAAGGTCTGAATACTACGGGCCCACCCGCTGCCATTTAATCAAGATGAAAATCATCCGCATCCTCGCCCATCGCGTGGAGCTTCCGCTGCGCGAGGGGAGCTACCGGTGGAGCGGGGGCAAGTCCGTGACCGTCTTCGACAGCACCATTGTCCGCGTGGAGACAGATGCCGGATTAACCGGGCATGGTGAAGTCTGCCCGCTGGGGCCATGCTACCTCCCGGCCTATGCCAACGGTGTGCGCGCCGGATTGCTGGAGCTGGGCCCGCATCTCCTTGGAGAAGATCCGCGTGAATTGCTCAAACTCAACCGCCGGATGGACGCCGCGCTGAAGGGGCATCCATACGTGAAGAGCGGGATCGACATCGCGTGCTGGGATATCTTGGGACAAGCTTCCCGCCTGCCCGTCTGCGAACTGCTCGGCGGCCGTTACGGTGAAGATGTGCCTCTTTATCGCGCGATCTCCCAGGAATCGCCGGACGAGATGGCGGCGAAAGTGGAAGGCTATCGAGCGGAAGGCTACCGCCGCTTTCAGCTCAAGGTGGGCGGTGATCCGGATGTGGACATCGAACGGATTCGCACGGTGGCCGCGCAACTCCAGACCGGCGACCGGCTCGTGGCCGATGCGAATACCGGCTGGGTGCAACACGAAGCGGTGCGCGTGGCCAAGGCGGTGCGCGATGTGGATGTCTATATCGAACAGCCGTGCCTGACTTACGAGGAATGCCTCGCGGTGCGCCGGCAGGTGCCGCATCCCTTCATCCTCGATGAGAGTATCGATGATCTCGGCGTCCTCCTGCGCGCCAAAGCCGATCTGGCGATGGACGTGGTGAACTTGAAGATCAGCAAACTGGGTGGTCTCACCAAAACCAAACAGGCGCGCGACCTGTGCGTGAGCATGGGAATCGCGATGACTCTGGAGGATAGCTGGGGCGGCGACGTGGCCACGGCGGCCATCGCGCATCTCGCGCAAAGCACGCCGCCGGAGTTTCTTTTCACCACCACGGATTTCAACAGCTACGTCACGGTTTCCGTCGCCGACGGCGCACCCCAGCGGCAGCAGGGCCGCATGGCGGCCTCGAAATCACCCGGCCTCGGAATTGTCCCGAAGATGAAGCGCTTGGGTGAGCCAGTCGTTGTCATCGAATAACCATTCCCCACCATGAAACATATCCCCGCAATTATTGCCTTAGTCGTCGGTATCCTAACTCCTCTGGCCAGCGCCGCCCCCAAAAGTCCCGTCAAGGTCTTCATCCTCGCCGGGCAATCCAACATGGAAGGCCAGGGATTTATCGCCGCGGACCCCAAGCGGAATGGCGGCAAAGGCAGCCTCGAATATGTGGTGAAGGATCCTGCCACGGCGGCGCATTTCAAAACATTAGTCGATGCGAATGGCAAATGGCGCACGCGCGATGATGTCTGGATCACCTATCTGGATCGCAAAGGACCGCTCACCGTGGGCTACGGTGTAAATCCCGAACGCATTGGACCGGAGTTGGGGTTCGGTTGGGTGATGGGCGATTTTTACGAGGAGCCGGTGCTGCTCATCAAATGTGCCTGGGGCGGCAAAAGTCTCGCCGTGGATTTCCGCCCACCGAGCGCAGGGAAAATTCCTTACGAGTTGAGCAAAAAGGAACAGGAAGCCGTCGATGCGGATCCTAGTATGATTGGGAAATATTACCGGGACACGATCTCGCTCACGAAGGATGCGCTGGCGCATATCAAACAACTCGTGCCGGGGAGCGACGGTCGCTATGAACTGTTGGGCATCGGTTGGCACCAAGGATGGAACGACCGGATCAACGACAAGTTCAACGCGGAGTACGAGAGTAACATGGTCGCTTTCATCAAGGATATCCGCAAGGAGTTGGGTGTGCCGAATTTGCCCTTTGTCATCGCCGAAACGGGAATGGACGGCCCCGGTGAGACGCATCCCCGCGCGCTGTCGCTGATGAAAGCGCAGGCGGCGGCCGCCGAGCATCCCGAGTTCAAAGGCAATGTCGCCTTTGTTGGCACGAAAGCCTTCTGGCGCCCCGAAGATCAATCTCCGAGCAAACAAGGCTATCATTGGGACACGAACGCGGAGACTTACTATCTCATCGGCGAAGCCATGGGTGAGGCGATGAAGAAACTCGTCACGCACAAATAACTCCCACTTCTTATGTCTCTCCGCTTTCTTCGTGCTCTCGTCGGCCTGCTTTTGGCCATTCTTACTCACCCCACACTCGCGGACGCGAAGGAAAACGGACCGCTTCCCGATCTCACCGCCGGTGGCGCCAAGGATGATTCCCACGATTGGAACCTGGGCCCGACGGGCGCTCGAGGCTGGATCTACGCGAACAAATTCGAGACCACCGATGCCCGGCAAATCCTGATTACCCAGGTCGATCATGGCTCTCCCGCGGATGGGGTGCTGGCTGTCGATGACGTGATTCTCGGCGTGGATGGAAAGCCCTTCGAGAGCGATGCGCGCCGTGCTTTCGGTGAGGCTATTGGTGTGGCGGAGCGGACGGAAAACAAAGGCGCGTTGCGATTGCTGCGCTGGCGGAAGGGGAAGACCGACCAGGTCCTGATCCCGTTGAAAACCATGGGCACCTACGGTGCGACCGCGCCTTACGACTGTCCCAAGTCGGCCCGCATCTTCGCGCAAGGCTGTGAAGCCATCGCCGCGCACCTGAAGACTGCGAAGGACAAGGAGCGCGGGAATCCTATCATCCGTTCCTTGAACGCTCTGGCGTTGCTCGCCAGCGGAAAGCCGGAATATCTTCCGCTCGTGCGCGAGGAAGCGCATTGGGCATCGGGGTATGTCGTGACCGGCGGGGGCTATGAGTCCTGGCTCTATGCGTACGTGAATCTCTTCCTTTCCGAGTATGTGCATGCCACACGCGACATGGAAGTGATGCCGGGGTTGCAGCGCATCACCCTGGCGATCGCCCACGGTCAAAGCAGTGTCGGTTCCTGGGGGCATCACTTCTCCTATCCGAATGGGTTGCTTGAAGGCTATGGCGCCATGCATCAACCCGGGTTGCCCTTGATGATGAGCCTGGTGCTGGCGCGAGCGGCGGGGGTGAAAGATCCTGCTGTCGATCTCGCCATTACCCGCGGTGATCGTTTCGTTAACTTCTACATCGGCAAAGGCTGCATTCCCTACGGCGATCATCATCCCTGGATGGAGACCCACGATGACAACGGCAAGTGCGCTGCCGGTGCGGTGCTCTTTGACTTTCTGGGAAATGCGCAAGGCACCGAGTTCTTCTCGCGCATGACCACGGCATCCTATGACGGGGAGCGTGACACCGGGCACACGGGAAATTTTTTCAATATCCTCTGGGCGCCTCTGGGGGTCTCGCGTTCCGGACCGCAGGCGATGGGTGCGTGGATGCAGGAGTTTTCCTGGTACTATGATCTCGCGCGGACCTGGAATGGCACCTTTGGTTACCAGGGCGAACCGGGCATTCCGAAGTCGTCGAGCGACCATCAATATCGCGATTGGGACTGCACCGGCGCATATATGCTCGCGTATGCTCTGCCTTTAAAGAGTCTCTATCTCATCGGCCGGAAACCAAGCGCCGCGCCGCAACTCACGGCGCAAGCTGCGCACGCGATTATTGAGGATGGCCGTGGCTGGAGTCCGGCGCGGAAGGCCTATGGCTTTGCGCCGCGCACGGTCGATCAACTCTTTGCCGGGCTCGCCAGTTGGTCGCCGATCGTCCGCGAACGCAGCGGACAGGAACTGGCCAAACGCCAGGGCGATTTCGTTCCCCGGTTGGTCACCTTGCTCGACGGCAAGGACTTGAATGCGCGACTGGGCGCCTGCCAGGCGCTGGCCGCGTTTGGCAAACGCGGCGCCTCGGCGGTCCCCGCATTGCGCCAGACCCTATGGGGCGACGATCTCTGGCTGCGCATCAAGGCGGCCGACGCGCTCTCGGACATCGGCGAACCGGCGCGAAGCGCGGTGCCGGATTTATTGAAAGTCATCACCACGCCGGTGGCGAATGATCCTCGCGGGATGGTGCAGCGCTATGTCGCCTTCTGCCTGTTCTACCCCGGCCAGGTCTTGAACGAACGCGGCCTGGTGTCGCACTCGCTCGAGGGAGTCGACCGGCGCCTGCTCTATCCGGCGGTGGAAGCAGTGCTGCAAAATCAGGACGGGCGCGCCCGCGGGACGATCGGAACCGTTTACGACCAACTCACTTTCGAGGAGGTGCGCCCGCTGCTCCCCGCCGTCTATCGCGCCATCGTCGAGCCTCCGCCCAGCGGCGAGATGTTCGCCGACGGGATCCGCGTGCGTGGTCTGGAATTGCTCGCAAAATATCACATCGCCGAAGGGATTCCGTTATGCGTATCGCTTTGCGATCCGGGCCGTTGGGGGGCTGGCAAGCGTATCGGACCTTGCCTCAAGGCGCTGGAGAGTTATGGCGCCGCGGCCAAGCCGGAGTTACCCGAATTGCATAAACTGGAAGTCACACTCAGCAAACCCAAAGCCGATGCCCATGGGGAACTGCCGGCCGTTGAGCAAGCAATTGCCACCATCGAAGCGGCCAAAGACACGACTCCGGTGCAGAACCTCGATAAGCTGGTGATGCCGTTGAAGTAAGCGGACCAGGCACGCAAAAAATGCGCGCACCTGTCCTCGGGGCGGAGACTTATCCTTTCGGATTTGAAGCAGGCTACCCGGCTGACTCTGCTACCGTACCGTCAGCACCTTGAAGCGAGCGGAGAACACGGCACGGATTACCGGCGGCGACGACATCCGCGGGAATGTCTTTAGTGACGACGCTCCCGGCACCAATCACGGTTCGCTCACCGATCTTCACTCCCGGACAGATGATGGCTCCGCCTCCCACCCAGACGTCGGACCCAATCTCGACCGGCTTGGCTGCCTCCAGCCACAATCGCCGTTCGGCAGCGTCGACGGGATGTGTAGCCGTGTAGATCTGAACGGCCGGGCCAAACAAAACGTTGGTGCCAATGCGGACCGGCATCACATCCAGCACCACACAGTTGAAGTTGAAGAAAACCTTTTCGCCGACAAAGAGGTTCCAGCCGTAGTCGCAAAAAAAGGGCGGTTGAATCCAAACGTCGGTTTCCTTCCCAAGGAGGGAGTGGATGATCCGCCGGCGTTCATCTTTTTGATCTTCCCGGGTCGCATTCAACGCCTGACAAAGATCTCTGGCCCTTTGACGCTGGGTACAAAGTGCGGGATCGAGCGGATCATAAAGCTCGCCCGCAAGCATCTTTTCGATTTCGGATTTCATCGCTTAATAGACTCCCGACTCAGCTGGATCAGTTCGCGTGAAAGTCAACCATTTAGCCAACCATTCGGAGTACGGTTTTCAGGGCCGCAGCACTTTGGACGCGGGACGGTACGCTCATGAGTCTGGCCGCTCGTGATGGCTCTTTCAACGGAGTGGCGAAGGAGACTCGGTTACCACTTTGCGGGAATCGATCCCTCAACGTAGAACGGATGGGCGCCATCCCCGATTCGCCCGAATAGACTGGATACCGTTGTCGCAATTTCATAGCAACCATCGCCTGTATGGCTCGATTCATTGCTGTATTCAAAGGGCAGGCGTCACTTCAATTCGCCGTGAAGGAACCGAAGACCAGTATCGGCAGCGATGAAAAGAACGACATCGTTTTGAAAGACCCTTCTGTGGAAGAGTTTCACGCTCTCATTCATGCCAATAAAGGTCGCTATTTGCTGAGTGATTTGAGCGGCGGCCGAGGAACCACCATCAACGGAAAGCCGGTCACCTTGGCCGAACTCGAGATCGGTGACACGATAATGATCGGTTCGGTCCTTTGTCGCATCCAGGAAGAGATACCGTCGGAAGGCCCGGTAACACTCAATCCACAACAGCCGCTTCCTGTCTCCTCGCACGCATCTGGTCCATCAGGTCGAAGAGGATTGCCCGAGGAAGTGAGGACGTTGAAAGAATTCTATCCAGACCCAGCGATGCGCCACCGGGTGCATTATGATTTCGCTCACAGGTTTCTTCCCGGGTACGTGCGGCAAAGTCCTTACGCTTTTTTCTCGGCGGTATTTGATACGCAATATCCGGTCGAAGGCTACACCATCAACCGCTTCATTCAGAGCCGATGGATGATGTTTGAGGAAATGGGGGGACTTATCCCGACGAGGCCGATCGGCCAGAGGATTTTCCGCCGGGTGCTTGATTTGGAAATCTCTGGTGAGAAGATGCCATACGGTCCGGTTTCCCTGATCAAAATGCCTCCACCTGAGGAAGTAGGAGAAGCCATCCTCATCGGGGCGGTGCTTTTGAATGCGTCAACCGAACCGAAGTCTTGGATGCATAACGTCGAAGCCAGACTTTTTACTTTCGAAAAGACCTTCGCTGGACCCGAAAAAGGAATTCTGTGCGAATGGACACCGGATTCACATCTGAATCATGGGTTGGTGCTGCCAATCAGCTCGCACAACTTTTTGGAGGGAATAGGCCGGGTGTTGATCGCACGACCCGCTTTACTCCCGGAAGCGATTGAGGTTTTCAAAAAAACGATCACCGAGCAGAGGCCGTTGCTTCGTCCTGATGGACTGATGAGCATGACGTTCGTCTCCTTTTTGGACGGATTTCTGACCTACAAGGAGACATTCTCGCGGCCAGACAATGACGCCCATATTTGCTACATCAGCAAAGTTGTTCCCTTGAGAAGGCTTGACCCGGAGAAGGTCAAGGTGACCCAACACGACCGCTTTGACTATTGGACCGTTCATTATGCCACGAAAACGGATACGAAAGACATCTGCCATCTCTCGGGTGACTTTCGCTTGAACGGCTGTCGGCTGAGCAGCGATATCATCGATGTGCGGGATCAGTCGGTCGCCTTACATCTTGCAGATGTTCTCAAGCGGGCCATTCGGTTCGCCTTGGATCACTGAACATCCGCCAGGCCAACCTGGAACTGCACAACGTGAAGAACCTTTCGGCAAGTTGGCGTGCCGTGACGTGAGCCGGCTGAACCGTGCAACGCCTGAGAAGATTGGACGGCCGGTTTTGACATCCTGGCGATCCCATTTACGGTCACGATCGTGATCGCAATCCTGGAAAATGTTCCAATCTTTGCCGGGTTGAATACCCAGGCGTTGGAATTGCTATTGGAGCATACGACAGCGCAGGAATATCCTGGCGGTGCGGTGATCGTGCGGGAGGGAGAGAAGAGCAACAGCATGTTCGTGATTTCCGCTGGGAGCGTGAAAGTCTGTAAGGATTTCGGAACCCCCAGCGAGATCGTGCTGGCAACTCTTGGTCCGAAGGATTTCTTCGGCGAAATGTGCATTGTCGATACCCTGCCACGTTGCGCGACCATTCAGGCGAACGAACCGTCGACCATCTTCGGGATATCGTCGATGGCATTTTACAGCCTGTACAAAACGATGCCTTCGCAGCACAGCGTGTTGGTGCTGAACATTGCGAGGGATTTATCGCGCAGGCTGCGGAACCTGGATGCGTTCTTCGCGGCTCACCATCAAAGCATCCACTAGACGTCGGGATTTCCGCCAGTGCATCCGCCTTTCGCACGTTCCTCATTCTGAAGGAAATGGAGCCTAGGGGATTCGAACCCCTGACCTCCTCAATGCCATTGAGGCGCTCTACCAACTGAGCTAAGACCCCGTGCGTGGGAGCGGGAAAATGCCCCGGTCGACCGTGGGAGGCAAGCGGAATTTTGCGGCGGATTTACCGGGTGGCTCAAGAGATGGGCGAGAGAATGCTGCGATAAAAGGCGGCGTATCTGGGGGCGAGAGTCTTCCAGTCAAAATTCGCGTGTGCCCAATCCGCGAGAGCCGCGCGCTTTTCGGCGGCCCAACGGGGCTGCTGGAAATAGTCGACGAGCGATTGCCGGATGCTCTCCACGGTCGGACGGCCGATGAAACCGCGCCCGCTCGAGAGTTCCGTTCCCCACGGGGTTTCCGTGGTGGTCAGCGCCGGCGTGCCGACCTGGCAGGCTTCGAGAACGGCGAGGCCGAAATTTTCGGAATGCGTCGGCAGACAGAACAAATCCGCGCCCTGAAAATAGGGCCATCGAGCGGTGCCCCAGATAGCGCCTTTCCATTCGATGGGCAGGAGATCGGCGGCGTGCTGTTTGGCGAAATCCTGCAAAGAGCGAACGTAAGCCGGTTCGCCATCGCCGACGATGACGAGCCTTGTGGGTTCCGAACGCACCGAATGGGCAAGCGCGTGGAGCAACAGGTCGAGACCCTTCTTCACGTGGATGCGCGAGAGATAGAGAAGGACGCGCTCTTCAGGTTTCCAACCCAATTGGCGACGGGCATTTTCGTAATCCGGCCGGGCGTCGCTGGTCAGGCCGAGGGGCAATGTTTCGACCCGCGCGCGCGGCAGGAAATGATGGAGTCGACCGGCCTCGGAAGCGGCCGTGGCTACGAGGGCGCGGGCCCGCGAAAGGTAGCGCTGTTCGACGAGCTTGTAGTACGGCCACTTCTTCCACCATTTGTGGCGCCAGGCCCAAGGCTCGAGCATTCCGTGAGGCGAAACGACGTAGGGCGTGCCACGGGCGAGGCAGGCCTTGGCGTGACGGGAATGTGCGGGCTGCCAGAGTCCGTGAAAATGAACGACGGTTTCCCCATCCGGCGCGGTCGGGACCTCGTCAGAAATTGGCACCCCCAAGATTCCAAGAGCGTCGCGGAGAGCCCCGATCGCCGAGTCGAGCCCCCCGACCCGCTGTTCGGGTGGCGGCACGCAAAAGACGATCTTCACGCCTTTCCGCCGAGCGCCAAGCGGTAGACGGCTTCGTAGGCTTCAGCCACGCTTGCGTAGGAGTATTGTTTCTCGACGAGTTGTCGCGCCGCGGCGCCGATGGTCTTGAGTTTCTCGCGGTTCTCGAGTGCGCTCATCCAGGTCCTGTCCTCGGTGACGCAGATGGCGTTGGCGCCATTTTGAAATGGCATCTCGGCGAAAAGATTCTCGGAAATGGCGCAGGGCAATCCGGCGGACATCGCTTCCAGGATGGCCAGGGGTAGGCCCTCGTATTCGGCGACGTGCAGGAACACATCCGCCGCCATGAGCAGCGAGGGCACGTCATTGCGCCAGGGCATCCGATGGATGGTTTTTTCCAATTGTCGCGCCGCCACCCATTTGTCCCAATCTCCGCTCAGTTGGCCGTCGCCGACCCAGAGGAATTTGGCTTTGGGAAAACGCCTGGAAATTTCCGCGGCGCGCGCCAGGAAATCCAGGGGACGCTTTTGGGGCACCATGCGGCCGACGCCGATGATCAGGAAATCCGAATCGCTCATGCCCAGTTCCGTGCGCCGGGTCTCGCGCACCACTTCGCGGCGGGCGAAGTCGTAAAGCGGCACGCCGTAGGGAATCATGTGAATGCGCTCGGAAGAGCCAATGAAATCAGCCAGGTCGCGGCGGCGATTCTCCAGGCAGGTGACGAACGGGTAGTGATAATTGCGCAAGGCGCGCCGGGCGACGAAGTCGCGGGCCGGAGCGAGCTTGGCTTTGAGGTACCCGGCGCTTTGCGTGAGGTGAATCATGCAAATATTCGGGATGTGCGAGCGGCGCGCGGCGTGGAGCAAATCGAGGCCGTCTTCGAGATTCTGCTTGTTGACGTGGAGAATGTCCGGCTCGGCTTTTTTCCAGACGCGCGCGAGTTGTCCCACGCCGCGAAGATTGAGGTAGCTGGAAATTGAACGCCCCCGGCGATCGTAGGTGTTGCGATACGGGGAGCGCAGGACCTCGCCGATGGCGGAGAAGCTATTGGCCAATTCATCCATGCGCGGATGATCGGAAGCCCAGAGCATCGCGGTGTGGCCCCGCTGCGCCAGGGCACGTCCCAAGTAGAGAAGAAAGAGCTCACCGCCGCCACGCGAACCGGAGCTGCTGCTGACAAGTAGGATTCTCATGCCTGGATGACGGTCTGAAAGGTCTCGACCCATTTACCGGCTCCGGCGGTGGGCGTCCAGCGTGACGCGCGTTCGCGCGAGGCCTCGCCCCAACGCTCACACAGTTGTGGTTCATCCAGGAATCGTTGCATTTTTTGAGTGAGAGTGGCGCTGTCGCCCGCGGGAAAACGGAGACCGTTGATCTCTTCTTCCACGAGATCGCGTCCGGCGCCCACCATGTCGGAACAAATGATCGGCAGCCCGGCCCCGAGCGCTTGATTGACGACCACGCCCCAGCCGTCGTAGCGGCTCGGCAGGACGAAGACATCGGCTTGGGCGAAGTAGCGCGGCAAATCTTCGGGAGCTTGAAAGCCGGCGTAGGTGATCCGTTCCCGCACCTCGGCGGGCAGCGGCGCCAAAAGCTGCGGAAGCTCCGCCTCGCGCCCGACGAGCAAAAGACACGCGGTCGGGCCGAGTTTTTGAAACGCCGCGAGGAGGAGATCGACGCCTTTCCGCGCAATCATTTGTCCGCAAAAAAGAAAAACGACGCGGCTCTCTTCGCGGTGGTGACGTGGCGCGGCGAGAAAAGCGTCCAAGTCGCAGAAGTAAGGGATGCAGAAATGCCGCGGCTCCGGAAATCGCGCGGCATAATCGTCCGCGGCGAAGCTGCCGATGGCGGCAATGCCCGTCGCCCGGTGGAGCGGGGCGGTCAATTGCTGGTGCAGTGCCGTGCCGCGTCCGAGGCGCTCGCCCCAAAAGAGCCAGGGCTTTTTCCGGAGGACGGTGCGCATCAGCCATTGGGCGGTCAGCGACATGATATTATTCATCACGACGAGGTCGAAATGCCGCAGATCGGGAAGCGGCCAGTTCACATGGCAGCGCGCCGAGCCGATCCCAAACCAAAAGCCGCGAAGTATCTCCTCGTACGATTCGAGCTGGCGTTGTGGCCAGGGCGAATCCGGGGAAGCCGCTTCGAGATAGTAGACATGGAGATCGATCTCCGATCTTTGCGCCAGGGCGCGAAAGAGATCGCGTTGGTAGGGGGACGGAACGACGGAAACGAATGCCACCTTCATCTCCGCACAGGCGCTGGTGGTGGACGCCGGGGCGCCCGCGTGCGGTTGGCGACTCGCGCCAAAAGGCCCCGCGCGTGACGACTCAGGATGCTGACGGCGTAAGTGCCGATGACCAGCGCGGCGACGGTCGGGAGCAGCGCGGTGGTGAAGACGAAGATGCTGCGCATCGAGATGACCGTGGCGAAAAAACCGGAGGCGTAAATCAGGATGCCCAATTCCGAATTCTTCGGCGAAGCGAGATGACTCCACCACCCGGTCAGCGCCCCGAAAATAAGGGCGATGATGAGGACCACACTCACACCGCCGGACATGTAGGCTTCGCCGACGAAGCTGGCCGAGATCGTGACACCCTCTTCCGCGCCGAGAGCATCTTCGATCGAGGAGCTCAGGCCTTCCGGCTTGCCCGCCCAGATGGCGCGCGGGATGGGCCGGATGAGCGCCTGGTAGGGAATTTCCCACCCGAGATAATTTTGCTGATTGGGGAAAACCTCCACAAGCCGGCAAATCGCATACAGGTTGTAGTCCACGAACATGGTCTTCTCCCCCGGAGGCGGAGGTTCGTAATCGCCGTTCCAGTAGTTGCGGAGGCCCACGCTGCGGAACTGGAGCATGGCATAGGTCGCCACGACCATGACCACGGCGCAGGTGACACAAAGGATGACCAATTCTTTCTGCTTGGCGAATGGCAGGGCGAAGCTGTAGGCGATGAGAAAGGTCACCAGATACGAGGCGAAGACGTTTCGCGTGCCGCTGGTAAACCCGTACCAGAAAGTAAAGAGCAGCCCCCCGAAGACGAAGATCAGCGCGATGGCTCCGTAGCGGTGACGCCGGGCAATCATGATCCCGGCCAACGGCGGAATGAGATAAATGAAAAGGCCCAACTCCACGAGGAGCGCCTTCCAGTCCCCGAACTTTCCGCGCTGCCAGGGTTGGGTGAACCGCGGGTCCAGAAACCAGGCACACATCTCGAAGACGTTGAAATCCACCGCGAGGAGCATGTGAAAATAGCCGATGAAGAAACAGGCCCAGAAGATCACCACGGTCCAGGCGGCCGGGATTTCGTAGGTGAGGGTGTGCTGGAAGGGTTGTTTCTTCGGATGAAGAAAGTGACGGCCGATGAAGAGACCGGCGAATCCCAGTTCCACCGTGAGGAGCGAGTAGTGGGTGGTCTGGACCGAAATGAGGGTGTTGAAATTCGGTTGCGGGAAGAGGAACTCGAAGAGCGTGAGAAAATAGAACGCCAGGATCGCCATGAGATCGGCGCGAATCAGATTGCGCAGACCGGAGATTTGGAAATCGAAGGCCATGCTGACACCGATGCTGAGCAGGCTGCCGATGGCGGCGCCACGGGCGACCGTGGAGGGGAGCTCACCATTCGAGAGCAGAGCGGTCAGGGCCAGACCGACCAGCGCGGCGACGGTCCCATTGACGTGGGGATGGGGGTATTCGACCGCCTGCTCGACGGGGCGAACCGGGGCGAGGTTATATTGTCGCGGAGGCGGGCCGGTGGCTCGATGTTTGGGTCGTGGAAAATTCATTGGAGGGCCGCAGCACTGAACTCGATGAGCTTTTCGGCAGGCTCACGCCAGCCAAAGCTTTCCTGCACGCGATACGGGTGTTGTGCCCACCAAAGCAGTTCTGAGGCCAAGGCGGGAGCATCGCCGACAGGAAAGACGGACCCATTCTCGCGATGCCGGACAAAATCCTTTCCCCCCACCCGGTCGCTGACGATGGCCGGCAGGCCGCAATTGAGCGCCTGCGGCACCACCAAGCCGAAGCCTTCTTCCAGAGAAGGCAGCACCAGCACCGAGCCGGAACAGAAGGCCTCGGCGAGGGTTTCCTGCCCAACCGGTCCGTGAAAGGTGAGCGGGGTCGCGCCCTGGTAGGCGTCCACATCGTGGCGGGCCTCGCCGAGAACGGCGCCGTAGAAATGCATTTGCCAGTCCGGACGTTGCGCCAGGGTGAGCGCTTCGAGCAAGGCTCGCAGCCCTTTGCGGATTCCCACCTGGCCGGCGAAGACGATCCGAAAAGGAGCCGTCGCTGCGCCGGCGGGATCGGTATTCGGAGAGGGGATTTCCTTGCCCACCGGATTAAAAATGCGGGCGTCCGCGCCGTAGGTCACGAGCCAGATCCGCTGGGGATCGATCCCCAGGCCGATGAGTTGGTCGCGAACGACACTCGAAGCGACGCAGTGCCAGTCGGTGAGCGCATATTCTTCCACCTCGCGCTCAAAGTAGGCGGCATCGTACGGACAGACGTCGGTGAGTTTCATGCCGACGCGCCGGTATTCCGGTTCCATGATGCGCACCCATTCGCGGACCGGGCCGGTGGCATGATTCAAGACCGTCTTGATCCCCTGGCGTCGTGCCGCCTGAAAGGTGCGGAGACATTGGCCGGGCATGGCGTGGACAAAATCGCACGGCTCCAGATGCGCGCCAGTCCAGCGATCGAAGCCGTGATCCTGCCAGCGAAAGAGACGTTTCGATTCCGGCCGCCAGCCTTCGGGTAGGAACTTGAGCATGCCGTAAACGATATTCGTGCGCAGGCTGTGGATGCGCAGGGGGACGCCGTCGGGATCGCCCAGTTTCCACGCGGGATAGCCCGAGTAATAGGCGCCGAGAGCGTTCCGCCCGGCGAGTTCCACCGCCATCGGGTAAAGATGGCAGGGATTGGTAGAGGAGATCGAAATCTTCATGGTGGCGCCGTCCCGAATTTGGCCGTCCACTCTTTCTCGGAAACCAGCGGCGCGCGCACCAGTTCCATCCAGGCGCGATATTTTCCCCAGGGCAACGGCTGCCTTTCCCGAAGGCACCGTGAAATGCCTGGCAGGGCAGCCAGCCACCAGGCGGGCTCCCGAATGGCCCAATCCAAACCGCGTCTCCAGGCGTAGCCAAACTGCCGGACGATTCGAAACAGGGCGACCACGATCAACTGCGGCGCCGGACAACGCAGGAGGACGCTCCAGAATTCGTTGCGCGCGTGCCGATGGTGGGTGCGCACTTCGTTGCGTTGCGTCCCGGTGAAGTGATGCCGGATGGTCAGCGAAGACTCGTTCCACACCTGCCAGCCGGCGGCAATGCAGCGCAGGGCGAAGTCCGGTTCCTCGTAGGCGTGAAAAAAGAAATCCGGATACCCTCCCAGGCTCTCGAACACCGAGCGCCGGATAGCCGCTCCGGAATTCACAAAGCTCCCGACAAATTGCGAAGGTCCCAAATTCGCGGCGGTGAGGGAGGCCGAAAACTCGTCCGAACGCTGCGGAAAAGTGGCCACGGCGAGTTGCGGTCGGCTGGCGAACAAATCACGGAGGCGAGTCACGAAATCCGGTTCGAGCGGATAGCTGTCATCATCGAGGCTCAGAAAGACGTCGCTCTGGCAGGCGATCGCGAGCTCATTGCGCGAGGGGATCGAGCCGAGGGCGCGTTCGTGAACGAGGGTTCGCGCGTGCGGATATTTCTCGCGCAACAATTCCAAGGTGCCGTCTTCGCAGCCATCGACGGCGATGAGGATTTCGTCGGGCGGCGGAGTGAGTTGCTGCAGCGACGCGAGGGTGCGCGCCAGGTCGTCGCGGCGATTATGCGTCGTGATGCAGACGGCGATGGTCGGACTCATGAGCCTATCTCGCGCAACACCCGCGCCGGATTGCCGACGGCGATGACTCCGGCGGGCAGCGATTTGGTGACGACGCTGCCCGCACCGACCACGGTGCCGTCTCCGATGGTGACACCTTTCAGAATAGTCACGTGCGCGCCGATCCAGCAACGCGCCCCGAGGCTGACAGGTCCGCTGACAAGCGGGCCATCCGCGGGTGCGACGCCGACGCCCACGGTATGATCGTGGTCGGTGATGTAGCAGAAGGGGCCGATCATCGTTCGTTCACCGATTTCGACCGACTCATCGGCGTCGATCATGGTGTGGCGATTGATGTAAGTGCGCGGGCCGATGTGGATGCGAGCCCGGTCGCTGGTGGCGAGCAGCACCACCCCGCGATCGAGAGCCGCCCCGTCTTCCAGCGTGACGCCGGAAGCGCGCTGGCGCACCTCGATGGCGCGCAAAGAAACGTGCCCACGGATCTGCATTCCCTGGGAACGATAAAAAGCGATGCGCGCCCGCGAGGCCAGCCCTGTGAGAAAGCGCGCGATCATGTCCAGGTGCCGAGGAGTTCCTGGGGCCACGCCGGACCGCGCTGGCGGACGATGCTGACGCTGGCAAAGAGACGATGGAGCAGCAGTTTCCAGGAGAGACTGGGCTCGCGCAAGCCGAGGATATCGTGGGCCACGAGGCGCTGATGGCGGACGCGCATGCGCGCCAGTTCCCGCGTGTTGCGTTTGAAGGTGCTGGGGGCATCGCGGTGCTCGAAGGTGGCCGTGCGATGAAAGTAGAGCCGATGGGTGCGGCCGATGCGCGCGGAAAGATGGACGTCCTCGAGAAAGCTGTAGCCGTCGAATTCGGGGAATTTTTCGCGGGCGAAAAGAGGCGTCCGGTAGAAGACGCAGGTCGAGTTCAACCAGTCTGCCGGGATGAGGTCGCCTTCGCCGGCTTCGCTATAGGTGGGCAGGCAGTTGATGGCCGCGCCGAAGAGTTTACCGCCGTAGGTGGGATGTGAAAAGCCGGCCTGCAGCCGGTAATAGAAGCGCAGCAACCCGCCGGGAACCGAGTGCTGCATACCGTCAATCCGCGCGGCGATGCCGCCAATTCTTTCCTCGGGATCGGCCTCGAACGCCGCGCAAATCTTTTCCAGGCTGTCCGGCGGGACGTAGACATCGTCATCGAGAAACGCGACCAGCGGAGTGGCGACGAGCCAGGCCCCCTGGTTGCGCTGGACGGCGGCGCTGGGCTTGAGAGCCCGCTCGTAGCGCACGGGTATTTCCGCCGCTTGCGCCACCGCGAGGGTCTGGTCGTCCTTCGAGCTGTCGACCACGATCACGGCCGCCGGTCGGCGAGTTTGCGCGGCGATGCTGGCCAGAGTGGTGCGCAGTTCTTCCGCGCGCTCATAAGTCGCGATGACCAGGCTGTAAGGGAGAGGGTTGGGCATTTATCGGCGGGCAGCGGCGAGCTTCTCCGCACCCGTAAACCCAAGCAGACGATGCGCCAAACGATAAGCCCGTGGTGCTGCCGGGCCGGCTAAATGGATCAAACCGCGGCTTTTCCGGTCGCGAAAATAGGCATCCGCCTCGGCCAGATCGTGTTTCGCGAGGGTGCGGGCCATTTCGAAAAAGGCCTGGCCGGCGATGCGCGAATGATCGGGCGTCCAGAGGTTGCGGGCCTGCATCCAATCGTGCAGCGCATCCATCAATTGCGTGCGCACGTGGATGACCTGGCGCGGGTCGCGGCGGCAGACCGTTTGTTCGGACCAAATGCGATAGACGGCGTGAGGCGTGGGCGCGAAACGGAAGCGGAGACCGCCTTGCAACGCGCGCAGGTAAAGCTCGTGTTCCTGGCAACAAGGTTGTCCCTCTTTCCACCCGCCGAGGCTTTCCAGCGCGGTCTTGCGCCACAACGCTCCGCCAGTTTGCGGAAGCTGCCAGGAGAGCCACTGGCCATAGAGATCGTATTGCGCATCGATCGGACCGGCTTCCCGCGTTCCCTTGCCGAGATCCTCGATCCAAGTCGGGCTGTAGAGAACGTCGGCGTCTGTGCCTTCGTTGGTCTCGGCGAGTTGCCGGGCTAGTTTTTCCGGTTCGAGGTAATCGTCAGCGTCGAGGAACTGAATCCAGTCGCCTTCGGAAGCCCGCAGTGCCTGATTGCGCGCGTGATTGCCTCCGCGATTTTCGGTGACGATGAGCTGGACGCGGTCCCCAAACCGGCGGGCGATTGCCGGTGAGTCATCGGTCGAGCCGTCGTCGACAACGATGACTTCTTTCTCCGGCCAACTTTGGCCAAGTGCGCTTTCGATGGCCTGCTCCAGCCAGCGGGCACTGTTGAAACTGGGAATGCCGATGGTGATCAGCGGCTTCATGCAGGCCGGAATTTGCGATGCCAGACTTCGTAAATCCAGAGCGCGTAAAGCGTGGGCGCACCGTCCCAGCTGCCAGCCTGAAAGTCATCCCAGGCGGCGCGCAACAGGCCGCGGTCGAGATACTGCAGGCACGCGGAGTCCTTGGCGAAAATCGCCGCTTCGAGCGGTTCGCGCAACGGGCCGGTGAACCAATCGCGCAACGGCACCGGGAAACCCATTTTCGGGCGGGTGAGTGGCTCGTGCAGCTTGCGGGCGAGACAATGGCGCAGGACGAGCTTGCCCGGGCCTGTGGGCGGAAGCTTGAGCGGAGCGGCAATGCGCGCGGCCAGTTCGGCGATCCGCACATCGAGGATCGGCGTCCGCAATTCGATCGATGCGCCCATGCTCATCTTGTCCGCTTTCTGCAACAGGGACTCCGCGAGTTGCCAGTTGAGATCGAGCGCGAGAAGTTCGTGGAGGATGTCGCGCTGAGGCCGGTAGATGCTGCCGGCGAGAACCTTCGCGCGTTCGCGCAGACGGCGGAGTTGCTCGGGAGTAAGACCGCGCATCCGGCGCACGTCGCCCGGCAGTCCCTCCAGGCGCAACGTCACCGCTTCGCTGGCGCGGGATTGGTGGGCCCGCAGGCCGAGCCGTTGCCAGCGCGACGGACGACCGGCGGGGTCCGCATCGGGGAGGATGGGCGCGAACCGGCGCATTTTGTCCGAGCGATTCAGCGTCGCCATCATCCCGTGGTAGCGACCTTGATAGCCGGCGAAGAGTTCGTCGGCGCCTTCCCCGGAGAGGAGCACTTTGACATGGCCGCGGGCGAGTTCGCAGACTTTGAGCACGGCGAAGGCCGCGGGGTCACCCACCGGCTCGTCGAGATGCCAGGCGATCTTCTCGATGTTGTGGAGCAGATCGTCGGAGGTGAGTTCGAGAGCGTGATGTTTCGATTTAATCTCCCGGGCGGTGGCCGCGGCGCCTTTGGTCTCTGAATCCGGACCATCGAATCCCACCGAGAACGTCTGCATCCGGCCTTCCTGCAATTCCTGCGCGTAAGTGACGACCACGCGGCTGTCAAGGCCGCTGCTCAGGAGCACGCCGACGGGCACGTCTGCGCGGAGGTGCAATTTGACAGAATCGCGAAGGGCGGCATCGAGCGCATCGACGGCGGGTTCGAGGGCGGTGAGATCCGGAACTTCGTTCAGATCGTAAGACCAGTAGCGCTTGGGTTCGGCCCGGTCAGGCGCGTCCAGCGGCAGCAGGAGATATTCGCCGGCGGCCAGCTTGGTGATGTGACGGAAATGCGTGCGCGGGGCCGGCAGCGAGAGCCAGGACACATAGTCGAGAAACGCTTCCGGATCAGTCTCCCGGCTGACCCACGGCAATGCGAAAAGACTCTTCAACTCCGAGGCGAAGGCAAAGCGGCCCTTCTCGGCAGTGTAATAAAGCGGCTTCTGCCCGAAATGATCGCGCGCCAGGAGCAGGCGATTCTTTTTCGAGTCGAGCAAGGCAAAGGCAAACATCCCGCGCAGCCGGCCGAACATCGCTTCCCCGAACTGTTCGTAGAGGTGGACGAGGACTTCGGTGTCCGTTTGGGTGCAGAACTGATGGCCGAGAGCCGTCAATTCCTGGCGCAGTTCGACGTAATTGTAGATTTCGCCGTTGAAGACGACGGCCACGGTGTGGTCTTCGTTCCAGATCGGCTGCGCGCCGCCGTCGATGTCGATAATGCTCAGGCGCCGCATGCCGAGCGCGAGGCCCGCCCCGACGTGGGTGCCGGCGCCGTCCGGACCGCGATGCACGATCAGCTCGAGCATCCGCTGCAGAAGCGCGGCGGCCTCTTGAGTGGAGAGTGATGAGTCAAAAAAGCCGGCAATGCCGCACATGATGGGGACGTTACTTAGCGGCCTTCACGCCGTTGCGCTAGGGCGAACAATGGTTTGAGCAGAAGGCCGCTTGTCGTGGAAAATGCGACTCGTCTTTGGGAAAAGCAGGAATCTCACGTGACCGGTTTGGAAGCAGCCGGGACGCATTCGACGGGCTCCGCGCCGCTCCGGCGGAAAGGTGCGGAATTTGGATGGATTGCGACCTCCGGGTGCGATGAGAAAGACAACGCGCAACGCGCCATTCTTTCGGACCAGCGGATGGACACCTCCGGCGTAGTTGGTTTTTCCCATGCCGCTCGGAGATCGGCATCCACCAAAGCACCGCTCGTTTCGGCTACAGCCCAGTTTAAAATGCTAAGGTGCCGGGCGAAAGAGGAAGGCCAGCAGGTCGTTAAAATCGGCGGGAGCGATGGTGGTCTCAAAGATGGGTGGCATGAGCGAGAGTTTGGTCGGCGTTTGCGTTTTGATCTTCGCGCGTGGGACGCTCACTGGTTTGCCCGAAACGTCGGTGAGGACGAGCAATTCCCCTTCGAAGTGCGCATTCATGCCGGCCAGCGTCTGCCCATCGCTCGTCTCGACGACGGTCTGGCGGAACATCGGGTCGACGTTGCGATTGGGATCGAGGATGTCTTCAATCACGCGGTGAGCGCCGCGGGCGCCGATCCCGTCGAGCGCCGGACCGATATTCGCCCCCTGGTTGTTGATCTTGTGGCAGACGGCGCAATTCTGCTGGAAAATCTGCGCGCCGTGATTGGCGTCGGGCTTCGCTTTTTGGAACGCATCGGCACGGGCGGCGATGACTTTGTCGAGTCGCTCGTCCTCCGGCGGCAAATCCTTCGTCAGCGCCGCGGCCCGGTCGCGCAGGGACTGCGGACGCTTCTCCAGCGCGGCGGCCACCAGCGGATTGCGCAGCAGCACCGCCGTCGATTTGCCCTTTTCAATCGTGCTGATGAGCGACTCCGCGCCGGGGTCGGTCCCAGCGAGGCTGGCCGCGATGAAATTGCCGACATCCGTCGGGGCGGTCGGTAAGGCGGCGAGCAAGGCGGCCCGCGCTTCGTCGGTATTGGATTGGCCGAGCAATTCGGCGGCCCGCTTGCGGAACTTCATGCTCGCCGGGCTGGCCAGCGCCTTGCCGAGAATCGGGCGGGCCGCATCCAGATTGGCCAGCGCTTCCAACGCGGCGATGCGTTGCTGTTCGGGCCGCTTTTCATCGGCAACGATTTTTGCCAGCGGCGCGAGTTTCCCTTCGAACGTGGCTTCGCGGACACCCTCGATGGCGACCCTGGTCATAAAATCGTTCCCGCTCTCGAGCGAATCGATCATCGCCCGTTGCATCCAGGCATTGGCGGCTTCGGGCAATTGCACGCCGCGCTGCCGCGAGGCCTGGCCCAGGCCGTCTGCGGCCACGAGGCGCTGGAGTAGCGGCGCGTGATCGAGCTTCGCGGTGAGATCCGCGACTTCGCCGAACCGATCCGTGGGCAAATAGAGCGCGACATGTTTCAGATACTCCCCGGAACGCGGCGCGGCGAGTTGCGTGTGGACGAGATACTTGAGGAGGAAATCGGCGGCGTCCGCAGTGTTCACCGCGAGGCTGACGTCGGCCACCACGTCCCAGTCTTTCGGATAACTCTTTCCGAGAAGATCGTCGGCCGCTTCGTAAGCGCCAGGCGCACCAAGTTGTTCGCGGAGCGCGACCTTGAGCGCGTAAATCAATTCGGCGTCGCCGGGATTTTTTGCCTCGGCCTTCGCATCCTGCGGCTTCGCCTTGTCGTACGTGGCGAACCACGTGTCGAGGCCTTGCGGACTGGCCATGGGATGATTCGCCAGAAGATTCGCTCCGAGCTGTTCGCTGAATCGGTTGTTGGAATTCTTCAGCGCTTCGAGGGCCTGACCCAAATCGGCGGAAACGGTCGGGCGCTGGGCCACAATATCGAAAGCCATGATGCGATTCAGCGCATCCCGGTGCGCGGCAAAATTCAGCACCTCGTCATCGAGTTGCCCGATCCGTTCCAAGGCCCACAGCGAATGAGCCGCGGCGAGGGTTTCTTCAAATTTCGCTGCGTTGTCTGATTTTGAAACCGGCGCGGCATCACCTTCCCAAAAGGTGTCGGCGGGGAAGCCGATCTGGGTGGCCGAATCCGACGAGAGCAAGGGGTCTTCCACAATGTATGCGCGATGGTTGGCGCTGGCCGGCTGATGGTCGACGCCTTTCCAGAAGAGCTTGTGCAACTTCATCGAAATACTGGTGACATCGCGGATATTGACCAACTCATTCGTCGCGAGGCGGCGCACTTCGAGATTCGAATCGTTGAGTTTTTCCACCAGGTCCTTCGGTTCCATCCGCGCCAAGTCCGGCGGGTTAGCGACCGGCGCGTCTTTTTTCTCGCCGCGATAAACCACGCGCCAGATGCGGCCATGGGTGTGGTCGCGGCGGGGATCGGCGAGCGGAAATTCGTAGTGGCCGATCACGGCGTTGTAGAAATCGGCAATCCAGAGCGCGCCATCCGGGCCGAGCTTGACCTGCACCGGCCGGAACCATGGATCGTCGCTGACGATGAAATCGGGCTCGCGGACGGCGACCGGAGTCGAGCCGTGCCACTCGAGCTTGTCGCGATTCACGCGGCGCGTCACGGGGTTGCCGTTGAAAGTGTTGCCGCGATATTCCTCGGGAAATTTGTTGTCGGCGTAATAGGCGATGCCGCCGATGGCCGTCGACCCGTGGCCATCTTCCGTGATGTGCGGGGCGAAGCCGAGGCCGTCGTCACGCTTGCCGATGCCTTCGTAGTAGCCGCCGTGAAGCAGCATGTAGACAGGACGGGAGTGCGAGTCGGCGCTGTAAAGATGGCCGAGGGGATCGAAGGTCAGGCCGAAGGGATTGGTCTGGCCATGGGTGTAGATTTGGAACTCGGAGCCGTCGGGGCGAAAGCGATAGGTGTTGCCGCTATCGAGTGTGGTCACGCGTCCGTCGAGGTCGTGGATTTCGCTGTGGTTGCGAAAGCCGTGCGTCCCGTAAATCCAGCCATCGATCCAATAGGTGAAACTCGACATGCCGCCATGGGTGTCGAGATAGCCCGCGGTGCCGTAGAGCGGGATGCGGCTTTCCGCGACACCATCGCCATCCCAGTCGGTGAGCAGCCAGATATTCGGAATGGAATAAACAATGGCGCTATCGCCTTTCGGCGCTCGGCCGATGTGCCGATCGCCGCGCGGCGCCCGCTTCTGCATCGCGGGATTGGGATCGAAATTGGGCAGCAAGCCGTAGGCCTTGGCGATAGCCGGCGAACCATGCGGCAACGGTTGAATGCCGCTCGGGATGTTCAGGCCATCGGCGAAAACGCGGATGGATTTGGCGTGTCCGTTTTCGTCGAAATCCGAAAGCACGCGCACGGTATCGAGCGCGTCATGGTGCGGCTGCGGGGCCTTGTCGCCGACGTGAAAGGCGCTGGCGATATCGGCAAAAGCCTTTTCGTAGCCGGGAATGGTCTGGCCCGCCGCATCGGTGCCCGCCGGCCAGGGGTACATCTGCGAGCCGCTGACCCAGAGACGACCCGCGCCATCGAAGGTGATATTGATCGGTTTTTGAATGTCCGGTTCGGCGGCAACGAGTTGGATCTCAAAACCCGGCGGCAGGTGGAACATGGCGCGTTCTTCCTCCGGGGTGCTGGGCTTGGAGTCGGGATTGTCGCCCCGGACGTCATCGGCGGCGATGGCCAGGCAGGGCGCGAAGAGAAGGGGGAGAACGCAGGCGGGGCGGAGGAACATGGGAGAATGACGAATGACGAAGGACGAATGTCGAAGGAATGTCTCAAACATCAAAGTACGAAAGGAAACGGGTTTCTTTGAACATTTGGCCATTCGCCCTTCCTTTGGCATTCGTCATTCGGCATTCGTCATTTCCAATCTCCTCTTGCGATTAGCGTGAAGAGGGAAAGCCTTGGCAGGTAATGACGTTTCGGTAAAACTCCAGGCCCCCCATGAAAGGCATCGTATTGGCGATTTTGATCTGCTGGACGGCGAGTGCATCCGCACAGGTCGTGTCCACGCCGGTTCCCGTGGCTACACCAGCGCCGAAGTCCGGAGTCGAAATATGGCTTACGCAGGTGGATGGGGAGCAGCAGGAGGTGTTTCAGAAGGAAGTGGCCAAGCCGTTTGAAGCGGGTGTCGCGGATTTGCGGAAGCGTTACATCGCCGCGCTGGATGCGGCCGTCGCGAGGGCCAGCAGCGCCGGGCATCTCGAAGACGCGCTGGCCTGGCGCGCCGAGCGAAAAACCTTCGAGAGTACTCAAAACGTTCCGGTCGATGACGCCGATGTTTCTGCCGGAATCAAGAGCATGCGGGCGGATTTTCGGCAGCAACTTGCCAGACTCGATCAGGAACGGATCGCCAAAGCCAAAGCCTTGCTGGCCAAATACGACGCGGTCCTGGAAAAAAACCAAACCCTCCTCACCCAGCATGGACGCCTGGACGACGCACTGCTCCTCAAGAACAAGCGCGATGCCGTCGCCGCGGCCTGGCTGGCGCCGTCGCCGCTCAATCCAGCCGGTCCGGGTGGTCCGGGTGGTCCGGCGGCGCCCGACGTAGCCGTTGCCTCGCAACCCGCGCGGCTGGAGATGCCGTTTGTCAATTCCCTGGGAATGAGGTTCCTGCCGGTCCCCATCACCGGCGGTCCGACGAACGGCCAGCGCGTGCTGTTCTGCATCTGGGACACGCGGGTTCAGGACTACGAAGTGTTCGTGAGGGCGACCAAGCACGAGTGGCGAAAACCGGAGTTTGTGCAAGGCCCGACGCATCCGGCGACCAACGTGAGTTGGGAGGATGCACAGGCCTTCTGCACCTGGCTGACGGATCGCGAGCACAAGACCGGCGAACTGAACCCGAATCAGCTTTATCGATTGCCGAGCGATCACGAATGGAGTTGTGCCGTCGGAGTGGGCGACAAGGAAGATCCCACGCAACTGCCCGTCGCAAAGCGGGGAAAAATCGAGGATGTCTACCCGTGGGGCACGGAATGGCCGATACCGGAAAAGGCCGGCAATTATGCGAGCGAAGAATTAAAGCCGCTCATGGCAGCGGGGAAATACGCCGACGTGAAGGAGGTGAATGCGGGTTATCACGATGGCTTCGCCAACACCTCGCCGGTGGGCAGTTATCCGGCGAACCGGTTCGGGCTCTATGACATGGGAGGAAACGTGTGGCAGTGGTGCGAAGACTGGATGGATGAAAGCCACAAGGACCGGGTGCTGCGTGGGTCGTCGTGGAAGGGGCGCCTTCGCGTGAGCCTCCTCTCGTCCAATCGCTTTCGCTACATTCCGACCTATCGCTTTGACGATTTTGGTTTCCGTTGTGTCGTGAGTGCGTCGGAGCCCGCACCGGTGGTGTCTGCGCCGCCGATCATTGGTCTCGACAGCCGAGTACCGGCCTCCGGGCCAGTGGTTAACGCCACCAAGGAAGTGCCCTTTGAGAATACGCTGGGCATGAGATTCGTGCCGGTGCCGATTACCGGCGGACCCACGAATGGGCAGACCGTCTACTTCAGCATCTGGGATACGCGGGTTCAGGATTACGCGGTCTTCGCCAGGGAGACCAATTGCGATTGGATGAAACCGGAGTTTGAACAGCAGGCCACTCATCCTGTGGTGATGGTCAATTGGGATGACGCCCAGACGTTTTGTTCGTGGCTCACGGAGCATGAACGGAAGGCCGGGAAGCTTGGTGCGAACGAAAGATACCGGCTGCCGAGTGATCACGAATGGAGTTGTGTCGTGGGCATTGGCGGCCAGGAGAACGCGCAGGCCTTGCCGATCGAAAAAAACGGCAGGATTGCCGATCGGTTTCCGTGGGGATCGCAATGGCCGCCTCCGGGAAAGGCGGGAAACTACGCCAGCGAGGAGTTGTACACGCTGCTGAAAGCGGGCAAACCCCCGAAAGGTCGGGATGAAATTCCCGGATTTCAGGATGGCTTTGCCTTTACGTCGCCGGTGGGAAGTTATCCCGCCAATCGGTTTGGCCTCTATGACGTTGGCGGCAATGTTTTTCAGTGGTGCGAGGACACGTTTGATAGAGATCCGAAGAAGCATGTACTTCGCGGCGGGTCCTGGCATGATAGCGACCGCGCGCTTCTGCTGTCGTCGCACCGGCAGTCCAGTGGGCCGGGACGCTTCAATACTTACGGCTTCCGTTGCGTGATTGTTGCGGGTGCTGCGCGGTAGCGGCGAAGCCGCGAACGGAAGTAGGATCGCGTCCCTGCCGCTCACCGGACGAGAAGACCCTGGAAGCCTCTCCTCCTTCAAGGGCCTTCGCGGCAAGCCGTGTGAGCAAAGAAAAGGGTAAAGAAATAGAGCTGGGACGGATAAGCGCCGTGTTATCGTCCGTGCCATGTCCCCGATTCTTCCCCTTAGCGTTGTCTTGGCAACAGCCCTCCTATTTACGGCTCACGCCGCCGATTGGCCGGAGTTCATGGGGCCGACGCGCGATCAAGTCTCGGTGGAAACGGGGCTGCTCGATACCTTGCCGGTGCAAGGCCCGCCGCTGATTTTCGAACGGCCGGTCGGGAAAGGCTACAGCGCTCCGTCGATTCGCGGGGATACCATGGTCATCCACCATCGCGTCGGCAATCAGGAGATCGTCGAAGCCTGCGATGCGCGGACCGGACTCACGCTTTGGAAGCAGGCCTATCGGTCCGACTACCGCGATCCCTTCGGTTACAACAACGGCCCGCGGTGCACGCCGTTGCTTACGGAGGATCGCTGCTACACGCTGGGCGCGGAGGGCGTGCTCCTTTGCCTCGATCTCGTCACCGGAAAACAAATCTGGCGTCGCGATACCGCCACGGATTTCGCCGTGCCGGACGCCTTTTTCGGCGTGGGCAGTTCGCCCGTGCTCGAGGACGGCTTGCTCTTTGTCCAGGTCGGCGGACAACCCAATTCCGGCGTGGTGGCATTCGATGCCAATACCGGCAAGACCGTTTGGGAAAATGTCGGCGAGAAGACGTGGAACGGCGCGCCGATGAACGGCTGGCCGGGCGAACGCCTCGTCTCGTGGAATCCCAATGATCCGGCCTACCAAAAGCAGGCCAGCTACGCCACCCCGGTGCTGGCCACGATTCACGGCCAGCGCCATCTCCTCGTCTTCACGCGGCAGGGCTTGGTCTCATTGAATCCGAAAACCGGCCAGGCGAATTTTTCCTATTGGTTCCGTTCGCGTGCCGACTCCTCGGTCAACGCCATGACCCCGGTCGTCCAGGACGATCTCATTTTCATTTCCTCGGCCTACTACAAGACGGGCTCCGTCCTCCTCCGCGTCGATCCGAGCGGAAAAGCCGTGACGCCGGTTTGGGGCGGCCTGCAATTGGAAGTCCATTGGACCCGGCCGGTGCTGGTCGATGGATTCATGTATTCGTTCAGCGGCCGCAATGAACCGGATGCCGTTCTCCGCTGCGTGGAATTTTCCTCCGGCAAAATCGCCTGGGAGCGGCCGGAAGGCTGGCCAAATGCCGGCCACGCCAAGCTCGCCGAAGGAGAAAAACCGCCGGACGTTTACGGCCGCGGATCGATGATTCTCGCGGACGGCAAGCTCTACGCCTTGGGCGAGGCCGGCTTACTGGGAATCTTCAAACCCAATTCCATCAACCTGGAGGAAATCTCTCGCTGGCAGGTGCCGCACTTGCAGTATCCTTGCTGGACCGCGCCAGTTCTCGCGAATAAGCGGCTCTACCTGCGGGATGAGGATCATCTCGTCTGCTACGATCTTTCAAAGTAGAAGGGCGGGGTAACATCCGATGACCCGCCGCGGGACCGTGTGTGTCCGGATGGGTCCGAGATGCAGACTGGCTTGAATACGAAAACCCAGAAGACCAAATTGCTTCCGCTCATTCCACCGGGCGAAATTCTCGCCGAGGAATTCCTCAAGCCGTTGGACGTGTCTGAATATTGCCTGGCCAAGGCCATTGCCGTTCCGCCCCGCCGGATTAACGAAATCATGCACGGCAAGCGGGCGATCACCATGGACACCGCCTGGCGCCTCGGGAAGTTCTTTGGAACTACGCCGCAGTTCTGGCTGAATTTGCAGACCGGCTACGACCTCCGCAAGATGGAGCGCGAAGGAAATCTGCCGAAGATCGAGCCGCTCGCGGCCTAGTTCTGCGGTTCCAGTATCCGCTCTGAACGGCGCGCAAGTCGGTAACGGTCGCACTTGGGCGTTCTTAATCTTAATCGTAATCTTAATCTTACTCCGGGCCGGTCGGATTAAGATTAAGAGTAGGATTAAGATTAAGAGCGTCTGCGCTTCGCCCGGCGCTTATTTCCCCCAGTGCTTGAGCAGCGTCTCGGCCATGACGGACGGAGTCGGGGCGACGGCGATGCCGGCGGCATTGAGCGCGTCGATCTTGCCCTGGGCGGTGCCGCTGCCGCCACTGGCGATGGCGCCGGCGTGGCCCATGCGGCGCCCCGGAGGCGCGGTGACGCCGGCGATGAAGGCGGCGATCGGTTTCTTGACGTTGTCCTTCGCCCAGGCGGCGGCTTCCTCTTCCTTGTCGCCGCCGATTTCGCCGATCATGATGATCGCTTCGGTCTCGGGATCGGCGTTGAACATCTGGAGCACGTCGAGATGGCTGGTGCCATTCACCGGGTCTCCGCCGATGCCGACACAGGTGCTCTGGCCGAATCCGCGGGTGGTGAGTTGCCACACTGCTTCGTAGGTCAAGGTGCCGCTGCGGGAGACGACGCCGACGTTGCCTTTTTTGTGAATGTAACCCGGTGCAATGCCGATGCGGCAGCCGCCGTGGGATTTTTCACCGGTCCCAGGCGTGACGATGCCGGGGCAGTTCGGCCCGATGAGCCGGGTCTTTTTGCCCTGCAGGGCGGCCTTGACCTTCACCATGTCAGCGACCGGGATGCCTTCGGTAATGGCCACGGCCAGATCGAGCCCGGCATCGACGCATTCGAGAATGGCGTCGGCGGCGAACGGCGGCGGGACGAAAATGGCGCTGACCGTGGCGCCCGTCTC
The DNA here is from genome assembly GCA_036501065.1 of Chthoniobacter sp. Classification (GTDB taxonomy): domain Bacteria; phylum Verrucomicrobiota; class Verrucomicrobiia; order Chthoniobacterales; family Chthoniobacteraceae; genus Chthoniobacter. The sequence continues at coordinate 65,951 of DASYAY010000045.1, read as the reverse complement.
GCGGGCCGCTTCTTGGACGGTGTCGAAGATCGGCACCTTGAAGCCATTATGTTCAAAGGTCTGGCCGCCTTTACCGGGAGTGACCCCGGCCACGAGTTGCGTGCCGTATTCGAGTGAAAGTTTGGCGTGGCGGGAGCCGAAGTCGCCAGTGATGCCCTGGACGAGGAGGCGGGTTTGCGGAGTAACGAGGATCGACATTTAGCAGTTAAGATTGAGCAATGAACATTGAGGGCCGTTTTTTGACCACGGATTACGCGGATTTCACGGATTGATTTCGAAGCGGAGGCTTTAATCCGTGAAATCCGTGTAATCCGTGGTCTCATTCATTCAGTCGTGGCCCGGTTTGCGTTTGTGGATGATGACGGTGTTGTTGTCCGGGTCGGAAACCATGACCATGTGGCAGACGGGCGTTTCGAACGGGCCCATCTTGATCGGCGTGCCGGCGGCCTTGAGCGTGGCGACGGCTTCGTCGAAGTTTTCCACTTCGAGGCCGACGGTGCAGCCATCCGGGCTGGGCTTTCCATCTTCGAATTTGCCGAGCGCCAGCGTGCCGGGACCGATCTCGTACTCAATCCAGTGGGCGCCGTTTCCGATCGCGTAGTCCTTGCTCGATTGGAGTCCGAGGATGCCTTCGTAAAACGCCTTGGCCCGCGGGACGTCGGTGACGATGTAACACGAAAAGGCGATTTCGGTGATTTTCATCACGCGGCTTTCTTCACGGCGGCGACAATTTTCTGGGCGGCGTCCGCGAGGTCATTCGCGCTGATCACCGCGAGGCCGCTTTCGGAAAGGGTCTTCTTGCCGGCGTCGACATTGTTGCCTTCGAGGCGCACGACGAGCGGGATTTTCAATCCCACTTCCTTGGCCGCGGCGAGGATGCCAGTGGCGATGACGTTGCAGTCCATGATGCCGCCGAAGATGTTGACGAGGATGCCCTTCACGTTGTGATCGCCGAGGATGATCTTGAACGCCGAGGTCACCTGTTCCTTCGAGGCGCCACCGCCGACATCGAGGAAGTTCGCTGGTTTGCCGCCGGCATACTGGATGATGTCCATCGTCGCCATGGCCAGGCCGGCGCCGTTCACCAGGCAGGCGATGTTGCCGTCAAGACCAATGTAATTCAGGCTGTGCTCACTCGCGGCGACTTCGCGCGGATCTTCCTCGCTCTTGTCGCGCAAGGCGACGATCTCGGGCTGCCGGTAGAGCGCGTTGTCATCGAAATTGAATTTTGCGTCGAGGGCGAGCAGTTCGCCTTTGTCGGTGACGACCAGCGGATTGACTTCGATCTGCGAACAATCGCGGGCGACGAAGAGCCGGAACATCGCGCTGAAGAGTTTGGACGCAGCCGCGATCTGCTTGCCGTCGAGACCGAGCGCCTTGGCCAGCTTGCGCGTCTGGAAAGGTTGCAGCCCGAGCGTCGGGTGAATCGGCTCGCGGAAGATTTTTTCCGGGGTGTGCTCGGCGACCGACTCGATATCCACGCCGCCCTCAGTGCTGGCGATGACCACCGGTGCGCCGCTGCCGCGGTCGAGGAGAATGGCGAAGTAAAGTTCGCGGGCGATCGTCGCGGGTTCGGCGACGAGCACCTTGTTGACCTGCTTGCCCTCCGGCCCGGTCTGGTGCGTGACGAGGACCTGCCCGAGCATCTTGCCCGCGATTTCGCGCACTTTGGCAACGGAGTCGGTGATTTGCACCCCGCCTTTGTAACCATTCTTGAAAGTGCCTTTGCCGCGCCCGCCGGCGTGGATTTGCGCTTTAACGACGAATTCCTTCGTGCCGAGCTTTTCCGCCACGGCGGCGGCTTCATCCGGGGTGTTGGCTACGGCGCCCTTGGTCGTGGCGACGCCAAATTTTTCGAAGAGTTCGCGAGCTTGATATTCGTGGATGTTCATTGAGCAAAATTTACGAAGGGTCAGTGCTCCTGGGCATGGGAAAAGGCACTGGTTGCCTGGCAGCCGCGAGGCCGCGCTTCACACCGTCTCGACCCGCGGGGAAATTACAAGCCGTTAGCGACGTATTCGGCGGAATAGGTGTCAAATTTCGCCGTTGAACCGACCGACGGAGGGTTCGGCACGTCGTAGACATAAGTGCCCGCGAACGTTTCGGACTGAGTGTCCCAGATCATCACGTCTTTCTTCGTCCCCGGCGCGCTGCGCTTGTCCTTCGGCGTGTCCACCGCGATATAGCGGGGAAGCTTCTTCCTCAGGGCACGCTTTTCGTCAGCCGTTGGGGCTTGTTCATTCTCGACGACCTCTTTCTTGTGAGATTTCGGAGTCGGGGCCGGCCCGGCGTTTTTTTCCGGTTTGGAATGGCGATAGGCGCGAAGTCGGGCCGCCATGTAGGCGCGGGCATTGGCCTCCGCGACTTTTTTCTGATACTCGCTGGCCTCGCGACGGATCATTCCCGTTTGCGTGCTGACGATTCGCTCCATCACATCCATGGCGAAGGTGGGAGGCAGGATGATGAGCGCCATGGCTAAGCCGGCGACCACCGCGACGAGACGAGGGAAGTTTCTCATAAGCAAGGGCGGGAATGACGAATGACGGATGACGAAGGGGGCGATTTCTTTCCGGGTTGGCCGGTAGTCTGCGGACTAGCTGCCGGAGCCGACGTACTCGGCGGAGTAAGTGTCGAATTTGGCCGTCGAACCCACCGATGGGGTGCTCTGGACGTCGTAGACGTAGTCGCCGGCCACCGTTTCGGATTGAGTATCCCAGACCATGACGGCTTTCTGCGCCTTCGGTGAAGTTTGATCGTTCTTCTCCGTATCCACGGCGATGTAACGCACTTTCTTTTTCTTCAGCGCCTCTTTCTTCTCCGGAGCGAGATGCGCGTAATAGACGCGGGCGCGTTCTTCGGCGACGCGGCGCTGGCGTTCGGTCGCCTGGTGTTTGGCGATGATGTAAGCGGTGATCGCGACCACTGCGCCAGTGGCCGCGCCGATGGCCATCGACTCGCCGGTGCTGGCCCCTGCGGCGCGGGCGATCCCGCCAGCGAGCACACCCGCTGATGTGCCGAAAACCGCGGCATTTTCACCCGGCGACATGTTTTCGCAAGCCGCGACGAGTAACGAAATGGATGTGGAGAGTGCGACGACTTTGAGGGTTCCGGGCTTCATAGCAGAAGTGGGCAGATTGTTAATGAGACGATCGCTGGCTGGCAAAGGAAATAGTGCAGCCCAGCGATCAGTAGGCCACGGCGTTCGAATTGCACCAGTCGATCGCCGTCTTGCTGCCGGCCTTGGCGGCTTTCCGATACCAGGAGGTGGCCAGAAGGTGGTTTTTGTCGGTGCCGCGACCCGCCTCGAGAGCACTCGCGTAGAGTTGCATGCAGGTCGCGTGACCGGCTTCGGCGCCGCTCTTGAAGAGTTCGATCCCCTTTTTCGCATTCGCCTCCGCTCCCCATCCGTTCATGTACAGGACGCCGAGATTGGCCGTCGCATCGAAATTGCCTTTTTCCGAGGACTTGCTGAACCACTGGAAAGCGGCGTGATAATCCCGCTCCAGGCCGAGCCCATGGCTGTAGCAGAACCCGAGTTCGTTCATGCCCCGGGTATTGCCGGTTTGCGCCACTTCGCGGATCAGGTCCACCCCGTGTTTTTCGTCGGCAATGACGCCGATGCCGTGCAGGTAGCACTCGCCCAGTTCCAGTTTGCCGTTGGGATCACCCGAATCGGCCGCCTTTTGGAAGAGCGAAAAAGCCGTCTCGGGATCGGCTTTATCGACGCCTTCGCCTTTGCGCAGCATCAAGCCGTACTGAACGAGACCGATGGTGTCGCCCTTGTCCGCCGCCATCGAAAACCAGTGCGCGGCGATCTTCGGCTCCGGCACCCGCAGATTGTCGCCGATGAGAAGCATGGCCGAGAGGATGCCCATCTGCGCCGCTTCGATGATCGGGCCGCGCATGCTTTGAAATTCCTCGAAGGAGATCGGGGCGGGCCGGTCCCGCAGATGGTTGAGCATCGTTTCGAGATGATTTCGACCGACCGGAAAGTCCTGGTAATCGTGGGCGATGGACATCCAGGCCGCGAGGGATCTGGGCCAGTCGCCCTTTTCTTCCAGGTCCTGGGCGGCCGTCACCGCGACCTTGAGCAAGTCCTGGCGCGTCGGTCCCGGGATGGGCGTGGCCGGAATGGGCGTCGCCACCGGCATCGGGGTTGCAGGAATCGGCGTGGCGACCGGAGTACTATCCGCGACCGGTTGCGTCGATGAAGCCGGCCCATCGGTGCTCGGATTTTCGCTCGCCGATGCCGAAGTCGCAGAGCCGCCGCTGTCCGCCGTGGAGTGCGACTTGGCGTGGTAGAAATAGAATGCGACCGCGGCCACTACCAGCAAGGCCGCCGCGATTCCAGCCATGAGCACGACGGGAGCACCCTTCTGCTTGGGCGGTGTGGAAGCCGGAGTTTGGGGAATCGGCGGTCTGGATACGGGAGGAGCCGCCTTGCTCACGGGCGGTGGCACCGACATCGGGGCAGGCTTTGCCGTCGTCGTCGTCCGGGCCACCGGAGCCGCGCTGAGAGAGGTTTTTGACTCGTGGCGATGGATTTGCAGACCATCCAACTTCGCCAGCGCGGCACTGAATTCCCGCACCGACGGATAGGAGCGGCCACAATCGAGCGCACGATGAAGCACTTCGTTGCCCTCCTCGGAAAGAGTCGAAAGCGGCGTATAGCGGGGATTGGCCGCCCCTCCGCCCGCGCGCAACGCCACTGGCGACAAGGTGCCGCCGAGCAATTCGTAAGTGACGGCGGCCAGCGACTGGACGTATTGCGGCCGCACGTCTCCGCTCGGGGCCTCGCTGGCCTCGCCGCAGGAAGCCACCATCGTCTGGGCGCCGGCCCAGGTTTGCGAAGCGGCAAACTCGCGGGTGGCGCCGAGCGGGTAGAGTTTGACGAAAAACTCCGGCCAATTCTTCAGCGGCGTGCGGAGCAACTTCTCCTTTTCGATTTCGCCGGGAAAATGGATTTGAATCTGGTGAAGGCCAAATTCCAGCCCGCAAAGGCCGAGATCGAGGGCGTGATCGGCGCCCTCGGCCGCCTGGCCGAGGAGCTTCAGCGCCTCATCCGCGTCGAGCTCGCGGCGCGCCTTGAGCAGATCGAGCAGGGAGAAACCTTCGGTCCATTCGAGCACCAGGAAGCTTCCGCGATCGACGGTCTCAAACCCGAGGACGCCGAGCAGGTTCGCGTGCTTTACCGGCAGGAGCCGTTCCACTTCGCGTTCCAGTGCCGCCAGCGCGAGCGTGTCATTCAAGGCTTCCGGGTGCAGGACGATGAGCCGGACCTCCGTCTTGTGCTCCGTATCGTACGCCCGAAAGACGTTCCCGGCATTCGTTTCGCCGCAGGAACTGGCCACGCGGTAGCGATTCGCGATCGTCGTGTTCGTCTCGAAACTCGGCAGTCCCACGCGGCTGCTGCTGTCCTCGAGCAAGGTCGCAAAGTCCTCCTGGGATTCGGCGACAGATGCCGGCGCGGTGCTGGAACCGGCGGCGCCGGTCGCGGGCACGTTGCCGGAAGTCCCCAGATTCTCCAGCGCCTGTTCGATCGCCTTCCGCAGGTCGGCCGGGGTCTGGTAACGGTCCGCCGGATCTTTCGCCAGCATCTTGCGCAGCACCTCGGCGACGGCCGGCGGCAGTTTGTCCAGCTTTTCGAAGGGCGGCGGCTTGGTCAGGTGCTGGCTCATCACCTGCGCCATGGAACCGGCAAAAGGCGCCTGCCCGGCGAGCATGTACCAGAGAGTCACGCCCAGCGAATAGATGTCCGAGCGGGTATCGATCTCCTTCTCTTCGAGTTGTTCGGGGCTGGCAAAGTGGGGAGTGCCGACAAATCCGCCCATGCTCAGGGTCGCGGCCTCTTCGCCTTCGACGACCGCCGCCTTGGCCAGCCCGAAGTCGATCACCTTGGCCACCAGCTCGTCGTCTTCTTTGACGAGCATCAGGTTGGCCGGCTTGATGTCGCGATGGACGAGCCCGTGCTGGGCGGCGGCGTTGAGCGCGCGGGCGACCTGGCCCGAGATGGTCAGCGCGATCGCCGGCGACAGCGGGCCCTGCCGTTTGATCACCGCATCCAGCGTTTCGCCGTCGATGAACTCCATCGCGTAAAACCACGTGTCACCTTCGGTGCCGAGGTGAAAGACCGAGGCGACGTTGCGGTGGCGCAACTGCGCCGCCGAACGCGCTTCCCGGACGAACCGCTGCCGGGCCACCTCGCTGTTCAAATACGTGGCGTTAATGACTTTCAGCGCCACCGGAATGCGCAAACTGGTGTCAAAGGCCTTGTACGTAATGCCCATGGCCCCGCGGCCCAACTCAAAGAGCGAGCCGTCGTCGCGGGTCAAAACTTCGTAATGGTCGAAGATTGCTGTGTCAGGCATGAAGTTTTTTTACGGCATCGCGCTTTGAGGCGTTCTGAAATGTTGCAGTTTTCCGCGGCCTTCCGCAATGTGCAACCTGCAAACTGAAAATCAGCCCCATGGGAGCGAAACTCACGATTCAGCCCGCCCAAGCCGATGCATTTGATGTATCGATTGGAAATACGGCGACTATTGGCCGGACGCGGGAAAATACCGTGTGCCTGAGTTTCAGTCCACTCGTATCGCGGCAGCACGCCATCATCCGCTGCCATAACGGCTGGCAGTACCAGCTCATCGACCTTGGCAGTCGCAATGGCACCTACGTCAACGACCAGCGGGTCGTCATGCCGATGACGCTCACCGACGGCGCCCGCATTCGCATCGCCGACAACCTGCTCGTCTTCTCCGAGCACGAGGACGAAAGCTCCGGCGAGCACAACGCCATGACCCTCGTCGGCACGATGTCCGACCACAGCGCCGCCGTCGAATCGCGCCCCGTCGCCTTGCTCGTCTGCGACATCCGCGGCTTCAGCACCATGTCGGAGTCGATTCCCAGTGCGGATATGGCGCAGATGCTCGGCGCCTGGTTCCGCGAAACGGGGAATCTCGTCGCCCAGAGCGGCGGCACGATCGACAAATTCATCGGCGATGCCATGCTCGCCTACTGGGGGGCGGCCGGCCGTTCGGCGGCGGATTGCGGGACGGCTTTCGCTGCGGCCAAAATGATGATGTCGCTGGCCGACAACCGGAAATGGCAGAACGAACAGCCCTTCCGCATCGCCATCGCCCTGCACTTTGGCAAGGTCACTTGCAGCAATGTCGGCGTGGCCGCCGAACGGGACGCGACGATCATCGGCGATGCCGTAAATACCGTTTTCCGCCTCGAAGGAATGTCGAAGGAATTGAATCAGCGCGTGGTCATGTCCGGCGAATTCGCCCAGCAGATGCCCGAGCTGATGCGGAAATTCACCGACTTCGGGGAACGCGCGCTGAAGGGAAAGTCGCAGCAAGTGCGGATTTTCGGCATGGCGGAGTAGGAGCCGTTTCGCCGGAACGTCCCCAGCCAACTCCCGGTACGGCGCTACTTCCGGTGAAAATAGGTGCGAGTGTGGCGTTGCTGGAGCGTGATGAAGGATTCGCCGACCGGCCATTTTTGGCGGAGCTGAAAAAAGGCGGCCAGGGTCGCAGCCACGTCGGCGAACGTGGAACGCGTCCCGAGAGCGAGACTGACACCGCCGTGAAAAACCAGCAGGGGCACTTCCTCGCGAGTGTGGTCGGTGCCTCTCCAGGTCGGGTCATTCCCGTGGTCTGCGGTGACGATGAGGAGATCGTCCTCTTCGCACTTTGGGAGAAAACCAGTCAGCCAGCGGTCGAAATCCCGAAGCGCTTCCGTATAGCCGGCGACATCCCGGCGGTGACCATACAGCATGTCGAAGTCGATGAGGTTGGCGAAGATCAAGCCATCGGAGCCGTCCGCCCAGAGGCCATCGATGACCGACAATCCCTCCGCATTGGACGAGGTCGAAGTGGAATGCGTGATTCCGCTCCCGGCGAAGAGATCGTTGACCTTGCCCACGCCTTCGATCCGCATCCCGGTTTCGGCAATGGCGTTCAGCACCGTCGGCGGTGGCACCATCGTGAAATCGTGCCGCCCATCGCTCCGTTGAAAGCGCCCGGGTTCCCCGACGAACGGGCGCGCGATGACCCGCCCGATTCGCCACTGGTCGGCGTGACGGCGGGCCATCCGGCAGATTTCGTAAAGGCGGCGCCGCGGGATGATGCTCTCGTGCGCCGCAATCTGGAGGACGGAATCCGCAGAGGTATAGAGGATCGGCTGGCCGCTCTGGAGGTGTTTGGCCCCAAGTTCCTCGATGATCGCCGTGCCGCTCGCCGGACGATTGCCGAGAAACTCAATCCGCGCATCGCGTTGGATGGCGTCGATCAGTTCCCGAGGGAATTCCTGAAACGTGGCAAACGGTTGGTCGAGGATGATGCCCGCGATCTCCCAATGCCCGGTGGTGCTGTCCTTGCCGGCGGAGCGTTCCCGCATCCGGCCGAAGCTGCCCACCGTGCCACGCGAGCGCGGGTCGAAGACGTCGACCGTGAGAGTTTTCCAGAGACCCAGCGAAAAGAGAGCGGGCAACTCGAGTTCGGGACGAGCCGCGAAAATGTGCCCAAGCGTATTCGCCCCGGCATCATCATAGGTCGCAGCATCGGGCGCCTGGCCGCAACCAACGCTATCGAGAACAAGGAGCAAAGCGCGCATGACGGGCGGGAAGATGGGGGCGGAAGCAGAAAGAGCCAAGTAATCAGTAATCAGTGCTCAGTAATCAGTGGCGACACCACCTGGCGGGTGGCCCCGAATACTGATTACTGACTACTGATCACTGATTACTGAACACTGAGAACTAAGCACTGAACACTTGGCTCCTCGTCCATCCCCCGCTAGCGTTCCCGCGCTTGAAAAAGACCGATTCCATTTTCGTTGCCGGCCACCGCGGGCTCGCGGGTGGCGCCATTTTTCGTGAACTCCAGCAGGCCGGCTACGGGAACCTGTTGACGCGGACGCGCGCGGAAGTGGATTTGCGCCAGCGGGACAGTGTGCGGGCCTTTTTTGCCGAGCAGCGTCCGCAAGTCGTGGTCGTGGCTGCCGCCAAGGTCGGAGGCATCAAGGCGAATAACGATTTTCCCGTCGAATTCCTCATCGAAAATCTCGCCATCCAGAATAACCTCATCGAGGCCGCCCACGATCATGGCGCGGAGAAACTCCTCTTTCTCGGCAGTTCGTGCATTTATCCAAAATTCGCGCCCCAGCCGATTCCCGAGAGCGCGTTGCTCACTGGGGAACTCGAGCCGACGAACGAGCCCTACGCGCTCGCCAAAATCGCCGGGATCAAACTCTGCCAATCGTACGCCCGGGAGTACGGACGCAATTTCATCAGCGCGATGCCGACGAATCTGTACGGCCCGGGGGATAACTTCGATCTCGCCAGTTCGCACGTGCTGCCGGCCTTGCTGCGCAAGGTCCATGAGGCCCGCGAGCGCGGGGATAGCACCGTGCCGGTCTGGGGAACGGGCACGCCGCGGCGGGAGTTTTTGCACGTCCACGACCTCGCTTCCGCCTGCCGGTTTCTCCTCGAAAATTACGATCAACCCGGAATTGTGAACGTCGGTTTTGGCTCGGACGTCACGATTCGCGAACTCGTGGAATTGATCTGCGAAATCGTCGGCTTTAAAGGCGAGCTCGTCTTCGATTCCAGCAAGCCCGATGGAACTCCGTGTAAATTGCTCGATACCAACCTTTTAACGCAGTTTGGCTGGCGGCCGAAAATCTCCTTGCGTGACGGTATCCGCGAAACCTACGCTTGGTATTGCCAAAACAAAGGCTATAAGTAGGCGCCTTGGCTATGGAAAGTGGAACAGAGAACCTCGCCCACACGAGGGTCGCCGGTGCGCGAACTCGTGATGTCGGAGGTGTATCCGTGAATGGAGAACATCGCCTCCTCAGGTTCCTCGCAAACCTTTCGCCCATCGGCGTAGTTCAAGCCGACCCGAGTGGTCAGTTCGTCTATGCCAACGCCCGCTGGTGTCAGATGGCTGGCTGTGCCGAGTCCACCGCCGTGAATTGTAACTGGATGGACTTCGTCCATCCGGAGGACATGGAAATGGTCCGCGAAGCGTGGACGCGGATGCACGACTACGGTGTCCCTTTCAGTCTCGAATTTCGCTATTGGCCGAAATCCGAACGCGAGGTTTGGGTCTGCAGCCAGGCGATGGAATTGCGCGACGGCCAGGGCCGCTTGGTCGGCTATCTCGGCACGGCCACGGAAATCACCGAAGTGCGCCGGATGCGCGAAGAGGTCCAGCGCTGCCGTGTGGAATTGGAAACGCGCGTTCGCGGGCAAATGATCCAATGGGAGCAGATGGCGCTCATCGTCGCCTCATCCGCGGATGCCATTATCAGCTCCGATGTTGCCGGGCGCATCGTCAGTTGGAATCAAGCGGCCGAGCGAATCTTCGGCTACCTCGCCGATTACATGATCGGGCGGACCATCCAGGATATCACCCCCGAGGATCGGCAGGAGGAAGCCGAGGCCATTAAACAACGGGTCAGCCAAGGCGAACGGGTCGATCACTTCGAAACGGTCCGCGTGGCCAGCGACGGATCAGCGATCGAAGTGGCCATGTCGGTTTATCCCCTCGAAGATCCGAGCGGGATCGTCGTCGGAACCTGCACCATCATGCGCGACGTCCGCGAGCAAAAGGAAGCGGAGCGGCAGTTGCGCCAGCTTTCCGGGCGTTTGTTGCGCGTCCAGGACGAAGAACGCCGGCGGCTGGCGCGCGATCTTCACGATGCCACTGCCCAATCGTTGGCCGCGCTCTCCGTGAATCTTTCCATCCTCAGCCAGCACGGAGCCCAGTTGCCCGACGAAAAGCGGGCCAGCCTCCTCGCCGACAGTCTGGCGCTGGCCGATGGCGTCGGCCGCGATCTGCGGACCCACGCCTACCTCTTGCATCCTCCGATGCTCGAGGAATGTGGTTTGGCTTCCGCCTTGCTGTGGCTGGCCGACGGTTTTTCCCGCCGCAGCGGCATCGACGTCAAGCTGGTGGTCGCGCCCGATCTGCCGCGCTTGAATCCGCAGGTCGAATTGACCCTTTTCCGCGTGATTCAGGAAAGCCTGGCCAACGTTCTTCGGCACACGAAAAGTCCTTCGGCGGAGATCCGGCTCGAGCGAAGCTTCGGCGAGATCAAACTCGAAGTGGCGGACGCCGGTGGCGGCGCCGACCCCGGCGAGCTGCGACACCCGGGCGTGGGCATCGCCGGCATGCGTGAACGGCTCGCCCAGGTCGGCGGCACATTGACCTTCAATTATGATCCTCACGGTTCCACCATTTGCGCCCGTATTCCCCTTTTATGAACACTGAGATTCGAATCTTGCTTGCTGACGACCACGAGGTCGTTCGGCGCGGGCTACGCACGCTGATCGAGATGCACGCGGACTGGAAAGTTTGCGCCGAGGCCGCGGATGGGCGGAAAGCGGTGCTCCTCGCCGAAGAACTCCAGCCCGATTTGATCATCCTGGATTTGAGCATGCCGGAACTCAACGGCCTGGAAGCCGCCCGCCGCATTGTCGCCGCCAATCCGCGCAGCCGCGTGCTGATGTTGACCATGCATGAGACCGAGCAGTTCATCCGGGAATCCTTCGCCGCTGGGGCGCGCGGTTATATTCTCAAGACGGATGCCGGCCGGGACTTGATTGCCGGGGTCGAGGCGCTGCTTCGCGGCGAGATTTTCTTCACTTCGCGGTTGGCCGGAATCATCTATGCCACCGAGTTCGAGGGCATCAGCCGCAAGCGCCGCCCACGTTCGCAGACCCAGTTGACGCCGCGCGAACGCGAAATCCTCCAGTTGCTCGTCGAAGGGCGAAGAAATCGGGATGTCGGCAGGGTCCTCAATATCAGCGTCAAGACCGCGGAGACCCATCGGGCCCGGATCATGTCCAAGTTGGGACTCGAATCGGTGGCGGAGTTGGTGCGTTACGCCATCCGCAACGGATTGATTTCGCCGTAGAGAACGCGCCATGGCCGGCCACAAGGCAGTGATTCCTTGTCGTCAAAGCAAAAAGGCCGGGCGGACCGCAAACGTCACTTGCGCGGACGCCTTGCGGTGTTCCTGAGGAATCCCAAAAAAACGGGTGTAGTCAGACGGCTGCGAACGTGCCACAATGCGAACACAACGGTCATGAGTAGCGAAAGGATCCGCAGGTTCTGCCCCCGATGCGGCCATCAACAATTGTTCGAGAAGACTCAGACTCACCATGGCCTGCATCTTTTCCTGTCCATCATTACGGCCGGATTGTGGCTGGTGAGTTGGATATCGATCGCCGTGGTCCATCGGCTGCGGCCGTGGAGATGCGTGCATTGCGGCTGGGGCCGCGCTCGATCGACTGTGGAGAAAAAAGAAGCGATCCCGGCAAAGGTGAAATAAAAGAACCCGCCCACCCGGAGCGCGCCAGCGTTTTGGAGCGCCGCGACTCTCCGCGAAGCGATCGAAAAAAGCCTGTCATTCTGAGAGCGGAGCCGAAAGCCGAGCGAAGCGAGACGCCTATGGGACTGTGGGGCAAACCTCCAATATCCTGCGGGGCGGCGGTGCGGAGCCGTAGGTCATCAAACGAAATTGCTTTCGAGAGATGCTCTAACCGAAGCGCGCCAGCGTTTTGGCGTGCGCAGTGCTCTGGCGCTTTCGGATTGTCCGCGGGTTCGCACCAGCATTCCGCGACACAACCCGTCCGGCCCATTCAGCCCATCCCTCCCTCCAAACTCACGAACCTTGCCCGTTCCCCGAACAGAGATGCTTTTCGAGAACGAGTTCGGTGCCTTCCTTTTTGAGATTGTAATCGACCTGATTGAAGGCGCGGCGGATCAAGTGAATGCCAAGCCCGCCGGGTTGGACCAGATCGAGCGGGCGGCCCTGGAGCTTCGTCGGGTCGCACTGCGTGCCGTAGTCGCGCAAGCGAAAGCGCACCCCCGCCTCGATCTCCTCACAGACCAGGCAGATGAGTTGGTTCGGCTCGTGATGATAGGCGTAGCGAATGACGTTGGTGCACGCTTCGTCCAGCCCGAGGACCACCAAGTCCTTTTCCGATTCCGGGAAGGGGAACGGCTTGAGAAACTGCCGGATGAAGTCGCGGACCAGCGAAAGATTGGCCGGATGACTGGCAAATTCGATTTCGCGCTTCATTGAAAACCAAAAACGAGAATGGTCAGGTCGTCGTGCGGTTCGGCGCCTTGCCGATGGTCGAGTTCGCCGCGATTGAGGGCGTCAATGACGTCGGTGGGGGCTGTAAACTTGCGACGCAGCAACTGCTCCACGCCTTCGACGTCGAGCGGCACATCTTCGGTGTTAAACGATTCGATGAGCCCATCGGTGTAAAGCACCAACCATTCCTCGGGTGCGAGCTTCAGGGTCTGGGAACGGGCCGGTAACTCCGGCAGCAAGCCGAGCGGCGGCGACCCGGCGACCTTGATCAGTTCCACATTCGAATCCGCCGTGGTCCGAAAGGGATGGCAATGGCCGGCGCTACAGAGTTCCACCTCGCGGGTGCCCAGCGAGAGGCGGCCCAGCATCGCCGTAATGAACATCCCGCGAATCGTATGGCCGCTGAGCATGGCATTCCACCGGGCCATCGCCGTCACCGGCGAGATCCCCGGCTTGACGATCAAACGCAGGATGCTCAGGGCCTGCGCCATGAGCAGCGCCGCAGGCATGCCTTTGCCCGAGACATCCCCGACCGCAAAGTAGATTTCATCGGGTCCAAGTTCGATGACATCGTAAAAATCTCCACCTACGTTCAAGGCCGGACGATAGGTCGCGGCGAAATGCACATGCGAAAGGCACGGAAGCGATTGCGGCAAAAAGCTCGCCTGAATTTCCCGGGCGAAGGCAAATTCCTGGGCGACCCGCTGCTGCTCGCGCTGCCGCTCGATGGTCCGCAGCTTGTCGATGGCCGTCGCCGCCAGGTTCCCGTAGGCGCGAAACGCCTCCAGGTCGGTCTCGTCGAAAACATCGTGGCCGAGCGGGTTCAGCACCTGCAGCACGCCGATTTCCTTCCCGCCGCGCTGGAGGGGGACACAAAGGATCGAGCGGGTCCGGAAGCCCGACTTTTTGTCGGCGTCGGCAAAGAACCGTGGATCGGAATAGGCATCGGGCACGAGCAACGCCTCGCCGTGTTCCAGGACCCAGCCGGCAATGCCCCGGCCCCGCGGCACCGTGATCCGCGGTCCTTCCGAATTGGCGTCGACCGTGTCCAGGGCGCCGCCCCGCGCACAGGTCAGTTCCAGTTCGCCATTGGCGTTGACGAGAAAAAGCGAAGCCGCCTCCACCTCCATGACGCGTCGCGCCACCTCGAGAATGGCCGGCAGCAATTCGCGCGATTCGGTGATCGCGTTGATCAATGCACTGACCTCGACGAGGCCCTTGTAGAGATTCAGCTGGCGCTCGAGCGAGACTGGGGAAAGCGACATCGCACTTGATTAATGGACGAGGTTGCCATGCGAAGGAAGCGGAAATGCCTGCATTCGCGCTGGAATAATTCAACACTCCGTTTCATGGTGTGCGCGATGAAAGCAGCTTTTCTCCTCGGGCTCGTCTTCCTTCCGCTCGGTGCCATGCACGCCGCGGACTCCGCCTACAATGCCCTGCGCGTCCTCGGCAAACGCGATGGCCAGGACATTCTCAACCACGTGATCGAAGTCCGCGGGAAGGGCGGCAATCCGCAACCGGCCGTCTGGAAAATTGTCATCGACGATCCTCACGCCCGGGGAGGTCTCCGCGAAGTGGAGATTGAGAAGGGCAAAATCGTCAGTGAACGCACGCCCACGGCCTCGCATGGCGCGGGCAGTGCCATGAATTTCAACCAACTGAATCTCGATTCCGAGGGAGCCTTCACCGTCGCCAACCAGGAAGCGCAAAAAGGGCATCTGCCCTTCGACCGCGTGGATTACATTTTGAAAAGTGGCACCGGCGGCGGAGTGCCGGTGTGGGAATTGGATTTGTCCGATGCCAAGACCGGTCGCTCGGGAAACGTCGAAGTCGCCGCCGATAGCGGCACCGTCCTTCGCCACGACTTTGATTCCCACACGGCCGAGGATCGCACTTACGTCGATGGGCGCGGCGGTCCTCCTCCGCCTCCTCCCTATCCGTCGCGGCCCGACGCCGACTATCATTCTTCCAAGCAGGATCCCGCCCCCGGCACTCTCCCGGCCTTCTGGAATCGTGTCACCAGGCACATCGAAAAGCGCGAGCGCCAGTTGCAGAATTTCTTTACCGGCAAGGGCGGGAGCAATCCCGACGACGGTCGATAGCGCCAGCGCTCCAGTCACTTTCTCATCGGCATGAAAGCGTTGTTCGGCGATCGGCGGAGGTTGGTTCCAGTGATTGGGCTGATGACCTGCTGGACTCTCGGTGCTTGCACGAACCCGGCGTCGCACCATCCGCCGCCCCCCAGTCCCACGCCGTCCGCTTCTCATTCCGGAAAAAAAGTTCCCAAAACGCCGAGCCCTCGATTCACCGCGGACGTCGCGGGCAATCAACTGCAGAAACTCAGTTCCACCCCGGCGGGTCTGGCCAAGCTACGCACCTGGATGAACGCGAATGGCCTCCAGAACGAAGCGGTCGAGTTGTTTATTCGTGCGGACATTTACGCCCCACAGCGTAAAAAGGCCGCCGCCGCTTTGATTCCATAAAGGAGCGCCGAAGCTTTATGCCAACGGGTACCCAAACGCTGACGGATATTCCCAGCGCCGACCTCTCGCAGGTCGTGCAGGGATTTGAGACGGAAGGCGGCAAAGTCACGGTCACGAAACAGCCCGACGGAAATTACACCGTGGCCGCGGCCTTCGATGGCACTTCGGCCGCCGGTCCGTCGAGTTCGTCCTCGTCTTCCGCTTCGTCGCTCACCACTCCGCCAAACGGGACGGTGCTCGGCCGGCCGGGCATCCCCTGGGTCGTGCAAGTCGATGGAAACGATCTGGTCGTCCGCAACATCCTCGCGACTTGTTTTGGGGGAGAGTTTGATTCCGGAGACAACGGCCAGACCGAGAGCGGGACGATGAATGACGGTTTTCCCACTGCCGATGCCCCTCCCATGGGCGTGGCCCTTCCCATCCGCAGTATCGAAGCAGCCACGCAGGGATCTCCGCTCGCCTTCGGCGGTCCGCACATTCCGTGGCAAACCACCGTGAAAGTCTGGCGCGAAACCGACGGAGAGAATACCGCCGTCGATTGCCTCCTTATCGACAACGGACCGGACGTGCTCGTCTACCCAAGCCACGCGCTCGATCTCAACCCGAACGTCGCCCTGCACTTCGTCCCAGGCTTCGATCCCAGAAAGATCGCCGACGAGTGGAGCGGGACGGGCTTTTCTTACCGGGTGGTCGGCGGCGCGAAATACGTCTCGCCCTACCAGAGCTAGCTGGTGTGGCGTCAGACAAGTTTCTTAGAGGGCGTCTAAAAAGTGGCACAGCCGTCTCGGCTGTGGGGCTGGCGGGCATCCTGCCCGCCGAAAATCCAGCAGGCGGGACGCCTACTGGCCCCACAGGCAAGATGCCTGTGCCACTTTTTAGACGCCCTCCTTAAATAACTCCGAGCCTCGCAGCCGCCTCTAGTCCCGAAGGGACTTCCCGAAAATAGCCCAGCGCTTTAGCGCTGGGATTCGCCCCCACCACCAATCAGTCCCGAAGGGACGGCAGAATTTATTGAAGGAACTTACCAGACACCACACCAGGGCACGCTCGCGAATTATTTTTGGCCTCCGTTTGCGCGATAGCGTTTTGGAGTGCGCCAGTGCTCTGGTGCTTTCGGAGGCGGCAAAGTGGGGGCAGGCTTGCAATACCCCCCAGACCTTCCGAAAGCAGTGCAGCAGCCCCCCAATGCAAGAACGCAAGCGACCTTCTACGGTCGCGGCTCCGGCACCCCCAACGCCACCGCCACGCCCAACTGCGCCGGACTGAACGGCTTTGTCAGGTAAGCCGCGGCATTCAGTTGTTTCACTTTCTTCAAAGTCGCACTGTCCCAGAAGCCGCTGATGAAAATGATCGGCACATTGCTCATTCCCAGGATGACCTCGGCCGCATCCACTCCATCGAGGTGCGGCATATCCACATCCAGGATCATCAGGTCCGGTGCCGTCTCCTGAAATAACTGGATCGCCTCGACGCCACTTTTGCCTTCGCCGACAATTTCGTGACCAAGACGGGTGAGAGTTCGCTTCACCAGCACTCGCACATGCTCGTCGTCGTCGACGACTAATATCCGCAGTGATTTTTCGCAGTGTTTATCTGCCGCGCTATTCAATAGGGGTGTTTGCATATTTCGTGGATTCCGGCCCGGGCGCGGGGCCGGCTTTGTCCATTCGAAGACGCAAGTCTGGGACAAGAGCAGCCGGGAAGATTCTGTAAAATCGTCGAGGGATATACCTCATGCCCCGCCCCGCCCCCCTCCCTCCGACCTCGTGCCCAAACTCCATTTGAATGCCCGTGCGGCCCATTCCCCCCCTGGGCCGCGGGCGGCTCTGCGACCTCTGCGACTCCGCGTCTCTGCGTTTTAAATAGGCGCGGCGTCGAAAGATGGAACCATGGATTTCACGGAAGGATTTCGCAGCGGTAGTTTTAATCCGTGCAATCCGCGTAATCCGTGGTCAAAACCTTCCCGTATTCCGGTCTTTCGTGTCCTTTCGTGTGTTTCGTGGACAATCCCTTTGGCTGTGGCTCCGCCGCGCTGCATCTCTTCGGCTTTGCGTCTCTGCGTTTTAGAAAACCCTCTAACCCGCATTCTGCATCTGGTCGCCTTTTGATGAGCTTTCCCCCGAGTCGCCCGCCTCACCTGCAAAAATTCAGTTGGTTTTCAAACGGCGGAAAACTCTTTCTTTTCCGCTGCGCCATGTACCGACGACACCTCTTACCCATCGCGTTTCTCCTCGCTCTGCCCTGCGCCGCCGGGGCCACGCCCCAGGAAGAGAAAATCATGAACGAAAAGTCCGCACGTGAAGAGGCCGCCGCGAAGCCTTTCGAGGAACTCTATCGCGTCATGCTCGTGTCATTCCGTCCTTACGCCGAATACGGTGCCGTCACCAAGCTATACCTTACCCTCCGCGATGGATCGCGTGCCGCCAGCGGCTGGGTCACGGTGAAAGTTCGCTTCGCCGGCGCCGGTTTCGCCGAACGTTCCCGCGCACTTACCCCCGACGAAGTCGACCGGGTCTGGAAAATCTTTCACGAAGAGGAAATCTTCGGCAACGCGAGGCGCCCCTGGACTATGCCAGCCATACCCGCGACGGAAGCGTCACTGTGTTCTCCCATTACGACAAGCGCACCCGCCGCACCGCGGAAATCATCCGCACAAACGACGAGAGCCAGCCTGCCAACCGCGCCTACATCGACCTGGCCAAGCCGTTCGATGACTTGGTCAAGAAACTCGAGAAAGTGAATCCTTTCAAGGAGTAGCTTGACGCGTGGCGGCAACGGCCTTTCCCGATCGTGCAGTCCGCTAACTTTGCGCTCTTGACCGAGCCACAGCGAAGCGTCGCGCGAATGCCCAAAAGTCGTGGAGCGACGTTTGCCCCTGCCGCGTCACACGTTGATTAGTTCTTCCTCTTCTGACTCTTGTTCGGGCTTCGGTTCCTCGTCGGGATTTTCCGTTTTCCCCGACGCATACAGCGGCTTCACCCGGAACAACCGGAGGATCGTCACAAAATACAGCGGCACGAAGAAAAGCCCAAGCAACGTCGTCGTCACCGCACCGCCGACGATGCCCGTGCCGATGGCATTCTGGCTGCCCGAGCCGGCGCCCTTGTTCAGCGCCAGCGGAAGCACACCCAGGCCAAAGGCGATGGAAGTCATGAGGATTGGCCGGAGCCGCTGACGCACCGCATAAAGAGCCGCATCGACCAGCGTCGCCCCACGATCGAAACGCTCCTTCGCAAATTCCACGACGAGAATGGCGTTCTTCGCCGAAAGCCCGATGATCGTGATGAGCCCGATCTGGAAATAGATATCGTTCGGCATGCCGCGGATGCTCGTCGCGGCGACCACCCCCAGCGCGCCCAGCGGCATGTCCATGAGCACCGAAAACGGAATCGCCCAACTCTCGTAGAGCGCCGCCAGGCAGAGAAACACCATGAGAATCGCGATCGTGTAGAGCGACGTCGATTTCGAACCGGCCAGCCGCTCTTCATACGATAGCCCCGCCCATTCGATGCCGATGCCCGGAGGCAGCGCCTTGGCCATCTGCGTGATCGCCTGCATCGCCTCGCCGGAGCTGTGGCCCGGCGCGGGTTCACCCAGAATCGAGGCCGAAGGCGCGCCGTTGAACCGTTCCAGTTTCGGCGAACCCAGGCTCCATTCCGCGGAAGTGAACGCGGCGAACGGCACCATCCCACCTTGTGCATTGCGGATGTACCAGCGGTTCACGTCCTCCGGCAGCATCCGGAAAGGCGCGTCCGCTTGCACGAAGACCTTTTTCACGCGGTTCTTGTCGATGAAGTCATTGACGTAAGTCGAGCCCCAGATCGTGCTCAGCGAATCGTTGATATCTCCGAGCGAAAGTCCCAGCGCCGCAGCTTTCTCCTGGTCGACTTTGAGATGATACTCCGGCATGTCATCGAGTCCGTTGGGACGCACCTTGGTCACAGCCGGATTCTGCATCGCCATGCCGAGCAATTGATTGCGCGCATTCATCAGCGCCTCGTGGCCTAGTCCGGCGCGATCCACCACGCGCACGTCGAAGCCGGTGGCATTGCCCAATTCCAGCGCCGCCGGCGGCACGAAGGCAAACGCGAAGGCGTCCTTGTACTGCATGAACTCCGCCATCGCGCGCCCCTGAATGGCCGTGACCCGCTGATCGGGCCGCTTGCGTTCATCCCAATCCTTGAGCTTCACAAATACCAGCACCTGGTTCTGGCCGTTGCCGCTGAAGCTGAAACCGAGCACGCCAAACATACCCTCCATCAAATCCTTTTCCTTCGTCAGAAAGTGGTTCTCCATTTTCCGCAAGACCTTGTCCGCCTGCTCCCGAGTGGAGCCGGGCGGAAGTTGCGCCATGGCGAAAAGCACGCCGGTATCTTCGTCGGGCATGAAACCGGTGGGCGCGTGCAAGAAAAGCAGCACCACCGCGACAGCAATGGCCGCGTAGAAAAGGAGCGCGCGCCCGCTATGCCGGAGAAAAGAAGCCACGCCCCGCGCATACCGATCCGCATTGCGGTCGAAGACCCGGTTGAACCAGCCAAAGAATCCACGCTCCCGCGCATGGTGACCTTTCGGAATCGGCTGCAGGATCGTCGCGCAAAGCGCGGGTGTGAGAATCAGCGCGATGATCACCGACAGCGTCACCGAACTGACGATGGTCAGCGAAAACTGCCGGTAAATGACACCGCTCGAACCCGTGAAAAATGCCATCGGCACGAAGGCCGCGCACAGCACCAGGCCGATACCCACCAGCGCGCCGCTGATTTGATCCATCGACTTGCGTGTCGCCTCCTTCGGCGGAAGCCCTTCCTCGCGCATCACCCGCTCCACATTCTCCACGACCACGATCGCGTCATCCACGAGCAGGCCGATGGCTAGCACCAGTCCGAAGAGGGTCAGCGTATTGATCGAATATCCGGCCGCCGCCATCACTCCGAAAGTGCCAAGCAGCACGACCGGCACAGCGATGGAAGGGATCAGCGTGGCCCGCAGATTTTGCAGAAAGAGATACATCACCAGGAAGACCAGCACGACGGCCTCGATCAGCGTCTTCACGACCTCTTTCACCGAGATCCGCACGAAGGGCGTGGTGTCGTAGGGAAAAATCGCTTTCACCCCCGGCGGGAAAAATGCCGATAACTCCGCCACCTTCTTCTTCACCGCCTCGACGGTCTTGAGCGCATTCGCGCCCGAGGCCGGCAGGATGGCCATGCCCGTCGCCGGCTTCCCATTGTAACGCGCGTAAGTCGTATAAGTCTCGCTGCCCAGTTCGACCCGCGAGACATCCTTTAGAAAGACGCGTGAACCATCTGGATTCACGCGCAGGAGAATCGCCCCAAATTGCTCCGGCGTGTGCAAGCGGCTCTGCGCCGTGATCGTCGCGTTCAACAGCCGCCCCGGCGTCGCCGGGAGATCCCCCAGCGCCCCCGTGGCGATCTGCGCATTTTGCGCGCGAACAGCCGTCAGCACATCCGAAGGATTCAGCGAGTATTTGTTCAGCTTGTCCGGATCGAGCCAGATGCGCATCGCGTACTGCGTGCCGAAAGTCTGGATATCGCCCACGCCGGGCAATCGGCTGATCGGGTCCTTGACGACGCTGAAGAGATAGTCCGCGAGGTCCGTACCCGACATACTCCCGTCCTCCGAAATCAGGCCGACCACGACGAGGAAGTTACGCACCGCCTTGTTCACCTGCACGCCTTGCTGCTGCACTTCCTGCGGTAGCAACGGCACGGCCAGCGAGACTTTGTTTTGCACCTGCACCTGCGCCACATCCGGATTGGTCCCGCCTTCGAACGTGCAAGTTAGCGTCAGTGTTCCCGCCGAGGTGCTCTCCGCTTCGATGTAGCGAAGATTGTCGATGCCGTTGAGCTGCTGTTCGATGACTTGCGTCACTGTATCTTCGATCGTCTTGGCCGACGCGCCCGGATAGGATGTAATCACGCTGATCGCCGGCGGCGCCAGACTTGGGAACTGCGCGATCGGCAGGTCCAGGATGGAAAGCGCGCCCGCCAGCATGATGAAAATGGCGATCACCCAGGCAAAAATCGGCCGGTCAATGAAGAATCTGGACATCGGAATTTCCTGTTCGAGTGACTTGGATCAGTTCGCGTTGGACGCCGTGGCACTGGCCGGCGCCGCCGCCGGCACTGCCTTGACCGGCGCCCCGGGCCTCACCCGCTGCAAGTTATCGACGATCACTTGATCGCCCGGTTTCAATCCCGAGCCGACCAGCCATTGATTTCCCACGGCCCGCGGGATTTGCAGGACCCGCAGCTCGGCGGTCCCGTTGGAGCCGACGACCAGTGCCGTCGGTTCGCCTTTGGAGTTATGAGTTACCGCCATTTGCGGCACGAGAATCGCATCCGGCCGGTTACCCTCTTCCAAACGCGCGCGGACAAACATCCCTGGTAACAAATCCGCGTGCGGATTCGGAAAAATCGCCCGCACGGTCACCGAGTTGGTCATCGCGTTTACCGTCACGTCGGAGAATTGCAGCGTGCCTTCCTCGGGATAAATCTCCCCGTTCTCGTAGATCAGCTTGACCCGCGCTTTCCCCGACTCGTCGGCCTTGAGATGGCCGGCCGACAGATCATGCTTCAGACGCAGAAGATCACTGCTTGCTTGCGTCACATCCACATACACCGGGTCCAGTTGCTGGATCGTCGCCAGCAGATTGGCCGCGCTCGTCTGGACATACGCACCTTCGGTCACCTGCGAGATACCGATGCGGCCGGCCACCGGCGAAGTCACTTTCGTGTAACCGAGATTGATCTTCGCCGTCTGCACCGCTGCCTTGCCGGAAAGCACATCGGCATCGAAACTGGACGCATTGGCCACCGCGTCGTCATAGTCTTGTTTGCTGATCGCCTTGGCCACGAGCAACTGCTTGTAGCGCTCCTCCTTCAGCCGCGCCGTAGTCACATTCGCCTCCGCGCGCGCCAGCGTCCCCAGCGCGCTATCGAGCGCCGCCTGGTACGGCGCCGGATCGATCTCATACAGTAACTGTCCTTCCGTAACATCCGCCCCTTCGGTGAAAAGCCGGTGCAGCACGATCCCATTGACGCGCGCCCGCACTTCCGCCACGCGAAAGGCCGAAATGCGCCCCGGCAAATCCTGCGTCAGCGTCACTGTCGTCGGCGCCACCGTGAGCACGCTCACCTCCAGGGGTCCGCCAGGCCCTCCCATGCCGGGAGGCGCACCGCCCGGTTTT
Source organism: Chthoniobacter sp. (assembly GCA_036501065.1). Taxonomy (GTDB): domain Bacteria; phylum Verrucomicrobiota; class Verrucomicrobiia; order Chthoniobacterales; family Chthoniobacteraceae; genus Chthoniobacter. The sequence continues at coordinate 43,148 of DASYAY010000045.1, read as the reverse complement.
CCGCAGCCGGATAACATCACGGAAAATGCCGCGATCCCGATCAGGCCGAAGATCGCGCGGACCGATCGGCGTCGGGGAGTGGATGAAGTGGAAGAAGGGGCAAGGGTCATGAGTGGAATGGGTTGGGCAAAGGGCCGCCGTGCAGCCTGGGTCATTGCGAGGACGCCGAAGTTTTCCCGGCCGAAATCCCCGCTGCCGTGAAGGCAATGAGACGTCGGATCAAACCTTCGCGATCCGGCTTCTCGGCCGCGGGGTTGAGCATCGCATACGGAACTTGATCGAAGCGCAGCCACGTCTGCAGTCCGTGGTGCAGCGCCCCATGCAAAAAAGTCATCCGCCAGAAAAGGTCCCCCGCCGGCAGCTCCGGCATCACCCGCAGCACGGCCGAGTCGAACCGATGGACGACCTCGGCAAACTGCTGTTCGACAAATCTCTTCACCTCCGGATTGGGCTCCTGGAAGCAGCGACTGATCAGCCGCATGAAGTCGTCGCAATTCTTCGTCCCATCCTCATCGAACTCCAGGACGGGCCGAATCAACGCATCGAGGATCTGCTCCAGCGTCAGCTTCCCCGGCCCGGTCGCAGCCTCCAGCGCATCCAGCCGCGCAATCCGCTCCCGGTTCACCGGTTCCAGCCGCCGGGCAAAAACCTCCAGCGCCAGCCGGTCCTTGGTCCCAAAATGATAATTGATCGCCCCCAGGTTGGTCCCCGCCTCTTTGACGATGTCGCGGATGGAAGTCCCCTCGATGCCGTTTTTCGAGAAAAGCCGTTCCGCGGCATCGAGAAGAGCCACCCGCGTGGCGGCATGCGACTCAGTAGGAAAAAAGGCGAGGGGAGGAATCATACGTTTGATTCAAACAAACGTATGAATTAGCCGCTGTCAAGCGACACTCCTATTCTCCTTGCTTCGTAGCAATGCCCTTTCCAACCCGCCACACCGCCCGTCAGCTCGCGAACTGCCTTTCCTCTCAACCGGCCAGGACCGTCCCTTTTGCTCTCCGGACGAAACGCTGAAAACCAAGCAATAATCCCAAACCGCCCACTAGGGAGAGACCGGACGTCGGCTCGGGCACCGGCCCGAGTTCCGTTCCGGAATAATTCGAGGGCCCGGCGATCGCCGTGGCGGGATCGCCGGCCTCATTCAAGCTGGGATTGAAAAGCACGATGAATGCCGGCAGCGCAAATGGGGTTCCGTCGCTCGTGATGTGACCCACCCCATCCCCATCGGGAAGTGAAGCCCCCGACACCGCCGTAAAGGTGAGATGGTCCGCTTCGTAATCGAAGGTCCAGGGCAATCCGGTATCATAATTATAGACGCCAAAACCGTCGTTAAACAAAGTTGCGGAGAGAGTCCCGCCTTGATTGACCACTGTTCCCGCGGCATTGATATAGTCATCCGGGGCGCCCGCCGCGATGATCAAAGGGGCCACGGATGTCGGATAAGTCAGCGTCCAACTCGTGAGGCTTTGCCCGGTCTCGTTGAGAAAGTTATATTGAATCCTTTTTGTGCTGATCAGGGAAAACGTCGTGATCGTCCCGACCGACGTGTAGGCGCCCGTGAGTCCCGCCGCGTCCGCTCCGGCAGATCCCTGGAGGGCGCCGATGGGTGAGGTATTGCCGCCGGTCACGCTCAATTGGGCCATGCTTGTCTCCGTCAATCCAAGTGTCGCCAATGCGGCCAGCATGAAGAAAGGAAAGGATTTGTTCATAAGGGCAGAGTTGTTTTGTGAATCAGGAACCGCGTTCAAATTTCATCCGAAAACCGAAAACCGCCCAGGCGCTTGCCGCCATCCCATGACCTGGACCAGCCGGACATGTGATCGTTGTTTATAAGTTAGCTGGATGGCGACACCGATCTTATTGGGTGCAAAGATAGCATGCAAGCTAATTCGGGGTGGCTTAAGAAGCTTTTTTCATCACCTCGCTCCCACGGTCATTTCGACGGGATCAATCACCCTAACAACGGTTTATATAATGTTATAGCCGCGCGCACCAGGTCGCGCGGAGCGCCTCTGGGGACGGCCCGGCAGGCCCGGACCGCACCTCGTCCCGAGTGCTGGCAAAGGCGTCCCGCCTTCGCGAAGTTAGCTAAGATGCTCTAGCTGGTTTGTATGTCCCGGTAAGCGTACCGCGTAATCGGCTCATCCCGGAGGGATGAAAGGAGAATAGCCGGGGGTAATACCCCCGGAAATGCACAAACAAAACGTCAAACACCCCGGCAGGGTGTCGGAAAGCTTCGTGCCATTAATTGCGACATGTAATAGTGTAGTGCGTCCCAATGAGCGTTACATTTGATCCGCATGGCGAGGCGCTTTTTCGGGGGGACTAGATGTTACGCTGTTTGCGAACACACTACACTGGCACACGGCACAAACTTTTGGCCGTTATGTGGATCAAAGTTTCCAGTCCCGCAGGGACTTCCCGAAAATAGCCCAGCGCTTTTAGCGCTGGGATCGCACCCAAGAGCCATCAGTCCCGAAGGGACGGCAGAATTCGTGGACACGCTCCTGCCCGAAAAATCGATCCTCCTGGGCAAAGTAAGACCAAAATGTTTTGTCATTTCGTCCCAAACGGATCGTATGTCCCTGCTAAATGATGATATGTGCGGGCTAACCTGCGCTAACCCGAAGGACATATCCTTTCACCACCCGCCCGAACTATTGAGTCTTTTCAGCGAGATACTCCTTAACGGATAAGTCGACAAAGGACTTCGAGACCTGGTCGAAAGCGAAAGTTACCGCCGCAATCGCAGACAGAGCGCCGCTTGCTTTTCCCACTTAGGTCAGCACTTATGGGGGCACCAACCCCGGATCGCGTTGCCAAACGGATCGCACCCCCCGGAGAGTGCCTGAGGAATATGCCGGCAAAGAGCGCTTAATGGGCCACTTTGTTCGAGGTCTCGCCCGTGTTTCGCCGGAACCAGCAACGCCCATCTCTCATGGCAGCCGCGCCAGTCCCCGTTGAGAATTTCTCCTCCCGGATGATCACTTCACTATTGCACACCCTGGCAGCGTCCGTTGCCATACCACTGTGCCTGCCACGATTTTCCATCTTGACATTCACGTCCAAAGTCCCAAAGCGCCTTGGGTATGAAACGTCCGGCTTCCTATTCCGAGACAACGCCGAACCCGCGTTCCCAGGCGTGCGCCTCTCCCCTCACGTCCGCCCCAGACCAGCCCTGCCTCCGCAAAGCCAAAGAGCCAAGCCTTCGTCAATCCTTCCGAGACACCCTCCGCGCGAGATCGATCCTCCTTCACGAGCCGCCCCCTGCGAGCCTTTCTCGACCCACTGCACTGCTATCTGGAAGAGTCGCGCAGGTTCGCGAGGATTTTTTTCATATCCTTTCGTGTCTTTCGTGGTTCCAACTCCTCTGGTCGGGGCCGCGGGCGGCTCTGCGACCTCTGCGCCTCTGCGTTTTTCCTACCTGTCGCCTTCGGGCCCACCCCGCGACCTCACAAAAAACCACAGCCATCCCTCCGAACAAATCATCACCCGCTCTTTTTCTCCAGAGTACCCCCCCCAAACTCCCCGAAAAAGTCATCATTTGTCACCATCTCCCCGCCCCCATAGCACCTCGCAAAAAGTGCGGAATGGTTGCCCCCTTCCAGCCACCCATTTTCGTTGTATCTTTGTCCACAGGTCTGAACCGCCTCACTCACTCGCATGGATAAAAGCATTCTCTTCAAGCACTTGAGCGGCTCCCTTGGCGGCTTGGGTTACGAACTGCGCGTCCGCTATCTCCCGCAGGCGCCGGTCCACGCCTGGACCCCGTCGATCAACGCCTTTCTCTGCCACGACCAGATGATCGTCTGCGTGGAACTGGCCGGCGTCGCCCAGGACCAGATCGAGGTCCACGTCGAACCCCGCCGGCTCCTCGTCCGCGGTGTCCGTCAGCCGTTGGAATGCGCCGAGAACGAAGGACCGCCGCTCCAGGTTTTCGCCCTGGAAATCGACCAGGGGCTCTTCCAGCGGGAGATTGCCCTCCCGTGCGAAGTTCGCTCGGACGGCGTCCGCGCCGAGCAGCGCAACGGCATGCTCTGGATTTACCTGCCCCTCGTCGGATGAATGCCGATCCTGCCATGAAAGAAACCGAGCGGGCGCAGGACGCTTCCGGGACGGTCGTGGTCCCCGCCGGCGGCGTTGGCGAAAAGCCCGTGAACGGTCCGCCGGCCATTCCCGATGTCCTTCCGATCCTGCCCGTTCAGGACACCGTGATTTTTCCCGGCACGATCATGCCTTTGAGCATCGGACGTCCGGATTCCCTGAAACTGCTGGAGGAAAGCCTCTCGAAAAGCCGGATCGTCGGAATCTTGACACAGCGCGATGCCGGGAAGGAGCAGCCTGCGGAGGAAGATCTCTATCGCGTAGGCACCGCCTGCCAGGTCGTCAAACTGGTGCGGCAATCGGAGACCTCGGCGTTGCTCGTCCTCAATGCTTTCCAGCGCTTCGCCGTTCGCAAAGTCCTCCAGACCCACCCCTATCTGCGTGCGGAAGTCGATGCCCTCCAGTCGGTGTCGCCCGCCCAGCCAGGCCCCGAGTGGGACGCCGCGGTGAAGGGCTTGCGCGACACCGCGATCCAGCTTCTCGAACTGACCCCGAACGCCCCGCAGGAATTGCGGATGGTCGTCCTCAATATCGCCGACCCGGGAATGCTCGCCGATTTCGTCGGCAGCAGTTTGAATTTCGAAATCGCGCAGAAGCAGGCCTTGCTCGAGGAATTGGACGTCGTCCGCCGGGTGCGCGCCGTCCATCAGCGGGTTTCTTCGCAGCTCGAAATCGCCCGCATCCAGCAGAAACTCCAGCAGGACGTCAGTTCGCAATTTACCGACATCCAGCGGCGCGCCTACTTGCGCGAACAACTGCGCGCGATCCAGCGCGAACTCGGAGAGGAGGAGCAGGGGGTCGCAGAGCAAGTCGCCCAGCTCCGCAAAAAGCTCGAGGAAGCCGGCCCGCCCGCGCCCGTGCTCGAGCAGGCCGACCGCGAATTGAAACGGCTCAACTACATCCCTCCTGCCAGTCCGGAGTATTCCGTCATCGTCACCTACATTGAAACGGTCGCCGAATTGCCGTGGAATAAACTGAGCGACGACAATCTCGATCTCGATCGCGCGCAGAAGATTCTCGACCGCGACCATTTCGATCTCGCCAAGGTCAAGCGGCGCCTCATCGAATATCTCGCCGTCCGCAAACTCAATCCCACCGGACACGGCCCCATCCTTTGTTTTCTCGGGCCGCCCGGGGTCGGCAAGACCAGCCTCGGCCAATCGATCGCCGACGCCATGGGCCGCAAATTTTCCCACATGAGCCTGGGCGGGATGCGCGACGAAGCGGAGATTCGCGGCCACCGCCGCACCTACATCGGTTCCATGCCCGGGCGGCTCATCCAGGAACTGCGGCGCTGCGGCACCCGCAACCCCGTCATCATGCTCGATGAGATTGACAAGCTCGGCGCCGACTTTCGCGGCGATCCCTCCAGCGCCCTCCTCGAGGTCCTCGATCCGCGGCAAAACAATACCTTTGTCGATCATTACCTCGACGTCCCCTTCGACCTTTCCCAAGTCATCTTCATCGCCACCGCGAATTACGCCGATGGCATTCCGCCGGCCCTTCGGGATCGCATGGAGACCATCGAAATTCCCGGCTACACCGCGCACGAGAAACTGGCCATCGCCAAGTCCTACCTCGTTCCGCGGCAACTCCGCGAAAACGGTCTCAAGCCAGCGCAGTGCAAGCTGACCTCCGCCGCGCTCGCCACGGTCATCGAAGATTACACGCGGGAAGCGGGTGTGCGCGAACTCGAACGCCAGCTCGGGAGCATCTGTCGCTCCGTGGCCGCCGGTGTCGCCCGCGATGAGTTGAAGCAGGCAACGATCGCCCCGGAGCAAGTGGCCGCCATCCTCGGCGCGGCGAAATATGTGCGCGAATCACGCCTGCAAACCAACGCCCCCGGTGTCGTCACCGGTTTGGCCTACACGCCCGTCGGCGGAGAGATTCTCCACATCGAGGCCGCGCGTTATCCGGGCAAAGGAGCCGTCACCCTCACCGGCCAAATCGGCGACGTCATGAAGGAATCCGTGCAAGCGGCGCTCAGCCTCGTCCGCACCCGCGTCACCAAACTTGGCATCGATCCCAACGTATTTAAAGACACCGACATCCACGTCCACGTGCCCAGCGGCGCCGTGCCCAAGGATGGGCCTTCCGCTGGTGCGGCCATGTTCACCGCCCTGGCCTCGCTTTTCACCGGCACGCCGGTCCGGGCGGATGTCGCCATGACGGGCGAGGTTACACTCCGCGGCCTCGTCCTGCCGATCGGCGGCCTCAAGGAAAAAACGCTCGCCGCCGTGCGCGCCGGCATTCGTCACGTCATCATCCCCAAGCTCAATTCCAAGGACTTCGCCGACCTCCCGGATGAAGTGAAGAAGAAGCTCAAGTTCACCTTCGCCGAAAACGTCGATGACGTTCTCGCCGTGGCCTTCGAGCACCGCCCCCGGCACGGCCGCAACGGAAAAGCCTCCACCCATTCGTCCCCGAAGAGTCGGCGAAGATAGAGAGCTACTCCGCCAACACCGTTTCAACGGCCCGATTTGGATCGAGATCATGAGCCGACAGCCATTCCGGATTAAAAAGCTTCGACTGATATTTCAGTCCCGAATCGCAAAGGATCGTCACGATGGTCTGTCCGCGGCCCCCGGTGACCGCCTGCCGCACAGCCCCGGCAATATTGATCCCGCTCGACAGACCCAGGAACAATCCTTCCTCGCGCAGAAGCTGATAAATCACCGTCAGCGCCGCTTGATCCGCGATCCGGTAAGCGCCCGCGACTTTCAAGCCTTCCAGATTCTTCGTCACGCGCGATTGCCCGATGCCTTCCGCGAAAGAATCCCCATCATGAATGTCGGTGTGGCCATGCGTGAACCAGGACCACATCGCCGCTCCGAAAGGGTCGGCACAGATCACGGCGAGATTCGGATTCTGTTCCTGCAAAAAGTGGCCGGTGCCGGCCAGCGTGCCGCCCGTCCCCACCGCCGAGACGAATGCGTTCACCGTGCCCGCCGTTTGTTCCCAGATTTCCGGGCCGGTCGTCTTGTAGTGCGCGTCGCGATTGGCCGTATTATCGAATTGGTTCGCCCAAAACCATCCGCGTTCCTCCGCCAGCCGCTGGGCGACCCGATTGTAATTGCCGGGATCGCTGTACGGTTTTTCCGGCACCGTGATCACTTCCGCGCCGAGCGTCCGCAGCAGGCTGATCTTTTCCGGCGATTGCGTTTCCGGGATGACGATCACCGTGCGGTAGCCCTTGGCGTGTCCCACCACGGTCAACCCGATGCCCGTATTCCCCGCCGTCCCTTCGACAATCGTCGCTCCCGCCTGCAACGCCCCGCGTTCTTCCGCGTCGAGGATCATCCCGAGCGCCGCGCGATCTTTCACCGAGCCGCCCGGGTTCATGAACTCGGCTTTGCCGAGAATCTCGCAGCCCGTCAATTCCGACAGCCGGCGAAGGCGGATCAGCGGTGTGTGGCCCACATGGGCCTCGACTCCAGAATACTTGGGGATATCGGTTCTCATCAGATCGACAAATTTAGGCGGCTCGCCGTCGATGGCTACGGCGATTTCAGCCCCACCGTATTAACCGCGATGACGCGATAATGATGAACGGTTCCTGGCTGCGCATTGCTATCCGTAAAACGCATCTGCACGAGCGGCTGCACGGGGGTGTCGCTGTATTGGAGCCCCTGGAAGATCGGCCGGCCGAAAGGATTCTTCGGCTGTTCCGGAAGGTTGGCCAGGACCTGGCCGTCACGCTCGATGATGAACCCCGCCAGCCCGCTTTCGAGATCGGCCTCGCAATCCCAGGTCAGCTCCGCGCCTTTCACCTGCACGTTCGTCGGCGCCGGTGGCGGCGTTTGATCGGTCACCTTGGTATCTTTTACATACTGGGCCCACGCTGCGCCGATCGCTTCGTTCGGCAACCAGATCGATTTGTCCCGTTCACCGCTGAATTTCGCCGCCGGCACCGGCGTCGGGATTTCGCCCTCGCCGGCATAGAGCGGCGCGAGGCAGCCCGCGGATTCGGGCATCGGCTTTGGCGAATGCCCCGGCTCATCGGGCAGTCGCGCCGTGAGGCAGGCATCGAACCACGGGATGGCCAGGTAGCGCTGGTTTCCGCACTCGTGGGCGGTGAGCGGATCGATGGCGACGCCGACCAGCCCGCCCTTCGCGCGGACCGCGCTGAAGAAAGTTTCCACCCCGTGCCAGCCACCCGCAAAGCGCCCTTCCTTCACCGTGACACCCTCCTTCGTACCGAGGTTGCACAGGATCGGCACCGCAAGCGCCGCCTGCGGAATTGCGAAGGGGTTCGAAGTCGGCCGCGCCGGATCGGCCTGCACCATGGGAACGCCCGAACGCAGCCACGCCGCGGCCACGCGATCGGGATGCAACAGCACCATCGCGCCCGACCACAGCCCGCCACCGCTATGGCCCCAAAGCGCCCACGGCACTTTCGACAATTCCGGATGCCCCGACTTCGCGCCGAGATCCACCAGGGCCTTCTGAAATGCCGCGTCGGAACCATTCCGCGGATCGCACCAAAGCTGGCAGTTTCCCTTTTCCGGTTGCTCGTAGGAAGGCGCGAGGAGCGCGCACCCGTGCTTCCGGGCCAGCGCCTGCCAATGCAGATCGAACGCCCCCGTCAGACCCGATTTGCACGAACCTTCGCCGCACCCGTGCTGGTGAACGATCACGCCGCGGAGCGTCTTCACCCCCGGCGGCACCCACACGGTGTAGTTCACCGCAAAGACGAGTTCGCCCGGCGTGGTCGAACCCTCATAGCGCACCCGGTAATACGGCGCATCCGCCGGAGGAAAAACATCGTAAGGCGGCTGCTGGGCAGCCAGCGGCGAAACGAGAACCAGAGCAAGCAGCAGGAGGACAAGGATGCGCATGGGAAGGGAAGGGGAGATCAGTGAAATGAAAACCTCCATGCAATCTTTCGCCCGTCCATTCGCAAGACAGAATTGGTTTTCGCGAGCCCGCCGCCCGGGAGAAATCGGAGTTGCCGCAGCAAAATTTCACTTCGAACCGATTTTTAGTTGCAGAGATACCGGAATTGTTCGGAAAGTAGCAGCCAAGCCGGCGTGGCGAAATTGGCAGACGCGCTAGACTCAAAATCTTGTACACGCAAGTGTGTGTGGGTTCGACCCCCTCCGCCGGCACTTTTTTTTCATCGCCTGCCAATCCTTTGAGACAAAGGATTGCCGGGAAAAGGTCGCCATGGTTGAGCGCGAATTCGCCGGCGGCGCGAGATTCGCACTCGCGGGCACCACGGACGCGCCAGTGCTGATGGTGAGTTCCGCGTAGTCTCCACGATTTTACGTTTTTTGGGGCGACAAATGGGACTGGATGGCTTTATTCGGCGGCTTTCCAGCTCACTTAGCGCCATGGATTTGCTCCCCCAGATGATGTTTGCCTGCGCACGGCGCATGCGTCTTTGCTTGATTGGTTTCCTCCTCCTGGCCGGCCTCGCTCCGGCCCGGTTGCACGCCCAGATTGGCGGGCAGGCGGATTCGACCTTCACCGCCGAAATCTCCGGCCCTTCCGTCGAATGCGCAGCGGTTCAACCCGACGGCAAGGTCATCATCGGCGGATCATTCTTCGCGGAGGTCGATTCGTATCCATTCTCGAATTTCGATAATGTGGCACGGTTGAATGCCGATGGGTCGGTCGACGCCAGTTTCAACCCTGGCGCCGGCGCGAACAGCTCCGTTCTTTGCCTGGCTGTTCAGGCCGATGGAAAAGTCGTGGTCGGCGGCAACTTCGTGACAATGAACGGACGGACCCGTCCTTATCTTTGCCGGCTGAATACCGATGGGAGCCTCGACACGGGGTTCACTCCAGGTATCCAAGGCCCCGTCCTGGGCGTAGCCATCCAGAGCAATGGCCAGATCGTCGCCGTGGGCAATTTCAGCGGTGTGACTGGTTCGAGCCAGACACGCATCACCCGGTTGAATACCGACGGCAGCCTCGACGCCACCTTTTCCCAATCCGCCACGGCGAACAATCAAATCAATACTGTCGCCGTTCAACCCAACGGGTCGATCGTCATCGGGGGAAGCTTCACCAGCGTGAACGGGACGGCCGTCAATCGGATCGTCCGCCTCACTTCCGCCGGGGTCCTCGATACCACTTTCAATCCGGGAACCGGCGCCAATGCCGCGATCAACGGCTTGGTCCTCCTGACCAGCGGCAAGCTGGTCATCTATGGAGCTTTTACGGCGTTCAACGGCACGACCTGCGGAGGGATCGCCCAACTGACTTCCACGGGCAGCCTCGACACGGCCGCCAACTTCAGCCCCGGCACCGGGCCGTCGCCCGCGGGAACGATCAATAGCATCGCTTTGCAAACCGATGGAAAACTCGTGGTCGGCGGCAACTTCACGAGTTTCAGCGGTTCCTCGCGGGCGCGACTCGTCCGCCTGAGTAGCACCGGCGCGTTGGAAAGCACTTCGACCTTCAATCCTCCCAACATCGGCAACGCGATTTACAGCGTGGGCTTGCAAGGCAACGGCGACATCGTGATCGGTGGATCATTCTATCCCGTGGGGACGTCCTATCTGGTTGCCCGGTTGACGAACACCACCTCGGCGCAGACGCTGACCGTTCCGAATTCCTCGACCGTGACTTGGTCGCGCATCAACGCCTGCCCGGAGGTCTGGAACGCGACCTTCGAGCTGTCGACCAACCAGGGCGCCACCTGGAGTTCGCTAGGCACGGTCTCGCGCATCAGCAACGGCTGGCAGTTGACCGGTCTCAGTTTGCCGGCCAGCGGCTATGTGCGTGCCCGCGGCCAGGCCACCGCGGGCTCCGGGGATGGCGGACTGGAACTGCTCGAACAATTGCAAGGTTTCGGCGGCGCTACTTTGTCACCGGTGGCCAACGCCCTGCCGGCCACCCCGACGGCCACAACCATGGCTCCCGGATTTCCCATAACCTATGGCGCGACGCTCAACGGCAGCGTCAACGCCTTGGATAATTCCACCACAGTTACTTTCCAATACGGGCTGACCACCGCTTATGGCCAAAGCATCACCGCGACGCCGTCACCCGTGGGCGGCAGCACACTCACTTCCGTGAGCGCGGCGATCACCTATCTTTCGCCCGACACGACTTACCACTACCAGGTGCAGGCCGTAAGCAGTGCGGGTACGACCTACAGCAGCGACGCCACATTTACCACGTTCAGCGACGTCGACACCCTTTCCTCGCTTTCCGTCAATGGAGCGACGCTTTCACCGCCGTTTGACCCCTACCTTCTCGCAAACACTTCGTTCTACGATGCCGTGCTGCCCAGCACCGCTACGAGCGCGACGATTAATCTTCCGACCACGGACCCGAATGCCACCGTCACCGTCAATGGGGTGGCCATCCCCGCGGGCACAAGCGGCGCTGTGGTCGCCGTCTCGCCGGGGAATAACACCGAGACCGTCGTCGTCACCGCGCAGGATGGCCTCACGACCGACACTTACTATCTGACAGTTACCGTGACGACCACGCCCACGGCCGCGACCGCGCCGGCGGATGTGGCGGACGTCTACACGACCCTGAAGGGCTCGGTTGCCGCGATGGATACCTCGGCCACAGTAACCTTCCAGTACGGCTCGACCACGAGTTACGGGTCGACCATTTCGGGCGGCAATGCCAGCGGCGGGTTCAATGAAATCGTCGGTGCCACCATTACCGGACTTACTCCCGGAGGCACTTATCATTACCAGGTCACCATCACGAACAGCCAGGGATCGGCCACGAGTAATGACGAGGTCTTCACGACTTATCTCGCACCGCCGCCCGGAAGCATCGATAGCACCTTCAACGCCAGCGCCACTTTCGTCCAGGCCACTGCCACCCAGCCGAACGGCCAAATCATTGTCGGCGGCTTCTTCAGCCAGGTGGACGGCGTTTCCGCCAGTAACCTCGCGCGCCTCAATGCCGATGGCACGCTCGATGCCACGTTCAATGCCGGCACCATCCAGGGCCAGGTCGATTGCATCGCCGTGCAACCAAATGGCCAAATTCTCGTCGGCGGTTACCTCACCACGATCCACGGCGCCACCGTCAACAATCTCGTCCGTCTCAATGCCGATGGCAGCCTGGATGCGACCTTTACGCCCACGCTGAATGCCAGCGTCTCCGCGATCGCCGTGCAAACGAACGGACAAATCGTGATTGGCGGCAATTTCTTCACGGTCAATGGCACCTCACAGCAATACCTCGCCCGTCTCAATGCCGATGGCTCCCTCGATACCAGTTTCGCTCCCACCGTGGATGTCTTCGTGAGCAGCGTCGTCATTCAAAGCAATCAGCAGATCATGATCGGCGGATGGTTTTCGACGGTGAATGGCACGGCCACGAAGAGGGTGGCGCGGTTGAATGCCGATGGCACTACCGACACGAGCTTTGTCACCACGATCAATAACCCGGTGAACTGCCTGGCCGTGCAGGCCAATGGACAGATCGTCGTCGGCGGCTGGTTCACTACGGTCGACGGCGCCGCCTGCAGCAATCTCACCCGCCTGAACACCGACGGCACGCGCGACACGAGCTTCAATCCCAACGTCGACCAGGAGGTTTACACGCTCGCCCTCCAGACCAATGGCCAGATTTTGCTCGGTGGACTTTTTCAGCACGTCGCCGCCACCCCGCGCAGTTACCTCGCCCGGCTCAATGGCGACGGCACCCTGGATACGATCTTCAACCCCGACGCCAACGCGCCGGTCTATTCCATCGCCCCACGAGCGGATGGCGAAGTCCTCATCGCAGGGGATTTCAACGCGATGTTTGGGCTGCTTCACAGCAGCGTGGCCCTGGTCCTCAATGACCCGGCTTCGCAATTCCTTTCCGTCCCCGATCTTACCCAAATCCAGTGGGCCCGCGGCGGTAGCGCACCGGAGGTCAGTCCCGTGACTTTCGATCTCTCGACCGACGGCGGCAACACTTGGAACAGCCTCGGCTCCGGCGCGCGCGTGACCGGCGGCTGGCAACTCACCGGTCTCAGTCTTCCCGCCAGCGGACTTCTCCGCGCCCGCGGCTATACCAGCAACGGCGATGACACTGGCAGCTCGGGGATCATCGAACAGGACTTTGCCTATCCGCCCACGATCATGGCGAGCACGGCCAACCTCGCGGAAAACGCCGTCACCCTCGTCATCACCGGCACGAACTTCGACCCCAACGCCGCGAACGACACGGTGACCCTGAGCGATGGCGCCGTGGGCACCGTGACGCAGGCCTCCGCGACCTCGCTCACCGTGACCTTCAGCATCGATCCCAACAGTCTGGGCAATCTGACCGCCACCGTCACCACAGATGGTCAATCCAGCGCCGCCCCCGTGCAGGTCGCCACCGTCGGGCCGCCGGCTTACACGATCACGACCAGCGGATATCCGACGGCGGACGGCGCGACCAGCGGCGGCGGCACCTTCAACTCCGGAGACAGCGTCACGGTGACGGCGATTCCGAATCCCGGCTGCACGTTCGTGAACTGGACGGTGAATGGAAGTCCCGTGGGCACCGGGGCTAGCTACACCTTTAATGCCGGCTCCAACCAGACTTTGGTGGCAAACTTCTCCGCCGGCGTCCCAGCGATGCCTCCCTGGGGTTGGGCTGTCCTCGGCGGCGCGCTCCTGCTCGTGGCCGGTCGAAATCTTCCAGGCAGGCGGAGATCTAGCACGGAGGAGGTTTAGCTGCAGAGATGGCGATGGCTTTAGCAATGACTGGATTGCGGATCTGAAGGTTTGAGGCTTGAGTTTCACCCCAATCTCCTTGACAAAAAGGCTGCCAGCGATCATAGACGCAGCTTATTCATGACTGCTCAATTCGCGGTTCCGGGCGACGCCGCATCAGGCGCTGCTCCCCTCTCGACAGGGCCTTCCACCAAACGATCGACGGTGACGCGAAGGGCCAGGCCGGCTACCACGAGGGCCAAGACCTCTCCGAAGCCGAAAACGGCTCCCAAGTCCAAGTCCGCTCAGGCGGCGGAACCTCGTACTCGGGCCCGGCGCACTTCGGAAATCCTCCGCGGAATCATTGAAAACAATCCCCAGGACCAGATCAGCGTCGAGCAGATCGTCGCCGGTTTGGGCACGACCTCTTTCGGCACTTCGCTGATGGTTTTTTCCATTCCGGAAGTCGTTCCGATTCCGATTCCGGGCCTCTCGGCCGTGGTGGCGCTGCCCACGGGCATCATTTCCGCCCAGATGATCGGCGGGAAGGGGGAAGTCCGGCTTCCCAAGGCTCTGCTCAAGCGCTCCATTCCCCGGAAGGCTTTTGCCGGCGCGGTAAAGGCGATCATGCCCTTTCTGGAACGTGCCGAAAAAGGCGTCCGGCCCCGCTGGCATTGGGCCACGACCCCGCTGGCCAAGCGCTTTCTGGGCGGCCTTATCTTTATCCTCGCGGGCATCATCGCGCTGCCCGTTCCCATTACGAACATGCCCCCGGCGATCGCGATTTTCATCATCGCTTTGGGGCTCGTCGAACGGGATGGAAAGCTCATCACTCTCGGCATTGCTCTCGGCCTGGCCTCCATCGCCCTCATCGGGGGCGCTTTCCTCGGTTTGTTCTCCCTCTTCGGGGCATAAACCTTGTCCTTTTTTAAATTTCTGATAAACCCGCGCGGAAATTAAGGAAACACATCCATGGCCACCAAAACCAAAGCTGCACCATCCACCGTTTTCTCCGTCCTCGGGGACACCCTGGAATCGGCGGCTGAATCATTCGAAGAAGCCACTGCCAACTCGCGCGACTCCGCGAAGCGCGCCGCCGCCACCACCAAGCGCGCCCTCGGCATTGGTGCTCACAAGGCGGCTTATGGCGTCGCTTTCGGCCTGGTCTACTCCGCCGTTTTCATCACCGAAATGCTCCCCAAGGGGAACCTCGTCCGCCGCGGCTTCATCGAAGGTACCGAAGCCGCTCTGGACTCCCGCCGGAAGGCCCAGACCCTCCGCGAAAAGAAGCACACCGCCGAGCCGAAAAACGACGCCGCCGCCCCCAAGAAGAAGTCGAAGCCTTCTTCCCGCGCCCGCAAAGTCGTGGAAAAGCGGGCCGCGAGCTTTGACGGTGCCACCGCGCAGGGGTAGTCGCGGCGGTCCGGGCGACAGGGTACCGAACCAACGGTGATTTCATTTTGACCATCCGCCTTTTCCAACTCGCGCCTGCGGGGCAGCCCGCCGCGGGATCGCCTGGCTGAAACGCTATTCACCTCATGATTCCATGGCCGCGACGTCGGCACACCGGGCAGTCTTGAAAGCTTCCACTGAAAACGGTTTTCGGTCGCATGTTCTAGCCGCGGGTCCGGCAGCTCCCGCGCGGAGGCGCGACCCGTGGCGTCACGCGGAAGTCGCGGTGTCGCTTCCGAAACCAGGCCACATCGTCTTCCAGTGCTCGAACCGCTTCGCTGCCTGGCGGACGACCCAATGCCTGGAGTTCGTCGAACGAAGTTTCGGAGTGCCTGAGGTGACGGAAGTCGAGGTCGATACCGTCGCCCACACGGCCACCGTGGTCTTCAAGGCCAACGGCAACACCAAGGAAGTGCTCGGCAAAATTGCCCGCCTTTACCGGGGAGAGGCCGAGCCGGAAAATCCGGCGACCTTTGCGCCAAGTCTGGTGCGTTCCCTGCCAAAGTATCTCCCGTGCTTGCGGGTATTCCGCTACGGCAACACCCTCAGCACCTGGGAAAACCGCCTGGAGATGCGCGGCTGGATTCGCCTGCGCAATTCGGTCGTCCTCAACAAACGCCATCTCGTCGCGCTTATCGAACGCCAGTTGCTCGGGCTCATCGGCATCGAGCATTACAAACTCCATCCGCGCGCCGGCAGCATTTCCATCGTCTTCAATCCGCGGGCCATCCACCCCGAGCAGATCGTCCTCCATCTCGATAGCGCCCTGGCCAAGGCGCCCGCTCGTCCGCCGAACGTCAAACCCGACTTCGACTTTCCCATTGCCTCGACTTCCTTGGGATTGGCTGCCGCCGCCACCTTTTTCTCGCCGTCGCTCGTTCCGATTAGCGCGGTGCTCATGCTCTACACCGCCATTCCCAGCTTCCAACGCGCCCGCCGGGTCGTGTTCCACGAGCGCCGCCTCGGTGTTGACCTGCTCGACAGCATCATCTTCACCGCCTGCCTTTTCACCGGCGAGATTTTCGCCGGTGCGATGACCGCCTGGTTCCTCAGCCTCGGACGGAAACTCCTGCGCAGCACCCGTGCGGAATCGGCCAAGGTCCTGCTCGAAGCCGTGGGTCGCCAGCCGGGTATGGCCCGGGTCCTGCGCGACGGCCGTGAGATTGAAGTCACCCTCGAGCAGGTGCACCGCGACGACTCCGTGGTCGTCCATACCGGCGAAGTCGTCCCGGTCGACGGCCAGATTATCGAAGGCGACGCCATTCTCGATCAACACGCCCTGACCGGTGAATCGGCGCCCGCCGAAAAAACCGTGGGCGACCGGGTCTTCGCCTCGACCGTCATGCTCGCCGGAAAGGTCATCGTGCGCGTCGAGCGCGCCGGCAAGGAGACCGCCTCGAGCAAAATCAGCTCCGTGCTCAGCCGCACCGTGGCTTACAAGCTCCGCGCCCAATCCCGCGGTGAGGAACTCGCCGATAAAGCAGTCATCCCGGCGCTCGGTCTCTCCGCTCTGGCGGCGGGCTTGGTCGGGCCGAGCGGTGCGCTGGCGGTGATCAACTCCGATCTCGGCACCGGCATCCGCATGGCCGCGCCGCTGGGCATGCTCACCTCGCTCACGCTTTGCGCGCAACACGGCATCCTCGTCAAGGATGGCCGCGCGCTCGAGCTCATGCGCAAAGTCGACACCGTGCTTTTCGACAAGACCGGCACGCTGACCCGCGAGAAGCCCGAGGTCGGCCGGATCATTTGCTGTGGGCGTTTCAACGAAGAGCAGTTGCTGGCGCGCGCCGCGACTGCGGAGCAGAAATTCACCCATCCCATTGCCCGCGCCATTCTCGATCGCTACGCGACTTTCCAGCGGCCGATGCTCAAGATCGACGCCTCCAAATACAAGGTCGGGTACGGCATTACCGTGGAGATCGAAGGCGAACCGGTGCGGGTCGGCAGCCGGCGTTTCATGGAGATGGAGAACATCCCCATCCCGGCATCGCTCCAGCGCGAACTCGACCAGATGCACGATGAAGGGCATTCCTTCGTCAACATTGCCGTGGGCGATCAACTGCAGGGCGTCCTCGAACTGCGCTCCTCGCACCGGCCTGAGGCCGAGGAAGTCGTCGCCGGCTTGCGCGCTCGGGGCGTGAATCATCTCGCCATCATTTCCGGCGATCACGAAGCCCCCACGCGCAATCTCGCGGAGCGCCTCGGCATGGACCGCCATTTCGCCGAAGTGCTGCCGCAGGACAAAGGCCGCTACGTCGAGCTCTTGCAAAAGGAAGGCCGCACCGTGTGCTTCGTCGGCGACGGGATCAACGACTCCATCGCTTTGAAAAAGGCGAACGTTTCCATCTCGCTGCGCGGCGCCTCCACGCTCGCCACCGACACTGCGCAGATCGTTTTCATGGAGGAAAGCCTCGCCAAAATCTGCGCCTTGAAGGACTTCTCCCACGGACTCGAAACCAATGTGCGCCGGAGCTGGAACCTCATTCTAGTGCCCAACGGTTTTTGCATCGCCGGCGTTTTCTTCCTCGGCTTCAATATCTGGCATTCCGTCTTCTTCAACAATGCCTCCGCGATCCTCGCCCTCTACAACGGCCTGCGTCCGCTGCGCCATGCCGCCAAGGCGCGGGCGGCGCGAGAACGCGAATTGCAACTCACCTACGGCGTGCCCGAATAGAGCCCGCCTTTCCCTCGTCAACCCCCTTCTGGTCGTATGATTCATCTGCTGCACCCCGGTGACGATTCCTACAAACCGGTCACCTTCGAAGAATTGCGATCCTCGAAATCGATGCTCGAGGAAGCGCTCTGGATCGATCTTTTTCAACCTACCGAAGAGGAGGAAAAATTCGTCGAGAAAATCCTCGGGGTCGATCTGCCCAGCCGCGAGGAAATGGGCGAGATCGCCGAATCCAGCCGCCTCTTCGAGGAAAATGGCGTCCTCTATTTGTCGTGCTGGCTGCTCTGCCTCGATTCGTCCCTTCCGCAAAATTCCTCCGCCGCCTTCATCCTGACGCCCAATCGGTTCGTCAGCATCCGTCATTCGGACCACCATCCCATCCGGATCTACAGCAGCACCCGCAACCGCCTCCAGACCCGCCGATTCCAGTCCGGTGAAGGCGTCTTTGTCGACTTGCTCGACAACATCGCCGGGCACATCGCCAGCATGCTGCGGCTCGTCGAGCAGGACCTCAATTCGCTCTCCGAGCAAATCTTCTCCGAGCAAAAAGGCCATCTCAATAAGGCGGAGAAACTCGGCCTCAAGCGCATCGTCCAGCGGCTCGGCAAGCGCAACGCCGTCGTCGCCAATTTGCGCGAATCCTCGGTGAGCCTTTCCACGTTGATGCCTTTCTTCAACAGCTTCGCCGGCGAGCGGCTCAAGCCGCACGTGGCCGCGCAATTGAAGTCCCTCGAGCGCGACATCAAATCCCTGCGCCAGTACGACGGCGAGCTTTCCTCGGAAATTGCCTTTCTTCTCGATTCCACAGTCGGCCTCATCAATTTCGAGCAGAATCAAAGCATGAAAATTTTGAGCGTGGCCGCGGTCCTCGTTGCACTGATCTGAATTGTCGAAACTTGTTCCATCCAAAGGGACGTCCCGCCCGTCGAAAGCTGCCGCCGCGCCGCCATCGCGCGCGTTGAAAGTGCGCGGCGACGAACGTCGCGGCGCCGTCTTCATTTCCTGCCCGGCGCTGGCCGACGCCGCCCGGTTGCCCACCCGGCGCGAATTGATCGACCGGCTTTTTTCCATTCGCTCCTTGCGCGCTCTGCGCCTGGATCCGGTGCGCGGTTCGGGCTGGTTTTCCTTCGATACCGGAATGGTCACCGTCCCGGAAGCGCTCGAAGCGCTCTCCATCGCCTTGCGCGCCCGGAGCGCGCCGCGGCATGACTTGCCCTGCGAAGAACTCTTGCTGAACGGCCGGGCGGAAGAACCCTTTGAGGTCTACCGCGCGGAACACGGCCTCACCCTTTGGCGCGTGGAAGAGCTGCAGCCCGGCCGCTTTCGACTTTCGCATCCGCTCCTTCGCTTTGATCCGCTTCGCGAAAAGGTCTTGGACGCCCTGGCGGAGGTCGCGGGTGTATCGCGGCAAGTCGCCCCTTTGGTGCGCCCGAGTTGCCTGGAAGTCTGGTGCCAGCCGCACCGCATCAACGCGGGTATTCTTCTCGAAGTCGTCGAAGACGCGCTCTCCGACTACTCGCAGCTCCTGGGCGCCAACGGGATCCGCGTGCGGGAACCGCTCGTCGCGGCCAATTTCGTGCTCGCGCCCATTTCGGATTTTCTGTTTCCGCCGCTCAAAATCGCCAATGCCATTCTTGTCTGGCTGCTGAATATCGAACATATCGGCGGCGCCTGGCGCGGCCTGCGAGAGCGGCGCTGCACCCTGGAACTTCTTTACCTCGTGGTGGGGGCGTGCACGCTTCTCACCTTCCACTTTTTCGGCTCGGCGGTGATGTACGTGATGCTGGAACTCTGGCCCAAGCTCGTGCGCCGGCTTCGCAATGAAGGCCAGCGCCAGTTCCTCGCGCGCTACCGGCGATCCCCGCGGCGCGTTTGGATCGATCGCGATGGTTCCCTGTTGGAAATTTCCATGGGCGAATTGCCTGCGGGAGAAACCATCGTCCTGAGGGAGGGCGACACCGTTCCCGGTGATGGCGTGATCCTCGATGGCCAGGCTGACGTGCGTGAGACCTGGATCACCGGCGCGCCCGGCTCGGCTGCCAAGCAAGCGGGCGATCCCCTCTATGCTTCGACCGAGTTGAGCCGTGGCGAGTTGCGGGTGCGCATCGACTCCGTCGGCGAACGCACTGCCGCCGCACGCCTCACTTCCTGGTACGCCGGCGCCCTTCGGCAGCCTTCGTTGAAAATCAAATCCAACCGTCTCGCCGAAGCGATGGTCCTGCCGGTGCTCCTCTTTGGCGCGGCCGTCCTGGCCCGTGGCGGGCTCCACATGACCAAGGCGGTGATGCGACCCGACTACTTCACCGGGCCGGCCATTGCCGAGGAATTGAGCGAGTTGCTCACCGTCATCCAGGCTGCGGACGCCGGCTTTTACATTGCCGACCAAAGCCTGCTGGATCGGCTGGCCAACGCGGATTGCTGGATTTTCGATGACAGCGTGCGGTGGGCGGCGAGCCGGCATCACGGTGCGGAATTTGCCGCCCACCTTCGTGGCCAGGGAATTCGCGAGGTGCTCTTCCTCTCGAGCAAACCGGCCGCGGAGACCGCCACCCTCGCCGCGGACCTGGGCTTCGATAAATGGCAGCCAAATTTCACGCCCGGTGGCTGGAAAAACTTCATCGCCCAGCGGCAATTTCTCGGCCGGAGCGTGGCCTATTTTGGCGATTGCGCCAAACACCCCGGCGCCGCGGAACAGGCCGACGTCACGATCTCCGTTCTGCCTGATCGCAATCTTTCCGCGCCGCCTTCCCCCATCGCGCTGCTCATTCCGGACCTGGCGCGTTGCAGCGTCCTGCATTCCCTCACCCGCGCGCGCTCCTCGAGTGTCAGCTCTGCTTTTGGCGCCAGCCTCGTCCCCAACGTCGCCGCCATGTCCGGGGCGATCTACCTCGATTTCGGTGTCCTCTCCTCGGTAGTTCTCACCAACCTCGGCACGCTGGCGAATTACTATCGCTGGCGGCGCACGTTAAAATCAGTTCAATAAGAGCCGATGAAATTCACACACACTCTCCTTCTGCTCCTCGCGACCTGCCTTCTCTCCGGTTGTGGCACGCCCGGCCAGACCTACGCCAAGCAACATCCGGAGTTGTCTCCCGCGCATTTGCAAATCCTCAAGACCGGCAAGGTGCCCGATGGTGACGCCATCGCCGGAATGACCCGCGAACAAGTGCAAATCGCCATGGGGGTCGACCCGGCCCAATACACCAAAGTCGACGGGCACGACGCCTGGGTTTACGTGCGCAAGACTCTTTCCGCGCAGCCGTTGACGACCAACTCCACTCCGGAAATCGATCGCCAGGACGGCCGCAACAAAGGGTCACTGCTCGATACTCCCAATCAATCTCCGCAAAACCAGGATCAGACGAAAACGACCATCGTCTTCGATGGCAACGTCGCCGTTCACGCCGAGAGCATGAAGGGCGGCTTGTAAGGCGAGTGGTCCGCGTTGGAGCGAGTCCAGCAGGGACGGCAAATCTAGAGATCCGGCTTCCGGGGCACCGTGCCCCGTTCCAGATGCGAGACGAACTCCTCGCGGGCCTCGTCGCTGATCCCGTGCGTCACCTTGAAGCGCAACCGGCTCGTGAGGAAATCCTCGATGGTTTGCCATTGCTCACCGGCGCGAATGCGCTTCGTCCACGCACAGATGGTCAGCAGTTGGCTCTGGAGCTGATGGACCTCGGCATTGCTCCGGGCGAGTTCCTCGTACAACCGCTGCTTGGCCGCCGCTTCGGCAACCGCCCGTTGCTCGGCCTGGCGCAACGGGGTGATGTCGATGACCTGATCCACGAAAAACCGCGGCCGGTGATCGATCTCCCGCGCCAGGGTCACCACGTGAAAGACCGAGAGGTACTCGCCGTCCCGGTGCCGGCACCGGTTCTCGATCTGGAAGCTCTCCACTTCGCCGCGAATGAGCTGGCCGAGGTTGGCCAGCATCGCTCCCAAGTCGTCCGCGTGCGTCAGCCGTTGAAATTCGATCGCCACCATTTCTTCCTGGGTGTAGCCCAGCAAATCCGAAAGGGACTGATTGACGCGCAAAAACCTCCCGTCGACGGCGATGATGGCCATGCCGTTCGCAGCGTGATCGAAAGTGTGCTCAAAAAGCGAAGTCGTCGACACGGGTGCTCAAGTGGTTAAAGGTCGGGTGGGGAGTGGCAGCATCTATCCTGCCACGCCCCCCTTCCTAGACGCTTCATTATCCAATTCCGCTCAAACGAGCGAGCACTATTCTTCCACCTTTGTTGTCGGGTTTCCCACTGAAAAGTAGCGAAAAGGTCATTTCAGAGAGCCCGATCCGGCAGTAAAACGGGAAAAATGGCAAAAATGGGGCTGAATCCCTCAACGCTTGTTATGGCCTTTTTCGGTCATCGAAATCGACCTCTCCCTCTGTACCGTGGCCATTTCCCGGATGCTTCGCCGGGACCAATTCCGCTCCCCGGCCCGAAGGCAACGCCGGACCGGGGGCATGGTGAACCGGGTGCTCCAGGACACTGCGCCCGGTCAATTTCCGGATGACGTGGTAAAACACCGGGGTAAAAAAGACTCCGAAAAAAGTCACCCCGAGCATTCCAAAAAAGACCGCTGTCCCCATCGCCTGTCTCATTTCCGCGCCAGCACCCCTCGCAAAAATGAGCGGCATGACCCCGAAAATAAAGGTGAAGCTGGTCATCAAAATCGGCCGCAAACGCAGGCGGGCCGCCTCGATGGCCGCCTCGGCCGCAGTCATCCCGGGATTTTGCTCCTGCTGTTGCTTGGCAAACTCCACGATCAAGACGGCGTTTTTTACGCTCATGCCGGCGAGCACGACGAACCCGATCTGGGTGAAGATATTGTTGTCCATGTGGCGCAGCCAGACCCCGGCGATGCCGCAGAGCAGGCACATCGGCACGATGAGGATAATGGCCGTCGAAAGGGCAAAGCTTTCGTATTCCGCCGAGTGCACCAGCCACACAAAGAGCACGCACAACGGGAAGATGATGAAGGCGGTGTTGCCCGCGAGCTCTTCCTGGAGAGCCAGGTCCGTCCATTCGAAATCGTATCCCCTTGGCAGCACCTTGGCCGCCACTTCTTTCATTGCCGCATTCCCCTGGCCACTGCTGTAGCCAGGGGCGGTGGTGCCATTGATTTCCGCGGACATGAACAGGTTGTAACGCTGGATGCGGTCCGGCCCGGTGATGTCCTTCAAATCCATCACCGCGGTGATCGGCACCATTTGTCCGTCGGCGTTGCGCGTCTGGAGCCGGCTCACATCCGAAGCCCGCGCGCGGAATGGGGCATCCGCCTGTGCCGTCACGTGCCAGGTCCGGCCGAGGTAGTTGAAATCGTTGACGTAGAGGCCACCCAAGAAAACCTGGAGCGCCTGGAAGATGTCCGTCACCGCGACCTTCTGTTGCTTGGCTTTCACCCGGTCGACATTCCCGTACAACTGCGGCACACCCGCGCGGAAGCTGGAGAACAGCGTGGCCAACTCCGGCCGCTTCGATGCTTCCGCAATGACCTGCGCCGTCACCTTCTGCAGTTGCTCCGGCGTGCCCTCGCCGGAGAGGTCCTCGATCTGCATTTTGAAGCCGCCCGCGCTGCCCACGCCACGCACCGGTGGCGGCGGAAAGACGAGGACGAGCGCCTCGGGAATGCTCGCGAACTGCGCCCGCAGCCGTGCCGCGATCGCCATGGCGTTCATCTCGGGATGGCTGACTCTTTCGCTAAAGGGCAGCAATGGCGTGAACATCACGCCTGCGGAGGACGAATTGGAACTCGAGAGGACATTCAGGCCGGCGACGGTGAAAGTGCCGCGAATCCCGGGCGTCTTCATCGCCGCTTCCGACAGCTTCGTCAGGGTCTTCTGCGTGCGTTCGATGGAAGCCGCGTCGGGCATCTGCACGCTGACGATCAAATACCCTTGATCCTGCGCCGGAATAAATCCGGTCGGCACCGATCGCAATCCGTGGACGGCCAGGAAGACCAACCCGGCGTAGACGACCAGCGTGATCGCGCTCATGCGAACCACTTTTCGCAGGACCTTCGTATAGAGCCGATTGGAAGCATCGAACGTCCGATTGAAGAGGCGGAAGAACCAGCCAAGCACCACGTCCATCCCCCGCGAAAACCAGTCCTGGCGCGCTCCATGCGGTTTGAGCAAAAGCGCGGCCAGGGCCGGGCTCAACGTCAGCGAATTGAATGCCGACAAGAGCGTGGAAAAGGCAATGGTCAGCGCAAACTGCCGGTAAAACTGTCCGGTGATACCGCTGACGAAAGCCACTGGGACGAACACCGCGGAAAGCCCGAAAGCGATGGCGATGACCGCCGGCGTCACTTCGTCCATGGCCTTGAAGGCCGCATCCCGCGGACTCAGCCCCTTCTCGATCCAGCGTTCGACATTCTCGATCACCACGATGGCGTCATCCACGACGATGCCAATGGCCAGCACCAGGCCGAAGAGCGAGAGGATGTTCATCGAGAATCCGGCCAGCAACATCACCGCAAACGTCCCGATCAATGAAACCGGAATGGCCACGAGCGGCACCAACGAGGTGCGCCAGTTTTGCAGGAAGATGAGCACCACCAGGGCGACCAGCCCGACGCCTTCGAGGAGCGTGTAAATGACGTCGCGGATACTATCCCGGACGAAGCGTGTGGTGTCGTAGGGGATTTCATATTCCACTCCGGCGGGGAAGTGCTTTTTGAGCTCTTCCATCGTCTTGTAGATGGCGTTTGCCGTCTCGATCGCGTTCGAACCCGGGAGCTGAAAGATCGCCATGGCGACCGCCGGCCGGCCGTCAAAAGTCATCGCCGTGCTGTAATCCGCCGCGGCCAACTCGACGCGGCCGACGTCGCGCAATTTGGTGATTCGTCCATCCTTGCCGACATTGACGATCATCTCGCCGAATTGGTCCGGGTCGGTCAGCCGCCCTTCCACGTTCATCGTGTATTGAAACTGGGCGGCGCCCGCCGGGAGCGGCGGACCGCCGATCACCCCCGCCGCCACCTGCACATTCTGCTCGCGGACCGAGTTGACGATATCGCCCACGGTCATGCTCCGCGCTGCCAGCTTGTCCGGGTCCAGCCACAAACGCATGGAATAATCGCGGACCCCGAAAATCGTGATGTCGCCCACGCCCGCCAGACGCGCCAGCTTATCCTTGATGTGCAAGGTGGCGTAGTTGCTCATGAAGACGGTGTCGTGCGAATTGTCCGGCGACGACAACGCCACGACCACGGTGATATCCGGCGAGGCTTTCTTGATCGTGATGCCCTGCTGCTGCACCTCTTGCGGGAGTTGCGGCACCGCAATGGCCACGCGGTTCTGCACCTGCACCTGGGCGGCGTCCAGGTTTGTGCCCACTTGGAAAGTCACCGTCAATTTCAGGTTGCCGTCGTTGGTGCACTGGCTCGACATGTAGAGCATCCGCTCCACGCCGTTGACCTGCTCTTCGATCGGCGTGGCCACCGTGTCGGCCACGGTCTTGGCATTCGCGCCGGGATAGCTCGTCGTGATGGTCACCGTTGGCGGCGCGATCTCCGGGTACTGCGAAATCGGCAAACCGAGAATGGCGAGCGCTCCGGCGATCACCGTGACGATCGAAATCACCGCGGCAAAGACTGGCCGGTCGATGAAGAAATGGGCGATCTTCATGGCTTCGAGTTCGCTCGGGGCGAGGCCGGAGCCGGCTCTTTGGGCGCCGCCGCCAGACCACTCGAAGATTCTTCCAGCTCACTAATCGACTCTGCCGGGATGGGCGCATCCTGCGGATTCACTTTCACGCCGGAGCGCACCAGTTGCAGCCCGTTGACGATCACCCGGTCGTTGGGTTCCAGGC
The DNA here is from genome assembly GCA_036501065.1 of Chthoniobacter sp. Classification (GTDB taxonomy): domain Bacteria; phylum Verrucomicrobiota; class Verrucomicrobiia; order Chthoniobacterales; family Chthoniobacteraceae; genus Chthoniobacter. The sequence goes on along the minus strand of DASYAY010000045.1, from coordinate 17,493 downwards.
CCGTGACAATCGAACGCAGACTGCCAAAAAGGCCACCCAACTGCACCTTGTGCGTCGACACGATATCGTCCTTTCCGACGACGTACAAATAGCGTTCGTTCTGCTCGGCGCCCACCGCCGCATCCGGCACGAGCAACGTCTTGTAGGGCCCGCTGCCGGTGATTCGCATCTGCGCGAACAACCCCGGAGTCAGTTCCCCGGTGGGATTCGGAATCACTCCACGGAGTTGGATGGTGCCCGTGTTGGGATCGAGGCTATTGTCGATGAAATCGATCACCCCTTTGTGGGGAAAATCCTTTTCGTTCTCCAACTGTAGAAAGCAGGGAATCTTCGCTTCGCGCACACCCGTGCCTTTGGTCCGTTGCGCGTAATCCTGATACTTCAGGAACGAACGTTCGGGCACGGAGACATAGCAATACATCGGATCGACGGAAACGATCGTCGTCAGCAGGGTCGCCTGGCCGGCGCCGCCGTTCACCAGATTGCCCACCGTCACGTCCATGCGGCTCACCCGGCCGGAAATCGGCGCGGTCACTCGCGTCCAATCGACATTCAATTGCGCCGTCGTCACCGCCGCTTGATCGGCCGTGAGTTGCGCCTTCGCCTGCTCGAAGGCGGCCTTGGCGTTGTCGTCATCCTGCTGGGAAATCGCGTGCTTCTTCAACAGGTCCTCCATCCGAGCCAACTGGGCTTGGGTGAGTTCCACTTGAGCGACGTCCTTGGCCACGTTGGCCCGCTTGTTGTCGAGGTCCGCCTTGAACGGCCGGTCGTCGAGGACAAACAAGACATCGCCTTTCTTGACCAGCGCTCCTTCCTTGAAAGGCGTCTCGACAATGATCCCGCTGATTCGCGCGGCAATGTTCGCCGTCTCGGGCGAAACGAGGTGGCCCGTGTATTCGTCCCAGTCCGTGACCTCCCGGTCCAACGGCAGACTCACTGTCACCGTCGGGGGTGGGGGCGCTTGCATCGCCGTCGGTTTTCCGCACCCTGCCAGACCGAGCGACCAAGCGAGCACCCAGCCAAGCACCGTCCACCCGCGACGGCCATGGTCGCGACTCTCCGGGTTCCCTGGCTGCATCTGTAGTAGTAGTTTCATCTCGGCGCGGGCAGCGCCGGTTGCCGCCCTTTGCCGAAATCTGCACTGCAAGCGTGCGCGGGAAACAAAGGGCGACGCGGCGCATCGCTAGATTGCACAAAGCATTCCATCAAAGACCGGATCGAGCAATTATTCAAAGACCCTCGCTTCTCCGCCGGATGTCGCACGAAGGTGCTTGGCGCGAAGAGATGCCGGTCGATACTGCGCGCGGAAATACCCGAGCCACGTAATCCTGCGTACCCGCCACCACTCAACTCATTCTCGACGAAGCTCGGCGCAGCCATCGCCCAAACTCGCGAAAGCCAACCCGCCCAACGGTCAGTCGCAGCGAAAACCACCACAACAAGAGTCAGGCGCTGCGAACTCCTGGCCTGCCCTTTGACACCGAATTGCTTCCAACCGTGATGTTCTTTCACCTCGCCACCGTTACTCCCATGGTAGTGGCCACATGGCTCATCGCGGCCGTGACCATCGGGTGCGTTCTCGGTCGGCCGAGGAATTTGCCGGAAGCGTGGTCGGCGTCCATCGGAGCCTTCCTGCTGGTGATCTGCGGGCTGCTGCGCTGGCAGGACGCCTGGCAGGCGGTCGGGAAAGGTCTCGATGTGTATCTATTCCTGGCTGGCATGATGTTGCTCTCCGAATTGGCGCGCCGCGAGGGTGTCTTCGATTGGTGCGCGCACCTCGCCGTCGGCCACGCCCGCGGTTCCTCGGCCCGGCTCTTCGTGCTGGTCTACGTCGTGGGTGTGATCATCACCATCTTCCTCTCGAATGACGCCACCGCAGTCGTGCTCACGCCCGCGGTTTTCGCTGTGACGCGGACCGCCCGGGTCAGCCGGCAGTTGCCTTATCTCCTCGCCTGCGCGCTCGTGGCCAATGCCGCGAGTTTCGTTCTGCCGATCTCGAATCCCGCCAATCTGGTGCTCTTCGGCGGACATCTGCCGGCCTTGCTGGAATGGCTCAATCGCTTTGCCCTTCCCTCGGTAATTTCCATCGTCGCCACTGGCGGACTGTTGTTTTTCGTGACGCGAGCGGATCTGGACGGGCGCATCCATCAGCCCTCCACGCCGGCGAAACTTTCCACCACGGGGAAGCTGGCCCTGGCCAGCATCGCGCTGGCGATCGTCGTCCTGCTTGCGGCTTCCGCCGGCCATTGGGATCTCGGCGCACCGACACTCGCGGTGGGCGTCCTCGCGCTGCTGCTCGTCGCGATTCACGATAAGAAGGCTCTTTGGGAAACGCCGCGCCACGTGGCCTGGAGCGTCATCCCCTTGGTCGCCGGACTTTTCGTCGTGGTCGAAGCGGTCAATGGCGCGGGCGCTCTTCAAGCCAGCGCACGTGCCCTGGCCGGACTCGCCGCGTTGCCCGCGTGGCAGGGCGATCTCTCCGCGGCCTTTGGGGTCACGGCGCTTTCCAATGTCATCAACAACCTGCCCTCCGGCCTCATCGCCGGAACCGCCGTGACTCAAACTCCCATCCCGGAAACTCTCCGCAGCGCACTGATGATCGGCGTCGACCTCGGACCGAACGTTTCCGTCACCGGCTCTTTGGCCACGATCCTTTGGCTCATCGCCTTGCGCCGCGAACATCAGGAAATCAGCGCCTGGGCTTTCCTCAAAATCGGGATGCTGGTCACTCCACTTCCACTCCTGTTCTCCGTCCTCGCATCGACCTGGCTCAACGGCCGACTCTGACCCTTTCATTGCGGAGCAAATGGAATCTTCACCGGCGGCTCCGTGGTGCGTCACGAGTAAGTTCCCAAGGCGTCGTGCACGCCTTCCACGGCCATGCCTCCTTCACCCACGGCCGCGGCGCAGCGTTTGACCGAGCCGGAGCGCACGTCCCCGGCGGCAAAGACTCCCGGGACCGTCGTTTCCAGCGGGGTCGGCGGCCGGGCCATGCCCTTCCATGCGGGAGCGTGGGTCACGAGGCACCCGGTCTTGATGAAACCCTTCTCGTCGCACTCGATTTCCGGTGGCAGCCAATCCGTGCACGGCTTGGCCCCGATCATCGAAAACACCGCTGGCGTCTGGACCACGCGCCGCTCGCCCGTGGCGGTGTTTTCCAGCTCGATCGATTCCAGGGACTTTCCTCCGTTCATTTTCCGAATCTCGGTTTGGCGCAGGACCTCGATATTTTCCTTGGTCTCCACGCGATGCGAAAGATAACTGGACATGCTTTTGGAAAGGTCGTTGCCGCGGATCACGAGCAGCACCTTTTCGGCGCACTCGGAAAGAAACATGGCCGCCTGTCCGGCGGAATTGCCGCCGCCCGCCACCACCACGGTGGTCCCACGGCAAAGCTGGGCCTCCATGGCCGTCGCCGCGTAAAACACGCCCGAGCGTTCGAAGTCCTCGCGGCCTTCCGCTTCGATGCGACGATAGGCTGCTCCGGTGGCGATAATGACGCACCTGGCTCGCAAGGGCGCGCCGCAACTCTCGATCTGCAAGCAGGCCCGATAGGGGCCTTCGCGGAAGCTGAGCGAGAGCGCCTGCGACGGCGTGGAGAATTTTGCCCCGAACCGATAGGCCTGCAGTTGGGCGCGATTGGTCAAATCGCCGCCGCTGATGCCCGTGGGAAAGCCAAAGAAATTCTCGATGAGCGAGGAAGCCGCGGCCTGCCCGCCTGGAGCATACGCTTCGAGCACGACCGTCTTCAGCCCCTCGGACGCCGCATAGACGGCGGCGGCCAAGCCGGCTGGCCCGGCGCCGACAATGGCCAGATCGCACAGGATCTCACTTTCGTCTTCCCGGGCGAGCGGCCGGAGCAAACCGGCGACCTGCGCCACCTCCCGAAGCGACGGGCGGCGCAGCGGCACTCCTTTGTTATCGATGAGGGCGGGCAACTGGTGACTGGCAATATGCAAGCGCGCGGCGAGGGCGCGCCCGTCTTCGCTCTCCAGGGCGATGAACCGGTGCGGAATCCGGTTCTTGTCGAGAAAATCGTGAATCTGGTGGCCGTCCTGGGATTCACCGCTGGCGAGGACGCGCATGCCGGCAAACTCGCGATCCCGGCGCAAGCGCTCACGGCGCATGATGAAGGCGTCGACGATGGGGCGTCCCAGCCCGGGAAGTTCGACGAGCGCGCGCCGCAATTTGACCGCCGGTATTTCGAGGATTTCCGAGCTTGGCGCCTTGCCTCGGGCGGTGGCCAGGGCCGAGGTGCCCGTGAGCATGGCGACATCTCCGACGAAATCGCGCGGTCCTCCGGTGGCGAGGATTTGCTCCTGCCCGTCGCGCAAAGCAAACACCTCCACTTCACCACTGAGGATCACGGCCATGGGAAAATCCCGCTGGCCGGCGGTGTAGATAAGTTCTCCGCGATTGACGAGCCGCCGTTGCCCCAGTGAATCGAGCATCGCTAGTTGCCGATCATCCAGTTTCGGAAACGCGATGCGTTCGGTGTCCTTGTAAAATTGGTCGTCGTCGTCGGATTCAGCCATGGCTGGGTATTTTTCACATTCCAATCGCCGGAGCAATCCATCCCGCGTGGGTGGTTTCTGGATTGGCATTCCGGCATGGGCGGCGAGGGATTGCCCGGCCGTGATTGGCAGGGTGAGGATGGTGAGAAATGATGACTTTTTTCGAAATTCCCGGCCATTTACTCTGGAGGGATGGGAGGGATGGGAGGGATGTTGACCCGCCTTCGAGGGCTTCGCTGGGGCAAGTTCGGCTCCTCCCGGCCTGGCCAGAGCAAGCTTGGGCAAACCGGAGACCGTGTCGGAGGCAGATGCGGACTTGGGCAGGCTGGGAGCGGCGAAAGCGGTGTTGGTTCACAAATCGCGTCCTTGGGACTTCGGGGTCGAATAGCAAGGATAATCTTCGCTCAATTTGCGATTCGAGGTTCGGTCCCCAAGATCTGACCACTTTCTTCCTTTGTTTCGAGAGTGAGGGTTCCGGGATGCAGATCCGGCTTGCCGTAAATGTCCTGTTTTCACTGGCGCGATGATAGACAACCGAGGCAAAAGGGGGTCGGCGCAATGAATTCGAACTATCTGCAATTGGCAGCGTTGGAACATGGCGGCCATATCGAGTCGGCGTTGATCGGGATTGTGGTCATGGCGGTATTGGGGTTTTTGATGCGGGGGGCTCAGAAGGAGACGCTGGTGGTGATTGGCTCCCGAAGGAAGATCGAGCATTCGCAGCGGATGCGGACCTTTGTGATCCTGGGTTGGGTTTTCACCGCAGGGCTGGCGCTCCTGGCGGCCTTTACGGCCAGGGGCGGGAACGTCAAACCCGCGGTCCTTGTCGTGGCGCTTTTTGGGGCGCTCTTTCTCCCTTTGCACGTCGAGACGTTCGGAGCTTCGATCACTTGGGACGAGACGAATATCTACACGCGTTCGCCGTGGCGGCGGCGGAGAACGGTTCCTTTCACGGCCGTGAAGTCGTGCGATTTTTCGCCGGTTTTGCAGTGGTACCGCATTCATACGGACGGCCACGGCATCGTCCGTTTGCACGCTTACATGACGGGGATTCCAGGGCTGCTGCGGATGCTGCCGTGCGCGTCGCCGCCATATCCGCCGAATGTGCCCATGCCATGAACGAGGCAACGCCGGAGTCGACGGTGACGCCGCTGATCCCACGGCGGAGCGAACTGGCGAGGATTGCTCGTCTGGAAGGAGAACGCCGGGCTTGTGGCGACAGCAATCGCGCGGGACCGGAGATCGAATGTTATCTCGGGGTATTTCGGGAGGCGTTGAATGCGAATGCGGAGACGGAGCGGTATGCCGATGTGCAGTTTGGCTACGATTGGTGCTGCGCGTTTGTCTATTACTGCTGTCGGCAGGCGGGATTCCGGTTTCCGCCCAAGCCTGAGCCGGGCTATCGCCATACTCTCGCCGCGGTGCCGGCGTGGCATCACTGGGCGGTGACGGGCGGGTTCTTTCACGCGGTGGATGGGACTGTGCCGGAGGTTGGAGATATCGCGCTTTTCAATCGAGTTTTCGATGGGCAACCGCTCGATCACATCGGGATTGTCGTCGAGGTGTCGGCGGAGTTTGTCGTTTGCGCGGAAGGGAATGTGGAGAATCGGAGTGGGTTGTTTGAGCGGCGCTCCTCGAGCGTAGAGGGTTTTGTTCGGCTGCCGGAAAGTGGTGGTTAGTCTGGTGTGGCGTTAGGTAAGTTCCTGATATCAGTTGTGCCGTCCCTCCGGGACTGATTGGTTTTTGAGGTGGGAATCCCAGCGCTAAAGCGCTGGGCTACTTTCGGGAAGTCCCTTCGGGACTAGAGGCGGCTGCAAGCATCGGAGTTAGTTAAGAAACTTGTCTGACACCTAGGTTTTGTTCACGAACTCGAGAAACTCGGGCAAGGACGCTTGCGTTTTGGAGTGCGGCGCTGCTGCGCCGCTTTCGGAATGTCTGCGGGTAGGACGAGCCTGCGACCACTTTGCCCCTTCCGAAAGCGCCAGAGCGCTACGCCAGTCCGGCCCGGACCGCACTCCAAAACGCTGGCGCGCTTGCTCACGTTGCTCGAGTTCGTGAACAGGTCCTAATATCAGGCAATCCCGAGGCGGCCTTGTGCGGACCAATCGGGGAAGATTTGGCTGGCACTGCATTGCAGGCGTTTTTCGAGAGTCTCGGCGAGGACCTGGCGGTAGTCGGTGGTGATGGCGAGGTCGGCGTGCTGGTCGAGTTGGTCGTTGGCGAGGCCGGGCCAGGCGCCGTGCAGGCGGCCACCGCGAATGCCTTTGCCGAGGACGAGCATGATGTTGCCATGACCGTGATCGGTGCCGCCGCTTTCGTTCGCTTTGAGGCGGCGGCCGAATTCGCTCATGACGACGATGGTGACGCGCTGAGGGCGATCGGACAGGTCGCGGTAAAAGGCGGCGAGTGGGCCGGCGAGATTGCGGACCTGCTCGGCGAAGCGGTATTCCTGCCCGGTGTGCGTGTCCCAATCGCCATAATCGACGGCGGCAACTTGCAAGCCGACATCGAGTTTGGCGAGCCGGGCGACGGTTTGCAGCGCCTCGGAAAAATCGTGTTCGGGATAGTGGACGCCTTTGCCCGGCTGATACTTGGGCACGTTGCCGTCCTTGTCGCGTGGGAGGCGTTTTTGGATCGCTTCGATGAGCGCGAGGGCGCGATTGGAGGGCGCGGCCAAAGGCGAGGCGAGGCTTTGCAGGGAGTGTAGGACGGAACGTTCGTCGGGGTTGCCCCAGTAGGCGAAGTCGCGGAGATCGGCGATGCCGCAGGCGCGGTCGGTGCCGAGCATGGAAACGGGGAGGGTGCCGGCGGGGGCGACGCCGGGGAGCAGGCCGGGAGCGGGAATGGCGGCGAGGACGCGTGAAAGCCAGCCGGTATCGAGGCCGAGATTTTTTTGGTCGGCGATGCCACGTTCCATCATGTCCTGAGCGTCGAAATGGCTGCGGCTCGGGTTGGCGAGGCCGCAGGCGTGGATGATGGCGAGGTCGCCGTGGGTGTAGAGTTCGTGGAGTGGCGCGGCTTCCTTGTGGATGCGCCAGTCGGCGCCGGCAAAACCATTCGCGAGAGGCAATCCGGCGTGGTCGCCTTTTTCCTGAATGCGCATTTCTGGCGGACGGGCCGCGAGGTAATGAGGGTCGTCGGCGGGGGCGACGAAGTTCAGGCCGTCGCAGCCGCCGCGCAAAAAGATGCTGACGAGGAGATCGCGGCCGGCGGCCGCGGCGCTGTCCGCGGCGAAGGCGAGTCGGGTGAGATGCGTGGCACCGAAGACGGCCAGCGGTGCGGCGCCGAACGACGTGCGCAGGAAGGAACGGCGGGTGAGGTGCATGATGGGCGGCAGGTTAGCGGAGTTGGAAAGCGGGTGAGGCGGCGATGAGGGCGCAGCAGGAGGAGAGGCGTTCGGTGCGTTCCCGGTCGCCGCCGCGGAATTCTTCGGCGGGGTCCTTGCCGCCGTCGCGCGAGAGGGTCTTGAGCAAGGCGTCGCGGACGGTGTCGGGGACGGCTTCGCCGGTGAGCCGCTGGTGCCAGTAGTCGAGGACGGCGCCGGTGGTCCGGCAATCGGGTGGAGTGAGCGAGAGGTAGCGGCAGCCGGTGATTTTTTTCCAATCGTCGTCGAAGGCGACGGTGCGGGCGAAGTTCCAGCGCCGGAGGAGAAAGGTGCCGCCGGTCCAGTAAGCGGCGGTGTCCGGGTGACCGGCGGGTGTGTGCCAGCGGAAGAGGCGCTGGCCCATCGATTCGAGCGCCCAATTGACATCCATGGTGGGGGTAAATTCGATGCCGCCGCAGCGCACGAGCGAAGCGAGGTACTCGAGCGGGCGCTTGAGTTTCGATTTCGGCGCGTCGACGAACTCGGGCGCGAGGAAGATGGTGCGCAAGGTCCGGGCGATTTGGTCGGGGGCATCGCGCTGCGTGGTGAATGTCTCCTGCGCTTTGGCGATGAGCGATTCGGGCGGTGAATCGGCGAGGAAGCGGCGGCAGAGTTTTTCGGCGATGAAACGGGCGGTGGCCGGATGCGCGGCGACGAGATCGAGGACGCGAAGGCCATCCTCGAGCGCCGGGCGCTGCGAATCGAATTCCGTGCCGAGGACGCGTTTTTGGTAAGGGTCGTGCCAGGCGTCGTGGACGAGAAACTTGCCGGTGAGCGGGCGTTTGATACCGCCATCGTCTTCGTCGCCATTTTCGACGGTCCAGCCGGTGAAACAACGCGCGGCCTCGTAGACGTCCTGGTCGATATAACCGGTGGGCTGTCCGTCGAGGGCGCCGGGGACGTCGCGCCATTTGGTGTAGAGATGATTGAAATAGTGCCGCGCGCCGAGGGTGTGCAGTTCGAAGAGTTCCCGCGCGAAGTTTTCATTCGCGGGACTGGCGCGGCTCTCGACGCCGTCGAGATAGTAAAGCATGGCGGTGCTGCGGGCGACGGCTTCGAGCAATTGCCGGAAATTGCCGAGGGCGTGGCGGCGAATGGCCTCGCGATCGAAAGACGGAATGGAGACGAGGATGGTGTCGTCCTTTTCCGCATCGATATTGAAATGATCGTGCCAGAAACCGACGACCCTCTCGCGGACCTGCCAGCGGCTGAACGCGGCGCGCAGAATGGTGGCGAGGATCAACTCGTGCATGGGCCGTTCCTTTTCGCCGTAAGGCATCTTGTCATCGCGGCAGATGGGGAAGACCTGTTCCACGGGCCGGTCGAGATACTTGAGCGGCCGCATCTCTTTCACGTGCGGCTTGCCGCCTTTCATCATCATGGCTTTGCCGTCGGCGGAGGGATCGATTTCGTAATCGATGAGCAGCTTGAAGGCGCGCAAGCGGTGATCGAGTTCGGCATCCTGCGAGTCGTCCGGGGCGAGTTGCTGATCGATCCAGTCGGTCCAGCCGAGCCGCTGTGCTTCCTCGACGAGCGCGGGAGACGCGCCATAGGTGACGCGGTCCAGGGCGCGACGCAACGCGATGGAGTCGGCGGGGGCGCTCATGGCAGAGGGGATAGTGCGCGCGCTGGGGGGAAGAGCAAGTGAACAATGAAGTTAGGGCGCCGCGGGGATTTTTGACCTGGGTCAAACAAGGCCGTGACGAGGTGGGCTATTCTGGGCAAAGATGATGGCCTTTTTCCAATGAGTCTTGTTTCCCCTCGAATTGCCTTCTGCGATCTGGCGCTGACCATTGCTGTACTCTTGTTCCTGGTGATGACGGACAGTGCCAGCGCGTCGCCGGGGAAAGCGAAGGCGAGTGCGACGCGATCCGTCGGCGCCTTGGTGGCGGTGCTGGAAAAAGGGGAATTGCGCGAGCAACAGGAAGCGATGATGGCCCTGGGAAATCAGCCGGGGGCGGAGGCCGACCGCGCGCTGCTGGCGCAGTTTGACCGCTATGCCAGTGGGAAATTGCCGGTCGGGCTTTGGCTGGAATTTTTCGACGCGGTGGCCAAACGCAAGAATCCGAAATTGCAGGCGCGGCTGACGGAGCATCAGGAGAAGGTGTCGTCTTCGCGAGATCCGCTGACGCAGTATCGCGAGTGCCTGGAGGGCGGCAACGCGGAGTCGGGGCGGGAGATCTTTACGAAGAAAGTGGAAGCGGGCTGTATTCGTTGCCATCGAGTGAATGGCGAGGGTGGGGAGATCGGGCCGGATCTGTCGGCGATCCGACAGGTGAGTGACCGGCTTTTTATTCTCGAGTCGATCGTCGACCCGAATGCGGTCATTGCCGCCGGTTTTCAAAACGTGATGCTGACTTTCAAAAACGGCGATACCGCGTGGGGCATCGCGAATTTCGAAAGCGATGATCAGATCATCCTGACTTCGCCGGTGGACGGGAAGAAGCACACCTATGTCACGGCCGATATCGTCGACCGGACGCCGCTGCCCAGCGCGATGCCGCCGGGATTTGGGTTGATCCTGGGCAAGCGCGCGATCCGCGACCTCATCGAATTCCTGGCGACGAACAAAGCATCCGCGGACTGATTCATGACTGCGACACCTCCACGGCGCCCCTCTTACTTCCAGTTGTGTTGCAAGGAGCCGTTTCGCATTTTTTTTCCGTTGGGAGTGCTCTTTGGAATCTCTGGGGTCTCGCTCTGGCCGCTCTATTTTTCCGGGCTGCACAAGTTCTATCCGGGAATCATGCACGCGCGAATGATGATCGAAGGATTCATGGGATGCTTTGTCATCGGCTTTCTGGCGACAGCCGCGCCGCGGTTGACGGGGACGCCCCATTGCTCGCGAGGGGAGCTGCGGACGCTGCTGGTGCTGCTGATTGGTGCGGTCGGCACGCACATCGCCGAGCGGCCGATCTGGGCCGATGGTGTCTTTCTCGTGCTGCTGCTTTTTTTCCTGGCGCGGCTGGCCTGGCGTTTCGCCCGGCGGACCGAGGCGCCACCGCCGGGATTTGTGTTGGTGGTGTTTGGATTTCTCAATGCGATCGCGGGGACGGTCCTGTTGATCGTTGGCGCCTATGGCGAAGGCCATCCTTATCCCGCGCTGTTAGGCACGTTGCTTCTTTACCAGGGATTCGTCCTTGATCTCGTGCTTGGTATCGGCGCGTTTCTCCTGCCGCGGATTTTGAAGATTCCGGTGATGGAGATGGAAGAAACGCGGGAGTTGACGGTGGCGTGGAAGCGGCGGGCAATGTTTGCGGCGTGTGCAGGGCTCGCGCTGCTGGTCAGTTTCCTCGTGGAAGTTTTTTTCCTCGCGCCGAAAACTGCCGGAGCGATTCGTTTCCTGGCCACCGGCGCTTATCTGCTCGCAGAGATCCCGGCATACCGCGGCCTGGCAAAGTCGCAGAGTGCCGCCTGGAGTTTGCGCCTCGGGTTGGTCCTGCTCGTTCTGGGGTTGTTCTTTCCGGTGCTTTGGCCGTGGCAACGGGTGGCGGGCTTGCATCTCGTCTTTATCGGAGGATTCACGCTGATCACCTTTACGGTGGCCACGCGGGTGGTGCTCGGCCATAGCGGTCATGCGGAACTTTTGTCGCGGCCCCTACCGTTTCTGTGGAGCGCGGCTTTTCTCCTGGCCGTGGCTGCGGTCTTCCGGGTCGTGGGAGATTTCCAACTGGCCGCGCGGGGACATTTGCTCAGTACGGCGTCGTATCTCTGGATGGTCGCGGCGGTCGTTTGGAGTTGGTGGGTCCTGCCCAAGGTGCGGCTCGCGGAACCTGAATCTTGCTCATGAAATTACTGCTTTGTTCCCTTTTTTGCGGCATAGGCCTGGTTGCTTTGCCGGCGGAAGATTTCCAGGGCGCCGGGCACAAACTGGAGTACGAGGATGCGCCCATAAAATACAACGACCAGACGCCGACGGATGCGGTGGCGCAGTTGCAGCATCGTCTGGCGACGGGAGAGACCAAGCTCAAGTATGACGATCAGTTTGGTTATCTGCCGGCGCTGCTCGATGCATTGAAGGTTCCGCGATCTTCCCAGGGACTGGTCTTTTCCAAGACATCGCTGCAAATCGCTTTCATCACGCCGGATAATCCGCGGGCGATCTATTTCAATGATGATGTTTATCTGGGTTATGTGCCGGGCGCGCCTTCGATCGAAGTCGCGGCGGCGGACCCGAAGTTAGGAGGGGTTTTTTACCGGATCGATAATGAGGAAACGCTCCGCCCGCACTTTGTGCGGGACCAGGATTGCCTGCGCTGTCACGGCGCGGAAAGGACGATGGGAGTGCCGGGATTTTTGGTGCGCTCGATCGGGACGGATGAAGCGGGCCAGATCGATTCGCAGACCGAGGTGAGTAACATCGACCATTGCACGCCATTTGCGGATCGCTGGGCCGGTTGGTACGTGACGGGGCAGCACGGGAATCAAACGCACCGCGGTAATCTCGTCGGGCCGAACGCGTTTGCGCGCGCGCAGAAAGAACCTAACTATCTCGGGAATCTTACCGACCTACGGGAGTTCATTTCGGTGAAGAAATACCTCCGGCCGACCAGTGACATCGTTTCCCTGATGGTCCTCGAGCATCAGACGAAGATGCATAACTACATCACGCGGCTCAGTGATGAGACGCAGCAGATGCTGGCGATGTACGGACATATCCGCTATTTGAAGCAGCAGGAGAATGCTTTTCTCCGCTATCTGCTTTTCACCGAGGAAGCGCCGCTGACTGCGCCGGTTTCGGGCGACCCACAATATGCGCAGGCCTTTACGGCGGTGGGGCCGTTTGATTCGAAGGGGCGATCGTTGCGCGATTTCGATTTGCACACGCGGCTTTTCAAGCATCCGTGCAGCTTTCTCATTTACTCGGACCAATTCGATTCGATGCCACCGGTGATGCACGACGAGCTTCTCAAGCGGCTGCATGCCATCCTCACCGGGGAAGACCACGACCCGCAATTCGCCAGCATCGGTGATGAGGAGCGCCGGACCGTTCTGGAGATTCTGCGGGAGACGAAGCCGAACCTGCCGGCGTACTGGCGGGAGTGATGCGGGTTTGCGCAGGCGTTCCAAATTCGAAATGGTCGGGCGGAGCGGAGGTCGCACTGAAGTTGAGGCCGTGGAATTTACCGCAGAGTGCGCAGAGTGGCGAAGCCGCAACCAAAGGGGTTGTTCATGAAACACGCGAAAGAATCGACTCCAAAAATTGGACCACGGATTACACGAATTAAAGCCTCCGCTGCGAAATCAATCCGTGAAATTCGTGTAATCCGTGGTCCGATTTTTCCACCGGAAAATCCTGGCGAACCTGCGCGATTTTTCCAGATAGCACAGAGCTCAAGGGTGCCTTGTGCTCCGATGGGCTAGCCGTTAGGTTGCTGCATGCTCCGCGTTTTCCTCAGTGTTCTGCTCATTGCCGGTCTGGCTGGCTGCGCTTCGTTGAATGGCCGCGACCGTGATTTTCTGACCGGGCATGGAGTATCCGGGGCGCTTTACGAAAAGATGTCGCATCATGAGGTGCTCACGCTGGATGATATCATTGCGCTTTCGCGGAAAGGTGTGCCGGGACCGTTCATCGTCCATTACCTCCAGCCGACTTATTACGTTTACAAACTTAGCTACTCGGATGTGTCGGATCTGCGGAAGGCCGGCGTCGATGGCGGAGTGGTCCAGTATCTTCTGGCGACGCCGCACCTGTACAGCCCGGCTTATGCGCCGCCCGGGTACACCGAGAGTCCGAATTTCTACGACACGCACCCCGGGTTCGATATTTATTGAGCGGGATTATTTCAGGCCTTTGAGCCGGAACATGACGATCTTGGAGCGGTAGTCGTCTTCGAGCAGGACGATGTATTCGCCGTCCAGACGGCGATGGGCGGTGAGGCATTCGCGGAGATCCTGCAGGCCGACTTCGCCAACGGCCGGGCCAGGCTCGACGTGGCCGGCGGAACTGCCATCGCTGGCGCGGAAAATTTCCACGCGGCCGGTTTTGACGCCATTACGCTTGGAGGCGCCGGTGTAGGGGACGAAAAGGAAATCGCCGGCGACGTCGAAGCCCATCGGTTCGCAGGACTCGTGGCCGGAGGCGCCGCGGACGTACGGCAGCGTGACTTTCCAGTGGAGGGTGCGTGCGCCGTGCAGCCAGCCATCGTAACGGGCGAGCACGGGGCCCATCGGTTTCCAGTGCTGGTTTTTGTCCTCGGCGGTGGTGCCGCCGAGATAGAGGGTGTCGCTGGCGGCATCGTAGCGCAGCCGCTTGACCTCGTGAAAACCGTCGGGATGCGGGAAAGTCTGCATGCTGGCAAACTCCCATTCCGGATTGCCGTGCAGATCGACGCCCTGGCAGGGGAAATAGCGGATGCCTTTGGTCTCGGTGGCGAGCCAGACACCGCCCTGCTGATCGACCCACCAGCCTTGTGCGGCGGGAGCATCGGCGTTGCCGCTGCTGGTGGAATATTCGTTGGCGTCGAAAGCGCCGTTGCCATTGGCATCGCGCCAGATCCATTCGCCATGCTTCGGTTCGTGCGGCGGCCAGCCATCGGTTTCCTTGACGTGGCTTTTGGCAAAGAATCCCGAGGGGATGGCGACTTCGCCGTCGGTCGCCGGGGCGAAGCGATAGACTTGCAGGCGCTCGGCATTCATGTCGTTGACGAAAAGCACGGGCTGCCCGCCGATGCGCCGGACCCACGCGCCGCCCGACCATAAATGGAGGCGCGGGTCTTCCGGATAATGGAAGCGTCCGATGGTGTAACCGGCATAACTCCAATCGCTGCCCGGTGGTTTGGTGTAATCGAGATGAAAGTGTTCTTCCTTGGTATAGACGTCGATATCGCTGCCGGGGTCGACGTCGGCCATGTCGACGAAAGTGAGACCGAGCAGACGCCAGTTGAGGACGCCGTCGGCCAGGCGGTAACTTTCCAGCGCGGTGCCGCCGCCGCCGCTTTGGGCATCCTGGGCCAGATAGATGTTATCCTTCGCGTCGCAGCCGAGGGCGGTGACGTGATTCAATTTGCGATCGCCGAAGGCGCCGGGTTTGCCGCTGGCGATGCCGCCATTTTCGCCAAACGTGCCGGTTTCGACGAGGGCGGTTCCTTTGACGGAGAAGATTCGGATTTGCTGGGCGGAACTGTCGTCGGCGACGAGAAGGTGGCCGTCGTTGCCAAAGCAAAAGGCGATCGGCTCGACCTTGGAGGCGAAGGGGAAAATGAGGGGGCGATCGGTGCCGTGGGCATCGAAGCAAACGAGGCGCGCGGGCGCGGAGTCGGACTTGGTCTGGAGCATCCAGATGCGGCCCGATGCGTCGAGGGCGAGCGGGCCGGTGCGATCGGTTTCCCAACTGGCGACGAGCTGCATGGTGGCGGCGTCGTAGACCTTGACCTGGGAGGAAGTCGGGTCGGCGACGTAGAGTTTCTTTTCATCGGCACACACACCCGAGAGCGTGACTTTCGAATGGTCGGGAATTTCGGCAACGACGAGGAAGCAGCCGACGAGGGAATCGCCTTTGCCGCCTTTGCCGCCATCAAAGGGCGCGCCTTGGGCGATATTCGCGCGCTGGCGGCGAGAGATGCCGAGCCAGGTCGAGCCTTTCGGCGGCCAGGTGTCGGGGTCTTTGAGATGGCCGCTTTCGTTGCCTACGGCCATGGCGAAATAAACGTACTGGGAATTGGCGGCGATCGCTTCGCCACCGGTATTTCCCCAGCCGTGGGTGTGGAGGGCGTAACGAACGAGCGCGCCATCACGATACTCGCCGACGTTGCCGCCGGATTCGTCCCAGCCGACGTTGGTGAAGACGGTGCCATCGGGCGTGACGGTCATGGCGTGGACGTCCTGTTGAATCCATTTTTCCCCACCGCCGTAGGTGTTGCCGATCCAGGAGGTGACGGCGTCGAGGGGCGGGCTTTTGAATTCCTGGCTGGAGGCCGTGGCGGCAAGCGAGGCGACGCAGACGGTGAGGAGGCG
The DNA here is from genome assembly GCA_036501065.1 of Chthoniobacter sp. GTDB lineage: Bacteria > Verrucomicrobiota > Verrucomicrobiia > Chthoniobacterales > Chthoniobacteraceae > Chthoniobacter. The sequence goes on along the minus strand of DASYAY010000045.1, from coordinate 1,659 downwards.
AAGGGCGGGTGGAAGACGCATGAACGGGAGGGTTAGTTTCCGCGGTTTCTGGGAGTTCGCCGAGTCAATTTTGGGACAGGAGGAAGACCGAACATCCAATCCGGCGACGCTGGAACCGAGATCGAATGCCAATGGGGTCGGAAGAAACCGTTGATGTCACTCGCAGTAGCGAAAGGGGAGCGCGAGCTTCCGGCAGAGCGACACCATTTCATGGACAAACAGCGACATCATTTCGTTGACACTTTTGCTTTTCCTTTGGAGGAGGTTTCGCGGTTTTTTGCGGAGCCGGAGCGTAGCGGAGGCGGAGCAAAAAACCGCGATCGCGTGGGCGATCCACCGGGCTTTTTTTGTGGTTCTGTGGTTCCAGTCGCTAAGGGTTTTGCGGTTCCTTGGGCGGGAGAACGTTGCCAGAGGGCGGGGCGCATTCCGGTGGCGTCCTCGGCATGAAGATGACCGATGAGCAGCGCGCCGAGATAGACCAGCCATCGTCCTGTGCCGAGGGCTTTGAGTCCGACTTTTTCGCGCGCAAAAGCCCGTCCAATCCAGCGCGACCGGCCCTGCCATTTGATGTCGCCGTAAGGACGCACCCGCCGCACGTGAAAGCTTTCTGGGTAAATACAGTCGGCCAGTTCAGGTTCATAGCGGCGCTTGCTCGGGGCATAAAGGCTCGCCGGCGGTCGCTGCCCCAAGGCGGCATGGGGACGTTGCTCGTTATAGAGTCGCCGCCAACGTTCGGCCCGACGCTGTTCGCTGCGCCGATGAGCGCCTGGATGTGCGGCCACTTCGCGCGCGTACAGCCCATGCATCTGCTCGTGACCGGCATTGTCCCCGGGGCGTGCTCGGCGGGTAAATTCCACGCGGATGCCCAATCGCACCCACCAGGCGCTGAGTCGGCTCAAGCCCAGTGGAGCGCCCTGGCCGCTGAAGGGCGAACCATTGTCCACGCGAATGGCTTGTGGCAGACCGTGTTCGCGAAACACCCGCGTCATGGCCGCTCGCACCTGCTCATCGCTTTGCTCGGGCAACAAGCGAATGGCCAGGATATAGCGTGTCCACAGTTCACGGATCGTCAAGGGTTCCTGCCGTTGGCCATCGGCCGTGCGATACCAACCCTTGAAGTCGACTGTCCAGACTTGGTGGCGCCGCCGGGCGCAGGTCAGCCCAGGAAAGGGCACCCTCGGTCCTCGGGGTGCACGGCGCGGGCGGCTCTTGCTCAACCCAGCTTTTTTGAACCAGCGTTCCAGCGTGCGCACCGCGGGCAGCCCGCGGCGCCCGTAATTTTCCGCCAACTGCACGCGGATTTTTCTCCCGCCCCAGTGCCGGTGCCGACGGCGCAAAGCCAAAGCTTTCCCGCGCCAATCCTTGGCCCGTGGCTGGGGTGGCTCCAGCGGCCCACGCCGCCGATCCCGCAATCCACGCCGCCCTTTCTCCAGAAAGCGTTTCTGCCACTTGTAACCCGCCTCCCGACTAATCCCAAACTGCCGGCATAGTCGGGCAAAAGGCTGCTTTGCTTGGAGCGCCAAAATCACAAATCGCTCCCGCTCTCTGACTATCGATGAATTCTTCCAAGGCATCCCTCTCTCCCACCACCCCTCCCCGAAAATGTGTCAACCAATTGATGTCGCAAAAGTGTCAACGAATTCGTGACGCCGTGCCTCC
>DASYAY010000044.1:0-84513 GCA_036501065.1 Chthoniobacter sp. | reverse complement strand
GCAAGCTCCTGCTCTATCTCAACTCCCTCCTCAAAACCACCACGCCCCGACTACTCACCACCGCTTCATAAGCCTTCCATCTCCACCCCTCACCCCTCATAAAACCCCGCCAAAAAAAACACAGTTGCTCCGGGGTGGATGTTGTTGGCTGGGCCTGATCCCCGGATGTTATCCGGGGCTACGGTCCGGCAGCCCTCCGGGCTGCAAAGGCGGGGCCGGCCCTATTTGCGGAGATCGTTTGCAGAGTTCATTTGCGGAGATCAATAGATGTCTGGGTCGCGGTGGGCGCTTGCAGCGCACCGACGGCGGTTTGCAATCGTTCGGCGATCTCGTGCCAGCCGGCGCGTTCGTTGCGGATTTCGGGGAATTGGAGGGGTGGACCGATGCGCAGGTGGAGCGGTAATGGTTTCGGCAGCTTCCGATCCGGTGGACAGGCGGCGTGGGCGCCGTGCAGATAGCACGGCACGACAGGCACGTTCGACTCGGCGACGATCATTCCCAAGCCGGGCTTGAAGCGCCCCAACTGGCCGTCCCGGCTGCGGGTGCCTTCGGGAAAGAGGACGTAAATGATGGGCTCGGAGATGAGGCGTTCGCGGAGCTGCTGCATGGCGTGGGAACCACAGCTCTTGCGCCACATGGGCAGGGCGTTGAGCATCATGGCCGAGAACCACGAGACTGCGGGGGTTTCGAAGAAGACGTCTCCGGCGGCGATGGGGAAAGCGAAACGCCGCAGTTTCCAGGGAAGGGCCGCGCTGAGGGTGAGGGCGTCGAGATGGCTGGTGTGATTGGCGACCATGACGAAGGGCGGTTCGGCCGGCAAATGCTCGAGGCCTTCGACGCGGAACCGATGATAAATCCGCAAATAGGCGCGCACGGCCAGGCGCCAGGCGGTTTGGGTGATCGTGCCGGTCAGGCCTGCTTCGCGGTGGAGGCTGCGGAGGCTTTCCTCGGGCCGGAGACCATGATCGCCGGCGGGCTTGTATTGCCAGTCTTCCATGACGGGTGTCCCTACTGGAACGGTTCAATGAAAGATATCGCCATGTCAAATTGCAAACCGTCGGTTTGTGGGAAAACGCAGAGGCGCAGAGACGCGGAGGTCGCAGAGCCACCCGCAGTCCAAACCAGAGGAGTTGGAATCACGAAACACGGGAAAGAACGGATTCAAAACAATTGGACCACGGATTACACGAATTACACGGATTAAAGCCTCCCCGGCGAAATCAATCCGTTTAATTCGTGTAATCCGCGGTCCTTTTTTCTCCCCCGGAAAATCCTCGCGAACCTGGGCGATTGTTCCAGATAGCAGTGCGTCTCCGCGTTTTCATGAGTAGGTTCTTTCCGGCTGACGGGGGCGCGCTTTATTTTGGATCGCTTTAATGGCCGGTGAAGACGCGCGTTGGTTGGTCGAGGCCGATGCCGAGGAAATAGCCGATGTAGTGAAACATGGCGGGGCCGACGAAGATGAGGCTGTCGAAGCGATCGAGTAAACCGCCGTGGCCGGGAATGACGACGCCGAGATCCTTGAGCCCCAAATCGCGCTTGATGCTGGACATGACCAGGTCGCCCCACTGTCCGGTGAGGGAGAGGAGCAGGCCGAGGGTGACGAGATGAATTGGGCGATCGAGGGCGGTCCCGACGGCGATCCAATGGACGAGCGAGGCGAAGAGCACGGTGGTGAGGACGGCGGCGCCAAGGGCTCCGCCGATGGTTTTGTTCGGGCTGGTATGGGGAGCGAGTTTGCGCCGTCCGAAAAGTTTGCCGGTGCAATAGGCGAAGACGTCGTTCAATTCGACGCAAAGAAGGATGGCGAGAAGGTAGGCCTGGCCGGATTTGTCGTTGGCGAAATAGCCGTAGTGACCGAGGCAGACGCCGAAGAGGAGAAAGGCGAAGACGCCGAGGGCGACGCGCTGGATGTATCCTTTGGGCTGGTCGGCGAAGAGGGCGACGACGACGAGGAGGGAGACGGTGAGGGAGCTCAAGGCGACGAAGAAGCCGTACCAATGATCGGCTTCGGCGAAAGTGAGGAGGAGGATGCCGAGCACGACGACGGCACTGATGGTGCGGTGGCGGAAGAGGCCGGTGGCGCGGGAGAATTCGCGATAGCAGGCGAGCGAAAGGACCCCGACGCCGATGATCGCCGGGAGGCGGCCGGCGAGGATCGGAACGATCATGAGCGGAGCGAGGACCAGCCAGGATTTGTAGCGAGTCCACAAATCCGAGCGCAGAGATGGCGAGAGTTTGCCGGTTTTTTCCAGGAGAAGGAAAACGAGCGGCGTGAGGAGGAGCACGGCGGCAATGCCAGCGGCGATCCAAAAGGCAACGGGATGCAATCCAAACATATCAGCCGGCTTTCTGGCGCAGGAGTGTGGCGATGCGCGCCAACCGGCGCCATGCCGTATAAAGGCCGAGAACGATAATCACAACGAGGATGATGGCGATGGGCGAATCGATTCCCGGGATTGCCGCGGTGACACCCTCCGGCAAAATGGCACAGACCAGCGCGGTGAGAGTCATCAGCGCCATGCGCTGCTGTTTGGCCGCAGGGCCGAGAAAAACCTGCCCCACACCGACACTTGCTCCCAAGGCGCGAATGTAAGCGACAAAAACCGCGACGAGCGCAGCGCCGAATCCGAGCAGCGGCCGGCTCCCGGCGGCATAGCCCGCTCCGATGAAAATCGCCGCGTCCGAAATCCGATCCGGAGCTTCATTCCAGAGATCCCCCACCGGGCCGCCTTTGCGTCCTTCGACCGCCACCATGCCATCGAGCAAATTGGCGATGAGCCGCAACTGCACGCCCGCCGCCGCGGCCAACCAACACCCACGCGCTGCCCAACCGCTGACGTGCGAGGTCGCCGCGAGCGCCCCACCCGCCAGGCAGCCGAAGACCGTGCTGGAAAAGGAGATGGCGTTGGGTGTCGCTCCGTTCCGCGCCAGCCACGCCGCCAGATTTTTGAATAGCGGCCAGTCGCGTGTCTTGAGCGGCCGACGTCCCGTGGTCTCGATGGGCATAGGTCGGTCTAAATCAAATCAACAGCGCTGGCCTGGCTTGCCTCTTTTTCCGTCCCTTTCTCCCCGTTGCGTGCCCTAACTCTATCGGACATCTCGGACATAGCGATACTCATACACGGCGCGTGTCTTGGTGAACGGATGCTTTTTCCAATCGATATTCGAATCAATTGCCATTCCGACCAGCTCCCTCGTCCTTTTATTCTCGCGTGAAAGTAACTTGGCGAACTGGTCATCGCCTAATCGCAGCAAAAGGAGCAAACACATATAGACCCATTCTTCACCGAACTCCCCCTGCCCCGTGCGCCATTGGGCAGTTATAAATTCATGAAACGCCTTTTCGTTACCACGAAATGCCCGACAAAACGACCCCCACCTTTCATCCAATTCCCATTTCGGATTATCCTTCAAAACACCCTCATCGAACATTCGTCGATACTCACTCAGTACCGTGTTGCTGTGCTTCGGAAAATAGTAGTCGTATAATGTTTCGAACCGCGGCACGGCACCCCGGCTGCGCACCGGAGCCGAAACCGTGAGGAGGATTAACCCGGCCAGTTTCTTTTCCAGAGCACGGAAGAAATCGCGGCGGTTCATGTCTCTATAGACTGATCTCTGATGCTGAAATGCTCCCGCTTCGTCACTTCCGCGGAGTTCAAAGCAGCCTGGAAAACAGCGATCACCCGATCGCATCGGGCGCCTGGCCAAGCGCGACCTTGAGCTTGGCGATTTCGTCGCGCATTTGATCGCGGCGCGACTGGAGCACGGTGACGTGCTGCTTGGCACGCTCCAGGCCGGCTTTGACGGCTTCGAGTTCCGTCTTGAGGGCGTCGCGTTCCGATTCCACGGCGTGCAATTGATCGAGGCCTTGCTCGAGTTGAATCTCGACCGAACCGACGCTCGACTTCATGACTTCGCGTTCCGACCGTGTCTGGCGCAATTGTTCGTGGGCGACACCGAGTTCGGTATTCACTTTGGCGAGATTCGCCGAAAGCCGGTCCCGTTCGCCGGCCAAAGTCTGACCTTTCTCCTGCGCGGCAACCATGGCCTTGACGGCGTCTTCGGTTTTGGCGCGGAGCGATTTTTCCAGATCGCGCGCCTTTTCGAGCTCTGATTGCAACTGGCGAATTTCTGTCTCCTTGGTGGAAACCTTCTCGACGAGTTGTTCCTTCTCGCTGCGGCCGGCCTGCCAGGTGAGCCGGAGATCGCCGGCATCGCGGTGGGCGTGCTGCAGTTCCGAGAGGAGCGAGGCGACGCGGGTTTCCAGTTCCTGAATTTTGTTTCGGGCCTCGGCGGAATCGCCTTTGAGGTCCTCGTGCACTGCTTCGGCGGAAGCCACGCCGGCCTTCAAGGATTCGATCTCGCGGTTGGCGGCATCCGCCTTCTCCTGGACAGCGCGCAGTTCGTTTTCCTTTTCGGTCAGACGCTGGCGCGTTTGTTCGTGGTCGGCACCGGCAGCGGTGATTTTTTGCTGGGCCTCGGCGAGTTCGGCTTCGCGGCGATGGAGATCGTCGAGGAGATTGTCGACCCGCTGCTGGAGATCCTTCACTTCCTCTTCGGCTTCGGCCAAGGAGGTCTTGAGGCGAGTGTGCTCGGCCTCGGCCTCGCCGGCTTCCTGCTTGGTACGATCGAATTCGTTTTTCGCCGCCTCCATGGTCATGGAAGCGGTGCGCAAGGCTTCTTCCCGATCGGCGACCTGTTTGCGGGCGTCGTCGCGTTCAGCGGCCGTGCGAGTGTGGTCTTCGCGGACGCCGGAAAGTTCCTGGCGGGTCGCATCCAACTGTTGTTGCAGGGCGCCGTGCTCCTCCTTGAGACGGCCAACTTCCGACTGATGCTCGTCGAGCTTTTGCCGGGCTTCGTTTCGCTCGGCGGAAATCTTCGCGTGGTCTTCTTTCAGGGTGCCCAATTCCTGGCGGGCCGTTTCCAGTTCGCGCTGGCTGGTGGCGTGTGCTTCCGTGACCCGATTGAGGTCCCCGAGTTGATCCGAGACTTTGCAACGGACTTCATCGTGCAAGGCCGAAAGCTGCTCGTGCTCCTGGCGCAAGGTGGTGAGTTGCTGCTGCACGCCTTCCAAATCGGACTTCCCGGCTTGGTGCGATTCCCGCAGCCGGGCCAGTTCGGCCTGCTGTTCGGCGAGTTTCCGCTGGGCCTCGTCGCGCTCCTCGGCGGTCTTGCCGTGCTCGTCACGAAGGGTGGAGAGCTCCTGATTGACGGTGGCGAAATTTTTCTCAAGGCCGGAATGCGCATCCTTGATCCGGCTGAGTTCTTCCTGCCGTTCCTGGAGATTTTTCTGAGCTTCCTGGTGTTGCGAGGAAAGTTGGTCGTGGGTGGTGCGGAGGGTCGAAAGCTCGTGGTCTGCGCCTTCGAGTTTCTCCTGGGCGGCGGCATGCTCGCCCTGCAATTTGTTCAAGGTCTCGAGGTTCTCGGTGAAGTTGCGATGGGCCTCGTCGTGCGCGGTGGAAAGCCGATGGTTTTCTTCGCGCAAGGTGACCAACTCGCTGTGGACTCCCCGCAATTCCTTTTGGGTCGAGGCGTGCTGTTCCTGGGCCTTGGTGCGTTCGGATTCCTGCGCGGCGAGCTTTTCCTGGATTTCGCGGTGCCGGGCGGTGAGCGATTTGAACTCGGCCTGCAATTTCGCGACTTCTTCGCTGTTGCCCTTCGCCGAGGTCGATGTGCGGCGCAATTCTTCCAATTGCTCCTCGAACTCACGGGATTTCTTTTGCGCTGCAGCCATCTGGCCGGTGACGTCCGCGAGACGCGTCCGCTCGGCTTCCAACTGCTTTTGGGCGTTGGTCACGGAGGCGCGCAAAACCTTGAGCTCGGCTTCCGACTGGCCGCCATTGGTCCGGAGCGAGTCGCGTTCGGTGGTGACCGCTTGCAACTGTTCCTTCAATTTGAAGACTTGGGCGGGCGGCTCCGCAGGCTGTCCCCGATGGGCGACGGCATCGGCGAGCTGAGCGCGCAACTCGGCGCGTTCTCTTTCCCCGGCAACGAGACGTTCCTGGATGACGCTATGGCCCGGGCCGAGACCCTTGGGGGCCCCTTCGGCGCGAGCAGCCGGGCGTTGGGCCAGTTCCCGGGTGAGCTTCTCCCGCTCGGCTTGCACTGCGGCCAGTTCCACGCGGGTCTTTTCCAGATCGGTCTTGAACCGGTCTTCCTCGGTCTTGAGCCGGTTGATCTCGTCGCCAGTCTCTTCGCGAATCTTGGTCAGTTCGGCCTTGGAACGCTCGGTGTCGGCCCGCCATTTGGCAGCTTCCTGCAAAGCGGCCGCGAGTTCTTTTTGTTTGCGCTCCAGTTCCTCGTAGGCGCTGTCGGCATGGCCGGTGGCGGAAACGAGGCGGCGGCGGACGATGATCTCCACGGGGGCGGTGGCCGACTTGGGGATAATGAGCGTGCTCCGGCAATTGGGACAATCCACCTGCATACCGCCGGCGCTTTCGTCGACGGCGATTTTCTGCCGGCATTCAGGGCAATAAAACTTGATATCGGCCATGGGGAACCAAGGGTTTTAGAGGGCATTTCGCGTGCCAACTGCGCATCTTGACGTAGCAGCGTCGCATATCTTTTCAAAGGACATTCGCCCGGAAAGTGCTGGGATCAAGTGACGGAAGGGACGGATTCGGGGGCGGGCGGGAGATTTGGCGCCGCGAGGTTGGCCCGCAATTGCTCGGGCGTGAGCTCCTTTTCCCAGCGGCTGATGACGACCGTGGCGACGCCGTTGCCGACCAGATTGGTGAGGGCGCGGCATTCGCTCATGAAACGGTCGATGCCGATGATATAGGCGAGGGATTCAAGGGGGATTCCCGGGACCACGGAAAGGGTCGCGGCGAGGGTGACAAAGCCGGCCCCGGTGACGGCGCTGGCGCCCTTGGAGGAAAGCATGGCCACGGCGAGGATGGTGAGTTGCTGTCGCAGGCCGAGCGGGGTGTGGGTGGCCTGGGCGAGGAAGACCGTGGCCATGGTCATGTAGATGTTCGTGCCGTCGAGGTTGAAGCTGTAGCCGGTGGAGATGACGAGGCCGACGGTGCTTTCGGCGCAGCCCAGAGCGCGCATCTTGCGAAGCATCCCGGGCAAGGCCGTTTCGGAGGAGCTGGTGCCGAGGACGAGCCACAGCTCTTCCTTGATGTAGGCGATGAACCGGAAAATCGAGAAGCCGGCGACCCGGGCGATGGAGCCGAGGACGAAGATGACGAAGAGGCCGGCGGTGAGATAGAAGCCGAACATCAATTCCAGCAGGTTGCGCAGGGCGCCGAGTCCGTAGCTGCCGACGGTGAAGGCCATCGCGCCCATCGCGCCCAAGGGGGCGAGACGCACGATGATATTCATGATGCCGAAGAAGACCTGCGACGCGCGCTCGATGCCGCGGACAATCGGGAGGCCCTTTTCGCCCATGGCGCCGATGGCAAATGCCGAGAGGATGGCGACGAGCAAGACCTGCAAAAGGTCGCCTTCGGCAAAGGCATCGAAGTAGGACTTCGGGATGATGTTCAGGAGGAACGTCACGGTGTTCAGCGAATGCGATTTTTGGATGAACTGGTGGGTCTTTTCGATGGCCGCGGCGTCGGGAACGCCCTGGAAACCGACTCCCGGCTGGAGGTAGTTGACGACGAGAAGCCCGATGAGGAGGGCGACGGTGGAGACGACTTCGAAATAGAGCAGCGCCTTGCCGCCGATCCGGCCAAGCTTTCGCAAATCGCTCATTCCGGCGATGCCATGGGTGACGGTGCAAAAGATGATCGGCGCAATGATCATCTTCACGAGCTTGATGAAGCCTTCGCCGAGCGGCTCCAAGGCGCGGCCTTGCGCGGGGAAGAAGTATCCGATGGCGATTCCCACGGCGACGCCGAAGAGGACCTGCACGTAGAGAATGCGGTACCAAGGCTGGCGGGATGCGGGGGGTGACATGGCGGGGGTTCTATCCGAGGAAGGTGAGAGGTGGAAGAGCGACGTCTGGTTCTTGGTTCTCAGTGCTCAGTGCTTAGTATGAGGTGCATGCACGGAAACGGAGAACGGGGCGCTGGAAATCGAGGGCCTTCGGATGCTGCATGCTTGCGCCCGCGGGGCCGTCGCAGCAATTATTCGACGTGTCTTCCCCGAGTTCGCCGCTGCCGCAGAAGCGGCTCCATCTGCTGCTGAGATTGCGTGTCTGGCTGGCCGAGACCATTCGGCCGACGGAAACGCAGGTCACGCTGTTCTGGGCGGGGGTGATCGGCTTTTTCGGGGCGTGTGCCTCGGTGGCGTTTCGGAAGCTTTCGAATCTGGTGCACTGGGCGCTGACGCAGCAACCGAATCCCGGCATGGTGGAAAGCTTCACCCACCTTGGCTTTTGGCAGCGGCTCCTCATCCCGGCGGTGGGTGGGCTTCTCGCCGGGTGCACGCTCCTCCTGGGCATGCGCTGGAAAAGCCGGCGGAGCAGCACCGACTACATGGAAGCGATTGCCCTTGGCGACGGCATGATCTCGGCCCGGGCCAGTCTGGTGAAAAGTGCGTCGGCGCTTTTCTCCATCGCTTCCGGCGCCTCGATCGGCCGCGAAGGCCCGTTGGTGCAGCTTTCGGCGATGATTGCCTCGCTCATTGGGCGGCTGCGGAAGACTCCTGCGCTGCAACTGCGCGTGCTCGTCGCCTGCGGCGCCGCGGCGGGGATCGCCGCCGCCTACAATGCGCCCATCGCCGGCGCGCTTTTTGTCGCGGAGATCATCCTGCAATCGCTGGCCATGGAGACTTTCGGGCCGTTGGTCTTCGCTTCGGTCGTCTCGACGTTGACGGTGCGGCGCTTTCTTGGGGGAAATCCGCTTTACGAAATTCCGACGGTGCGCCTCGGGTCGAACTGGGAAATCCTGCCGCACTTGTTGCTCGGGATTGTCGCGGGAATCGCGGCGCCCTGGTTTCTGCGGCTCCTGCGTGGGAGCGAACGGGCCTTTGCGAAACTCCCCCTCCCCACGCCATTCCGGGTCGCCCTGGGCGGTCTCATCGTCGGCCTGCTGGCCATCCATTACCCCCAGGTCTGCGGCAACGGCTACAGCGTGGTGAATGACATCCTGCGCGGCAAATTGCTGTGGGAAACGTTGCTCTTCATTCTGGCCTGGAAGCTTTTGGCGACGGCGGCGACTTTTGGTTCGGGGGCGGTCGGCGGCGTCTTCACGCCGACGCTTTTCGTCGGTGCGTGCATCGGATCGCTCTTCGCGTCGGGCATCCAGGCGCTGTTGCCCGGGGCGCATCTCATTCCGGACGCCTTCGTCGTCGTCGGGATGGGCGCGCTCCTCGCGGCCACGACGCACGCGCCGATCATGGCCATCATCATGCTTTTTGAGATGACGCTGGATTATCAACTAATCCTGCCCTTGATGCTGGCCTGTGTGGTCGCGCACTACACCTGTCTGGCTTTTGAGAAGGACTCCATTTACGCCGAGTCGCTCCAGCGCAAGGGAGCCGGGCATTTCGAGCGGCGCATCAGCAGCCTGCACGTCGCGGACTTGATGAAACCCGATCCGATTGCGATTCCGGATACGGCCAACTTTCGGACGATCGCGGAATATTTTGTCAGCCACCGGTTCAACTATCTTTATGTGACCGATCCGGGCGGAGTTTTTCTCGGGGCGATCTCCTTGCACGACGTGAAGGATTATCTGCACCAGCGTGAATTGGCGGCGGTGGTCACGGCGAGCGACATCATGCGGGTGGAATTTCCAACGGTGACACCGGAGGAGAACCTGACGATTGCGCTCGACCGGTTTGCCGAGCATGACGGCGAACGCCTGCCGGTGACGAAAACGGAATCGGACCGTCGTCTCGTGGGCAGCATCTCGAAGACCGACCTCATTCTCGCCCTGGCGGAGCGATCCAAACCCGGAGCGAAGACAGACGGAGCCGCGTCTTCCCATGGAAATGGGGCCGGCAACGGGGCCTCCTGATCGCGATGGGATTGGGGGCGGGAGCGCCGCCCTGGCTACTCAGGAAGGGATTTGCTCGACCATTCCCCGCAATTGCTCGCAGAGCGCGCTGATCTGCTTGGTGGTGTGTCTGGCGGAAATGGTCACGCGTAGCCGGGCCGTATCCTTTGCCACCGTCGGGTAGCGGATGGCGGGCACGAAAAAGCCGCGATCGGCGAGGACGCTGGAGCACTCCAGGGCTTTCTCGGCGCTACCGATCAGGATCGGGATGATGGCGCTCTGGATCTTCTTGCCATCCTGAAAGAGCATGGGCATTTCCCGGGCGAAATGGGCCAGATTGCTGCGCAAAGTCTGACGCCGATTTTCACCGGCGGGCGAGAGCATGAACTCGATGGCGGCGAGCGCCGCGGCGGCCGCCGCCGGGGGCGGCGCGGTGGTAAAGATGAAACTGCGCGCCCGGTTAATGAGCAGATCGATGAGGCGGCGGGAGCCGCAGATGTAGCCGCCGCTCGCGCCGAAAGCCTTGCTCAGGGTGCCCATCTGCACTTCGACCTGGTCGGCGACGCCCAATTGATCGGCCAAGCCGCGTCCGTTTGTGCCGATGACTCCCACGGCGTGGGCTTCGTCGAGGAGGAGCATGGCGCCGTAGCGCCGTTTGATGTCGACAATTTCGGGGAGCACCGCCCAGTCGCCATCCATGCTGAAGACAGATTCCGTGGCGACGACGATCCGCGCCTCGGGATGATTTTCCGCGGCCCACTGGAGATGGCTTTCCAATTTTCCGAGGTGATTGTGCGGAAAGACCCGGATGTGCGCGCCACTGACGCGGGCTCCGTCGATGAGGCAGGCATGGCAAAGCTTGTCGAGGATGATGACATCATCCTTGTGAACGAGCGCGCCAATGGCGCCGATGGCGGCGGTGTAGCCGCTGGTAAAACTGAGGGCGGCTTCGGTGCGCTTGAATTCCGCGAGCCGCTCCTCCAGGCGCATGTGAGGCGAGAGCGTCCCACAGATCAAACGCGAGGCACCGGCGCCCACCCCGAATTCATCGATGGCGTGCTTCGCCGCGGTGCGCAGAGTGGCCTCGGTGGCCAACCCGAGGTAATCGTTCGAAGCGAAATTGAGCATCTTCTTGCCGGCAAACTCCAGGGAAGGTTGCTGGGGAGAATCGACCTCCCGCAATTGGCGAAGCAGGGCGTGTGACCGCAAATCGGCCAGTTCGGAATCGATGCTTTGGGCCATTCTGGGAGGGAGCAGTGATCAGTGATCAGAGTTCAGTAATCAGTGATCGATTGCGGGCTTGCGAGCTTACGAGGACAGTCCCCAGGCGAGCAGCTTGTAGGAATCGATCCAGATATTCTTGTTGTCCCCGAGGACGACGGCGATGACGTCACGGCCGTTGTGGGAGGCGCTGGAGATGAGGCAATGCCCGGCGGCTTCGGTGTAGCCGGTTTTCATGCCGTTGCAGAGCGGATAGTTCTTGAGGACGTGGTTGGTCGTTTCGAAGACGCGGACCCGGCCATTGTTGTAATGCCAGGTGACGGATTTCTGGCAGACGATCCCCCGGATGATGGGATTCTTGTAGGCGGCGAGGGCGACCTGGGACATGTCGCGCGCCGTGGAGTACTGGCCGGGAATGGGCAGTCCGTTGGGGTTGACGAAATTCGAGTTGTGCATCCCGAGCTGGCCGGCCTTGGCATTCATCCGCGCGGCGAAGCTCTCGATGCTGCCGGCGTTGTCCCGGGCGAGGGCGCGGGCGACATCGTTCATGCTGTGGACGAGGAGCACATTCATGAAGTCGTAGCGGGAGTAAACGTCGCCCGGCTTGATGTAGAGCATGGTCGGCTCGGCCCAGGTATCGCTGGCTTCGACGTGTACTTTGTGGTCGAGATCGCCGGATTCGGCGACGATGAGGGAGGTGAGGAGCTTCTGGGTGCTGGCGACCGGCCGGCGCTGGTCGGCGTTCAATTCGTAAAGGATTTTTCCAGTATGGGCATCGACCAAAATCGCCGAACCGGCGGTAATCTGCGGAGTGCGGCCTTCCTCGTTCGCGGGAAACGCCTCGGGAATTTGGCGGCTCGAACTGGAATCATCAGAATCGGAATTCCGCGGTTTTTTCGTGGTGGCCGTGGCTGGCGGGACGAAAGCAAAAAGGAGGGCGGTGACGAGAAATAGCGAGACGAGGCGCTTCATGACGTGCGCTACTAAAAGAATCTCAGCGAATTCCGCAAGCCAGACATTCTGGCGATCTTCGGTGGATGCCGTGGCACCAGGGAGCTGCCGACGAAACACGCGAAAGAACAGGCTCGGAAGAAATTGGACCACGGATTCCACGAATTACACGGATTAAAGCCTCCGCTGTGAAATCAATCCGTGCAATCCGTGGTCCCCTTTTCTCCCCGAAAATCTGCGGAGCTGGCATACACTTTCATGGTTGGCAATTCGCCAAGCCTCGGCTCTGCCGCTTCATCGGAGTCCGAGCCGGACGGGCGGAAGAGGATAGCCTCTCCTACTTCCAGGGCGATTGCCGCATCTGTTCGCTAAAGAGAATCTACGCAGCGCGCGAAAAACTTTAGCACTACAGGATAGATCACGGCTTGGACTTGTCTCCCAAGCTTCGCTCCACATCGGAGTCCGGCGCGGCGCCGAGTTCCAGAGCCCGCTCATAATGGCGGCGGGCCAGTTCCACGGCCGGCGGGTTCCTCTGCAGGTAGAAGACCGCGAGGTTGAAATGGGCCTCGGCGTACTCCGGATCCAATTCGATGGCCTTGCGCAGTTCGTCCTCCGCCCCCGAGTACCAACCTTTCTGCCCGATTGTCACCCCGAGGTACTGGTGAACCATGGGATTTTTGGGATCCAAAACGGCGGCCTGGGCGAGTGAGGCGAGGGCGAAGTCGAATCTGTTCCGGTCGTACTGGACAACCCCGAGAAGCAGCCAGCCGAGGCCGGATTTCGGCGATATGTTCACGGCGTTCTGCAAGAGACCCTCGGCTTTCTCCAGGTTTTTTGCCCGATACTCGACCAAGCCGAGATTGACCATGGCCGGGATACTATCGGGCACCGCCTGGAGCACTTTGAGGAAATCTTCGCGGGCGGCATTGAGGTCCCCTCTCCCGATGGCGATGTTTCCCGCCGTGAAGGCGTGCTGCACGTCGACATCGACCTTTTTCTTCCCCGGTTCATCGACCTCGGGCGCCGGATCGAAACGGAATTTCACGGTGGGCGAGGGATCTGCTGCGAGGCTGGTGGCAGCGACCGCGACGAGGAACCAAAGGCCGAGGTGCGGCGTCTTCACTTGCCGGCGCCGAGTTCCCGCGCCCGCTCCGTGGCGGCACGGACCGCACTGAGGAAGGCCGATCGGACGGCGGCGGCTTCGAGAGCTTCGAGCCCGGCGATGGTCGTGCCACCGGGGCTGGTGACTTCATCGCGCAGGGCCGCCGGATGCCGGCCGGTTTCGATAATCATCTGGGCGGCGCCGGCGACTGTCTGGGCGGCCAATTTCAAAGCGAGATCCCGCGGCAAGCCCATGAGCACGCCGCCATCGGCGAGAGCTTCGACGACGAGATAGACGTAGGCGGGACCGCTTCCGCTCAGCCCGGTGACCACGTCGAGCAATTCCTCCTTCACCTTCACCACCTGTCCGACGGCCCCGAAGAGCTTTTCCGTCAAGGCGGCATCTTCCGACGTGGCGGTGCGGCCCAAGGAATAAGCGGCCGCGCCTTGTTGGATGAGGGCGGGCGTATTGGGCATGACGCGGACGACCCGAGCCTCCGGTCCGGCCGCCTCCTGCAAAGCGGCGAGCGGCAGGCCGGCGACAATCGAGACGATCAATTTGCCGGCGAGGCCCTCGCGCAAGCTGCGCAAGGCGTCCAAGGCGTCGACAGGTTTCACGCAGAGCACAAGGGTCTGAACCTGATCGGCCAGTTGCGCGTTCGTCGCGGCGGCCGTGGCCTGGACGGCAGCGGCGAGCTTTTCGGCGAGGCCGGGGACGGCGTCACCAACGACGATCTGCTCCGGCGCAAACGCACGCGAGCTGACCGCGCCTTGCACGAGCGCGGTGGCCATTTTTCCAGAGCCGATAAATCCGAGTTTCATCGCGCTACCCCTAAATCAATCCCCCGAGAAAGACAAAAGAATGACGCAGGGATCATGGCGCCGGCGCCTCCACTTTCTTTCCGTCTTCGAAAACGCGCTCGTAATGTTTCGTCTTCCAGCCCCAGGCGATGAAGGCGAGACCGATGAAGACGAGGAAGATGGAGAGGAACTGGCCGGCGGAAATCGGGCCAACGTGCCACGCGGGATCGGGCTCGCGAAAGATTTCTCCAATGATCCGCAACCCCGCATAGAGGATGAAGAAGGCCCCGGTGATGACGCCGCGAGGGAGGCGAAAGCGGGTGCGCAAAGTCCATAAAATGAGGAAAAGGACGACGCCTTCGAGCAAGGCCTCGTAAATCTGTGACGGATGGCGGGGGGTGAGGACGTGGCGAAGGGGGGCGACCAACTCCGGATGCTGCGGCATGACCTCGACCAGGCGGTCGAGCCAGTTTTCGTCCATCGGCAGGCGGTCGATGAAAGGGGCGAGAGCTTCGTGCGCGCGGGCGATCAACTCCGGGGTCGGACGATCAATGAGCTCCTTGGGGAATTGCACGGCCCAGGGAACCGTGGCCGGTTTTCCAAACAATTCGCCATTGATGAAGTTGGCGATGCGCACGAGGAACAAGCCCACCGGGGCGACGACGACGAGCGAATCGCCAATGCTCGTCCAGGAGACGTGGTAGCGCTTCGACCAATAGAGGGTGAAGAGGACCAGGCCGATGATGCCGCCATGACTGGCCATGCCGCCTTTCCACACTTCGATCGGCCAGTACCAGGAATCGTCGGCGTGAGATTGCCGCAGCCCGTAGAACAAGATCCATCCGAGGCGGCCGCCGAGCATGACGCCAAAGACCGCGGCCCAGCAAATGAAGTCCGATACCTGGGCCGGCGGGAGGTCGGTGTAGCGATGTCTGGCCAGCCAGTGGTAGAGCCAGCCGCCGAGGAGAAATGAAAGGACGTAGGCCAAGCCGTACCAGTGCAGCCCCATGCCGTTCGGCAGGCGGAAGAGGTACGGGCTGAGGTTGTCGAAGAAATAGGCAAGCACCGCGCGCTTTTGCCACAGCCGCAGCCACAAACAATCGTCTTCTTCAAAACACTTCCCAAATTGCCACGGGCGGGAGGCGGCGAACCGGGGCGAAGATTCGGGGCGCCCCGCCACTCCGACGCTTCGAAATTCACGCGCGGAAATGGACGGCTATTGCGACTTTGGAGATGGCGGAAAAGGCGGTGTTAGCGCGGTTCAACCAAAGGTATGGCCACATCCATTGGTCGAACGACGGTTTGTAAAAAGCCCAGAGATTTAGCGCGGCGAAGCCGCAACCAAAAGGAGTTGTCCCCGAAACAGGCGGAGGAACAGGCTCGGAAAAATTGGACCACGGATTACACGGATTACACGGATTAAAGCCTGCACTGCGAAATCAATCCGTGTCATCTGTGCAATCCGTGGTCTCCTTTTCTTCCCCAAAGATCTACGCAGCTTGCGTACACTTTCATGGTTAGCATTGCGGAGGACACAGAGCCGCCCGCAGTCCCCACCAGAGGAGTTGGAACCACGAAACACACGAAAGAAGGCTTAATGCTTCTTAACAAGACACGGCGGCTTTCCGGGAGCAATCTCAGCGAAAACCAAACCGCCCGGCAGATCGTATGCCGGTAGGGGCCAAGCCCAAGACAGCCAGCCATTCCTCATTATGAAACTCCTTGCTCTTACCGTCGGATTGTTTCTTACCGCATCGGTTCTTTTTGCGATTCGCGCTGCCGACGGGAACAATGTCATTCGTATGCCGGTCATCTTTTCCGGAGGGTACGATACCGATCCACGGGATCACGGGCGGCCGGTGAATCTGGTCGCCGGAGCGCTCGGAGTGCCGCCGGAAGTTTTTCGCGAAGCCTTCAGCCATGTGCACCCGGCCGGTCCGGATAGTGGCGGCCCGACGCGCGAGGAAGCCCGGGCGAACAAGGCCGCGCTGATGGCCGTGCTGGGCCCGTATGGCATCACGAATGATCGGCTCGACAAAGTCTCCAATCGTTATCGCTATGTGAAGAGCCACGGCGAGATGTGGCCGACGAAGGCGGCGGTGGCCAATGCTCTCGTGGTGAATGGTGTCATTACCGGCTACGAGATCGTGAGCGGCGGCTTTGGTTATACGACCCCGCCCACGGCGAGTGTGCCGAAGGCCAAGGGCGAGGCGCCGAAAATCGAAATCTCGTTCGGGAATGACTTCGAAAAGAATGGCTCGGTCTCGGCGATTACGATCGCCCCTGGAAAAGACAAATAGTCTCGGAATTCAGACGCCGAATGCCTCGTGCGAAGGCTCGGCACTGGCCACTTGGCGGAGCGAGGAAAATCCGACGACGTTTGGCGGATGATTCCCCTTCTCGAAACGGGGCAGCGGGGATAATTTGCGTCACTTTCGAATTTCACCACACGGGCGGAACTCGGCAAATATCCCCTCCTCTTCCGATCATCGTTCATGGCAAAGGGCTTCTTCACGCAAGGTTCGGTGATTCTGCTGAAATCGGCGCCGAAGATCAGCGAGTTCCGGGAGTATTTGTCCGGATACAAGGTGCTCAAGGAAGTGGAAGGCACGGACGAACCGTGGCTCGGCGGGCCGTCGCTGGTCCTGGAGTATCGGCGTGAGGTGAATGGGTTCGTGGCCGTGGACCTCGTTCCGGCGCGATGGCCCGACCACATGGGCGACTCGAAGCAAGAACCCATGCTCTTTGGCGCGTGGAGCATGGGCCATTTTGGACCCTATGCGTATCCCTTTGGCCTGCAGAGAGCCACCGAGCAAAAGTGGCGATGGGAGAAAGCGCCCGACGCAGTGAATGCGCATACCGCCTTCCTGCGGATTCGCTTAAGTTACATCTTTGGCGGTAACCCGAAGGCCGTTGTCATGCCGAAGGATTGCAACCCGGAGCATGAGTTACAGTTTCTCACGCAACTAACGAGCGCCTTGCTCCGGAGTCCGGAGGCCATTTGTTACTTCAATCCAAACGGGGAAGTGCTGCTTCCGAAAGCGGCCGTGGATTACTCCCTGAAACATCACACGGAAAAGAACGTCCCGCCGCTCGAACTCTGGAGTAACATCCGCCTGTTCAATCTGGACGCGCAATGGCTCCTGATGGATTCCGTGGGCAATTGGCAATTGGATACGCTCGACCATGAAGTGGCGTTTCCGAAAGGACGGTTTTCGCCACAAGACGTCGACCAATTCATTCGAAATATCACCCTTTACCTGCGCACGAATGGAGATGTGATCAAGGATGGCAATACTGCGGATGGCCCTGGGAATGTTCACTGGCAGGCCAAGCGATTGCAAAAAGGTTTGAGCGACCCGCCACGCGCGGTGCTTCGGTGGCTGCCTTATGGGCAAGAGGAAATTCCTGAAGTGCTGCTGAAAGAGCAGGGTTGAGTATCAACCATCCACCGGAAGCCCGCCGTGAAAACGACCGCTTATGTCCTTTGTTTTTTGATCGCAGTCGGCATGGCCGGCTGCGCGTCTCATGGCTTGCCTTGCGGTTCACACGTTGCATTTAAAATGCCTCCGCTGCGACTTACTGCCGAGCACAAGCGGTTATTAGCTTCGGTTTCCGCACAACCCCGGACGGCATTGGACTATTACATGTTATTGCCACAGTCCTATTTTCGGAACCTGCCGGATTCCAGAGAGCGTCGGGTGACTTATATCACGACGAAAACTCTGACGAATGACTTTCTCGACGCTTTCCGTGGATTCGATTGCAGTGACTACGGCTTCCACGTGACGCTGAAGCTCTATCACACCGCGAGTCGAACATTCATCGTCATCGACTCATACAATGAGGAGGTAATCTTTGCGCACAAGAAACCGCATGGGGGCGAGCCCTCGATCAGCATCGTGCGGCCTTCACTGTGGCTGTACGCTGACGGCGTTTGGATTCGGCAACCGGACGAATCGCTCCCGAAGATTCCGCCACGGCGGGTCCTCGCCAAGTATCATCACGATTGGGACGCTGACCAACGGGAGACCGAAGAGGAGAAGGTCATCTGGCTCGACTACGAAATGAGTCCCACGACGGACGATATTGTGCTCGTGGGGGGAGAAAACTTTCAGACCGCCGTTTACGAATATGCCCGGCTGAAATGGCGTGACGGACGTTTCTCTTTCAAGTGACCTAAAGAGGTCACCGCCGCAGGATCGTACTCACGCCGTGCACTCGCGGTGCCCATTCGACGGCTCTCGGAAAAGCTGAAAAAGTGCTCGGGGAGGGACTTGAACCCTCACGCCTTTCGGCATACGCCCCTCAAACGTACGTGTCTGCCATTTCACCACCCGAGCTTTTCGAGAGGGCGAAATGTCTAGCACTCGCCAGCGGCAGCGCAAGCGTTTCTTTGCACGAGGGATCGGGAAATTTTGCGGATGATGGTTGATCGGGAATGCGGGCGTGGCTGGATCGGGAGGGCCGGCCGTGGTGGGCGGCTGGAATTGGGGACGAAATCGGCGGTTTCCTCGCGGGTGGATTGCGTGTTTCGTGGGGCGAATGCGATTCGTGTGCCTTTTCTTTTTTGGGGTGATGACGGTTTCGGGATGGGCGGTGGATTTGGCCTCATCGATTCCAACGCGCTGCCGGGAAGTGGTGCTGGTGGTGACGCCGGATTGGCCGGCGACGACGGGCGAGTTGCAACGTTTCGAGCGCGCGAGCAGTGGGAGCCGGTGGCAGTCGGTGGGAGGGCGCGTTCCGGTGCTTCTCGGCCGGAATGGGCTGGCGTGGGGGCTCGGTTGGCATCCGCCGGCGGGGTTGGCTGGACCGCGCAAGGTGGAGGGAGACGGACGCGCACCGGCGGGCGTTTTTTCCCTTGGGCCGGTATTTGGCCGGAAGCCGCGGGAACAGCTCGCCTGGCTGCGGATGAATTACCGGCAATTGTCGCCGACCACGGAAGGGATCGATGATCCGAAATCGCGCTATTACGGGCAATTGGTCGATCGAAAGAGCCTTCCCCTGCCCGATTGGAAAAGCTCGGAGCAGATGTGGCGGCCGGAGGCTTATGAGATCGGCGTGGTTGTCGGGCACAATCCGGAGCATCGTCCGGGAGCGGGCTCGTGCATTTTTCTGCACGTGTGGATCGAGGGAATCAAGGGCACCTCCGGATGCACGGCGCTGCATCGGGCGGATCTCGAGGAGCTACTGCGCTGGCTCGACGCTGGGAAGGAGCCGGTGATTGTGCAATTGCCGGCGGCGGTGCGGGGGAGCCTTGGATTTTGATTTGCTCGACGGGTTCTGCTTTGCGGCGGAGACAGGGAGACAATGGAGCTATCAGAATCTCGCATCGACGCGGTCTGATTGTCTCATGGTCTGACTGTCTGACCGTCTGATCGTCCGGCTTTTCGGACGCTCGTGCGGAATCAGGCGACGGGGGCTTCACCGGGCGCCGGCGCGGCCGGTTCGGTGCGAGAGATGGCGGCCTTGGCGAGGCGGGTGATGTAGCTGAGCGCGCAATAGGCAGCGACCACGCCCACGCCCATGAGGACGTATTCACCCGGCTGGCGCTGATGGGAGCCGCCGGCAGCGACGGCCAGGCCGGCGTGCGCGGAAGAGCCCAGCCAGACGAAAAAGCAATTCGCGGGAATGATGGAGACAAAGGTCGCCCAAAAATAATGCCAGAACGGAATGGCGGTGAGGCCGTAGCAGTAATTGCAGAGGCCAAACGGCATCGGGCACAACCGCAAGAGCGCGACAATTTTACCACCCTCGCGACCGATGGCGGCGTCGATGAGGCGGAATTTTTCGTGATGGGCGAGATACCGGGTGACGGTGCCGCGGGCGACATAACGGGCGATGAGAAAATTCACGGCGGCGCCGGCGTTGGTGCCGATGGTGACGGCGAGAACGCCTTTCCAGAAACCGAAGATGGCCCCGGCTCCGACGCCGAAGACGGAGAGCGGAATCAAGGCCATCTGGAGCACGACCAACCCGACGGCATAGCCGAGGACGCCGAGCCAGCCGAGGTGCTGGAGGGCGTCGTGCCAGGTATCGATGCGGGAGAGCAAATGCTGGATGATGGCGGACATGGAGAGCGGGTTATTTGCCAGAAGACCTGACGTTTGCAAATCCGGGGAAGATGAAATCTGAGAGACAAATGGTTGTAAACAAAGTGGCGGGGCCGATTCGGCGTTTGAACTTGGGCTGGCGGTTCCCGTAGTCTCGTTGCAATTTTCGAGCCTCCCACATGCTGAAGTCCCCTGCCCGCTTGCTGGCACTCATTTTCTTTGCGACGAGCGCGCACGCCGCGCACCTTTCCACCCTGCTAAAAAGTGGCCCTCACCCGGAGGTGGTCGGCTTCTGGCATTTCGAGCGGGATGTGAAGTCCGAGACCCGCAGTGCGGCGATCGGGCCGGTGAAGCGCCTGGACGGCGGAGTCTACTTCTTCAATGAGGACGTGCCGGGACCGTTCATCTTCGATCCGTTGCAGAAGCTTTCCTATCCGAACACGGCCAGCCTGAGTTTCGAATCGGACGACAAACACAACGACGCCCTGGAAATCGCCTTGAACGCGGCCAAGGCGGGCCTGCCGGGCCAAAGCGTGACGCTGGAATTCTTTTTCAAGCCGAATGCGGAGTGGAATGGCCCGCTGGCGGTGAAAGCGCGGCTGGATGAAAATGCGGCCGACTGGGGATTGGAGTCGCGTCCCGCCGGAGAGCAGATGATTCTCCACTCGTTTTTTACGCCAGCCGGAGGGCATACCGAGCATTATCGGAGCGGCCGGGCCGGTGACAGCGCGCAAATCCGCGACGGAAGCACGGAATGGCGGCATGTGGCGTTCGTCTATGATGCGACGGCGAAGACGCTTTCGAGCTACGTGGACTATTACCAGGTGCGAACGGTGCCGATGCCCGGCGAGATGAAATGGGATGCCGGGGCGCTGTATATCGGCGGCGGACCGCGGCACTCGAATTTCGCGGGGTTGATCGATGAAGTGCGCCTGACCAAAGGCTCGCTGCGGCCCGGCCAGTTCCTCCATGCCCGGCACGACCCGATCGCCGGGGTGAGTCTGGAGAGTCCCGACACGATCCTGCCGCACGACTGCGGGTACGTCGACGTGAAGGAATGTTTCGGTGCGCTGGGCGATGGCCGCACGGATGACACGGCGGCGTTTCATGAGGCTTTCCGGGTGCTGTCCAATCACGCGGATGGAACGCACTACACGTTGTATATTCCGCCGGGCACTTATCTGCTCAGTGAGGCCCTGCAAAGCGGGCGTTCCCTGACGGTGCAGGGCGCGAACATGGAAAAAACGGTGCTCAAATTGCGGGATAAATGTCCCGGGTTTGGCCATGCCGCGGAGCCGCACGCATTCTGGCAGATGGCGAATGCTCCGGCAGCCGCGCCGGTGAGTGGAGGCCCATCGGCAAATGCGACCGGAGCGTCCATCTACAATTTGACGATCGATACGGGGAAAGGAAACGTGGGGGCGAAAGCGCTGGAGGTCCGCGCCGATTTTTTGCGGCGGCTGGAAGGGCTGAATCTGCGGAGCGGCGATGGCGCGGGCGTGGCGGGTCTGGAACTGATGGCGTCGGTCAACGGTGGAGCGCTGGTGAAGAATCTGCACATCAAGGGATTTGACTGCGGAGTGGTGTGCGGTGCCCTGGACTCGGCGACGACTTTCGAGCAATTGACGCTCGAGGGGCAGCGCGTGGCCGGGATGCGGATCAATGACGGGATGCTGGCCATCCGGCAACTCACGAGTGTGAACAAGGTGCCGGCGGTGGTCAGCGTGGGTGCGACGTCGATGGTGGCTTTGCTCGATTCCACCTTGAAAGGAGGCAAAGATGGCGCCGCGGTGCAGGCCGAGGGCGCACTGTATGTGCAGCATTTGGAGACGGCGGGGTATCAATTCGCGATCCGGAGACGCCTGCCGATGGATGAGAAAACGCGCGTCTGGAAGACGGACACGATTCCCGGACCCAAAGTGAACGAGTATAGCGGCGAGGATGCGAGCGCCGGGCATGGG
Source organism: Chthoniobacter sp. (assembly GCA_036501065.1). GTDB lineage: Bacteria > Verrucomicrobiota > Verrucomicrobiia > Chthoniobacterales > Chthoniobacteraceae > Chthoniobacter. The sequence continues at coordinate 62,529 of DASYAY010000044.1, read as the reverse complement.
ACGACGCTGGCCAAGGCCTTGAAACTGCCGGCGCAAAATGCTCCGGACGTGGGTTGGGGCGATATTCACAAGGACTGGGTGAGCGTGGAAAAGTTTGCCGATCGCAAGGCGGGGGACGACTGGCGGCCAGCGATTCAGGCAGCGATCGATTCCGGGGCGCGGACGATTTATTTTCCGCCGGGGCGGTACGAGGTTTCCGATTCCGTCCACCTCCATGGAAAAGTGGAGCGGCTCTTCGGGTTGAACAGCCGGATCGTCCGCGGCGCCGATCTGCCGACGGGGACCCCGACGGTGATTTTTGACGAACCGGATGCGAAGCGAGTCGTTTCCATCGAGCGCCTGGAGATTGAGAGCCTGCGGCACAAATCGCCGGGGACGTTGGTCTTCAAGAATGCCAGCCCGGGGCATTACGAAAACGTCGCCGGGTGTGGAAAGCTCTTTGTGGATGAGCAGCTCTATACGAGCGAAGTAACGGCGGCTTCGGCGGGGAACTGAGGCGCGGGGGCTGGGCTTGCGAGGGATCTCGGATTTCCTGTGGGCGGAGGCGGTGGCAATGCACACGGAATGTTCCGCACCGCCTCCGCCCACGGGATGCGAGAGATCCCTCGCAAGCTCGGGATGACATCGAGAAGAAAGGGCGATTTGAATTCTACCTTCGCTCTGTAGCGGAACGTTGCGCCGCCGCGGGTCGAGGATCGGGGTGACAGTGAAAAGAAGGGGCGATCCAAATTCCACCCTCGCTCTGTCGCGAAAGGTTTCATGATGGACGTATTTATCGGCCATTACGCGCGGCCTCGGCGGCTCGGTGGTACTGGTCGCGGAAATGGTCGGAAAGCTCTCGGGCGAGCTGGACTTCGCGAATCTTGTCGCCCAGGGCATCGCGAATGCGGCCATTGGCAGCGGCGTAATCAATAGCGCTCACGTCCTCGAAAATCTTCGTGGCTTCGGGAGGATAATGGGCGGCTTGCAAGGCATTCCAGGCAGTGTCCAATTCCTCGTGAGCATCGATGCACATGACGCGAAAGATGAAGGCGATCTGCCGGAAGAGCGGAGAGGTCCAGGATTCATGGTAGACGAAGGTCCGGGCGAGTTCGTAGGGGTTGACGTCGGGATCGGTGCGGAACTGCGCGAATTGTGGCGCGTAGAGCGCGGGCAGAATCGGCAGCCGCCGCAAGGCGTGCCGCTGCGGTCCGCCGGGCGCGCCCACTTTCCAGTTCCAGAGCTTCTGGCCTTCCGGTGACATGACAAAGGCGATGAAGTCCCTGGCCAGTTCGGGGTCGGGTGCGCCGCGGTAGAGACCGATGGGGTCAACGCCAAAGGACGTTCCGCCCTCGGCGTTGACGTACTGGAGCCGCGATGTCCCGTCGGGGCGGCGGACGGCTTCACTTTCGTACCTCCCGTAGAAATCGATGGTCATTCCGGCCGCGGCTTCACCTGCTTCGACGTCGAGGGCGATCTTTCCGGAGGAATCGGTGAAGTAGCGGGCATTGGCGCCGATCTTCATGAGCAAGCGCATGGCCTGCGTCCAGCCTTCCTCCACTCCTTCCTTTTCCTGACCGGCGGGGAGATGATGCGCGGCGATCGATTCCTGAATTTGCTGCTGGATGAGCATCTCAAACGCCCGGGTGACGGAGCTGCTCTGGGTGGGATTGGCCAGGGCAATGGCGTGATCGTAAGACGGCCGGGCCAGATCGGCCCAGAGCACGGGCGGATCCCCGATGCCGAGGCGGCGCAGGGCATCCGGATTGTAACAGATGCCGAACGAGGAAATGACGGTGCCGAGCCAGCGGCCTTGCGGGTCCCAGTAGGCCTCGCCGCTGAGGGCCTTCGGGATTTGCCCGGGCTTGTCGCCGAACATCTCCGGATGCGCCCGGAGATAGCCGCAATCTACGAGGAGACCTTTCGAAGCGGCCTGCTGAAAATCGTAGGCGCCGCCGCCAAAGAACAGGTCGAGTTTGCAACTGACGTGGGAGTCGAGGAAGGCCCGGCGGGCCTGCTGCTCGGGAGTGTCTTTGGCGGGGCCCGGTCCGGGGACAACGCGGCGGTTGAGGAAGCTCGCTTCGACGACCTTGCTCCAGGGCCGGTGGAGAGTCGCCGTCCAATAATTCTGGAAGGCGGCGAGATATTCGGAATCGACGTAACGCGTGATCTCGCTGGTGCCGCCGGGAATCCGCCAATCGACGTGGACGCGCTGGCCTTTGTGGGCGAGGTACCATTCTTCAAAGGCGCGGCCGAACTCGGAACGGATGGAATCGTTGTGCGGAGTGACGATGACGACCGAGCGTTCGCCGGGGCCGAAAAGGCCGACGTTCTTCGGCCGAAGCAGGATGGGTCCGACCAGGACGCAGACCAAAGCAAGAAGCAGAGGAAGCTGGCGGGTCATGACTGGGACGGCCTTAGCGGGGCAACACCACGACGTCGTCGGGCGAAACACTGGCGTGCATTTCACGGTCGCCAGCGTGGTCGACGAACCGGGGGTTGAGCTCGTAAATCTTCAAGGCGCTGCCGGCTGCGGCGAATTCATACTGGGCCATTTCGCCAAGATAAGTGCAGGCCCGAATGCGCCCTGGAAAGGCGTTCACTTCCGGCGCATTCGCGCTGATTCGCCAGCTTTCCGGGCGCACGGAAAGGGTGCACGGTTCGCCGATCCTGGGGATGGATCGTTGCGGCGATAGGCTCGCGGTGAAGACGCCCAAGGCGGTGTCGACGGTCACCTTTTCGCCCGCAGTTTTGATGTGGCCGTCGATGAAATTGGTTTCACCCATGAAGTCCGCGACGAAACGCGAAACCGGTGTGCGATAGACTTCTACCGGCGTGCCGACCTGGCAGATATGGCCGCCCTCGAGGACGGCCATCCGATCGGCGATCGACAAGGCCTCCTTTTGATCGTGAGTGACGTAGACGGCGGTGAGCCGCGATTCCTTGCAGATACGGCGGATTTCCGCTCGCATCTCGAGCCGCAGTTTGGCGTCGAGATTCGAGAGCGGTTCGTCGAGCAAGAGGCAGCGCGGACGAATGACGAGGGCGCGGGCCAAGGCGATGCGCTGCTGCTGTCCCCCCGAAAGCTGGTGAATGCGGCGAGCGCCATACGCTTCCATTTTCACGGAGGCCAGGGCTTCTTCGACACGCTGGTTGATCTCGGTGCGTGGGATTTTCCGTTCCTCGAGGCCGAAGGCGACATTCTGGGCGACGGTGAGGTGCGGCCAAAGCGCATAGCTCTGAAACATCATGCCGGTATTGCGCAGGTGCGGCGGGGTGTGGGTGATGTCTTCGGAGCCGAAAAGAATTCGTCCTTCGTCCGGCTCGTAGAAACCGGCGATGCTGCGAAGCAAAGTGGTCTTGCCGCAGCCGCTGGGACCGAGGAGGAAGAAGATTTCGCCGGCCTCGATGCGGAGATCGAGCTGGTGCAAGGCCACGATTTCGCCGAAGCGCTTGGTGAGCTTGTCGATCGTGAGCGAAATCATGCGGGCAGGCGGGCGCCAGTAGGTCGGGAGGGAGGAATGTTGTCCACGAAATACATCGGAAGCGCTACCTCGCCCCCGGTGATTTTCGCCTTCGGAGACTCGAGATGGCGCACGATGAGAACAATCGTCCGGCAAGGCGCAACAATGCGATTCCTTCGTTCACCATGCGGGCAATTTTCGCCCTCGGTGGATTCCGCCTTTTCTTCCATCCGATTTCGATTCATCCATTGGTCATGCGCTTGTTCCTCCCCCAGCCCGCGATGGTGGCGATTTGGCTGGCCATGTTAGCCACAGCGGGCGCGGCCGCGACACCGACACCCAGCCCAATCCCAGCGAAGCCGTCTCCCACGCCGGCTGCCGAACCGCACTTTATCGGCAAGCTGAGCCTGGTGCGCTACGACATGCCGCTGGCCTTTTCCGACGGTTACGCGCCGACGCATCAGGTGGCGAAAAAGAAGGACGGAGAAGTCACCGTCGCCTGGCCGGATTTCACCTTCGATGGACACCCGATTTTCCGGGGGAAAAGTGAGGAACAGATTCCGCTGAAGCTGCGTCGCGATGACGACGCGCGGTCACCGTTTGAAATGGCGGGCGACGATGTCGTGCAGCCGGGAAATCATTGGTTGCGGGCGATCGAATGGCGCCACGGCATCCAGCATATCTACACCGCCGACGGGACGGCCCGCACGGCGAACGCCGGGGCGACGATGACGGGGCGCTATGAACTCTGGCTCTTCCCGGTGATCATCGAAGGCGAAGGCGGACCGGTGGTGAAGAATGTGGAACTGAAGACCGGCCAGACCGTCATCTTCAAGCACGCCGGCCCCTGGCGTTCGCTGACCCTGCTCTTGCCCCAAAATGAGCCCGACAAACCGTACGTGCTGACGATCGACGGGCGTCCGCCGATCACTTTCCAGGCGGGCTTGCAACACGCCAGACCGGGAAATCCACGGGAGGTGGTGATGGCCGTGAACACGTTCTTGAGCGGGGATGGTCCGAAGATTTCGGTGCGCAACCTGGCCAAGCCGGAGGAATTTCCGCATCCCAAGGAATGGGCGGCGGACGTCGCCGCGCTCGGCAAACCGCTGCCACCCGCGCCGCCCTTCGACCGGGGCAGCGGTGTTCACCGGTACCTGGGAGGCGAAGTGCCGGTGTCTCCCCTCACCCTTTACGCGATGGCCCTGCCCCACGGGATGAGCTACGGCTTTTTCAAGAAAGGAACCGATCCGGAAGCATACGCCAAAATGCTGCGGGCGCAGAATTACGACACGGTGTTCGACCCGGTGAATGTTCTGCCAGCACCGGGCGATGCGGAAAGCTTCGAAAAGCGGGCGGCCGCCCTGGCCCGTTCCGGAGTGCGGCTGGGTCTCGAGTATGATGACAACTGGACGCGGCCGGCGTTCCAGCATCCGAATCTGGCGTTCCTCGCGCACACCCTTCCGGATTGGCACGCGCCGCTCTATCGGAGCCTGTCGCTGGCCACCCAGCGTTTCGCGCGGCTGCCGAATTTCGCGGGGATTTGTGTGGGCGCGAACAATGCCGGCTACGTTTCCGATTTGTGGTGGACGCTGCCCATTCCGAGCCGGCCCTGGGGAGAAGCGATGATCAATTTCCTGGGAACGCCGCAGCCGCGGGTGCCGCGAGCGCCGAGCCTGGGGCCGCCGGAATTCACCTTCGAGCGGCCGGTGAAGACGGAGCTGGAGTTTTCGAAATACGTGGGGCGCTACGAGACGTCCTTTGAGGAGTACAGCTACTTTGCCGACGCGGTGCGGGAAGTGAGCCCGCGGTTCGTGTTTACCACGGGATCTTTCGGGAGCGCGCCGAGTGCGGGGGCGCGCGGCGGCTGGCCGTGGGCGAGCATGCCGGGGCGGACGATGTGCGAAGGTCTGCCAGTGCAACAGGCTTACGATGCGAACGAAACACACGCTGCCAAGCCGTTGCACGCGGTGGCGCTGGCTGACCGGCTGCGGAGTTACTTTCCGAAAAAGACGACCTGGGGGCTGATCGACGACCATCATTTCCTTTATGGACGGGAAGGCTGGCAGCGGGCCTGTGCCTTGATGCTGACCCGCGGGGTGCAGGGCGTGGGGACGAATTTCCTGGCGCATTCCGAGGGCGACGGCGCGCATCCCGACGCGGCGGCGGCGCAGGCGGAGATGAATGCGTGGATGCACAAGTTTGGCGGCGTTTATGCCCGCACCCAGCCGGAGCCGACGATCGGGGTTTTCTACGGCTACACCGAAGCGGTGCAGCGCCGCGTGCTCCTGGGCGAGCAGCCGCCGGAAGAAGAACTGCTGCGCGGGTCGCAGGAAGGCAAGGTCGTGGAGGCGCTTTTCATCTGCCAGGCAGCGGGCTGGCCGGCGCGAGTCATCACCCACCAGGAATTGCTGCGCGGTCCGTTGCCGGCCTCGATGAAAGCGATCCTCCTGGTCGGCCTGGATCAGCCGGATGCGACGCGGAGTTGGTCGGCCGGGCTGGAGCCGATGTTGCAAAAGTTTCTCGATCGCGGCGGGCGCATCCTGGCCGATGATGAATCGGTTTGCCCGGTGTCCTCGACCAAGACGGGGATGAAGGTGGCCGCGTACGTCACGCAGATGAATGTCGATCCGACGCCGATGCTCTTTGCCCGAAACGTGGAGAACATCAGTACGTTGCGCAACGCCATGCAGGACGTGGCGCCGCCCGTCGCGACCTCGGGAAGCGAGACCATCTGGACGATTCCGACGCGATGCGCGGACGTGCAGTACCTCACGGTGGTCAATCAAGGCTACGCGGAAGGAGAGGAGGCCCAGGAGCGGTTGCTGCCGGCGGACCCGCGAGCGAACAAGCCGGAATTCTGGAAGCTCAAGGGAAATGCCAGCCTCTTTGTGAAGCCGCAAACGGGCGCTTTGAAATGGTCCACGGATCGGCCCATCTACGACGTGCGGCTTGGGAAAAAAATCACGGCCGAAGAAGCCGCGCAGGTCGACCTGACGAAGGACGCCTTCCAATGGTACGCCCTGCCGCCGCGGGAAATCACCAAGCCGGAAGTGTCCGTGGAAAAAGGGGTGAGCGGTTTTTACGAAGCGCGCGTCACCATGTCCGGCGGGCCGCGCATGGGTGGAGTCCCGGTGGAACTGACGGTGACCGGCCCGAACGACACGGCGACGGTTTACGGAGTGACGGAAATCTCGACGCGCCTGCCGTTGCGGGAGAGCGATGACGGCGAATACACGATCACGGCCACGGAACTGCTGACGGGGCTCTCGGAAACCGCGAAGGTGACGAATCACGCCACGACGACGGTGACGCCGCGCGCGCAAGTGCAGGTCCGGGAGATGGCCGTGGTGACGAAGTTTGCCGCGCGCAAGAAAGTGCCGTTGACCATCGCGCTGACGCCTGAACAGGAGAAGGATTCAGCCTTGGAAGCGCAGGCCAAGGCCCTCAAGGATTACTATCAAAAGAAGGGACGGACGGTATCGCTGGGGTCGATCAAGCCCGGCGGCGTGGTCGAAAGCCTCCAACCGATCCGGTCGCCGAACCGGTATCCGCAATGGAAGACGTCGACCACCGATCTGGTCCTCTTCGGCACGCCGGCGAACAACGTGCTTCTCCTCGACCAGGCGCGGGGTGAGGTGCTGCCGCGCAATTTCGCACCGCCGGGCCCGACCGAGGCGGCGCTGCTCTATACGCGCTCGCCGTATGTGGGCGAGTGCGATGCACTGGATATCATCGCCACGGACACCGCCGGTTTCACCGCGGCGGTGCAGAAGCTGGTGAGTGCGCAGTAGGGGCGGCGATTATTGCTGGCCGGGCGTGACGGGATTCGGAATGGAGCCAGGCTGCGGAGTCGCCAGGTGGGTTACATCGTCGGTCTTCGGCGTGCTGTCGTCGATGACGAACGTCCGGTGCGGTCCCTTGGCGATCATGTGGCCGTCTCGATTGAGGGTAATGACCGTGTTCGGCGCCGTGGCCACGCATCGATCCGAATTCTGGGTCACGTCGGGACTGCCGTGCATAATGATGTCTCCGGTATTGCCGTCATAATACGCCCAGTTGCAAAAGCCGACCCCGTGTTTCAACTTGCCGGTATCCGGGTCGATCTTGTCCTGGATGATTTTCACGCGGTGCCCCTCCTCCGTGACCACGGCGATGGCGTGGTCCAGACCACCGCCGCGGGGTGGCTCCGATTTACCGTTCGCCGGTTTCGGCGTGGCGGCCTTGGCCGGCGTTTTCCCGCCTTTTCCATTCTTTTCCTCATGCTTCGTAAAGGCCGTCAGCTTGTCGCACCAAACGTTGAATTCCGGATCTTTGACCACGACCTCGCCGACGAAGACGGCCTGGTTGGCCTCCTGATCGAACTTCGAGTCCAGGGCGTCGATGACGGTTGGCTGCTTGGCCTTTTCGGCGTCGGAATCGGAGGCAACCCCGGAACCAATCATCGTTCCATTGGCCGCTTCCGGGGCAATTTCTCCAAGGCCCGCCGACCCCGCAGGGGCGGCCTTCCCCAGCATATCCTTGGACGGCTCGACCATCGACCTCGCCAGGTCCAACGCCGCGCTTTCCAAAGCCTTCGAAGGCGGGAGCGCGGGCGCGGCGGGGGCCGCGCTGCCAGAAGCGGCAGCCGAAGCCAATCCTGAATCGATGGTCGCGATTCTTTTCAGCAAATCTTTTTCCGTCAATGGCTTGGAGTTGGCGTCTTTGGCGGGGAGCGCCGGTTCGACGCCGAGTTGCAAACGAGATGCGGACGATTGCAGAAGCGTGGCCGTTTTCTTTTCGAGATGGGCGAGCTTTGCCAGACGCTCCAGGGATTCACGCTCTTCCGCAGCGTTCTTGTCGGTCTGAGGCACGGCGGGAGATTGCGCTCCCTCGACGTGCCCTCCGGCAGCCGGCGGGCTGACGGATGCGGCAGTCACGGCTCCGGGCGCGGGATTCGCCTCATTGAGGGCCAGCGTTTCACCGGCAGACCTTTCCGTTTTCGTCTCGGCTGGCGTGGCCGCTGGCTCCGGTGCTGCCACGGGGTCGGATGGCGCGGGCTCGGATGCCACGGGGGCGGACGGCGCGGGCGATTTCACCGCGCTTCGAGTTTCACCCGCCGGTCCGGGTGGGAGAGCGGCCAACTGACTCACTGCCTCGCGCGACTTTCGCGTTTTTGGGACCTTGGAAAACGGTGGAAAGAACGCCCCGACCAACACGGCCAGAGTGAAGCACGCGGCGATGGCGGCGAACCACTTGGTGCGGCGGGGCAGTGGGACGATTTTCGTTTTCGCTCCGGACTCTTGCGCGGCGTGCAATACGGTGGCGCGTTGTTTCTCGTCGAGGGCCGGCGCGGCTTCTCCTGGCAACTCCGCGCGCAACCGGGCCGCCAGCTCTTTCGTCTCCGCGGCTTCGGCAGCCGCGGCAGGGTTGCTGGCCATGAAGGCTTCGATTCCGGCACGCTCGGCCGGAGTCAAATCTTCATCCTCGCCAAGTGCGTGGGCGGTAAATTTCGGGTCGTCGGCATTCATGGGAGCGAGCGGGAAAGGTCGAAATCCTCGGGCGCTTGCTGGCGGAGCAGTTCGCGGAGTTTTTTCAGACCGGTGTGCAGGAGAAAGCCCACGTTGGTGACGCTCAATTGCGTGACCTGGGCGATCTCCCGGTAGGAAAGGTCGTTCTGGAATTTCAGGCGAATGACTTCGCGCTGGTTCGGGCTGAGCGCATCGAGCAGACGGAAAAGCGCGGTCGCGGATTCGCGCTGCTCAAGCACGGCCGCGGGACCGGGCGCGCTGGATGGGCGATCTTCAGGGAGCGGCATGGGAATGATGCGGCTGAACTTTCGTTGATGGTCGAGGGCTCGATTGCGCGTAACCGTGAAGAGCCAGGCCTCGGTGTGGCGGGCAGTCGGGGAGGCGTCCGCGCTGACGTTCATCTCGCCATGGGCCAGCTTGATGAAAGTCTCCTGCACGACATCGCGGGCGGATTCCAGGTCGCCGGTGATGCCCTGGGCATAGCGCACGAGCGGGCGCTCGAAGCGATCGAGAAGGGCGGATATTTCCAGCACGTCCGGGGCAGGCATAAATGTTCTATGCCCTACACGGGTGACGAGGGCCAATTATTAGTGACGGCGCCCAAAGGACGTCGGCTGAGACGCATCCTTTTGTGATACCGGCTAGCTGGCCGCCGACAAGGCCTGGGCCTCGGCTCTTCGGCGATCGAGCGACCAAATAAGCCAAATGCACAAGAAATGGGGCGCCGTACCGGTTCCGCCGGGCGGTCTTCGCCGGCCGATGAACCAGACAACCCAAATACACCCCTCGTACAACGCCGTGACGGGGGCAGCCAGCGCCACGAAAGTCAATGGATCCGGCGTTGGCGCGATGATCGCAGTCAGGATGAGAATGAGAGTGTAGGCAAATGGACGTGTTCTGGCGAGGAACGGGAAAGTGACAAAACCGAGCAGCCCGAGGAGGATCACCAGCACAGGTAGTTCGCAGAGCAAACCGAAGCCGAAACAGAGCCACGACGCGAAGGAAAAGTAGGCATTCCACGTCCACATCGGCTTAAAATCATCCTTTATTGCGTCGTGGTAGAAAAAACCGATGGTTGACGGAAGGATCAGGTAATAGGCGGCGGCACAACCGGCAATGAAGAGGAAGAATGCGGTCGTGATTCCTGGGAGCAGATACCTGCGTTCTTTGCGAGTCAGGGCTGGAACGATGAACTCCGCGCCAAAATAGACGTGGAAGGGAAAAGCCATGGCGATCCCGGCAAAGAAAGCCAGTTCGAGCGAGATCATGACGGAGCCCGCGATGTCGTTGAGCACGAGTTGGTGGGGCAACGTCGGATCGACTTTTGCCAGCGGCGCCCGCAGCAGATCAATCAGGTCGTGACGGAACCAGAAAGAGATGATCATCATGATGACTTGGAAGACGATCATCTTGATCAGCATGCGGCGCAGATCCTCCATATGATCGAGGAACGGCTTCACGACCTCGCCATCGGAATTTCCCCGAAATTTAAAGAATTGTTTCAGCGAGTTCATGATTCGGAGCGCTGCTCAGCGGTAAAACTGTCCCGTGCACAAATTCGTTTTCGACTTCGCGCGTTTCCCAATAATCGGGGGAACTGCCCCAAACTTAGCGCACGGGCTGGGGACCACCGGCTGCGCGAACAAGAGATGGCTGTGCGCCAGTAAAACCGGCGAATGATTAGTCGGTCTGGCCTTCGTTCAGCGCTGCTGCCTTCTTCCGGCTTCGGTCGATGAGCCAGACGATCCAGATGCAGACCTCGTAGAGAAGAATGATCGGGACGGAGAGGGTCATGAACGTCACCGGGTCGGGTGTGGGAGCGACGATGGCGGCGAGAACGAGGATGCCGGTGATCGCGTAAGGACGCGTCGTCGAAAGGAAACGAAAGTCGATGATGCCAACGAAAGCCAGCGCGACCATCACCACCGGCAACTGGCAGAGGAGCCCAAAGCCGATACTCATCCAGGCACAAAAGGAGATGTAATCCTTCCAGTCCCAAAGAGGAGTGACGTGCATCTGCCTGGCATAGTCGTAAAAGAACCGGAGGGTCTTTGGCAGGATGTAGTAATAGCTGATGAGCACCCCCGAAAGGAAGAGGCAGAAGCTCGCGGCAATGCCGGGGAAGAGGAATTTTTTCTCCTTCCGGGTGAGCGCGGGTAGAATGAAAGAAAGGACGAAGTAACTGAGGAAGGGCAACGCCAGAACGATTCCGGCGAAGAAGGCGAGCAAGAGCGAAATGACGAAAGGATCGGTGATCTTGGCCGTGATGATGTGATTGTGCATGTCCGGCGCGGCCATGAGCATCGGCTGCTCGAGCAAATGCATGAGCTGGTGGACGAAACCAAACGTGATGGCCATGCAAATGACCAACGTCAGGAGGATCCTGATCAGCACCCAGCGCAGATCCTCCATGTGATCGAGGAACGGCTTGACGACGTCGCCTTGGGATTTCTCGCGAAATGTGAAGACCTTTTTCAGCCAGTTTCTCAACCAGAACATTTTCAGGGGCTCTTCAGAGCTAGTGCAGTTCTATGGGTGAGTTCGGCTAGCTGGCTTCCGGGAGCGTTGCCGCTTTCTTCCGCTTTCGGTCAATCAGCCAGACGATCCAGATGCAAATCTCGTAAAGGCAAATGATCGGAACCGCCAGAGTGATGAACGTGATGGGGTCGGGTGTGGGGGCGACGACGGCCGCCAGGACGAGAATGACCGTCACCGCATACGGGCGTGTGGCGGCGAGGAAGCGGAAATCAATGATCCCGATAAAGCCCAGCGCGACCATGACGACTGGCAACTGGCAGAGGAGCCCAAAGCCCAGGGTCAACCAGGCGCAGAAGGAGATATAGTCCGTCCACTCCCAGAGGATATTGACCTGCATCTTGATCGAGTAGTCGTAGAAAAACTTCAGGGTCTTCGGCAGGATGTAGTAGTAGCTGACGAGCGCACCCGACATGAACAGGCAGAAGCTCGCGGCGATGCCGGGAAAGAGAAATCTTTTCTCCTTCCGGGTGAGCGCGGGCAGAATGAAGGAAAAGATTTGGTAGCCGAGAAAGGGCATGGCCAGCGCAAACCCGGCAAAGAAGGCGAGCATCAGCGAAACGACGAACGGCTCGACGATCGTGCGGGTGACGATTTTCGACTGCAATTCCGGAGCAGCCATGATCATGGGGTGCTGCACCAGTCGCATCAGGTCCCCCACGAAGAAGAACGCGATGGCCATGCAGATGATCAAAGTCCCGAGCATCTTGATGAGCGTCCACCGCAGATCCTCCATGTGATCGAGGAACGGCTTGACGACGTCGCCATCGGATTTTTCGCGGTATTTAAAGAATTTGGTCAGCCAGGACATTTTTCGGGGGCGCTACTGAGAGCCAAAACTGCCCTACAGGCAAATTCTTCTTCGACTTCTCGCGTTTCCCATTAATCAACCGACCTAGACCAACCTTAGCGCCGCCATTCGCGCAAAGGCGGCCAAAGTGTTGGCATCGCGGATCTCGCCGCTGGCGATCATCGCCCGAAATTCCTCCGGAGAGAAGGCGCGGCATTCGGTGATCGCCTCGTTGGGATCGAGCTGGTTGCCCCGCGGGCTGGGCACGACCGGACGCGCCAGGAGCAGATGGCTGTGCTCGTCGGTGAATCCGGCGCTGGGAAAGAAATATCCCAGCGAGAGCAGTTCGCCGCCGGGCGCGAGTTCGTAGCCGCTTTCCTCCCGCAGTTCGCGCAGGCCCGTGGCGTGGATGGCGTCCTCCTCTTCGTGGTCGTCGATTTGTCCTGCGGGAAATTCCCAGATGGTGGCGCGGATTGGGACGCGTTCCTGTCGCACGAGGAGGAATTGACCGGAGGCCGTCATGGGCGCGACGACCACGGCGCCTTTTCGATGAACCACCGTCCATTGGAACGCTTTCGGGCGTGTCGGCGAAGTGGTGGTCACTCGATGGACCGAGAGATAATCGTTGGCGTGGAGGGTCTCATCGTGCTGGGTCTGCCAGCCTTCGCTGTCGCAGATGAAATCATGAAATGCCATCCGGGCGGAATCGCCGAGTGACCCGCGAAAGGCAAGGCTGGAGAGGAGTTTTCTTTTTCGCGGCCGTACGAAAAAAGCCCAGCGCTTTAGCGCCGGGTCCAGGTTGCGTCGGGAACGAAAAGTCCCGTCAGGGACGAAAGAACAGGAGTGCCGTCTCTGCGGGACTTTGTCCCCATTGACGGTCCGAAACCCGGAGCTAAAGCGCTGGGCTATTATCAGCAGAGGCGATGATCAGCGGTGCGTCTGGAACGCGGTGTTTGGCATCGCGAGTCTCGCATTTACAATCGCGTCACCGCTTCGCCAGCCGCTTCTTCAGCTCCGCGATGCGCTTTTCCGTCCAGCTTTGAAACTCACCGGCGGCGAGAGTCCGCCGGATGGTTCCCTCGTTTTCCGCGTAAACTTTGTCCGCGGCCTTATGGCGATGATCCAGCCACGCTTCTTGATCTTTCAGCAGTTTGGTCCGCTGATCGGCCGGGAGCGATTCGTAGAGGGAGACGTAAACCATCACCAATTCCGCATCCTTGACCGCAGCCATGGCCCAAGCGGTCCCGCCCATGTCCACGCCGGTATCCAGTTGGGTTTGCAGCCGCGACTCGACCTGCTCGAGTGAATCCGGGCTGAGCCATTTCTTCGGCACGATCGGCGTTTGGGCTATCCCCGAGTTGAGGCACGCGAGATAAAACAACGTGCAAAGGAAAATGATGGAAGGTGTGATTTTCATTGGGCTACTGCTCCGGCAGCGGGAAGTAGATCGAGCGCTTCGAGTCGACTTCCTTTTTCTCCTCCGGAGACAAATCCTGAGCGGCCTTGGCAAAGAAGACGTGGGCGAGAATCTCCTCTGGAGAGAGTGAAGGACTGCTGAAGCGCGGTTGAAATTCGTGCCCAAGATTGGCCAGCGGCAGCGACCATTCGATTTTGCCGGCATCGCTGGTAAACACTGCTCGCAAAGTCGCGCTGGATTGCTCCGGGGCGCCAAATTCTTCCGGCTCGATTTGAAACGTGGCCGCGCCCAACCGGAAATTCCCGCCGGTAATATTGATCGTGCCGTGACCGTCGGTAAATCCCGAGGTGGCCACCGCGCTCAAGACGAGGTCGCTGGGCAAATCCGCGGCCTTTTCGCCGAAGAGCTTTCGGGCGTCGATGTAACTGGGCAGGTCCAGCTTTCGCACGTGCAGGGAGCCGCCGCCGTCCTCCGTGGTTTCCCATTCGAGTTTGCCATCGGCGATCTCCACGTGGCAGCCGCGAATCTGCCCTTGCGCCGGATATCCGACATCCGCGATGAAGGGAATGGCTTGCTTGACGGCGGGATGCAGCGCGGGCAGCGCCGTGCCGGTGAAAGACTTTTGAAAAGTGACCTTTCGTCCATTCAACGACACCGTGCGTCCGGGGATGGTGTGGATGGTCAACCGGTCGCTCTCGACGAGCAGCGTGCCGGGCTCGAGGCTGGTCGGCGTCCATTTGAAACCCGTCCACTCGATCTTCGGAATGGACAGGCGAAAACTGGACGCCCGGTCGGTGATGAGCACGTCCTCGATACTCACTCGCTCGACATCCAGGCTTTCCAACATGGTCTGGGGATTGGTCGGCGATGGGCTCGAACTCGTCGACGAGGAAGAGCCACTGGCAGGACCAAAATCAGCGAGATCCACGTGCGCCTTGCGCACCCCGACGTCGTGCACCACCAGGCGATACTTGCCGCTCCGGTCCGCGGTGGCGGCAAATTTGATTTGCAGCCCAAGAATCTCCGAGCGCTTTTGCGGGTCGTCGCCCCAGGCAATCGACTCAATGCCGATGCCCGAGCTGAGGTTGCCGGTGATGCCCGTGATCTTCACGGCCGGATTCGCCTTCTCGATTGCCGAGGCGATGATGCGGTAGGGCATGGGCGTCCGCATGACCAGGTGGTAAACGACCAGCACGGCGACGATGAAGAGCGCCGTAAAAAGGGCGAGAACGATCAAGCAACCATGGCGCTGCCGGGGCGCCGGCGGTGTGGTCGGGTTCATGGAGGCTGCCGGAGCGATAGCCGAACTTTTTCGCGGTGTCACTCTTCCAAAGCGGCGGCCTCGGCTTTTCGAATCTTCGTGCAACTTTTTCCACGGAACGGTTATTCAGGGGTTCACCACCA
Source organism: Chthoniobacter sp. (assembly GCA_036501065.1). Taxonomy (GTDB): domain Bacteria; phylum Verrucomicrobiota; class Verrucomicrobiia; order Chthoniobacterales; family Chthoniobacteraceae; genus Chthoniobacter. The sequence continues at coordinate 47,433 of DASYAY010000044.1, read as the reverse complement.
TGAAAACACCTACCAGAACAATCGCTCTCGCCACCTGCCTGGCGCTCTCGCTCGGCGGATATCTCGCCCTCAACGCCCAGGATGCCACGCCCCGTCCACGCGGCTTTGGAATGCGCGGCGGCGGCCCCGGATTCGACAGCCTTTCCCAGGAGGAAAAGGACAAACTGCGGGCGGCGATGCAAAAGGCCGCAGAGGATCCCAAGGTCAAGGAAGCGCGTGAGAAATTTGAAGCGGCGAGCAAGGGGCTCCGTGAAGCGATGACGGCGGCCGAAATCGCCGCGGATCCGTCGGTCGAACCGATCGTGAAGAAGCTGCAGGAAGCCCGCGAGAAGGCCGAGCAGAATGGCGGCGGACGGCGTGGCGGCGAAGCGCCGAAGCCGAACAACTAAACGAAATCGCAAAATTCATCCGGGCGAGGCGCCGCCGAGCGGTGCCTCGCCCATTTTTTTTTGCGCGAGTCGTCCGAGCCAGTGACCGTGACGTCCCGGAAAAAGTGGCTATGTTCCCCTTTCCTTGAACTGGCTGGCGCATCTCTATCTCTCGGAGCCGACCCCGGAATTCCGCCTCGGAAATCTTCTGCCGGATTTGGTTCCAGCAAGGGCGCTGACGGAATTTCCTCCGGCGTTTCAAGAGGGCATTCGGCGGCACCGCCGGATCGATGCCTTTACGGATACACATCCCCTTTTCCGCCAAAGCATTCGACGCCTGGGGCCGGAATACCGTCGCTATGGCGGCGTGCTCGTCGACATGTTTTACGATCACATCCTGGCTCGCGAATGGGACTCGATGGCCAGCCAGCCGTTGCCCGAATTCGCCGCCGAAGTGTATGCCTCATTCGAGGCGCACCTGGCGAGAGTTCCACCGGAGGCGCGGTACCGTCTCCTGTCGATGCGAAGCACCAACTGGTTGTGCGCCTATCGTGAGCTCGAAGGCATTCGCCTGGCGCTCTCGCGGATTGGGAGCCACCTCCGGCGCCCGATCGATCTCGGCCTGGCGGTCACTGCGCTGGAGCGGGAATATGAGCGCTTTCACGAGGATTTTCGGGAGTTCTTTCCGCAGCTCGCTGCGCATGTGGTTCCGGTCGAAACGCGGACAAATTCCGGCCACTAATTCTGTATCGACTCGATCCCAGCGACCGAGTAAAGGCAAAGGCATCATCGTTCCCTCGAAAGCTGCGCGCTGAGCCGCGCCGCCCAACCCTCTCCAGCAATCATGACCGAGCCAAAGAAAGCTGCCAATCCACTCACCTCCGGCGCTGGAATCCTCGGCGCCATTGGCGGATGGGCCTTGAGCCACTATGCCGGGGCTTCACTTTGGCTTCCCGCAATCTCAACGGGCATCCTGCTCCTCATCTTTACGAAATCGCGATTCCATCCGCGCTACTTCGGCGGAGCCATTTCCGTGACCGGCGGGCACCTGGTCTGGTTCATCGCGGCCAGCGCATACCTGAACAACTGGACGACCGTCGGGCCCGATATCGTGCTCTTGACTGGGGCATCGGTCTGGCTCTGGTTGCGCCCGGGTCTGGCCGCCGCGATTGGCCTCGGCTTCGTCCAGCTCGCCTCGCTCGGAATCAACCTCATCGCCATCCTTTCCGTTCCGGTCGGCAGCGCTCCTCATCGCGCGCTCACGGTGCATTGCGTCTGGCGAATTCTGGCCATCATCTGTGTGGTCGCGGGCTATCTGCGGATGCGCCGCGAGCAAGCGGCGGCCGCCGTTCCTCCCGTGTTGCCCGTTTCCCCGGTTTCTCCGCCGCCGCTTTGCTGAGTGTGACCGCAATCGCCGGCCACTATTGGGCCGGCCACTTGGGCTGCGCAGAAAGGGAACTGTTCTCCCAACCGCTGCGCATCGTTCCGCATGGAAAAGATTTGGCCGGTTACGACGGCGTCTTTGCCCTCTTTCGCGGGAGCGCGGCCATTGTCTCAATCCCGCCTGAGCGAGAAGACGCGATCCGCCGCCATTTGGTTGTCCGCAAGGGTTTGATTTCGCCCCTGCTCCTGGCGTCGAGGCTTTCCGAGGTGGGCGAAAAGATCGTCGGGCCGGCTTTCGTCGGCTATGCATCGACCGTCTTGCCGCCGGCACATTCTGTGAAGGAACTTGATCCGAGCGATCTCGACGCGCGCAATGCCTTGCGGAAGGCTTGCACCGCCGAGGAATGGGAACACGGCGGCGGCGCCGAAGAGGGTCCTTCTTCCGGAGTCATCGTCGATGGCTGCCTGGCCGCGCTCGCCAGCTACGAAGTCTGGGGTAACGCCATCGCCCATATCTCGATCGTCACACATCCGGCGCATCGCCACCAGGGCCATGGGCGCAACGCCGTCGCCCACCTGGCGCGCCGGGCTTTGGCGTGTGGCCTGCTTCCACAGTATCGGACGCTCGAATCCAATGCCCCCTCCATGAAGATCGCCCATTCGCTCGGTTTCCAAGCCTACGCCCGGTCGATCGCCATCCGGCTCCGGCCTCCAGCGTGATCATCCTCCCGTCATGAGTGAAAAAGAAGACCACCGGCAAATTCGCGACCTCATCTCGACCTGGATCGAAGCATCGTCGCGGAACGACCTCGATACCCTGCTCACCCTCATGGCCGAAGACGTCGTCTTTCTCCGTCCCGGCCAGCCGCCGATGCGTGGGCGAGAAGCCTTTGCCGCGGCCAGCCGAGCCTCGGCGGGACAGATCCATGTCGAGGGCAAAGCGGATATCCAGGAAATCCAGATCACCGGTGACCATGCCTATTGCTGGAATTTTCTGACCGTCACGATCACGCCGGTGCAAGGCGGGCCGACGAAGCACCTTGCCGGGCACATCCTGTCGATATTCCGCCGGGAACCCAACGGGCGCTGGCTCCTGTTGCGCGACGCCAATCTCCTGGTGCCCGCGTAGGATTGCGCCTGAAAGAAGAGCCTTCTCCGCCCCTTCCCCGCTCCCCGGCATTCCGCGTGCTCCTGAGCAGGGTGCGATATGAACCGGTCCTTTCTCCTCTTTCTCGCCGTATTCCTCGGCCTGGCGACTTTGCTTCCCGCTGCGGAGCCCATGACTTTTGAGGAACTTTCCCTCATGCTTCGCACCGGCAGTTCGCCGCAGGAAATCCTCAACGACGTGACCCGCCGGAAGCTCCTGCAACCGCTGAACTCGACGGAACAGGAAGCTCTCCGCGAACACGGGGCGCCGCCAGCGCTCTTGAATGCCCTGCAATCCTCCACGCTGTTCGCCTCGGTGGAAGAAGCCGCCGCCTACCGTGCGCATCACCAACCGGCGCGTCAGATCGTGGCCGCATCTCCGGCCGACCCGGGAAACGGGGTTCGCGGCACTCCCCCCCGGCTCCAGCCCGTCCTGCTTTCCGACCGTTTCATGGGAGGCATCGAAGCGGCCAAGGACGTTCCCGAGCAACCGGTGCGCATCACTGACGCCTACAGTCTCGACCATCTGGCCGAAGCCAAAGCCCAGGCGCAATTGGAGCGAAAGGTGATGGGCTTCGTGCAGATGGCGCCGACGATGCTGGACAAACCGGTGACGACACGCAGCACCGGAGCCAGTGCCGCTCTGCTGCATTTCTGCCACGCCTTCAAGGATTCCATGGTCCTGGTTTTCGTGCCGTCGGACACCAAGCAGGGACTCCTTCCCCCCGCCGTCGTCGCCGGCCTGGCCGCCAAGGAAATGAATGGCATCCTGCCGAACATGGCCGTGGTGGACGCGACGGCGATGACTTTGGTTCTCCCGGTGCCGAGCGCCGGCAACAACAAAGCGACCGGCGAAGATCGCGACAAAATTTTCGTCGCCGCCGCGGCGATCATGCAGCGCTGGCTTTCGTATCACCCCATGGCCATCGGCGTGACGGAGGCCAGACAGGCAGCCCGCTAAGGAAACAAGGCGTAATTGCCGTTCGGCAGCACGACGCCAGCCGCACGGAAGTTTGGCCGCAGTCAAAAGTAAGTCATCGGGCAACCGGCCAAATTTCCCCGGCGTGCCGCTGATCCTCGTCAGCACCAATACGTGCAGATTTCCTGTCACCTTTTGCCGGGGCTGACCACTTGGAGGATGCTATGATCCATTCCATGTCCGCCGTTGCCACGGCTTCCCATGACGCCGATCTTGTCCAGCAATCGCTGGTCCATGGGACCCCGGCGTTCTCGCAAATTGTCACCCGCTATCAAACGCTGATCTGCTCGCTTACTTACAGCGCCACTGGGAGTGTGAGCCGCAGCGAAGATCTCGCTCAGGAGGTCTTTGTCACCGCGTGGAAGGAACTTCGCCACCTTCGCGAACCGGAGAAACTACGCTCGTGGCTCTGCGGCATCGCCCGGCGCATCATTGCGAATACCGTGCGGCGCGAGGGCCGCGAACCGGTATGCGCGGCGGAGGAACTGGCGGACGAACACCACGCGCCGAACGCACGGCCTGACGAGCAGGCAATCTCGCGCGAGGAGGAAGTGATCCTCTGGCGGTCGCTGGAGAAAATTCCTGAGACGTATCGGGAGCCGCTCGTTCTCTTTTATCGCGAAGGTCGGTCGGTGGAGAGCGTGGCCGAGGCCCTCGGACTCACCGAGGACGCGACCAAGCAGCGGCTCTCGCGAGGGCGCAAGCTGCTTCAGGAGCAGGTCGCAGCTTTTGTGGAAGGCGCCTTGCGGATGAGCACGCCAGGGCGCGCGTTTACGCTCGGGGTTATCGCGGCGTTGCCTCTCATGAAGACTTCGGCCGCAGCGGCGACGACGCTTGGAAGCGTCGCGGCCAAGACCGGTGGCGCAGCGAAGGGGCTCGGGTTGCTGGGCGTCCTCGGCATGTTGCTGGGCCCCATCGCTGGAGTAATCACGGTTTGGATGGGCCTCCGCGCGGGCTATGAGTATGCGCAATCCGACCGGGAGCGGCGTTTTTTGCGCCGCCAGGCGCCGGTCGCGCTCGGGCTGGTCTTCTTCCTGGCCCTCGGGATCATCGAGGTTGAACCAAGGACCGCCAGCATTTGGGAATCGCATCCTTTGGGAGCCATGCTTTTCCGGATGGGCTGGTTCCTCGCGTTTCTCAGCATCGCCGTGGTGATGGTTCGGCGGATGACGCGAAAGCATCTGCAGATTCACGCAGAAGAGGCATCGAAGCTCAGCCCGGCGGAGGCTGAGCGACACGCCCGCGCGTGGCGACCGTTGGAGTATCGCAGCCGGCTCGCCTTCCTCGGACTGCCGTTGCTCCACGTTTACGTGGGGCGGGCAGAAGACGGAACCACCCGGACCGCCTTCGGCTGGATCGCGATCGGCGACCGGGCCGTGGGTGTGCTCTTTGCCTTGGGGATCACGGCCGTCGGGGGCGTGAGCTTGGGCGTGCTGTCGTTTGGCATTTTGCCGCTGGGGATCATCTCGGCCGGAGCCCTGGCTTTCGGGAGCATTTTCTCGGTGGGAGTATGGGGCGCAATGGGAGCCACGGCCGTGGGTTACATGGCGCACGGAGGCAATGCCCTGGCGTGGCACGCGGCCATGGGATCTCGCGCCGTCGCGCACACCTTTGCCGAAGGACTTCACACTTTTGCCCAGCACGCGAATGACGCAGCCGCCCGCGCAGCCATCGATTCGCAGGCCTTCTTTCGGCTCTCGCGTTACCTGGCGCACCATTCCGGCTGGACCTCGCTCATGTGGCTGCCATTCATTCTCATCCCCTGGCAAGCGTGGCGCGCCCGACGGGCATTGCAGCGGAAGTAAAAAACCGTGTCACCTTTTGCGCTCCGCGCGGCACTTGCATGGTGATATGATTTCTCCTTCCATGCCCGCCGCAGTGGCCATCAACGATGCCGACCTGGTGCAACGATCCTTGACCCAAGGCACGCCGGCCTTCTCGCAAATCGTCGCCCGCTACCAGACGCTGATTTGCTCGCTGACCTACAATGCCACCGGCAACTTGAGCCGGAGTGAAGACCTCGCCCAGGAAGTCTTTCTCACGGCGTGGAAGGAGTTGCGCCAGCTTCGGGAGCCGGAGAAGCTCCGCGGATGGCTGTGCGGAATTGCCCGGCGAATTGCGGCCAAAGCCCGGAGTCGTGAGGGGCGCGAACCCGTATGCGTGGCGGATGAACTGGTGGATGAACATCGTGCGCCCGAGGCGGGTCCTCTCGAGGAGACGATATCGCGGGAAGAGGAAACGATCCTCTGGCGCTCCTTGGAGAAGATCCCGGAGACCTATCGCGAGCCGCTGATTCTGTTTTATCGCGAAGGGCAATCGGTGGAGCGCGTGGCCGAGGCACTCGAACTCACCGAAGATGCGGTCAAGCAGCGCCTCTCGCGCGGACGCAAGCTCTTGCAGGAGCAAGTCGCTGCTTTCGTCGAAGGCGCCTTGCGCATGAGCACGCCGGGGCGGGCCTTCACGCTCGGCGTGCTGGCCGCGTTGCCGCTGATGAAAACCTCCGCGGCTGCAGCGACTATTGGCACCGCTGCGGCGAAGACCGGTAGCGTGGCGGCCGGCGCGAGCTGGTTGGCGATCGGCAGTGTGCTCGTCGGACCGATCGTCGGTTGTCTGGGGGCGTGGTTCGGTCTGAAAGCGGGCCTGGACGCGGCGGAATCCGAACGCGAACGGCAATTGCTCCTGCGCCAGACGCGCTGGTTGGCCGCGCTGGTCTTGATCTTCCTCGTGGCCATGGGAGTGGCCGTCCCCTTCGAAGCCGGTATCTGGCATGGGCACACCGGATGGGCCGTCGCCATTGGCGCGCTGCTCCCATCGCTTTACGTCGCCGCTCTGCTGTTTTTGATTCTGCGCTTTCGGCGGGATCATACCCGCCTCCGGAACGAGGAAGCGCCGAAGCGCAGCCCGGAAGCCAGGGCCCGCTCGGCGGAGGCCTGGAAAACGTTCGAATACATCAGTCCATGGAAATTTCTCCGCCTGCCGCTGCTGCACGTTCGGACTGGACGCCCGTACGGCGCGCCGCTTCGTCCGGCCATCGGCTGGATTGCCATTGGCGACTTGTCGATTGGCGTCCTGGTGTCGATCGGCGGCTTTGCGGTGGGCGGCTTCAGCGTTGGCGGCCTTTCCCTCGGACTGTTCGCCGTGGGAGGCGCCTCCCTGGGTGTCGTGGCTTTCGCCGGAGTGGCCCTGGGTTTGTGGGCCGCAACCGGTGGACTGGCCATCGGCTATCTGGCCCACGGCGGTTGCGCGCTCGCCTGGCATGCCGCCGAAGGAGGCATGGCTGCGGCCCGCGATTTTGCCCTCGGCGATTCGGTTTACGCCACGCATGCGAATGATGCCACTGCTCGGGAAGCGCTTTCTCGAGTCCGCTTCTTTCAGTTCGCAAATTATCTTCTCACCCACCCGATCCTTTTCGGCGTAGCCTGGCTGCCGATGTTCCTGATCCTCTGGCGAGCGCAGCACGCGCGGAAGACGCTGCGGAAATAACGCTCGTGCATTAAAACAAAGGCCGAGGCTGGAGTCCTGTCTCGCCAACCGTCGCGGAGACCTCGAAGCGGAACGCGCGTGGTATTCGGAATGCCCTTTCATTCCGAGTCATCCTGAGCCTGCGAAGGATCTCTGGCTTCCGCGGGCAGAGGCGGTGGGATTGAGTGTCGAATGCTCCGCGCCGCCTCCGTCCACGGGAATTCAGAGATCCTTCGCAAGCTCAGGATGACTGGAAACGAAAGAGCGCTCACAATGCCACGGTCGCTTTGTCTCCAGCCGATTCCCTCCGGCAACGGCGTGTGACACATTTTCCTCTCGCCAGCGCGCCGAACGCCTCTAGTGTCAGCAAACGTCCCGTAGATGCCCCTTGGCGCCTCGGGGCGTTTTTCACGTTTCTACATCCCTAAAAATCCCGTTCCGGTCATGTCCAATACCATTCTGGTCGGCGCCCAGTGGGGCGACGAAGGCAAAGGCAAAATCATCGATTTTCTCACCGAAAGCGCCGACATCGTCGTGCGCTCGCAAGGCGGCAACAACGCCGGGCATACGGTGATCGTGAACGACGCCAAATACGTCCTCCATCTCATTCCCAGCGGCATTCTCCGGCCCGGCAAGAAGTGCGTCATCGGCAACGGCGTCGTTATCGATCCCATCGCGGTCGCCAAGGAGATCGCCGGGCTGCGGGAAAAGAAGATCAAGGTGACCAAGGACAACCTGCTGATCTCCGATTGCGCGCACCTCGTGCTGCCTTATCACCGCATCCTCGACGAACAGCGGGAATCGAAGCAGGGCAAGAACCGCATCGGCACGACCAAGCGCGGCATCGGCCCGGCCTACGGCGACAAAGCGGCCCGCGTGGGCCTGCGCATGGGCGACCTCATGCAGCCGAAGATTTTCTCCGAGAAGCTGGCTCAGCGGATCAAGGAGAACAACGCCGTGCTCAAGGCGCTCGGCGCGAAACCGCTGAAGTTTGCCGAAGTGAACGCCGCCTACCTGGAAGCCGGCAAAAAGCTCGCTCCGTTCGTCGGGAATACGGTGGTTTTCCTCCACGAAGCGCTCAGCGCCGGCAAGGAAATGCTCTTCGAAGGCGCTCAAGGCACCTTCCTGGACATCGACCACGGGACATATCCCTACGTGACATCCTCGAATACGACCGCGGGCGGCGCTTGCACCGGCTCGGGCGTGGCCCCGCATCGGATGGACCGGGTGCTCGGCGTGATGAAGGCTTACACCACCCGGGTGGGCGAAGGTCCCTTCCCCACGGAAAACGCGGAGTTTTCGGATCTGCTGCACGGGATGGGCCGCGAATTTGGCGCCACCACCGGGCGGGCCCGGCGCTGTGGATGGTTCGATGCCGTGGCCGTGCGCTATGCCGGAATGATCAATGGAATCGACGACATCGCCGTGACCAATCTCGACGGGCTCGATTCGCTCCCTTCCATCAAAGTCTGCACGCACTACAAACTCGGGAAGAAGACCGTGGATGTGCCGCCCTCCGATTTCCGGCAACTCCAGGGGGCCAAGCCGGTTTATATCGAACTGCCCGGCTGGCAAACTCCGACCCATGAAGCGAAGAAGTATTCCGACCTGCCCAAAAACGCCCGGGCTTATTTGCAAAAGATCGCGGAATTGACCGGCGCCAAACTGACCATCGCCAGCGTCGGGCCCAACCGGGACCAAACCATCGTCTTGTGAAATTGCCGATTACCCTCCCTGCTCGATGACGCCAAATGATTGGAGCCGTTTCAATAAGTCGTAGCCGCGTTTCAGGTCGCGCGCAACGGGCCGGGCCGCACGGGCGGTCTGGGGAGCGCACTCGTCCCGAGTGCTGGTTTCGGCGTCCCGCCGAAACGAACTTCCCAAGCGGTGCGCTTCAGAGAGAAATTTGGAGGTTCTCGGAAAGTCCGCGAAGGCGGGACGCCTTCGCCAGCACTCGGGACGAGTGCGCTCCCCGGAATTTGCCGCCGCACGCGTTTTCAGAAATCGGCAATCGGCAATCGCCAATTGCCAATCGGCAATGAATGTCCCGCGCCATATCGCGATCATCATGGATGGCAATGGGCGTTGGGCCAAGGAACGCGATTTGCCGCGGATCAAAGGGCACGAACAAGGGGCCGAATCGGTTCGGGCGGTGACGGAAGCGTGTGTCGAGTTGGGCGTGGAATTTCTGACGGTCTACGCGTTCTCGACTGAAAACTGGAAGCGTCCGGCGGCGGAAGTTGCGGCGCTCTGGACGTTGTTGGAACATTTTATCTCCCAGGAGACGCCCACTTTGATGAAGAACGGCGTCCGGCTTCAGGCGATCGGGCGGCTTCATGAGCTTCCGGAGAGTTGCCAGTCGGCCTTGCAGCGGACGATCGAGCTGACCGCGCAAAACCCGAAGACGACTCTCGTCCTCGCCCTGAACTACAGTGGCCGCACTGAGATTATCGACACGGTCCGCGATTTGTGCCGGGAGGCTGCCACGGGAACGCTTGATTATCAGACACTTACGGAAGAGATATTCAGCCAGCATCTTTACACCCAGCGATTTCCCGATCCGGATCTGCTCATCCGAACATCGGGGGAACTACGTTTGTCTAACTTTCTGTTGTGGCAATTAAGCTACACCGAGATCTACGTAACGGAAAAAAAGTGGCCAGAATTTAGCAAGGAGGACTTGCGCGACGCCATAAGGGAGTTCAATAAACGGCAGCGCCGTTTCGGCGGCCTCTGAATTCCCTGATGGAAAAAGTTCAAACAATCCTCGTCGTCGATCCTGAAACTGACTTCCTCGATTGGGTCCAATACCAACTCGGGACCCCGACGACGCGGGTCATAACCGCTACAAAAGCCGACGACGGTTATAAGATTTTTTGCCGCGAATCGCCGGATTTGCTGATCTCCGAGACGCATCTTTCGCCGTTCAGCGGCCAGGATTTGCTCGTGCGGGTGAAGCAGCGCGATCCCAATGCGATCGTCGTCCTGACCAGCGGGTTTGGCACGACCCAATCCGTCATCGAGTCGATGAAATTGGGGGCGTTCGATTTCATCCGCAAGGAGACGCTTCCCTTTAATCTGAAGGTGGTGGTGGACGCGGCGCTCAAAGCGCAGGCCGAGATGAAGGCGGCGACGACCTTCAAGCCACAGCTCACGGTGGAGGAGCACCAGGACAGCATCGTCGGGAAGTCGGTGGCATTGCAGCAGGTCTTCAAGATGATCGGCCGGGTCGCCCATAGCGATGCGCCGGTGATGATTACGGGCGAAAGCGGCACGGGCAAGGAGCTGGTGGCCCGGGCCATTCACCACTACAGCGGGCGAAGCGCGAAGAGTTTCGTGGCGATCAATTGTGCGGCAATACCAGAGCAACTCCTCGAGAGTGAGCTTTTTGGCCATGAGAAGGGTTCTTTCACCGGGGCCACTGGCACCCGTGTGGGCCGCTTCGAGCAGAGCAGCGGTGGCACCCTTTTCCTGGATGAAATCGGCGATATGCCGCTGGCTTTGCAGAGCAAGATTTTACGCGTCTTGCAGGATGGCGAATTTTCCCGGGTCGGCGGCAATGAAGTGCTCAAAACCGACGTGCGGATCGTCGCCGCCACGAACAAGAATCTGGAACAGGAAGTCAGCAAACGAACCTTCCGCGAGGATCTTTTTTACCGGCTGAACGTGGTCCGGATGCAGCTTCCGCCGTTGCGCCAACGCACCGAGGACATCCGGCTGCTGGCCGAATATTTCCTCCAAAAGGTGGCTACGAAAAAACTTCTGCCACGGCTCCAGCTTTCCGAGGAAGCCATGCGGGTGCTGGAAAGCTATTCGTGGCCCGGCAATGTCCGCGAGTTGGAGAATACCATCCAGCGGGCCTGTTTGCTGGCGACATCGGATTTGCTCACGCCGAAGGATATTCCGCTCGGCAAGGACCAACTCGCCACTCCCGCCACGGAAGGCGCACCGACCGGGGCTCCCGCTGAGTTGACCACGGAAGGCGCCATGGAAGTCCTGCTCAAGGCCGCCCAGACCGACCCGGACGTGCAGTTGCTCCCCTGGCTGGAGCGCGAGTTCACGCTTTACGCGATGAAAGCGACTAAGGGCAACCAGGTCCGCGCGGCCAAGTTGCTCGGCATCACCCGGGCCACCTTGCGCAAGCGCATTGAACGCTTTGGGATCACGCGCGAACTGACGATTTCGTGAAGGCCTGGCGGTGGAACGGCGCGGCGTTCAAGCGGTCCGACACCCTGCCGATCACCGACCGCGGATTCCGTTACGGCATGGCGGTTTTTGAAAGCATGCGGGTCGCCAATGGCGAAGCGGAGTTCTTCGAACGGCACGTCTCGAGACTGGTGCAGGCTTGCGCCGAACGGGAGATTTCCGTGGACGAAGCGGCGCTCAACGCCGCCGCGGGGCTCTTTCAGCGCGAAACGGCCGGTGGATTCGCCCGGCTCTATGTCACTGCGGGCGATGGCGGTCCGGCGGAAACGGCAGAACATCCGCGCGTCCTGGTTTTCATCGAACCGCGGACACCGCCCGATCCCGAAGACGCCTGGGAAATCGGTCTGCACGACGAGAGCTATCAGCCCGTCTTCAATGGATTGAAAACGGCGAACTACTGGTTCAATTGCGATGCCCTGGCTAAAGCGCGGCGACTTGGGTATGACGAAACGTTGCTCTTCAACGACCGGGCCGAACTCGTCTCCGGCTGCATGGCCAATGTCTTCGTCTTGCGCGATGACAAACTATGCACGCCGCCCAAGAGCAGCGGCGCGCGCACTGGAGTCATCCGCGAATGGGTCATCGGTCGCCGGAAGGTCGAAGAGCGTCGCCTGCGCCGGGAAGACGTCGTCAATGCCGACGAAATCTTTCTGACCAATAGCTGGATCGGCGTCATGCCCGTGGCCACGGTCGAAGGCCGGCCACTCGGCCACCGGAGCGTAGGACCGAGGCTTGCGGGGGAACTTGCGCGCCGGCGCGAGGAGTGAGCAAAGTGAGCGCAAGGCTGCGGAAGTCCGGGGAGCGCATCTCGTCCCGAGTGCTGGCGAAGGCGTCCCCGCCTTCGCGGACTTTCGAAGACCCAACGAATTTCCTCTGGAGCGCATCGTAAAGGAAGTTCGTTTCGGCGCGACGCCGAAACCAGCACTCGGGACGAGGTGCGCTCCCCAGACCGCCCGTCCGGCCCGGAGGCGCTTCGCGCGACCTGATACGCGGCTACAGCTTTGTTTAATCCGCACTAGCACTTGCCCTGTTCGCTCTGCCGGCAGAGTGTCGTCAACCTGCGATATGAAGTCTTTCCTCAGCGTCGTTTTCATTGCGGCCATTGCCTTGACGTTGGCCGGGTGCGGTTCGGAGAAGGTCAAAGGACCTCCCGCCAAGGTTATCGGCCAATGGGAGTGGAGCAACCCGGCGGGCGCATCCTGGCATCTGACGATCTCGCCTGACGGCAAATTCCGAAGGGAGATGATCGATTCCGCGAAGGCCAAGCCGACCGAGATTCACGGAAGTTGGACCACATTCGAACCCCGGCAAAAGGAGCAGTCGTGGTTGAAGCGTCATCGGCTCTTTCAGAAAAATCCCGAAGACGAGCTGACCCGCAAGGCCGGTTACGACCCGGCAAAGAACAAGATCGAATGGTCGGCCCCTACCCTGCTGTCCCTGCACTACTCCACATCCGCACCCGCACCGAAGGCGCCGGGTACGGCTCCCGAGGATTCCAAAGCCACGCCCACGCAGGATATCGTGATTGGCGAAACGGAAGCCGTCCGCACTTACACCGATCTGGATACTGGCGATGTCTTTCTCGAGCTCGCAGGGAAGACTTACAAGAAGGTGGAAGGTGCAGCGAGCGCGCCACCGGAAGTTGCCACGCCTGCACCTGAGGCCACGCCCAAGCCAACACCGGTCCCATCCACCCCGAGTTCGTCCGGTCCGGCAGCATCGGCAACGCCGGCCCCCGCAACTCCGGCACCCCCCATTTCCGCGACACCGGTCCCGCTTCATGCAACGCCACCTCCCGTGACGCCGATTCGGGCGACACGCGGATCGATACCATAAAGGGCGCCGCTGGCTTCGGCTTTCGTATTTCCATGGCGGAGAACCGCACGCCGCTTGCACCGCCGCCGGGAATGCGCGAGAGAAAACGCCCGCTCGTGAAGACCCCACCCAACCCCCTCGAACAGATCGCTGCCGCTCCGGCCCTGGCGGCGAAGCTGGTGCGCGTCCGCTCAGGCGAGCCGGTGTCGTTCGAGCATGTGGTCGGCGCGGCGCAGCCATTCCTTGCGGCGATCGTGGCGCAGCAGGCGAAGGCGCCGGTATGGATCGTCTGTCCGGACGTCCGCACGCAGGAGACGATGCACAACGAATTGCTCCAGTGGTTCCCGGACGCCCTGTTCTTTCCGGAGGTGGAACGCGCCCCGGTCGAGGGTGCCCTGCCCGATCCCGACAGCGTGGCGGAACGCCTGGGCATCGTCCAGCGACTGGTCAACGCCAAGGGCCGGCAGGTCGTGGTGCTGACCCGCGGGAGCCTGGACGATGAAGTCCCCTCGCCCGCGACCCTGAAGCAATTGGAACTGCGCTTGCGGCGGTCGGTGCGGGTCGATCGGGAAGCCCTGCTCAAGCAACTGACCGATGCAGGCTACGAGCATGTGGCGCAGGTTTCGGCGCGTGGGCAATACGCCGTCCGCGGCGGGATTCTCGACGTCTATTCTTTTCATCACACGCTGCCAGTGCGCGTGGAGTTTTTCGATGACGAGATCGAGTCCTTGCGCGAGTTCGACCTCGATACCCAGATCAGCGTTCAGCATCTCGACAGCGCGACACTTCTGCTGGGCGAGGCCGCGGCGGAGCGCAGCAAATACCGGCTGCACGAACTCATCGCCAAGCGCGACCTGACGATCGACGCCGAAGGCGGATGGTTTGCCGCGCAGGTGCGCATCCTCGAGCATTCGGAGGGCGTGACTGCGACCGCTCCTGAGGGCGAAGAAGCGGCCCCGACTTCCACGGTGCCGAGCATTACTTCCGCCGAAGATTATTCGACCGCCTTTTTCGATCACGGTCTCGGTGAATTCGAAGCCGGCGATTTCGTGGTGGATGAAATCAAACGGGAGCGGTTTTTCGGACAACTCCGGGAATGGCGCACGCAAGGCTGGCGCGTTCACGTCTATTGCAACAACGAAGGCGAGATTGAGCGTCTGCACGATCTCGTGCCGCCGGTCGAGGCCGATGCGTTGCAATTCACCGTCGGCACGCTGCACCGGGGATTCACTTTTCCCGCCGCAAAGGTTGCCATCCTCAGCGACGCGGAGCTCTTCGGACGGTACCGCAATACGCGCGCCCGCCGGATGGCGCTGCGGCGCGCGCGGGATCAGGCCAGTCGCACGCAGATCGACTTCAGCGAATTGAACGAGGACGATTACGTCGTCCATCTCGAGCACGGCATTGGCCGCTACGAAGGGATGAAGTCGATCCCGCGCGCCGACGGCAAGACGGAGGACGTGCTGGTGGTCGCTTTCGCCGAGGACGCGCGGCTCTATGTCCCGCTCGAGCAGAGCTATCTCGTTTCGCGTTATGTGGGCGTGGGCAAAAGGAATCCGCCGCTCTCCCGGCTGGGCGACGAGAAATGGGCCAAGGCGAAGAAGAACGCGGAGAAGGCGGTGTTCGACTACGCCTCCAAGCTCCTGGCGGTTCATGCCGAACGCGAAACGGCCATCGGTTTCGCTTTCCCGCCGGACAACAAATGGCAGCGCGAATTCGAGGGCTCGTTTCTTTTCAAGGAGACGGCGGATCAGCTCACCGCCATCACTGCGTCGAAGGCGGACATGGAATCGGAACGCCCCATGGATCGGCTCATCTGCGGCGATGTCGGGTTTGGCAAAACGGAGGTGGCGATTCGCGCGGCGTTCAAAGCCGTGATGGGCGGAAAGCAGGTCGCCATTTTGGTGCCGACCACGGTGCTGGCCGAGCAGCACTACCGCAACTTTCGCGAGCGCATGAGCGACTATCCGGTGACGGTCGATTTGCTCAGCCGCTTTCGCACCCACGGCGAGCAACGCAAGACGGTCGCAGGCTTGCAGAGCGGCGAAGTGGATATCGTCGTGGGGACGCACCGGCTGATCTCCAAAGACATCGCTTTCAAGAATCTCGGGCTGGTGGTGATCGACGAAGAGCAACGCTTCGGCGTGCTGCACAAGGAGCGATTCAAGGAGATGTTCAAGCTGGTCGACATGCTCACCCTCAGTGCCACGCCGATTCCGCGGACGCTCTATCTTTCGCTCATGGGCGCGAAGGACATGAGCACCATCGAGACGCCGCCGCTCAACCGCATCCCGACCGAGACGCTCATCTGTCCCTACGACGAGCGCATCATCCGCGACGCCATCAATCGCGAGATGGCTCGCCAGGGGCAGGTCTATTTTCTCCACAACCGGGTGCAATCCATCGAGAAGATGCGCGACAAGATCGCCCTGCTCTGCCCGAAGGCGCGTTGCGTGATTGGCCACGGCCAGATGGACGAGCATGAACTGGAGGAAGTCATGCACGAGTTCGTCAGCGGAGCCGCCGACGTGCTCATTTCCACGACGATCATCGAGAGCGGCCTCGATATTCCCAACGCGAATACGATCATCATTGATCGCGCGGATCGTTTCGGGCTCGCCGATCTCTATCAGCTTCGCGGTCGCGTCGGTCGCGCACAGCACAAAGCCTACGCCTATCTCCTGCTCCCGCGCGAAATGATGACCCAGGGCGAAGCGCGGCGACGGATCAATGCGATCAAACAGTACAGCTCGCTCGGCGCCGGATTTAAGATCGCCATGCGGGACCTGGAAATCCGCGGCGCCGGCAACATCCTCGGCACCGCGCAGAGCGGACACATCATCAACATCGGGTTCGATCTCTATTGCGCCCTCCTCAAGCAAGCCATCGCCAAACTGAAAGGCGAAAAGGTGCGCCCGCGCCTGGAGATCGTGTTGCGAACTGACTTCGTTATCACGCGGGAAGCGGAATGGGTCGGCGCCCGGAGATCGAAGATCGAAGATCGAAAATCGGGAACTCCGAACTCCGAACTCCGAACTCCCAACTCCGACATTGCACCGGCCTTCCTGCCGGCGGCCTTCATCGGCGAATCCCAGCCACGCATCCAGGCCTACCGTCGCCTCGCGGAGGTGACCACGCAGGAGCAACTCGACAACATTCGCAAGACCTGGCGCGACCGCTTCGGCGTGCTCCCCGAGGCCGCGGAGAATCTGCTGGTGATGACGGAGATCAAGCTCGCCGCCAGCGCGCGCAAGATCACCCAGGTGGAAGCGCGCGAAGGCAAACTCATCCTCACCCGCGGCGGCGATTACGTGCAGATCGGCGGGAAGTTTCCCCGCCTCACCGCGCCGGTGCCAAGCGCGCGATTGCAGGAAATGCTGGCGATGATCCGGAGCCTCTGACCCAATGACAACTTTCCTTCAGGTAGGTATGATACGCTCGTGTCCATGCTACCGTGCGACTCTGAGGCTTAAGGCACATGAGACAGACAACGCCGAAGACGTTGAATCATTCAGCCCAGGGTTGATGCGAGGCACGAGCATCTACCCTGGGATAACCACAGCAACGGGCCAACCCTGAAAGGGTTGAATCTCTCTCAGGTAGTAGGAGCGTCGATGCAACCCTTTCAGGGTTGGCCGCGTTCTTGGGAAATACCCAGGGTAGCTCGTTCCTCGCAACCCTGGACTGAGAGATTCAACGCCGTTGGCGTTGCTGTCTCGTAGCAATCCGGAACCTCTGAGGCCGATCAAATATCCATTTCCTCCCACTGCACGACATCGCTCCAACCCGGCGTGGCATCGCGATGAGCAATGAGCAGCGCGGCAACTTGGTCGTCGGTGAAATTGAAATCTCCCGCGGCTCGATAGCGTCGCCCGGTGCGGCCGTCGTAGTGCTCGATCTCGATTATCGCACGGTAGCCCGGCGAGACAATCCGACAATCGAACCGTGAGACAACCAGATGGACCTTTGTCGTGCGTGTTCCGGTGGTCTGATTGTCTGGCCGTCCGATTGTCTGCTTGTCTCGTCGCGACCGCGGCTTGACCCTCGGAGGAGCCTCTCGCTAGCCTTCCGACCTCATGCACCGAAACACGTTCCAACCGGGCGAGCTCATCTTTCGCGAAGGCGATGAATCCAGTGAGGCCTATTGGATTCTCGCGGGCAGGGTCGAGATCAGCATCGAAACGCCCCAGGGACGCAGCGTGCTCACCACCCTCGAGGAGGGCGAAATCTTCGGCGAAATGGGGATGATCGACGATCTCCCCCGCGCGGCTACGGCGCGTGCGCTTACGACCACCGAGGTGGACGTGGTCAACGAACGTGATTTTCACTTCGAAGTACTCCGTGACGAAGCGCGCCTGCTCCCCTATCTCGACATGCTTTTCGAACGGCTGCGCAGCACCAATGCGATGTTGCGCGCCGAGCTGGCCAAACACCGCACCAGCGACCTGATCGCGACGCCGGCCGCCAAAAGTGAAGCCGTCTCCAAACCGCCGGTGGCCGCATTGGAGCCGGGAACGATCACCATTGCCTCCACCGAGCGCTCGGCCGCTTTTCATCCCCAAGGTCTGCGGATGAAAATCGGCAAGTTTCCCTTTCGCATCGGTCGCGCGATGGACCACGACGGCGAGACGGGCTTTGGGCGGGTCGACCTCGCGCTCCCGGATCATCGGCCCTACAGCGTCTCCCGCGGACATTGCCTCATCGAACGCAAAGGCGAAGCTTACGTCGTCCGCGATTGCGGGAGCCGTCTCGGGACGGTCGTCAATGGCAACCAGCTCGGCGCCGAAGCCACCGAAACAACGGCGCCGCTGAAGCCCGGCGAAAATCGGATCATCCTCGGCACGGAGCAAGGACGGCACGAGTATCTGGTCACGCTGGCGTAAAATCGGGCAAGGACGCTGGCGTTCCTGGAGCGACGGTGCTGCTGCACCGCTTTCGGAAGGTCTGCGAGGAGTGCAAGCCTGCCACCACTTTGCCTCCCCCGAAAGCGCCAGAGCACTCCGCCCGTCTGTCATAAGGTGTCGCAGGAGAGGCAACATAGCAGCGCCTGACCTCCGTTTGCGATCTTTCTGTTTACTGGCAAGCCGCTGCATGTGCTTGCGGGCGGCGTCCGCTTTCGCTTTGTTAAGGGAAAATCATGAGCGACGCATTCAAGACCAAGCAGCAATTCGATCTGGGTTCGGGGAAACAGGGCAGCCTCTACTCGCTGCCCGCTCTGGAAAAACAAGGCGTCGGGCCGATTTCCCGCCTGCCCATCTCCATCCGCATCGTCCTCGAGTCGGTCCTCCGGAACTGCGACGGCAAGAAGGTTTCCGAGCAGGACGTCAAGACACTGGCCAACTGGAACGCGAAGAAACCCGCGCAGGTGGAAATCCCCTTTGTCGTGGCGCGCGTCGTCCTCCAGGACTTCACCGGGGTGCCGCTGCTCGTCGATCTCGCGGCGATGCGCTCGACGGTCTCACGGCTCGGCCGCAATCCGAAAATGATCGAGCCCCTCGTGCCGGTGGATCTGGTCGTCGATCACTCCGTGCAGGTCGATTTCTTCGGCTCCGCTCAGGCGCTGCAACTCAATCTCGAACTCGAGTTCAAGCGCAACCGGGAGCGCTACCAGCTTCTCAAGTGGGGACAGCAGGCTTTCCAGACGTTCGGCGTGGTGCCGCCGGGGATCGGTATCGTCCACCAGGTGAATCTCGAATATCTGGCCAAGGGCATGCTCGAAAAGGACGGCGTTTATTTTCCGGATACGCTCGTCGGCACGGACTCTCATACCACGATGATCAATGGTCTCGGCGTGGTCGGCTGGGGCGTGGGCGGCATTGAGGCCGAAGCCGGGATGCTCGGCCAACCGGTCTATTTCCTCACTCCGGAAGTGGTCGGCGTGTATCTCACGGGTGCGCTCAAGGAAGGTGTTACGGCGACCGATCTCGTGCTGCACATCACGCAGATGCTGCGCAAGGCGAAGGTCGTCGGGAAGTTTGTCGAATTCTATGGCCCCGGGGCAAAGTCGCTGCCGGTGGTGGACCGCGCGACCATTGGCAACATGGCGCCGGAGTACGGCGCGACCATGGGCTTCTTCGGCGTGGACGAAGAGACCACCCGCTATCTGAACGGCACCGGACGCAGCCCGGAACACGTCCAGGCTTTCGAAAATTACTACAAGGCGCAGGGCCTTTGGGGCATTCCGGAGCGAGGGCAAATCGACTATTCGGTGGATCTCGAACTGGATCTGGCGATCGTCGTTCCAGGAGTCGCCGGTCCGAAGCGCCCGCAGGACCGCATCGTTCTGCCGGAATTGGGAAGCACCTTCCGGAGTCTTTTCACCAAGGCGGTTGCGGATGGGGGTTACGGCAAGAAACAGGACGAGCTCGACTTGAAGGTGCCGGTGCACATCAATGGTTCGAATAGCAACGGTTCGCACGACATGCTCTCGACCGATGCGAGCGCGGCCAAGGGCCATCTGCAGGAAGGCACTCCGCTCCATGTCTTGGAGATGGTCAGCAACCGGCCCACGCCGGATGCCGCGGGTGATCTCCCGGCCTCGGCCTACAAGCCGTCTGACACGACGATCGGCAATGGCAGCGTGCTCATCGCCGCCATCACCTCCTGCACCAACACTTCCAATCCCAGCGTCATGCTCGGGGCGGGATTGCTGGCCAAAAAGGCCGTGGAAAAAGGGCTCACCGTCAATCCCGCGGTGAAGACCTCTCTCGGACCGGGCTCGCGTGTCGTCACCGATTACCTCACCAAGACGGGGCTTCAGACTTATCTCGATGCGCTCGGCTTCCAGACCGTCGGTTACGGCTGCACGACGTGCATCGGAAACTCCGGCCCGCTGCATCCGGCGCTCGAAGAGGCGATCAACAAAAACGATCTGGTCGCCGCCAGCGTCCTTTCCGGCAACCGTAATTTCGAGGCGCGGGTCCACCAGAACATCAAGGCGAACTTCCTCATGTCGCCGCCGCTCGTCGTCGCATTTGCGCTCGCCGGAACGGTGGACATCGATCTGAGCAAGGACCCGCTCGGCAAGGCCAAAGACGGATCACCCGTCTATCTCAAGGACATCTGGCCGAGCCTCAGCGAAATCCGTGAAGCCATGTCCAGTGCTCTCAAGCCCGAGGTCTTTCGCAAACTTTACACCGATTTTGCCACGCAGAATCCGAAGTGGAACGAGGTGCCTTCGTCCGTCGGCGAAGTCTACGCTTGGGACGAAGCTTCGACTTACATCCAGGAGCCACCGTTTTTCGAAGGATTCGGCATGGAGCCCGGCCACATCAGCGAAATCAAAGGGGCGCGGCCGCTCGGGATTTTCGGCGATTCGGTGACCACCGATCACATCAGCCCCGCCGGCGCGATCAAGAAGACCAGCCCGGCCGGCAAATTCCTCCTCGAGAACGGCGTTTCGCAGGATGACTTCAACAGCTACGGCTCGCGCCGCGGGAACGATCGGGTCATGACCCGCGGCACGTTTGCCAACGTCCGCATCAAGAATCTCATGGTCCCCGGGGTCGAAGGCGGCGTCACCAAGTATCAGCCCGGCGGGGAGACGATGTCGATCTACGACGCCTCGATCCAGTACCAGTCGGCGGGCGTGCCGCTCATCATCTTTGCCGGGCAGGAATACGGGACGGGCAGTTCGCGCGACTGGGCGGCCAAAGGCACCCGGCTCCTGGGCGTCAAAGCCGTGGTCGCGCAATCCTTCGAACGCATTCACCGTTCGAATCTCTGCGGCATGGGGGTGCTCCCGTTGCAATTCTCCGAAGGGATGAGCGCCCAGACGCTCAAGCTCGACGGCACGGAGACGTTCGACGTGCTCGGTCTGGGCGACGACATCAAGCCGATGAGTGACGTCACCCTCGTCATTCACCGGGCCGACGGCTCCTCCGAAAAGGTCACCGTGCGCAGCCGCATCGACACGACCATCGAGGTCGATTACTTCCGCCACGGGGGCATCCTGCCCTATGTGCTGCGGCAGTTGCTCGGCGCGTAAAGCATCACCGCTTTTTTGAAGTAGGAGAGGCTTCCCAGCCTCTTCGGATCCGATGAAGCGGCGGGGATTCCGCTCCTACGTTAGGTTCTGTTCACGAATTGGAGAATGTCGTGCAGGGACGCTTGCGTTCGTGGAGTGCGGTGCTGCTGCACCGCTTTCGGAATGTCTGCGGGTAGGGCGAGCCTGCCACCGCTTTGCCCTCTCCGAAAGCGCCAGAGCACTACGCCAGTCCGGCCCGGACCGCACTCCAAAACGCTGTCGCGGCGTGCGCACGTCGTGAACACGCCCTAGGGCGACGGATCATTTCACGCATTCTTCGCCATTCCGTCACACAGCGGACACACGGGTGGAGGATGTTCAGGTCGCCATTCCGGCACCACTCAGACTCACCAATGATTTGCGGCCTTGCGATCGGGGGATAACACGGCCGCACGAGTGGAGCGGTTCACCCTGCGTGAAAGCGTAGGGTGAACCGCAATTTATTTTTGGATCCGCGCCGAAACGATTTCCACCGCGTCTTCGTCGCCGTCCAACTCGAGTTTCGCCGGAACCGCGGAAGTTTTAGCGGGGCTCACTTTGGTCGGGCTCACTTTGGCGGGGCTCTCCGGAAGTTCCCCTTTCGCCTCTCTCAGGGCCTGCTTCAGACTCACCATTTCGACGACCAGTTCGGCGATGTGCCGGTCGCGATCGCGCAAGGCGAAAGTCATTTCATCGGCCTTTCTGGCCAGCGCCTGCCGGACGATTTCCATATCGCTCCGCAGATGGTCACGTTCGGCGGTGACTTTGGCCAGCTTCGCTTCGAAGGCCGTAGCCCGCATCGCTTCATTGGCCAGGCGATGCCGTTCAGCGCGCAATTCCACGATACCCTCCTGGAGATGGGCGAGGTCGGCCTGGGTCTTCTCGAAAATTTGTTTGAGCTGGGCGTGCTCGTTCGACTTTCCGGCGAGCTGACGCTGAAAATCCGCGGCCAGTTCCTGTGCCTGGACCATGTCATTTTGCAAAGCGGCGTAATCCGCGCTCAGAGTGCCGCTGAGATTCGGATTGACCATGCGCTTGGCCGACGTGGCATCCGGCAGTGCGGGTGATTCGTCGATCGGCTGCTCCGGTTGTCGCGTCTCGTCGTCGTTCATAGGCATCCGATTTCGGGCATAATTACTGACCAGTTCAGCAATCGTTATGCCCTTGTTTACTCCTCCGCGCATTTACCCACAACCCCAATTCCGACGTCCTGACGAAAGTAGTTCAAAGACAAGCCGCTGCATCAGAGAAAAATTCCGAAAAATCCCCGTCGCTCGACGCCCCTGGGACCGGCCGGGAGCAGCGATCAGCCCTCGGAACTGGCCAGCCCTGACAAAATCCATTCACCGGAGCGCTGCCGGTTTGCCGGGAGTTGTATCCGTGGCGGAAGGGCGCATGATCAACTCCGATTCCCCCCTATGAAGCTCCGCGTGATTGCCAGCACCGACGGCAAACCGATTGCCGAGGCTCGTGTTTACCAGCCCCAGGTCGATCCTCCCCAAGAGCAGTGGACCGATGCCGAAGGCGTCTGCGCGGTCGTCCTCAGCGCACCTTTGCCGGACTGCGTCTACATTCAGATATCCGGGCCGGGTTTCGTCCCCCAATGCGCATTCTGGGATATCCAGACTCCGTCGTCGTTGCCGGCCCAGTTTACCGTTTCCCTGGAGCCTGCGATTCGCATCGGCGGCCGGGTGCAGGACGAAGATGGCGCGCCCGTCGAAGGCACCCTTGTCCATCTCCACATCCATCAGGCCATCTCCCAGGCAGCGGCGAACGTCAGGAGCGATCTCTTTGACAAAATCGTGCAGACCGACGCCCAAGGGCGATGGCATTTCGACGAAGCACCCGCCGATTTTGCCGGGGTCCATTTCCGGCTCCGGCATCCCGATTTCGTCGAGGAATTGCATTTCACCAAGGCCGAGGCTCCGGCGGAGCAGTACCATCGGGAATCGGTAATCTGGAAGATGTCTCGTGGGGTACGCGTTGCCGGAGTGGTCGTCGACCATCTGGATCGGCCCATCGCCGATGCGGAAATCCTCCCCGGCCGGGACCGCGTCTGTTCAGGTTCCAAACCCTCCTTTCGGACAGACGCCGCGGGAGTGTTTTCCATCCCGCTTTCGCCGGAAAGGGAGGTATCGCTCACCGTGAAAGCGGGAGGACACGCACCCGGTCTCGTGAGCATCGTCGTCCAGCAAGCCATGCCCGGGCTGCGAATCGCGCTGGAGCCCGCTCGCACGCTTCGTGGGCGCGTCGTCGACGCCGCCGGCTCGCCCGTCGCCCGCGCCTTGGTTTGCGCGGACACCTGGCGCCGGCAGCGCAGCTTGGAATGGCACACTTCCACCGACACCGAGGGCCGTTTCGAATGGCGATCGGCCCCGGCGGATGAAGTCGTCTATCACATCCTCAAGCGCGGTTACCAACCCGCTCGTGACGTTCGCCTGAGCGCTACGGAAGCGGAGCAGACGGTCGTGCTTGGTCGTCCTCTCCGAGTTCGCGGTGCGGTCACCGACGGCCAAACGTCTCGTCGCATCGCGGCGTTCCGCGTTACTCCCGGTTCACGAATGCCCTTGCCCAATGGCCGGGAGTATTGGTGGCACGAACACGGCGCGGATTTCAGCGGAGGAGTCTATGAATGGTCCTTCGAGGAACCTCCCATGCGGGGTGCGGTTCACCTGCTCCGCGTCGAAGCCGAGGGTTACCGCCCGGCAGTCTTGCCGATGCCGGCTTCCGGCGAACACGACGGAGTCGATTTTCAGCTCCAGCCGGGCCCAGCGGCGTCCGGCTTGGTCCTCGCGCCTGACGGGTCACCGGCCTCAGATGCCACGGTCGTGATCGTCTGCGGAAATGCTGCCCAACTGGTGGGCGATGTGCTTCACGCCGGGCACGGAAACCTGAAGGTGCGGACCTCGCCGGATGGGCGCTTCACCTTTTCTCCGACGGAACCGCCCTATGCCATCGTTGCCGCGCACGAATTCGGTTTCGCCCTGGCGGTCATCGCACAGTCCGACGATCTTCACCGCCTCCAGCTTCAGCCCTGGGGGCGACTGGAAATCATCACGGATGGCGACATTTCCGCTGACGAGGACGTCCCATTTTACCTGCATTACTCTGAGTTGCCTGCGTCCGCGCCAGGGATGCCATGGGTGACCATCCAACCGGTGATCCGACGGACTACAGACCACCGCATCGTTTTTGAAAAGGTCCCGCCGGGCAGGCCCGTCCTTGGCCGTTACGGCCAGGCGAACCATACCGCACTGCCGCTGGTGATCGATGGGGCGAAAACTCTCACGCTCGATTTCGAGCGCGGCGTTCGGGCGGACGAGGGAAGAGTTCCTGGAACGGCCGTCGTCAAAATCGTCGATGAATTCGGCGAGCCGGTTGGCGGAGCCAGCGTGGAGATTTTCGGCTTCCGCTTGCGCAGCCAACCGGGCAGCCATTTCAGCTCGACTCTTTCAATGCGCGGCGGCCCTCCCTTGACCACCAACCGCCATGGAGTGATCACGGTCAGCTACCCGGCAGGCTTCGAGAATCATGGGGACGTGGAATTCATCAGCGTAATCGTGCGCCATCCGGATTTTTGCACCGCACGATCGGACTGCCCGGTCGCCGGGGAAGCGCTGCCGATCGTGCTCAGCCGGGGCGGCACTGTGCGCGTGTCCGGCTCCCTGGAAAATGGTGGCACGACCGGTCCCATTTACGCCCTGACGGAGTTGGCCAATCCACGAGAGGCAATCGACCGCGAAACATGGATTCGAGAAAGCGATGGTTCCCTGCGAAACCAGCAAATCCCACCCGGACGCGCCAGCCTCCGGCTCGTCTGCTTCCCCGACGGCGACGAGACGCACTTCAGTGATGTAGTCGAGTTCGACGCCGAACCCGGCAAGCCGATTGACCTGCGCCTGACGCTTCGCCGCGGCCGGCGGCTTGCCGGCGTGCTGGATGAAACCGTCGTCAGACCGGTCCTCCGCGGCACCGTGGAGGTGAGCGTGCGCGCTGGGAACACGGCCGGAAATGTCTCGTGGCACGCCCGAGCCCCAATCCAAAGCAATGGCTCTTTCGTCTTCGCCTCGCTTCCATCAGGGACCGTGGAATTGATCGCGCTTTGCGATGGATACGTTTCAAAAAACGGCTCGGCAGAACGGCCGATTTCGCCGCGGATTCCTCAGCAATTCCGGGAAGACGCCGAGCCCCTTCTCGTCCAAATGGAGCCCACCGCGTCAGTCCGTGTGCGGGTTCGCGATCGCGCGGGCCGGCCCCGCAGCGGCACCCATATTCATTTCTGGCCAAATGCCATCTGGGGCGGACGGTCCGCGAGGATCTTCGCCGCCGGTCTCTCGACGGAAGAGCTTCTCCGCTCCGAGCCACAGACGCGGCAAGAGCAGATGATGAACTTGCCGGGCGCCGACCGCTTTCACGGCGTCACCGACCCTGACGGCGAGTCCATGATCCCTTCGCTGCCGTCCGGGAAGCTGCATTTCGGCGTCATTGACAAAGGCTACGAAATGGAATGCCGCGGTAAAAATGCGATCCGCCCAGGACGCGGCGAGATCGAACTTACACCGGGCGAAGTTCGCACG
The DNA here is from genome assembly GCA_036501065.1 of Chthoniobacter sp. Lineage (GTDB taxonomy): Bacteria > Verrucomicrobiota > Verrucomicrobiia > Chthoniobacterales > Chthoniobacteraceae > Chthoniobacter. The sequence continues at coordinate 21,492 of DASYAY010000044.1, read as the reverse complement.
CTGACCGTGACGATGAATCGCGTCGAACGGTAATTGCGTCGCAGCGCAAAAAGATTGGGCGCAGGCAGGTGCCGTCCCTGCGGGACTTATGCCGATCGGGGTACGAAGACCCAGCGCTAAAGCTGGGTTATTTTCGGAAAGTCCCTGCGAGACTGCGCGGTGACTTACCGGTCGCACTCGCCCATGACGAAGTCGAGCGAGCCGAGGACGGCGACGGTGTCGCTCATCATGTGGCCGGGCATGATCTTCGCGAGGATCGAGAGGTTGCAGAACGAAGGGGCCCGAATCTTCAGCCGGTGCGGCGTGCCGCCACCCTTCGAATAGATGTAGAAGCCAAGTTCGCCCTTGGGATTTTCGTGTCCGAAATAGACCTCCCCGGGCGGCGCGTCGATGCCTTCGGTATGCACGATGAAATGATGGATGAGTTCCTCCATCTTCGTGAGCACGGTGGTCTTGGGCGGCGGGAAATTCTTCGTGTCGGTGACGTTGATCGGGCCGCCCGGCAGCTTGTCGATGACCTGGTGCAGGATGCGCACCGACTGGCGCATCTCTTCCATGCGCACGACGTAGCGGTCATAAGCATCACCGACTGAACCGATCGGCACGTCGAAGTCGTACTGCTCGTAACCCAGGTAGGGATGCTTCTTGCGCAAGTCGTGGTCGATGCCACAGGCGCGCAAGTTGGGACCGCTGATGCCGTAGCTGATCGCATCCTCCTTGGTGATGGTGCCGATGTCCTTGGTGCGATCGACGAAGATGCGGTTCCGGGCGAGGAGATTGTCGACTTCGTCGATCACCGGGGTGACTTCGGCGAGAAACTTTTTCAGCAAATCGAGGAAGCCATCGGGCAGGTCGCGGGTCTGGCCGCCGACACGCGTGTAGCTCGTGGTGAAGCGGGCGCCAGTGAGGAGTTCGACCAGATTGTAGACCTTTTCCCGCTCCGTGAAGGTGTAGAGGAAGACGGTCATCGCGCCGCAATCCATGGCGAAAGCGCCGATTCCGAGCAGGTGCGAGGAAATGCGGGCGAGCTCGCAGCAGATCACGCGGATGGCCTGCCCGCGCGGCGGCAGCGTCCAGCCCATGAGCTTTTCCACGGCCAACGCGTAGGCCACGTTGTTGGCGATGGGCGCGAGATAATCCAGCCGGTCCGTGTAGGGCACGAATTGGTTGTAGTGCATGTTCTCGGCGATCTTTTCGTCGCCGCGATGCAGGTAGCCAATGTCCGGGGTGCACTTGGTGATGACTTCGCCGTCGAGTTCCAAAACGAGCCGGAGCACACCGTGCGTCGCCGGGTGCGACGGGCCCATGTTGAGGATGAGCTTTTCGCCGAGAAGGTCGGTGTTTTCGCCGCCTTCTTGAAGGGCGGCCTGAGTACGGGCCAGGGTATCGGGATGTTCGATTTCAGTCGTGGAGACGGCCATGGCGGATGACTGAGACGGTACGGTCGGGCGAGTGGAAGCGGCAAGTGGAATTTGTGAAAAGTTTCACAAGCGCCGCAAGCGGCGCAAGCCGCCTACTGGACCCATGCCTCCGACGGGAAGTGCTCAGTGCTTAGTTCTCAGTGCTTAGCTCTTAGTTGATTCCATGCGACGGTTCATACCTCTCGTTATCTCTCGTTCCCAAAGTTAGCGAAGCGCTTTGGGAACGAGAGGGAAAAAGTGCATCACAGGCTCTGGGTGACAATTGAGATTCGCTCGGCTATCACTGGGCTGAACATTCCTCGCAATTTCGAAATCCGTCCCCCCCAATGAAAGCGATTTTCTCCTTATTCCTGGCCCTCTACTGCCTGCATGCCGTCGTGCTGGCGGAGGGGGCTGACCCCGCCGAATTGCAGCAACTCCGCAAGACGTATGATGACGCCGTGCAACGGGCGGTCCGCCCGGTCTCGCAGGCTTATCTGCTGGAGCTGAATCGATTGCGGGATACCCTCGCCCGGAGTGGGCGCGCGGCGGACTCCAAGCAAGTGGACGCGGAGGTCGCGCTGATTACGCAGAAGCTGGATGCGATGGCCGGCGCGGCCCCGAGCACCATCGGTCACCGAACCGTGGTGCTCGATTCGCGTGCCACCATCCCGGCCAACAGCGCAGGCGGATACAGTCTCGGTGCGGTCCGTCAAGGCGACGTCATCACGCTGCAATACGTGAGCGGACTCTGGAAGGGACACGGCGGCATCGCCTCGGATAACCCGGACGAACTGAACGGAAAAAACGACGAGAGCCGGCTCGTCATTGCCCGCGGGGCCAACAAAGGAGCACCGGGCGAGATCATCGTCATGGTCCCACCGCGCACGGCCAAGACGGCGTTTTCGTTCACCTTCCCGACCAGCCGCGAGGAGGTCGTTTTACGGATCCACAAAAACAGCGAAAACCCGAAGAATCCGGGGAGCGTTGTTTACCAGGTGCAGGTTTCGCGTTAAGGGGCAGCGCGCACATCGCTCCGAGGGTGCGCCAGGGAAATTCACGGAGAGCCAAAAGGAAAAACATGGCATGGCTCCAATCCCTCTTCGAAGAGGAAATGGCCTCTGCATCCTGCGGCGATGGATTGCGTGAAAATTCCGCTTTCCACTTTTCCATTTCGCTTACAATTTTCCCGGTATGACCGAAGTTCAACAGCAGATGATCGACAAAGCATTCGAGTTGCTCAGCGAGCACTTCGACCATGTGGTGATCGCCGTTGGGACCTACGACGAGGACAAGCAGTACACGACCACTGCCTCCTATTACGGCGGCGTGGCGCCGGCCATCGGCCTCTGCAAGCTTTACGAGAAACGCTGGACCAAGGAACACCTTTGGGGGCCGGACGACGAGATGGAGTAGGCCGCCTTCGGCGAAACATCCAACATCCAACGTCCAATGGGACGCTGTGCGTGGACGGGGAGAAGGTAATGCCGGGAACCGTGGGAGGCTTGCGATTGACATTGCGCTCGAGATGGCGGACCCGTGGGCTCGATGCGCCTGACGCCGTCACAGATTGGTTTCCTGGACTTGATGGGAAAAGAGCTGCCACCTTTTCTGCCTGATGCCGACCTGGCCGACCGGATGCGCAGAGGGCGTGAAGCATTGGTGAGCATCACCGGGCAGGATTTCGGTTTCGACCTCGCGGGTTGGCATGAACATTTGCGCGAGACCGATGCCGGCGGTTACCGCTGGAGCAACAAACATCTCGGGATGCCGCGGGAGATCGCGGCGACGCTGGCGAACGCCGAGTGGCAGGAGGCGCGAAAACAAATCGAAAAGGAGACGGCGACGTCGCCAGAGCAAGCTACGCCGCTTCGTCCGATATAACGATTGGGATAAAAACACAGAGCAGCGTTCAATCGGGCGCCCGAATGAACCATTCGGCTCTTGTCTCCTGGCGCTCCCCCAAAAACAAACCGGCGCAGGTCGCACGAGGCAACCTGCGCCGAATAGAGGAGCAGCCGAAATTAGCGGGAGTAAAGTTCGACGATCAACTGTTCGTTGACGATCGGGGCAATCTCTTCGCGCGACGGGACGCGCGAGACCTTGCCGCTGAACTGGTCCTTGTCGACGACGAGCCAATCGGGCACCGGCGTGATCTGGGTCAGTTCGAGATTCTTCGCTGCGAGACGGCGGGATTGCGGCTTGTCCTTGACCGTGATCGCGTCGCCCGCCTTCACGTTGAAGGAGGAAACGTCGACCTTGCGGCCGTTGACCTGCACGTGCCCGTGCGAAACCATCTGGCGGGCGGCGCTGCGCGAATTGGCGAAGCCGAGCCGGTAGATGACGTTGTCGAGACGCGTCTCCAGGAGCTGGAGGAGGGTTTCACCCGTCACGCCGCGGCGGGTGAGCGCGATATTGAAATAGCGGCGGAACTGGCGCTCGAGGACGCCATATTGATAGCGGAGCTTCTGCTTTTCGGCGAGGGCCACGGCGTACTCGGACTGCTTGCGGCGGGAGCCCTTGGGGCCGTGCATGCCGGGGCCGTAGTTCTTGCGCTCGAGCGCCTTCGACGGACCAAAGAGAGCCACTCCGAAGCGGCGGCTGATTTTCGTTTTGGGGCCAGTGTAACGTGCCATAAAGAATTGGAATTAAGAATTGGAGACCGTCAGACGCGGCGTTGTTTGGGCGGACGGCAACCGTTGTGCGGCACGGGCGTGACGTCTTTGATGATGCTGATTTCGAGACCGACCGCTTGAATGGCGCGGACGGCGGATTCGCGGCCGGCGCCGGGACCCTTGACGCGGACTTCGACTTCCTTGAGGCCGTGCCCCATGGCTTGGCGGCAGGCATCCTGCGCCACCATCTGGGCGGCGTAAGCGGTGCTCTTGCGCGAGCCCTTGAACCCGCACTTGCCGGCGCTCGACCAGCCGATCGTCGAACCATTCATGTCGGTGATGGTGACGATCGTGTTGTTGAACGAAGCGACGATATGGGCGATGCCGGAGTGGACGTTCTTACTGCCCTTGGCCTTGATGATCTTGATCGGCTCAACGACCGCGTTGGGATCGAGAGAAAGATTCTCCTCCTTCTTCGGCTCGGCGGTCGCCGTGGCGGCGCCAGCGGCGTCCTTCTTGGCTTTCGGGGCTTTGGCCTTAGCCGCTTTCGGCGCAGCTTCGGCGGCTTTCGGTGCAGCTTCAGCGGCTTTTGGCGCGGCTTCAGCGGCCGGAGCAGCCGCAGGGGCGGGCGTTTCGGGCTTCGGGTCCGTGGGTTGCTTGGAATCAGGCATGGTCTTCTATGGTTGCGGTTACGCCGGCTTCGCGGCGTCCTTGGCGCGTTGGACACCCACCGTCTTGCGCGGGCCTTTGCGCGTGCGGGCGTTGGTGGAAGTGCGCTGTCCGCGCACCGGAAGTCCGCGACGATGGCGGATGCCCCGATAACAATTGATCGCCTGCAGGCGCTTGAGATTGGCCTGCAATTCGCGGCGCAGGTCGCCTTCGATCGGCAGCTTGCTCGCGGTGATGGCGTGAATGATCTGGTTCAACTGTTCGTTGGACAGATCCTTCGCACGCACATTCGGGTCGATATTGGCTTGCTCGAGGATGCGCTTTGCGGTGCTCGGGCCGATGCCATAAATATAAGGGAGCGACGCTTCGATGCGCTTGTCGCCGGGAATTTCAACGCCTAGGAGTCGGGGCATATGCTATTTCAGATTTTGGATTTTCGATTTTCGATTGGATTTTGGCCGGGCTGATTTCCGATTTCGGGCTGGAGGTCAGTCCAGAATCCCAAATCGAAAATCGAAAATGGCGTCAGCCTTGCCGCTGTTTGTGGCGCGTATTTTTGCAGATAACGCGCACGACATTCTTGCGCTTCACGATGCGGCAGGATTCGCAAAGCCTTTTGACGGATGCTCTTACTTTCATGGTTTTAAAGCTGGTGAATGGTTGGGAGGACAAAAAATCGCGCTGGGCAGAACCCAGTGCGATCAAAGCGGGTGTCGCTACTTTTGCCGGAAGGTTATACGTCCCTTGGTCAAATCGTAGGGGGACATCTCTAGCAGAACTTTGTCGCCTGGCAAGATGCGAATGAAGTGCAAACGCATTTTTCCAGAAATATGAGCCAAAATACGGTGACCATTGGGTAATTCCACCCGAAACATGGTATTCGGGAGGAGTTCAACAACCTTGCCCTCTACTTCAATAGCGTCTTTTTTCGCCATGTGAGGATTTCAGGCTCAGTTTTGGTCACCAGGACGGTATGTTCAAAATGGGCGGAGGGCTTGCCATCCAGGGTGACGACCGTCCAATCGTCATCCAGAACACGGACACCGGCGGTCCCCATGTTCACCATCGGCTCGATCGCCAGCGTCATGCCCGGCTTGAGCTTCGGCCCGGTTCCCCGCCGGCCGTAATTCGGCACCTGCGGATCTTCGTGCAGCTTGCGGCCGACTCCATGCCCGACGAATTCCCGCACCACGGTATAACCGTTGGCGACAATCTCGTCTTCGATGGCCGCGCAAAGGTCGCCCAAATGGCGGCCATTTTGCGCGTAGGCTATGGCTTTTTCCAAGGTGCTCTCCGTCACGGCGAGCAACCGCTGTATCTTCTCGTCGACTATGCCGACGGGAACGGTGGTCGCGGTATCCCCGACCCAGCCATCTTTGACGACGCCGATGTCGAGTTTCACGATGTCGCCGTACTGGATCCGGCGGTTGCCGCCGATGCCGTGCACGACTTCTTCGTTGAGGGAAATGCAAATGTTGCCCGGAAAATTCCGGTACCCGAGAAAGGCGCTGCGACATCCCATCTCCGCAATGAAATCCGCGGCGGCCTGATCGACTTCTCCAGTGGTCAATCCGGGCCGGATCAAGCCGGACACACGATCCAGGACGTCACTCGCGGCGCGGCACGCCAAACGCATCTTATCAGCTTCGCGTTCGGTTTTCAGCGGGATCTTCATGCTACGACTCGACGGCCAATTCCTAATGGAATTTCCGTGCGATGAAGATCGCCATGACGGCGATGATCGCCAGAGCTGCACCGACGTAGGCCCAAAGCATGGCGCTTTCCTTGATCGCTTCGCCACGGCCGACGACCCCCATCCCCGAGCGGCCGCGGATGCGACCCTTGCGGAGGAAACCGTCGTAATGCCGTTGAATGAGGTGCGTCTCCACCTGCCGCATGGTGTCGAGGATCACGCCCACGATAATCAGCAGACTGGTGCCGCCAAAGAATTGCGCGGTGATGTAAGGCACATTCATCCGCTCGGAAAGCATGCCTGGAAGAATCGCAATGATCGTCAGGAAGACGGCACCCGCGAACGTCAGGCGCGTCATCGTGAAATCGAGGAAATCGGCGGTGGGTTTGCCCGGGCGCACGCCAGGAACATAGCCCCCGTACTTCTTCAAGTCCTCGGCTATCTGCTGCGGCTGAAATTGCGTAGCCACCCAGAAATAGCTGAAGAAGAAAATCATCAACCCGTAGATCGTATAATGCAGCCAGCCATGAGTGAGCATGGCGGCGATGTTGTGCGCGGTGACCGAGTTGTGAAACGCCATCTCGACCAACGTCGACGGGAAAACCAGAAGCGCCTGGGCAAAAATGATCGGCATGACGCCGGCATAGTTGACCTTGAGCGGCATGTATTGCGTCTGGCCGCCATAGACCTTCTGCCCCACTACCCGCTTGGCGTATTGCACGCTGATCTTTCTTTGGGCCTGGGTGACACAAATGACCGCAGCGATGACGATGACGAGGAAGGCCAGCATGGCCACAAGGACCATCGGGTTCACTTGCGTCCCGCCGCCGGAAGGGACAAAGGTCCGCCAAGCCTGAATGAGACCTGCGGGCAGGCGCGCAACGATGCCGACGGTAATGATCATCGACATGCCGTTGCCTACCCCACGGTCGGTAATCTGGTCACCCAACCACATCAGGAACATCGTCCCTGCCGTGAGCGTAATCACCGTCATCAGTTCGAATGCGGGACCTGGCTCCGCCACCAAGCGAACACCCATATCCTTGATGGTGTTCATGATCCCGGACAGGAACGGATTGTTCGCCGGATTTTCAAAAGTCTTCGAGAGCACGAAGCCTTGGATCACGCAGAGAATGATCGTCGCATACCGCGTGTACTGCATGATCTTCTGCCGGCCGCCATCCTCCTTGGACATCTTGGCCAGCGAAGGTATCACCGCCGTCAGCAACTGCAGCATGATCGAGGCGCTGATATACGGCATGACCCCGAGGGAGAAGACCGCACAATTCTCCAACGCACCGCCGCTGAAAATATTGAACAAAGCGGCCACGTTGCCGCCTGTCTCATTGTTCACCTGGGAGTTGAACCACGTCTGAATGACGGCCGCGTTGACCCCCGGTGATGTGATCGCCGCGCCCACGCGCACGATGATGAGCAGAACGAGCGTATAAAGAATCCGGCTGCGCAGTTCCGGAATCTTGAAGGTGTTGGCGAAGGCCGAAATCATTGTGGACGTGGATTATTGAGACTGGTCAACTCCGCCAGATTGCAACGGTTGAAGCGGGAGCCGCACCGGCCATTCCCCTGCTCCATGGCTCCGTCAATCGCCATTACTTGAGAGTCAGCGTTCCGCCGGCTTTTTCGATGGCGGCTTTCGCCGATTCACTCGCCTTGTGCGCCACGATCGTGAGTTTCTTCTTCAGCTCGCCGCTGCCGAGGATCTTGATCGCGTCGTACGGACGGCGGATCACGCCGGCACTCAGGAGGCTCTGCTCATCGACCGTTGAACCGGCCTCAAAAGCATCCAGGGTATCGAGGTTGACGATGGCGAAACGCGTCTTGAAATTCGCGTTGTTAAAGCCGCGCTTGGGCATGCGACGGATGAGGGGCATCTGGCCGCCTTCGAAACCAAGGCGAATGCTGCCGCCGGAGCGGGCTTTCTGGCCCTTGTGGCCTTTGCCCGAGGTCTTGCCGTGGCCGCTGCTTTCGCCGCAACCGAGGCGCTTGGCCCGATGAGTCGAACCGGGACGTGGCTTGAGACTGTGCAAATTCATAACTGTTTATTCCTGGTGGGCGCCAGCGCTCTTACGAGCGATGGTGATGCCGCGGGTTTCAAAAATCTGTTCGCGCAGGCGAAGCTGCCGGAGGGCGCCGATCGTCGCCTTGACGACGTTGGCGTGATTGCTCGAGCCGAGCGACTTGGCGAGGACATCACGGATGCCCGCCGCTTCCACCACCGCACGGACGCCGCCGCCGGCGATGACGCCGGTGCCGGGCGAAGCCGGACGCAGGAGCACGCGGCCACCGCCATGTTCGCCGATGACTTCGTGCGGAATGGTATTCTCGCGGACGGCGACTTTGACCATGGATTTCTTGGCCGAGTCGGAAGCTTTGCGAATCGCTTCGCTCACTTCATTCGCCTTGCCGAAGCCGACGCCGACCTTGCCGAGCTTGTCGCCCGTGACGATCAGGGCGCTGAAGCTGAAGCGACGGCCACCCTTCACGACTTTGGCGCAACGGTTGATGAATACCACTTTTTCCGTCAACCCACTGTCGTCCTTGGGTTTATCCTGGCGGTCGCGGCGTGGGCGATTGCCCCGGTCTTGTCTAGGTTCAGGCATACTGGTGGTTTAGAATTGGAGGCCGCCTTCGCGTGCAGCGTCGGCGAGGGCTTTGACTTTGCCGTGATAAATGAAGCCGCCGCGGTCGAAGACGACTTTGCTGACGTTTTTCGCCTTGGCGCGTTCGGCCACGATTTTGCCGACTTTGACGGCGGTTTCGACGTTCGCCCGGGGCGTTTTGCCGCGGAGATCCTTCTCGGTCGTATTCGCCGATGCCAGGGTCTTGCCAGCTTCGTCGTCGATCACCTGGGCGTAAATGTTCTTGCCCGAGAAATGGACCGCGAGACGCGGGCGCTCCGGCGTGCCAGCGACCTTCTTGCGCAGGCGCTGATGGCGCAGCTTGAGAGGTTTGATTTGCTTCGTAGCCATGGTTATTGGACGGTTTTGCCTTCCTTACGCTGGATTTGTTCGCCCGCGTAGCGGACGCCCTTGCCCTTGTAAGGTTCAGGCGGGTAATAGGCGCGGATATCGGCTGCGACCTGGCCGACCAACTGCCGGTCGATGCCTTCGATCTTGATCTTGGTATTTTCCGCCACGGTGATCTTGATCCCCTGCGGAATCGGAAAGTGCAGGTCGTGCGAGAAACCGAGGTTCAAGTCAAGGATGCTTCCCTTGACGGCGGCTTTGAAACCGACGCCCTGGATTTCCAGATCCTTGGTGAAACCGCTCGAGACACCCGTGACGATGTTATTGACGAGCGCGCGGGACAGGCCATGCAGCGCCCGCACTTTGCGGTCTTCGCTCTTGCACTCGATGTGCACCTGCGTCCCATCAACGCGTCCCGTGATGTGCTTCGGCAACTTCCAGGCAAGCTTGCCCTTCGGCCCTTCGGCATTCACGGCGCCGTCTCCGGCGATGGTGAGCTTCACCTTCGCGGGAAGCTCGATGATTTTTTTACCGATACGCGACATAACTCAGTTCAGTTACCAAACGATGGCGAGCAATTCGCCACCAATGTTTTGTTTCTTCGCTTCCCGGCCGCTGACGATCCCCCGCGGGGTCGACAGGATGGAGATCCCCAGTCCGCCGAGAACTCGCGGGATTTCGGTCACCGCGACGTATTTTCGCAGGCCGGGCTTGCTCACCCGCTTCAAGCCGGTGATCGCCGACGTGCGGTTGTGGCTCTTCGTGGTCACCTTGATCTGCGGGAACTTGCCCGTGGTATCCACTTCGTAATTGCTGATGTACCCTTCCTGTTTGAGGATGCGGGCGATCTCGGCCTTGATCTTCGAGTAAGGCGCGATGACTTCTCCTTTGCGGGCCGACCCGGCGTTGCGCAAGCGGGTCAGAAAATCGGCGATGGGGTCGGTAAGTTGGCTCATGTCTGTGGGTTAGGCTGCGGGCGTTTCTTCCACCTTCTTGACCGGCGGCCGCTTGGCCTTGTCGCTGAAAGGCACACCCAACTCGGCAAGAAGGGACTTGGCCTCTTCGTTGGTGTTAGCCGTGGTCACGATGGTCACGTCGAAACCAATGTTGCGTTTGATCTTGTCGAGTTCGACCTCCGGGAAAATCGATTGGTCGGAAACACCCAGCGTGTAATTGCCGTTGCCGTCGAAGGCGCGGGGCGACACGCCACGGAAGTCGCGGATGCGCGGGAGGGCCATCTTGATGAGGCGCTCCAGGAATTCATACATCCGGGCGCCGCGCAGGGTGACCTTGGCGCCGATGGCTTGGTACTGGCGGAGTTTGAAGTTGGCGATGCTCTTCTTCGAGCGAGTTTCCGCCGCCTTCTGGCCGGTAATCAGCGCGAGCTCCGACTTCACGTCTTCCAACGCCTGCTTCACATCGGTGTTGGCGTTGACGCAGCTATTCACCACCACCTTCTCCACCTTGGGAATCTGGTTGACGTTCTTGTAGCCGTGCTTCTCGCGCAGCGCCGGAATCACCCGGCTCTTGTAATATTCGTAAAGTTCAACAGCCATAACTAGGAGGCTTTCTCTTTCTTCTCTTTCTTCACTTTCGGCTCTTTCTTCGCCGCCGATTTCTTCGCCTTGCTCGAAGCTTCTTCAGCTTCGACGTGCTTGACGTTGGAAATATGGATCGGGCCTTCGCGCTCGATGATCGCGCCCTGCGGATTGTCCTGCGACTTGCGGGTGTGCTTCTTGATCATGCGCACGCCCTCGATCAGGACCTGCTCCTTCGTCGGAAACACCTGAAGGACCTTGCCGATCGCACCCTTGTGGTTGCCGGTGATGACCTGCACCTGGTCGCCCTTCTTCACATGAAAACGGGGATGCGACATGTTACAGCACCTCCGGGGCGAGCGAGACGATCTTCATGAAGTTCTTCTCGCGAAGTTCACGGGCCACGGGGCCGAAAATACGGGTTCCGCGGGGGTTGAGATCCTTGTCGATGATGACGATGGCGTTGTTGTCGAAGCGCAGGTAGCTGCCGTCTTCCCGGCGGATCGGGTGCCTGGTGCGGACCACGACGGCACGGACAACTTCACCTTTCTTCACGGTGCCGCCGGCGCTGGCCTCGCGGATGTGGGCCGTAATCACGTCGCCGACGTGAGCTTCGGGCGAATTCTTCTTACCGATGACCCCGATCATCTTGGCCATACGGGCACCGGTATTGTCGGCGACATCAATTCTGGAACGAATCTGGAGCATAAAAAGGGGCGCGGATTATACGTCAGTGCTTGAGGATTTCAACCAAACGCCAGCGTTTGAGCTTGGAAAGCGGACGGGTCTCGGCAATGCGCACGGTATCACCGACTTGCGCCTTGCCTTCCTCGTCGTGAGCGTAAAAACGCTTCACCTGCTTGATGATCTTGCCAAACTTGGCGTGCGGCACACGCGTCGTGGTCTCGACGATGGCCGTCTTCTTCATCTTGGTGGAAACGACCTGGCCGACGCGCTCTTTGCGGAGGCCGCGGGAGCTGGTGGTTTCAGGGGTGGGAGTTGCGGTAACGGTAGTCTCGCTCATGGCTTACTTGGCTGGGGCTGGGGCCGCCTTTTTCTTCTGCGTGAGCACCGTCTCGATGCGGGCAATCTCGCGGCGAATGGCGCGGAGCTGGCTCGGCTTCTCGAGCTGGCCGCTCTGCTGCTGGATGCGCAGGTGGAAACTTTCCTCGCGCAGTTCATGTTTGCGGGCCGCGAGGTCCTGCAGGCTCAATTCACGAATTTCTTTGGTCTTCATGGGCTAGGCAGCGCGGTGGCGGGTGAGAAACTTGGTGCGGATCGGCAGCTTGTCGGCGGCCAGGCGCAGAGATTCGCGGGCGACCGATTCCGGCACGCCGTCGAGTTCAAAAAGGATGTTGCCGGGGCGCACCGTGGCCACCCAGTACTCGGGAGCGCCTTTGCCTTTACCCATTCGGGTTTCCGGCGGACGGGCGGTTACCGACTTGTCCGGGAAAACCCGAATCCAAAGCTTGCCTTTGCGTTTCATGTTGCGGGTCAGCGCGACACGGGCGGCTTCGATCTGGGTATTGGTGATCCAGGCGCGGTCAAGGGTCTGGAGCGCGAACGCTCCGAAATCGATGGCGATATTGCGTGAAGCCTTCCCCGCGCGGCTGCCGCGCTGGGTCTTGCGATACTTCACTCGTTTGGGCATCAAGGGCATAACCTATTCTCCTGCGTAAAAAGGGTGTGTCGTGGGTTACTGGGCGGCGGGTTGCTCGGCGGGAGCGTTCTCGCGCTGCTTCTCGGCCGGCTCCGGCTCACCAGCGCCTTCCGGCTTGCACAGCCAGCACTTGACGCCAATTTTGCCGTAAACCGTGTTCGCTTCGGCGAATCCGTAGTCGATGGGTTGCCGCAGGGTATGCAGCGGGATTTTGCCTTCGCGATACCATTCCGCGCGGCTGATTTCCGCGCCCCCGAGGCGGCCGGCGCAACGCAGTTTGATGCCTTGCGCGCCGAATTCCATCGTTTGTTGGATGGACTTCTTCATCGCCCGGCGGAAGCTGATCCGGCGTTCGATCTGGAGGGCCACGTTTTCCGCAACGAGCTGGGCGTCGAGCTCCGGAGTCTTGATCTCCTGGATGTCGATCTTCACCGACTTGCCATTGGAAAGATTCTCGATCTCCTTGGTCATGTTCTCGATCTCGGTGCCTTTGCGGCCGATGACGATGCCAGGACGCGCCGTGAAAATCGTCACCCGAATGCTGTTCCAGGCGCGCTCGATGACGATCTTGGAAACCGCCGCGAGCCGAAGCTTGTTTTTCACGTAGGTCCGGATCTTGAGATCCGAATTGAGGAACTCCGGCAATTCCTTGGGGGACGCATACCAGCGGGAACGCCAGTCGCGATTCACTGCCAGCCGGTAGCCGATAGGATTAACTTTCTGACCCATAGTTATTCTTGAGTGGTTTGTTCGGGAGCCGCGGGAGCGGGTGCTGCTTCTGCCGCCGGGGCCGGAGTGGCCTCCGCCGCCGGAACCGGCGCGGGAGCGGGAGTGGCGGCCGGTTTCTTCGCCGCGGGTTTGGCGCCCTTCTTCGCCGAAGATTTCTTCGGCTGGCGCTTCGGTTTGATTTCGATTTCGTCCGTCAGGATGATGCGGATGTGCGAAGTGCGTTTGCGGATCGGGCCGGCGCTGCCGCGCGCCTTGGGCTGAAAACGCTTCATCGTCGGGCCTTCGCCAACGGTCGCTTCCTGGACGACGAGCCGGTCGGCGCGCAGGTTGTTGTTGTTTTCGGCATTGGCCACGGCGCTCTTCAGCGTCTTGGCGACGAGCACCGCCGCCTTGCGCGGTGTGAAAGCAAGGACGTCGAGCGCCGCCGCCACGGGCAGGCCCTGGATCTCGCGCGTAACTTCCCGGGCCTTGAAGGCCGAGATATGTGCGCCTCGATGGGTGGATTTGATCTGCATGCTAAGTGCTCGTCTAAGTAGGGTTGGTAATTCTATTGTTTGGCTTCCACCTTGAGGCGGTCGCCGACTTGAACACGGTCTTTTTCAGTAGTTAGATTTTGAATGATCGCCCCGGAGATTTTCTCCCGGACGTCCACGACTCGGACATCTCCCACGATGTGATCGCCGCGGATGACCTGGAAAGGCATCCCCAGTTTCACACCCTGGTTGCTGCCCAGGTTCATGACCACGAGCGCGAGATCGTCCCGCACACTGATCGCCCGGCCGTCGGAAATCGTCGCCGCTTCCGAGGTCACTTCCACGGCGTTCGGTCTGGGAGCGCCGAGGACGGCATTCGCATTGCGAAGCTCTGCTTCGAGTGTGGCCCGGGCTTCGCTATTCGAACTCGTCGCCGACCTCGTATAGAGGGACGTCGCTTCAGTCAGCCGGACCAGTGCTTCGGAGAGTTTCTTTTTCTCTTCGGCCATGGTCCGCAGTTCGCTCACTGCGGCCAGCAGACGCTGCTCGAGCTTGGAGGGGTTGCCGCCGGCGGCATCGGTCCCGAGGGCTTCGATGCGCAGCTTCAACTCCGCCACTTCGCGTTTGAAGATTTCGCTTTCACCGGTGGTCGTCACGAGGTTTTTCCTCAAGTCGGCCAGGATTTTCTCGGTTTCAGCGAGGGCGTCGCGCAGTTGTTTGTTATCCCCGAGGGCTTTCTCGAGGTTCACTTTCAACTGGCTGTTTTCAATATCTAATTCTGACAAAGAACCTTTGGCTTGCCCTTCCAGTCGTGAAACCGGAATCAGGCTGAGCCAGGCGACCAGCGCCGCGAATTTCAGGCCCAGGGTCGAGATTTTCATTTTCTCAACTCTGGACCATCGTCCGCGTTACTTGGTGACCTTCGCGGTGTGGGAACCGTGCTTCTTGAAGATTCGCGTGGGCGAAAATTCACCAAGCTTGTGCCCCACCATGTTTTCCGTCACGAAGACGGAGTTAAAAATTTTGCCGTTGTGGACCAGAAAGGTATGGCCCACGAAGTCCGGCGTAATCATCGAGCGGCGCGACCACGTCTTGATCGGCTTCTTCACGGCCGAATCATTCATCTTCTCGATTTTGTCGTAGAGGTGTCCGTCAACGAACGGACCTTTTTTCAGTGAGCGACCCATAATTCAGTAATCGGTAATCGGTGGTCAGTAATCAGTAGTGCCGTTACTTGGCTTTCTTCTTCGACTTGCGGCGTTCGACGATGAAATTGCTGCTCGTCTTGTGCTTTTTGCGGGTCTTGAAACCCTTGGCCAACTGGCCCCACGGGGACATCGGGTGATGGCGTCCGCCACCGCCCTTGGACTTGCCCTGGCCGCCACCCATCGGGTGATCGACTGGGTTCATGACCATGCCGCGCACGGTGGGGCGGATGCCCATCCAGCGGCTGCGGCCGGCCTTGCCCGAGGAAATGTTCATGTGCTCCGAGTTGCCCACCTGGCCAATCGTCGCGTAACAACGGACGTGAATCTTGCGGATTTCACCGGAGGGCAGCTTGACCAGCGCGTAGTCCCCTTCCCGGTTGTTCAAAATCACCTGCTGACCGGCGCTCCGGGCGATCTGGCCGCCACGGCCGGCGACGAGTTCGACATTGTGCACCGAGGTGCCCAGCGGAATTGCGCTCAGCGGAAGGGCGTTCCCAACCTTCGGTTCGACGCTCTCACCGGCGTTCACCTTGTCACCCACGTTCAGGCCATTCGGCGCGAGGATGTAAGCCTTCTCGCCGTCGGTGTACTGGAGCAGGGCGATGCGGCAGGTGCGGTTCGGATCGTACTCGATCGCCTTGACCTCGGCTTCGACGTTGCGCTTGCGACGCTTGAAGTCGATAATCCGGTACTTCTGCTTGTGCCCACCACCCTGGTGGCGGCAGGTAATCCGGCCGTTGTTGTTACGACCGCCGGATTTCTTCTTGGTGACGAGCAGCGATTTCTCGGGCTTGCTCTTGGTGATCTCGTCAAACGACGGCAGCGCCTTGAAGCGGTTGGTCGGGGTGAGAGGGCGGAAAGTTTTGAGGGCCATGACTGTCTCTGGTTAGGCGAGTTCGATCTTGTCGCCGGCTTTCAAGGTCACGATGGCTTTTTTCCAATCGGACTTCTTGCCAAAGGAAGCGGTGCGTTCGCGCTTCGTCTTACCGGCATAGTTCGCGGTATTCACCGCGATGACGGTCTTCTTGAAGAGCCGCTCGATGGCTTGTTTGATCTGGGTCTTGTTCGCGTGCGGGCGGACGCGGAAGACATACTTGTTTTCCTTCTCCGCGAGGAGCGTCGCCTTTTCCGTCAGGCGAACCGTATCGATGATGTCGTAGGGCTCGTTCATTATTTGGAGGCCAGGCGGTCGGCGATTTGAGCGAGGCCGTCATTGGTGATGACGATCTTGCGGAAGTTGAGAAGTTGTTCGGTGTTGACCTCGGCGGCGGTGATCAGTGTCGCCGGTTGGACGTTACGCGCCGCGAGGTAGGTGTTTTTGTCGAAGGCCGCGGAGACCACCAGGGTCTTGGGCTCTTCGGTGATCGCGCCGACTGCGGCGACGAACTGCTTGGTCTTCGGCTCCTTGACGGAAAATTCATCGACGATGAACACGTCCCCCGCCTTGATCCGCTCGCTCAGCACCTTTCGCAGAGCCAGCTTCTTCACGCTCTTCGCCACCTTCTTGGAGTAATCCCGCGGATGCGGGCCAAACACCACGCCGCCACCCACCCAAACCGGACTCGATTTATAACCGGCTCGAGCGCGACCGGTGCCTTTCTGGCGCCACGGCTTGGAGCCGGAGCCGTTGACGGTTGCCTTCGTTTTAACCGAGGCAGTGCCGCTGCGGCGATTGGCCCGCAAGGCGACGACGGTGTCATGGACGACCTGGCTGTATTTGCCATTCTCGACCACTTCGATCTTTGCCGCCTTGGCGGCTTCAACTGTGAGAACTTTCGCGGCCATAAATTGTTACTTCGCAGCCTCCGGTTGAACTTTCTTTGCCGGGCGGACGACGATGTAGCTGCCATTCGCGCCGGGCACCGCGCCGCTGATCAGGATGACGCCTTCGTCCGGACGGACCTGCACGACCTTGAGGTTCTGCACGGTCACGCGCTCGTCACCCATGTGACCAGGCATGCCCATGTTTTTCCAAATGCGGCCTGGCGTGGAGCGGTTGCCGATGGCGCCGTTCCGGCGATGCATCATGGAACCGTGCGATGCTCCCTGGCCATCCATGTTGTGTTTCTTGATGACGCCTTGGAAGCCCTTGCCCTTCGAGCGGCCGATGACGTCCACCGTATCGCCCACGGCGAACTGCGAGACGCTCAGGTCGAGCGCACCTTCCAGCGCAGTGCCGTCCGGGAGGCGGAATTCCTTGATGAGTTTCTTCGGCTCGGAACCGGCCTTTTTAAAGTGGCCGAGCAGCGGCTGGGTCACGCGCTGTTCCTTCTGCTTGTCGAAACCGACTTGCACGCCGGCATAGCCGTCTTTTTCCGTGGTCTTGGTTTGCAGAACGGTATTGCCACCGGCTTCGATGACGGTCACGGGCGTAGCCTTGCCTTTTTCGTCATAGACGCGGGTCATCCCGAGCTTCTTGCCTAAAAGTCCTATCTTCATGTCGTTGGCGTCCGAAAAATGGTCAGATCTTGATGGTGATGTCGACACCCGCCGGCAGATTGAGCTTCTTGAGCTCATCGACGGTCTTGGCAGTCGGCTCGATGATGTCGAGCAAGCGCTTGTGCGTGCGCACTTCAAACTGGTCCATGGACTTTTTGTCCACGTGCGGCGACCGGTTCACGGTGAATTTCTCGATGCGCGTGGGCAGCGGGATCGGTCCCGCGACCTTCGCGCCGGTGCGCTTGGCCGTTTCGACGATTTCCGCCGACGATTGGTCGAGCATGCGGAAATCAAATGCCTTGAGGCGGATGCGAATACGTTGTCCGGTCATGGGTAAAGTTGGTGGTTAGTGATTGTTGAGGGGTTGGCCCAATTACTTGCCCTTCTGATCGAGAACGGCGTTCTTGACGTTTTCCGGCACCTGTTCGAAGTGCGACGGCTCCATGGAATAACTGGAGCGGCCCTTCGAAAGCGACCGGATGGCGGTGGCGTAACCGAACATTTCCGCGAGCGGAACGTCGGCATTGACGATGGAAAGACCAGCCCGGCTTTCGATGCCCTTGATCGTGCCACGGCGGCGGCTGAGGTCACCCAGGATATCACCCTGGTACTCTTCCGGCGTGCTGTTCTCGACCTTCATGATCGGTTCGAGCAGAATCGGCGTGCCGTTCTTGAACGCATCCTTGACCGCGAAGATCGCCGCCATCTTGAACGCCATTTCGTTCGAGTCGACTTCGTGGTAGCTGCCAAAGACGATATCGACTTCGCAGTCAATCACCGGATAACCGCCCAACACGCCGGTGAGCAACGCTTCGTCGATGCCCTTCTTGACCGCGGGAATGAAATCTTTCGGAATGGTGCCGCCGACGACCTTGTTCTCGACGGTGTGGCCCTTGCCGCGTTCCGCCGGACGGACGTCGACTTCGACGTGGCCGTATTGACCGCGACCGCCGGACTGCTTGATGAGCCGACCGACGCCGTGCGCAGGCTTGGTGATGGTTTCGCGGTAAGCGATCTGCGGCTTGCCGGAGTTCGCTTCCACCTTGAACTCGCGAAGCATGCGGTCCCGAATGATTTCCAGGTGCAGTTCGCCCATGCCGGCGATGATCGTCTGACCGGTTTCTTCGTTCGTGAAGACGCGGAAGGTCGGATCTTCTTCCGCGAGGCGCTGGAGCGCCGTGGCCATCTTCTCCTGGTCGACCTTGGTCTTCGGCTCGACGGCCATGCTGATGACCGGGTCAGGAAATGACGGCGGCTCGAGCAGCACCGTGTGATCTTCGTCGCAGAGCGTGTCACCGGTGGTGATGTTCTTGATCCCGACGATGGCGGCGATGTCACCGGAATAAACGGTCTCGATGTCTTCGCGCTTGTCGGCGGAAATCTGAATCAGACGACTGATCCGCTCGCGCTTGTTCGTGCGCGGATTGTAAACGGTATCGCCCTTGGACAGCGTGCCGGAATACACCCGGAAGAAGACGAGCTTGCCGACGAACGGGTCGGACCAAAGCTTGAAGGCCAGCGAGCAGAACGTGCCGTTGTCGTCGGTGATGACGTCGATCGGAGCCGCCGTGTCCGGGTTCTGACCCTTCGCCGGAGCAATATCGAGTGGGCTCGGAAGGTAATCGACCACCGCGTCGACGAGATACTGGACGCCTTTGTTCTTGAAGGCTGATCCACCGACGACCGGCACGAATTTATTCGCGATCGTCTGGCGGCGGATGCCCGCCTTCAGAATCTCAGGCGTCACCGGCTTTTCTTCGAGAATCAACTCGCCGATTTCGTCGTCGATGTTGGAAATTTGCTCGACCAGATCCTGGTAGGCTGCGTCAACCAGGTCCTTCGCCTCCGCCGGGATTTCTTCAATCTTGTAAGTCGAACCCATCGAACCGTCGTCCAGGTAAATGACGGCCTTTTTGTTCACGACATCATACTGCCCCTTGAGCTGATCTTCCGCCCCGATCGGGATGAGGATCGGCCAGGCGTTGGCGCGCAGCTTCGTGCGCATGTCGTTGATGGCGTTGTTAAAATTCGCACCCGTGCGGTCCATCTTGTTGACGAACGCAATCCGCGGAACGCCATACTTGGTGGCCTGGCGCCACACCGTTTCGGACTGGGGTTGCACGCCGGCCACCCCGCAGAACACCGCGATGGCGCCGTCGAGCACGCGGAGCGAGCGCTCCACTTCCGCCGTGAAGTCCACGTGGCCGGGAGTGTCGATGATGTTCACCCGCTGCTTGATGCCCTCGAAAATCTTGTAGACCCCGGCTTCCTTGCGCTGCTGCCAGTAGCAGGTCGTGGCGGCCGACGTAATCGTAATCCCGCGCTCGCGTTCCTGCTCCATCCAGTCGGTGACGGTGTTGCCCTCATGCACCTCACCGATCTTATGGATCATGCCGGTGTAGAAAAGGATACGCTCGGTGAGCGTCGTCTTGCCGGCATCAATGTGCGCGGCAATACCAATATTGCGCGTCCGCTCGAGAGTGTACGGGCGGTTCGGCGAGTTGGGACCTGTGGATACGGGAGCAGCAGCAGCGGCGGCAGGCATAGGATTAGGCGTGGTGCGTCGTTACTGGGGGAAAATTAAAACCGGAAGTGGGCAAAGGCGCGGTTCGCCTGGGCCATCTTGTGGGTGTCGTCGCGCTTCTTGATGGCATTGCCCTGGCCGTTGGCGGCTTCCTTCAACTCCGAAGCCAGCGCCTTCACGAGCGGAATATTTTTGCGGGCCTGCGCATACGAAACGATCCAGCGCATGGCCAGCGCCATCTGCCGGCCGGGCGGCACTTCCATCGGCACCTGGTAGGTGGCGCCACCAACGCGGCGGCTCTTCACTTCGAGGCGGGGCTTGACGTTATCGAGCGCCTTGTTGAGCACTTCGAGCGGATCGACCGCGTCCGTGCCGGTGCGGGTCTCTTCGATCGCCGTATAGACGATACGCTCCGCCAGCGACTTCTTGC
Organism: Chthoniobacter sp.; assembly: GCA_036501065.1. GTDB lineage: Bacteria > Verrucomicrobiota > Verrucomicrobiia > Chthoniobacterales > Chthoniobacteraceae > Chthoniobacter. Next base: position 1,127 of record DASYAY010000044.1, on the reverse strand, counting down.
CGCTCTTCATGACGGTGCTGATCAAACGGGCCACCACCGGGCTGTGGTAACGGCCATCCAACTTCTCTTCCTTGTGAATTACGCGGCGACGACGAGACATGGATTAAATCGGGGTTCGGTGTTCGGAGATTTAGTTACTTCTTCTTGCCCTTGGCATCCGCCGCGGCTTCGGCGCCGGCCTTCGGACGCTTCGCGCCGTACTTCGAACGGCTGCGGCGGCGACCATCCACTCCCAGCGCGTCGAGCGTGCCACGGACGATGTGGTAACGGACACCCGGAAGATCTTTCACCCGGCCACCGCGGACGAGCACGATCGAGTGTTCCTGCAGGTTGTGACCTTCACCGGGAATGTAAGCGATCACTTCCTGCCCATTCGTCAGACGCACCTTGGCGACTTTACGCAGCGCCGAGTTCGGCTTTTTCGGCGTACGGGTCATCACCTGCACACACACGCCACGGCGTTGCGGGCAGTTGGTCAGCGCCGGTGATTTGGATTTCACCGTCACTTTTTTGCGCCCTTTGCGGACGAGCTGGTTGATCGTTGGCATTTGGAAAAATGATGTTTTGTCGACTGCGATCCCCGGCTCCGCTTTCGCGGAATTTAGGGACTGAAAAACCCGCCGGGGCGGGCCTCGTGCAGAATCCGTGGGAGCGGGTCTGATAGCACCCGCCGGGAGCGGGGAGCGCGGACACTAGGAGTTTTCGCTTGGGGCGCAAGCAATATTCCTAAAAATCCCACGTTTTCTTCTCCCCTTTCAGCGGCTCCGTTCAGCTTCACTCGTCGTCGAAGCCGCCGGCTGAGAACCGGAGCCGCGAGAGCATGAGTGGAGACTCACGAGAGCGCGAAAAGGGACGGGATGCATAATAGACGTCCCGCAACTACGCAAGAGGGATTTTCAAAAAAGTTTGCAAACTCGCTTCACCGCGAACTCCCCACCCGAAACGACCGACGCAAGCGCGAGCCTGCGGAAGTTCGGGGAGCGCATTCGTCCGGAACTGCGCCACAGGATGGGTTACACATTCGGGCCAGAGGATGGGTTCCAATTGCTGCAACTAAGGTGGCGCTTTTTAATCATCGAGATTCGCTGAAGCCTCGCGGCTGTGGCCGCAGGGAGGAGTCCGTGGCG